>JAFKEE010000058.1:15695-99126 GCA_017307505.1 Acidobacteriota bacterium | reverse complement strand
TTGAACGATCGACAGTCGTTGTTCTTCCACTCGGACCTCTTTCCAGGGCATACCCAATGCTGGACTGCCCTTCACGCTCCCGAGCTCCATTTCCGACTGTTACCTATGTCCTTGGAATGTTTTGTTACCTATGTCCTCGGAACGTACCTCCTGCGAACCGCGACTGGAAAGGAGCGGGCCACAGCCCACCAGGCCGCTAACTCAGCTGAAAGTCGAGGGGAGCGCGCCCCCGCTCTGCTGGCCCCCAAAACGCTGGAAGCAGCCCACCCAGCACCTGTCCCGGAGCGCGAGCGACAGGCTAACCAGGCGTCATCAACGCAGCGGGCCACACACCCCTTCCGCGACCAATCCAGCCGAAGTTCCATCAAACAGCCGCCCCCCGGAACGGTGGCCAACCTGGTCCGCAGTCGGCCATCTGCGGCCCCACAACCAACCCCAACCCCACAACTGCCGGGGCCGCCCACTCCTCAAGTCCGCGAGCCCGCCCCCATCCAGCCCGGACCCCCCTTGTCACCCCACCGGAACCGGCACGACCCCGCAAGTCCCCAGAGCCTCAGGATCGCCATCCAGCGGCCCCGTCGGCCCTCCACGCCTTGCCTTGGCGGTCATGTTCTCAATCGTTACTTCCAGCAGAGCCGTCGCCCGCAGCTGCGCCTCTGTGGCCGCCGCGTAATGCTCCCCCGCCGTCCGCCCCGGAAAGTACCGCTCGATCATGCGGGCGAACACGGCCTGCTTTGCCGCCGCCTCCTCCACCGGCCGCGCCTGCCCAAAGCACACAACGCTCCGGTAGTTCATCGAGTGGTTCAGCGCGGTCCGCGAGTAGACCAAACCGTCAACCATCGTGACCGTCACACACACCCGGGCACCCCCGGCCAGCGCCCGCAGGGTATGGCTGCTGTGGCCCCCGTGGAGGTACAGCCGGTCCGGAGCGCTCAGGTCGTACTGATACGAGAACGGAATGACATAGGGCTGCCCGTCCACGTGGAAGCCCACATGGGCCACCGTCCCGGCTGCGAGGAACTCGCCCGCCTCGGCACTGGCGGCGCGCTCGGGGTGCTGCCGGATGGTCGCGTTGACAGAGGTTGCGGTATTCATGGGGAAGCCCCATCATGCACGGCCCGGCGCGCAGGCGAAAAGATCCAGAATGCCGGCCCGGCCAGGGTCCACTTCCCGCACCAGGGCCTCGGCATTCGACAATGGGAGTTCCGGCATCAGGCATCCGGCATGGGCAGAAAATCCTCCACCTTCCTGTCTCCGATCTTCGCTCTCGATCCGGCGAGCGCTGAGCCCCTCTATCACCAGCTCTACGAGGGCATCCGCGACGCCATCCTCGACGGGCGCATCGCCAGGGGCACACAACTGCCCTCGTCACGCCTGCTGGCGGCGGAGCTGTCCGTCTCCCGCAACACCGTGGTGAACGCCTATGCCCAACTGCTCGCCGAAGGCTACCTGGAAGGCGAGGCCGGCTCAGGCACCTACGTGACGCTACGTCTGCCCGATGACAGTCTCCGGGCAGTGCGCGGCACCTCCACCACCCCACCCGGGGCGCCCACCCGTCCCCGCCTGTCCAGGCAGGGTCAGGCCCTGCAGCGCTACGCCACCACCCACACGCTCTCCCGCAACGAGCCCAGGCCGTTCCAGCCCGGCGTGCCCGCCGTGGACGAGTTCCCCTTCCGCCTGTGGGAGCGCATGGTCGCCCGGCAGTGGCGCAAGCACCCCTGGCAGTTGCTCACCTACGGACCGGCCGAAGGCGCCCAGCCCCTGCGCCAGGCCATCGCCGAGTATCTCCGCATGGCCCGCGCCGTGCGTTGCGACTGGCGCCAGGTCATCCTGGTCTCCGGTTCGCAGCAGGCCATCGATCTGACGGCGCGGGTGCTCCTGGATCCGGGCGACGCGGTGTGGATGGAGGAGCCGGGTTACCGGGGTGCCCGCGATGCTCTGGTCGCCGCGGGCTTGGCCCTCGCGCCCGTGCCTGTCGATGCGGAAGGCATCAGCGTGAGGGCGGGCCGCGCCACGGCGCCCGGCGCGCGGCTGGCCTACGTCACACCCTCCCACCAGTTCCCCTCGGGCGTAACCATGAGCGTGACCCGGCGCATGGAGCTGCTCTGCTGGGCCGCGGAAACCGGCGCCTGGATTCTCGAAGACGACTACGACAGCGAGTTCCGCTATGTCAGCCGCCCGCTCTCCGCGCTTCAGGGCCTGGACGAGAGCGGCCAGGTCATCTACGCCGGAACCTTCAGCAAGGTGCTCTTTCCTTCCATGAGGCTGGGCTATCTGGTAGCGCCGCCGCCGCTGGTCGATGTCTTCACGGCCGCACGGTCGATTGCCGACCGCCATTCTCCAATGGTCGATCAGGCCGTCCTGGCGGAGTTCATGCGGGAGGGCCATTTCGGCCGCCACATCCGCCGCATGCGGACCCTATACCAGGAACGCCGCGACACCATCGTCGAAGCCCTGACCAGGGAGTTGGACGGCCTCCTGGAGCTGTCGCCCGCCGCGGCCGGCATGCACCTCGTAGGCTGGCTCCCCGGCACCGTCGATGACGTCGAAGCCAGCCGGCTCGCCGCCAACGCGGGCGTCATCGCCCAGCCGATCTCGGCCTATTGTCTGGCAGAGCCCGCTCGTCGCGGTCTCATGCTCGGTTATGCCGGCTACTCGTCCGCCGCTTTGAAACTGGCGGCCGGTCAGCTCGCCCAGGCTCTGGCGGGGTTGAGGGCGAAGAGGCCGACCACCCGTTAGCCCGGTCCGGAGGCGTAAGATAGCGGGTAGAACGCAACGACAATTTCGATGGCTTTCATCTCAACCCCTCCTTCCCTCCGATTCCTGGCCATCTTCGTTCTGGCCCTGGGGGTGCAGCCACTGTATCCCGCCTCGCCCCGGCTCAAGGTTCTGATCATCGATGGCCAGAATAACCACGCCTGGAAAGAGACGACTCCGGTCCTGCAGGAGATCCTCGAGATGTCCGGCCGCTTCGAAGTCGATGTCGCCACCACCCCGCCGCAGGGCGGAGATATGAGCACCTTCAAGCCGGACTTCTCGAAGTACGCTGTGGTTGTCTCCAATTACAATGGCGATCCCTGGTCGAAGGAGACCAGCGAGGCGTTCGAGAAGTTCGTCCACGAGGGCGGAGGCTTCGTCTCCTACCACGCAGCGGACAACGCTTTTCCCGAATGGCATCAGTACAACCAGATGATCGGTGTCGGTGGCTGGGGCAACCGGAAGGCGCCGGATTCCGGTTCGATGATCCGGTTGCGCGATGATGTGGTGCGTGTCGAGCCGACGCCCGGCCGCTGCGGCAATCACGGCGCCCGACTGCCCTTCGTTGTCACGATGCGCGAGCGCCGCCACCCCATCGTCAAGGGCCTGCCCAGGATGTGGAAGCACGCGCCGGATGAGCTTTACGATTCCCTCTGCGGACCCGCGGCCGACTTCGACCTGCTGGCAACGGCGCACTCCACCTCCCAGAATCGAGGGACGAATGAGGACGAGCCGGTCCTGCTGGCGCTCCGCTATGCCCGCGGCCGGGTCTTTCACACCACCCTGGGCCACGATGTCGCCGCCATGCACTGCGTGGGCTTCATCGCCACCCTGATGCGCGGCACGGAGTGGGCGGCGACGGGCCGGGTGACCATTCCCGTTCCCGCGGACTTCCCGTCCGCCGACCGCCTGTCCATCCGGAAGTAGCCCCCGGCCCACCGTTTAGTCCGCCGCCCCCGTTCCGGGTGCTTGGATCAGGCTCGCCGTGCAGGTACAATCGGGAATTCCCAGCGCCGGGCTGCCATGTCTCAAGGATTCATCCAGTCGCTCGCTTCGACGGCACTGTTCGCTCGCCTGCCGCGGCGCGCCGCCTTGATGATCATCGCCTTGGCTCCGGTCGCGCTGGTCGCCGGCCTGACCCTTCGCTCCGCCGCCAAGGTGCCCGCCTCGGTGCGCAGCGACGCCAACCGTTCGCAACTGACGGACATCGCCCGCCGTCTGGGCTCAACGCAAGGGCTCTCGCTGGAGGCCGCCGGAGCCCTGCTGAAGATCAAGCCGCAAACCTCGCATCAGGTCTTCGCCCTGCGCGCTTCCGCCCGTTCGGTCGCTGAGGCCGGACGCCTGGCCGCGCCATATCACTTCGTCCTCAATCTGGCGGAGCCGGATGGAGAACACAGCATCACCGTCACGCTGAACGGCCGCGGAGATGTCCTCCAGTTCGACACCGAGCGGCCCCGCAATACGGGACCCGCCCTCAGCGCCGAGGCTGGGGAGCAGTTGGCCAGACAGTACTTGCGGGACTGGTTGACCTTCATCCCCAATCCCGAGCTCGATCGCATGCGGGAGGCCACCACCCGCCGGAAGGACGCCGGCGAAGACGCGATTGCCCGCCGTTTCGACTTCGAGGGCCACCTGGCGGATATCCCCAGGCTGCAGTTCAGCGGCCGCATCGAGATCACCGGGTCCCGGGTGACCGGAGCCCGGATCGAACCCGAGTTCGTCCGCGTGATGCATACCTGGTCGGATGATGAATCCGGCTTCCGCGGAACCATCGGCGCGCTGGCCGTCTTTCTGGCCATCTTCGCCTCCATCTACTCGATCCGGCTGTACCGGAAGCGAAGCCTCGAAAAGGAAGTGCCTCGCAAGCGGGCGCTGATCCTTGTGCTCGTGTTCGGCCTGTGCGGCGCCGGCTATCTGGCGCTGAACGCCGAATCGTTCGCGAATTCCGATGGAGTCTCCACGCTCCCCTGGTACGTTGCCCTGGGCATCGGCGCGATGGGCGGCATCTTCCTCGCGATGGGCGGAGTCCTCGTCGGCGCCGCGTATGCCAGCGGCGAAGGAGAAATCCGGGAAGGGTATCCCGACAAGCTCACCGCCTTCGACGCGCTGCTTTCCGGCCGTTGCTGCGTCAGCAACGTAGCGGTTTCGGTCGGAGCCGGAGCAGTTTTCGCTTCCTGGGCATTCCTGTTTACTTCGCTTGTGAGCTGGTTGGTATCGTCCAGCGATGCCCTGCTCATCTCCGACGAAGCAATGGCCGCCGCCTATGGCAACTACCCCTGGCTGAGCGGGCTGCTGCTGCTGCCGCCCCAGATCGCCTGGACCGTTATCTCCGGGCTGTTTGTGCCGCTCACTTTTGTGCTGCGCAACATCCGCCGTCCCAGATGGAAATGGACCATTCTGTTGCTGTGCCCGTTTCTGATCTCCGCCGGATTCACCGACAATAGCTTGGCATCGCCCACGCGTGTCCTCGACATGGTGGTTGCCGTGGCTGTCATGCTCGCTCCGTTCTTCCTGCACGACGTGCTGGCGGCGCTGGTCTCCTCCATGCTCTTCATGCTGGCGATCCAGACCTCTACCATGGCTGCGCTGGCCCCGTTCTCGCTGCCCAGCGGGCTGCTGCAGTTGGGCCTCGTCACCCTGGGACTGGCAGCCCTCACCGCCTCAGCATGGCGGGGGGAGGCTGTCACGGAGGATGAAGTGAAGCCGGAGTATGCCCGGAACCTCGACCAGCGCCTTTCCATGCAGGCCGAGGTGCAGGCGGCTCGCGAGGCTCAGTTGCGTCTGCTACCCGACAAACCGCCGCAGATTCCGGGGCTCTCCATCGCGGCGTCCTGCCGGCCCACGGGCGATGTGGGCGCCGACTTCTACGATTTCTTCCCTCTGCCCGGCGGCGGCCTGGCGGTCTTCGTCGCCAGCGGCGGAGGCCTGGGCGTCGCGTCGGCGCTCACCATCGCGCTTGCCAAGGGCTTCCTGATGTCGGATCTGCGCCGTGGCGATTCGCCCGCCAGAACACTGGCCCGCCTGCGCACGCTGCTCACCGACAGGCTGGGCGAGGTTGCTCAGCGCGCCCGTTTTGCCGTTGCAACCATCGATCCGCAGCGCCGCACGTTCCAGGCGGCCCGCTGGGGCGAAGTTCCCGCCGTCTGGGTGCTTCGCAACATGCTGGCGCATCCCATGGCCTTCATCGATAGTCCGGACGGCTTGCCCGAAGCGGCTGTGCCGTTGGAGCTGGGCGATACGGTGCTGTTCCACACGGAAGGTCTGGTCTCTGCGTTGGAAGATCAATCTCCCACCGGCATGCGCGACTGGTTCCGCAACCTGGCCCGCATCACTCGGGCCTGCGGGGCCCTCGACTTTCACAACCTTCTTCTGCAGCGGCTGGCGGGCGGCAGTGAGAAACGCCTGACGCGGCGCCTGACCAGCGATCTCACCGCGGTGGTGCTGCGCCTGGAACAGGTCCAGGAACTGGAGCAGGAGCACGTGGCATGAAGCGGCACCTGATCGTCGCGGGCATCGCCCTGGCTGTCCTGGTGGCGCTCGCCGTGCGGTTGCGGCCCGGCCAGGGCGGGGGTGTTGCGCCGTGGACCCGCGAACAGGCCATCAGTTCCACCGTGTCGCTCGCCCGCGAGTTTGGCGTCGATATCGCCAGCTGGGAGTTCCTCATCACTGTGGAGCCGCAGGAGGATTGGGTGGACCTTCAGAGCCGCCACCCCGAGTCCGCGCTGCTGAAGGCCTTCGCCGGGACCCGGTACCGTGTACTGGCGCGCTCTCCGAATGGCGATTCGACAGTCACCGCCGAGTTGGATGGCAATGGCCGTCCCCTCCGCTGGCGCCCGAAACTGCGTGGCGACCTTCCGGCCAGTGCCCTTCTGTCGAAAGAGGGCGTGCTGGCCCGCTTCGGCCGCGCCGATGCGGCGCAGTTCCAACCCATGACCCGGCGCTCCGAGGAAGTCCGGGTCCGTGACCGCCGCCCGCGCCGCGATGAGGATGAGGAACCGCGGGACGACACCGCACGGTGGGAATGGCGGGATCCGCAAATCAACGGCCTGCGCGCGGAGCTCATCGCTTCGTTCTACAAAGGAAAGCTGGAGGATGTGAACCTCCGTCACGACGTGCCCCGCTCCGTGCGCCGCAATGCCTCCGTGCCTGGTTCCACATGGAAAGACGTTCTGTCCGGCTTTGGAATCTTTTTTCAGGTTTGTGCCGTCACCGGCGCGGTCATCCTCGTCCTCCTCAGCCTGACGGACCGCCGGGATCACCTCCGCCTCGCGCTTTGGGTCAGCATTTCGGTTGCCCTGTTCTACCTGGTCTGCCTGTTGCTCGGCGGCCGGCAGGGCTACCTCTCGGCCAATTGGGATCAGGGAGATTTCGAAAGCACCAGCAACAAGCTGGGGTTCCTGTTCGGGCTGTTCGTCACGCGCCCCCTGGCGCTCGCCTTTCCGCTGGCGGCCGGGTTCCTGCTCATTCGTGAGGTGCAGATCCAGGCGTGGTTGTCGATCCTCTGGCTGACCGTGCGGCGCAAGCTGATTCCTTCCGCCGGCCGGGAGATCGCGGGCGGCGTGCTGATGTCGGCGCCGCTGGCGTTGCTGCCGTTTCTGGTGTGCACGCTGCTGCCGATGACCGGCGTCCGGCTGGACGCGGCCCGGCCGGGCATCCTCATGGATACCGTGCCGGCCATGGGCGTGCTCGTTCAGTTTCCGGTGCTCTGCTATCACCTGCTGTGCGTGTTCGCCGTGATGCTGCCGTTCCTGTGGAGACCCAGCCCGCGCCTGAAATGGCGCCTGGGCTTGCTGTTCCTGGCTGGACCGCTGCTCTGCCTGGCCCGCTTCACTCCGATTTCAGGCAACGGTTATCTGAGCATCCTGGTGGCCATCTTGATGTTCGCCGCCTGGCTGTGGGTCTACCGGGGCTTCGGGTTGCTCGGCCTGATGGCCTGTTTGCTGGGCGTCTACACGTTGTACGATCTGTCGGCACTGGTCGCGTTTCCGGCCGGACGAATCTGGCCCATCACGCAATTGCTGCTGGTCTGGGCCGTGCCGTTGGTGGGCGGCCTGGTTGTGGCCGCCCGTCCGGAGCCCTCGAACGTCCAGGAACTCGCGGGCGAGATCTCGCGCCGCAATGATCCCCCGGCCGGTTCCGCGCCGCGGTCCGAGCGGGAACGCCTGCTCACCGAGTTTGCCGTTGCCCGCGAGGCGCAGCAGGGCATGCTGCCGGACAGGCCGCCGCTGATCCCGGGGTTCTCCCTGTTCGCGAGCTGCGTGCCGGCCCGCGAAGTGGGCGGCGACCTGTTCGACTTTCTGGAGATGCCACGCGGCTGCTGGGCGATGTGCGTCGCCGACGTCTCCGGCAAAGGCGTTCCGGCCGCCCTCTATATGACCCTGACCAAAGGGATGCTGGCGGCCGAACAGGCGATGGCGACAGGCATCCTCGATCTCGCCTGCGCCGTGAACCGCCAACTGCTGCTGGCGGGAAAGCGGCGCACATTCGTGACGCTCGCGATGGGGCTGCTCGATCCGGAACGCCGGGTGTTGGAAGTGCTGCGAGCAGGGCACAATCCCATCCTGTGGTGGAGGGCTGCGGCCGGCGAGTCTCTTTACGTGCAGCCCAGGGGTATTGGCCTCGGGTTGGCCGGAGACCGGATCTTCTCGAAGAGCATTGAGTGCCAGGAACTGGAACTGGCCGATGGTGATCTGGTCGTCTTCTATTCCGACGGCCTGACCGAGGCGATGAACCCGAAGCAGGAGCAGTATGGCGAAGACCGCTTGCAGTCGGTCGTCGCGCGCGCGGCTACGCTGGATGCGCCGGAACTGGCCCAGGCGATCCTCGACGATGTCGAGCGCTTCAAAGCCGGCGCGGATCCGCATGACGATCTCACGCTCGTCGTCCTGCGCTGTCTGCCCAATGGCGAAGTCCTGGCGTAGGCCACTTTCCGCCAACACCGTCCCGACTTGATAAGCTATGGCCCATGCGGAGCGGCTTGCTGGGAATACTGGGTGTAGTGTTGTCGTCGGCGGTCTGGGCGGACTCGCCAGACTTCGTGCGCGACGTCCAACCCGTCCTGAGCCGGTCGTGTGAAAAGTGCCACGGTGCGAAGATGCAGATGGGCGGATTGCGCCTGGACGCCAAAGCCGCTGCTCTCAAAGTCATACGGCCCGGCGACGCCGCGGCCAGCGAACTCTACAAGCGTGTGGCCGGCATCGGAGATCAGGCGCGCATGCCGATGGGCGGGAAGCCGCTGCCGGAGGCCGAGATCGCCCTGTTGAAGCGCTGGATCGACGGCGGCGCGCCCTGGCCGGATGGGGTTGGCTCGGCGGTGCGCGACACCGGCACCCATTGGGCATATGTGCCGCCCCGGAAGGCGCCATTGCCGGCCTTGGGCGACGGCAACCCCATCGATGCTTTTGTGCTCGCCCGATTGCAGAAGGAAGGCTTGACGCCGTCTCCGAGGGCGGCAAAGTCGACGCTGCTCCGGCGCCTGAGTCTTGACCTGACCGGGCTGCCGCCAACACCGCAGGAGGTCGACGCTTTCCTGGCCGACAAATCTCCCGGAGCATACAAGACCCAGGTGGAGCGCCTGCTGGCTTCTCCCCACTACGGAGAGAAGTGGGGCCGCTGGTGGCTGGACGCCGCCCGCTACGCCGACTCCGATGGCTACGAGAAAGACAAGCAGCGCCAGGTCTGGTTTTATCGCGACTGGGTGATCCGTGCGCTGAACCTTGACATGCCCTACAACCGGTTCATCGTCGAGCAGGTGGCCGGCGACCTGCTGCCGAATGCCACGCAGGATCAGCGGGTGGCTACGGGCTTCCTTCGTAACTCGATGATCAACGAGGAAGGCGGCATCGATCCCGAGCAGTTCCGTATGGAGGCGATGTTCGATCGCATGGACGCCCTGGGCAAGGGCGTGCTCGGCGTGACCATCCAGTGCGCGCAGTGCCACACGCACAAGTACGATCCCATCAAGCACGAGGACTACTACCGCCTGTTCGCGTTCCTGAACAACACGTACGAGGCGAACATCGCGGTCTACACGCCGGAGGAGCAGGCCAAGCGGGATGCCATTCTGAAGCAGACTGCCTCCATCGAGCAGAGCCTGCAGGCACGCATGCCGGACTGGACTCAGCGCATGGCCGCCTGGGAACAGGAGGCCCGCAAGCAGAACGAGAAGACGAAGTGGCTGGTGGTGCGGCCTGAGGTCGACGACATCTCCACCGGGGGGCAGAAGTACCTGCCCCTGGAGGACGGCTCGCTGCTCGAAGCCGGCTATGCTCCGACGAAGCATACGGTCAAGCTGACCGCCAAGGTCAGCCTGCCACGCATTACGGGCTTCCGGCTCGAATTGATGCGGGATCCAAATCTTCCGCTCGGCGGCCCCGGACGGGCCATCGACGGCACCGGTGCGTTGACCGAGTTCACGGTGGAACGGTTGGGCGCGGATGCGAAAGGGGAGAAGATTCCCATCGGCTCGGCCACAGCCGACATCAATCTGCCCGAGACTCCGCTGGCTGCGATCTTCTACGACAAAAGCGACAAGCGCCGTGTCACGGGTCCGATCTCGTATGCGATCGACGGGAAAGATGAAACGGCCTGGGGCATCAACGCCGGGCCCGGCCTGAGCAACGTGCCCCGCAAAGCCGTCTTCGCTGCCGCGAAGCCCATTGAAGCCACTGGTGAGACCACGCTGGTCTTCCTGGTGAAGCAGAACCATGGCGGTTGGAACAGTGACGACAACCAGAACAACAACCTGGGGCGTTTCCGGATCTCGGTGACTGGCGACGATGCTCCGGTCGCGGATCCGCTGCCGGCCGAAGTGCGCGCCATTCTCGACAAGCCTGCGGCCGACCGAACGGTGGACGACCAGCGGAAGGTGTTTTCCTACTGGCGCACGACTGTGCCGGAGTGGGCGGCCGAGAACGAGAAGATTGCGGCCCTGTGGAAGCAGCATCCGCAGGGTTCTACGCAACTCGTGCTGGCGGAACGGCCCGTACGGCGCGAGACCCACATCCTGGAGCGCGGCGACTTCCTGAAGCCGGCCAAACTCGTCACCCCGGGCGTGCCCGGCTTCCTGAATCCGCTGCCGGTGGAGAATCCAACCCGGCTCGACTTCGCCAACTGGCTGGTGGACCGGAAAGCGCCCACAACGGCCCGCGCGGTGGTGAACCGCGTTTGGCAGTCCTATTTCGGCACCGGCCTTTCGGCCACGAGTGAGGATCTTGGCAAGCAGGGCGAGCCTCCGTCACATCCGGAGCTGCTCGACTGGCTGGCTGTCGAGTTCATGGATCACGGCTGGAGCCTGAAGCACCTGCACCGGTTGATCGTCGAGTCGGCTACGTATCAGCAGTCGTCCCGGGTCACGCCGGAACTGTTGGAACGCGATCCGGCGAACCGGTTGCTGGCACGCGGCGCGCGCTTCCGTGTCGATGCGGAGATTGTCCACGACATCGCGCTGGCGGCCAGCGGACTTCTCAACGACCAGGTGGGCGGCTCCAGCGTCTATCCGCCCGCGCCCGATTTTCTGTTCCAACCGCCGGTCAGCTACGGCCCGAAGATCTGGAAAGAGGAGAAGGACGCGCAGCGTTATCGCCGCGCACTCTACACGTTCCGCTACCGCAGCGTCCCTTATCCGATGCTGCAGACGTTCGACTCGCCGAACGGCGACGCCGCCTGCGTCCGCCGCTCGCGGTCGAATACGCCGTTGCAGGCGCTCACCACGCTGAACGAACCGCTCTTCATGGAGGCCGCCCGCGCCCTGGCCGACCTGACGCTCAAGCAGGGTGGCTCGTCCGACGCGGAGCGGGTCCGCTTTGCCTTCCGCCGCTGTGTCGCCCGCCCGCCCGTGGATGCGGAGCTGACGGAACTGCTGGCGCTGCTGAAGAAGCAGGAGACGCGCATGGAACCGGCCCAGGCCTGGACCATGCTCGCCCGCGTCCTGCTGAACCTAGACGAAACGATCACGCGGGAATAGGAGAACAGCATGGATCCTCATCACCTCAAGACGGAACGCACCCGGCGCTGGTTCTTCGAACAATGCGGAGTCGGGCTGGGCTCCCTCGCCCTGGGCGATCTGTTGCGTGCCTCTTCCCCGGCCGATCCGCTGGCCCCGAAGCAGCCCCACTTCGCGCCGAAGGCGAAACGCGTCGTGTTCCTGTTCATGGCGGGTGCGCCCAGCCATCTGGAGCTGTTCGACTTCAAACCGGAACTCAAAAGGTTTGACGGCACGCTGCCCCCGGCCGACCTGCTGAAGGGCTACCGGGCGGCGTTCATCAACCCCAACTCCAAGCTGCTGGGCCCGAAGTTTCAGTTCGCGCAATATGGCAGCAACGGCGCCTGGATCTCGGAGTTGTTGCCGCACACCGCCGCGATTGTGGACGATCTTGCCATCGTGAAGTCGATGGCTACCGATGCGTTCAATCATGCGCCGGGCCAGTTGCTGATGAACACCGGCAGCATGCAGTTCGGGCGGCCCAGTTTCGGCTCCTGGGCGACCTACGGGCTGGGCAGCGAATCCCGCGACCTGCCGGCTTTTGTGGTTTTTTCCAGCGGCGCCAAAGGGCCCAGCGGCGGGAACTCCTGCTGGGGCAGCGGCTTTCTGCCCACGGTTTACCAGGGCGTACAGCTGCGCGGCAGCGGCGATCCGGTCCTGTACTTATCCAATCCTCCGGGCGTCGACAAGCAGACTCAGCGAGAGTCGCTCGACTCGCTGAGAAGCCTGAACGAGATGCACCTGGCCACCGAAGGCGATCCGGAGATCTCCACCCGCATCAACTCCTTTGAGATGGCGTTCCGGATGCAGGATAGCGGTCCGGAATTGATGGACCTCTCCAAAGAGCCCGCCAGCATTCTGGAAATGTACGGAGCGCAGCCAGGCAAGCCTTCGTTCGCCAACAACTGCCTCTATGCCCGCCGTCTGCTGGAGCGCGGAGTGCGCTTTGTGCAGCTTTACCACGAGGCCTGGGATCAGCACGGCAACCTGGTGAAGGACCTCAAGAAGAACTGCCTGGACACCGACAAAGCCGCGGCGGCTCTGGTGAAGGATCTCAAGCAGCGCGGTCTGCTCGATGACACGCTGGTGATCTGGGGCGGGGAATTCGGACGTACCCCGATGGTGCAGGGCGGCAGCGACGGCCGGGACCACCACCCCAACGCGTTCACCATGTGGATGGCGGGCGGCGGCATCAAGCCGGGCCTCGTGATGGGCGAGACGGATGAGCTTGGTTTCAATGTCACGAAGGACCGGGTCCACGTGCATGACCTGCATGCCACGCTGCTGCACCTGCTGGGCTTCGACCACACGAAACTTACATACAAGTTCCAGGGCCGTCCGTTCCGGCTGACCGACGTGCACGGCGAAGTCGTTCAGAAGATGCTGGCATAAACTGGGAGTTCATGGCGAATCCCTTCGAATCGGACAAGATGGCCGCCGGCTATGCCACGGCGCGGCCGCCTGTGCATGCCCGCGTGATGGAACGGGCCCACCGGGCCCTGGGGCGCCCCGCTCCGTTCCGGCGGGCTCTGGACGTCGGTTGCGGCGCTGGGCTCTCCACCCGTGCGCTGGAGGGCTTTGCAGAACACTCCATCGGCATGGAGCCGGCCGAGCCGATGCTCCAGTGGCACTCGGCGCTCGCGCCGGCGGCCGACTTCCTGGTGGGGCACGCCGAGGCGCTGCCGCTGAGGGCGGGTTCCGTCGATCTCATCACCGCGGCCGGCGTCCTGAACTACACGAACCTGGAGCTGTTCTTTCCCGAGGCGCTGCGGACCCTCACGCCCGCCGGCACTCTGCTTGTGTACGATTTCTCGCCGGGCCGCTCGTTCCGCCACAACGACCGGTTGGACGAGTGGTTTACCGCCTTCACCGCGCGCTACCCGTGGCCGCGCAACGAGGCCCGCGAACTGAACCCGCAGATCCTGGGTTCCCTCGACTCGGGCTGCCGTGTCGGCGCGTACGAGCACTTTGAGATCGGCATCACACTGTCACCCGCGTTCTACCTGGAGTACATGCTCACCGAGACGAATGTGGCTTCGGCGATGCGGAACGGCGTGGCCTACGACGAGATCCGGCAATGGTGTGCGTCGACGCTGGAGCCGGTGTGGGACGGACGGGAGCACGAAGTGCTGTTCCGGGGATACTTCGCCTGCATGAACCGCCAGTAGCCGTCAGAGTTCCAGGTGGTTCTGGTAAACCATCTGGCTGAGGCGGAATTTCTCGTGGATCGCAAAGATCTGCAGGTCGCTGACGCATTCCACTTCCTCGTCCTTCAACTCGATGGGCGTCGTATTGGGGAAATGGATCTGGATGGCGAGGGTGAGACCCTGGGGCACGACCTCGACTTTGCTGGGCTTGATGATGCGGCCCGAACGGGTCTTCAGGAACGAGGTCCGCTCCGTCTCGATCTCCACGACGCCGGCGCCCAGATGCGCCACTTCGGCCGGCACTCCGTAGATCTCCAGGACGTAATCCTGCGGAGGGGGTCCGATGAGGGCATTGAGCTTCGCCTCGCCCTGCTTCTGCTGGCGGGCTTTGTAGAGGGCGGTGGCGTGGCGGATGGGCAGGGCACTGGCCCAGCGCACGATGAGGTCCGCCTTGGCCGGCAGGCTGGATCGCGGCACTCCAATGCCGCCTACGGGACTGCCGCCCTTGATGGTGCCATTTGGCGTATTCCCGGGTACGTCCTTGTAGCTGAAGGGCCGGTCACCCGGCTTCACCCACATCAGGTTCACCGATTTGACGTGGGCCCAGGGGGAATCGGACACCAGGCGCACCACCGTCGCGTCGTTCCAATTCGGAAACGGCTTGTCTTTCCAGTCTGCTGCATAGGTCAGAACCGCCGCGGACAGGAATGCCGCGCCGACAAACACACGCCGAACCCGGTCTGTGGTCAAAGTGGAGCCCATCTCTTTCCAGGATACCGCCCGTCCTGCTACAGACGTCGCCACTGGGCCTCCGGTTGCGCGCCTTACCCTTAAACGGGTGATTCTGAAATTCCACATTCTTGCCATCTGAAATACAAAGATCTACACTCATCAGTTCTGGTAGCGTTTTCAGGGAGACCCTATGGAGTTCACCAAGATCCGCCGTGAACGAGCGGTGGACGCCGTCTACGACGCGTTGCGCCAGGCGATTGTCAGCTGCTCGATGAAACCCGGCGAGCGGCTCAATGTGGAGGAACTGGCCCAGAAGCTGGGGGTGAGCCTGACTCCGGTGCGCGGCGCCATCCAGCAGTTGGCCACGGAAGGGCTGGTGGAGGTCCGCCCGCGCAGCGGTACGTTCATCGCGAGCCTGACTCCCCAGGATCTGGACGAGACGTTCAAGTTGAGGAGCGCGTTGGAGTGTCTGGCCGCTGAAGAGGCCATCGAGCGCATCCAGCCCGAGCAGTTGTCCCGGCTGCACGAGTTGTTGAAACTGCTGCGGCGCAAGGTCACGAACGAGGCCGAACGACGGGCGCACGAGCAGAGCAATTCCGAGTTCCACCAGATCTTCATCGATGCCGCGGGGAATCAGCGGCTTGCGGACATGTATCATGCCCTGAACGCGCACATCAAGATTGTCCGGATCCATGCGGGTGAATCCGGCTGGCCGCTGCGCCTGCAGGAGGAGCAGGCCGAGCACGAGGCGATTGTGGCCGCGCTGGAGGCAAAGGACGCCCCGGGCGTGACGGCCGCGCTGCGCAAGCACATCTACCGTGCGAAGGATGCGATGATTGCCGCGCTGCGGGCGTTGGACGGAAACCAGCCGGAGGCCGGCCCCAAACCGGATCACCTGCACTCCTGACTGGTTTCGCGGCTACCAGTAGCGCCAGTCGCCGGTGTACCAGACGAGCCCGGCCAGTGCGGCGTTGGTGACGGCGTGCGCCAGCACGGCATCGCCGAGGCGTCCGCGCCGGATCTGGATCAGCGCGTAGGCGGCTCCGGCTACAATTCCGGCCAGCCACCGCGACTCGTGCATGGCTCCAAAGGCGACGGACGAGACCAGGAACGGAAACCAGGCGAATTTGCGCCAATCCACCGATTCGAAGTCGGCGCCGGATAGCCTGCGCAGCAGGAAGCCGCGAAACGCCAATTCCTCGGCCACGGGCACGGTGACGACGGCCGCAAGCAGCCGGCAGGCGAGCCAAAACGCTTGCAGAACGGCGGGCATGGCTACGAAGCCCGCCGGCAGCCCCGTCCTCGCCGTGGAGGGTGTTGTCCAGGCCCACAAGCCGGCGACCGCAAGACCGGCGGCGGCCGCCAGGGGGCCGAAGCGCCAATCCACACCGCGATACGCCCGGCGGAAGTACCACAAGGCGGCGATGGCTGCGAGCAGGCGCAGTGGGTAGAGCCACTCGAAATCGGCCGAACCGGCCCGGGCGACGAGGGAAGCGGCCAGGATCGCCAGGAACGGCATGAGATAGGCGGCGACGGGGTTGGCGTCTGTAAGTACGGGCTCCGCTTGCACTTCCGAAGCAGGCTGGAACAGGCGGAGGCGGCGGGAGAGGACGCAGAAGAGGATTGCGGTGACGATGAAGCCGATCCAGCCTGCTTCGGAATGGAAGCCTCCGAAGGCGATGCCCTCGGCTCCGGCGTGGCCAATGAGGATGAGGGTCGCAATGCGTAACGCATTGAGAATCCACATCAAAAGCGCGCCGGCCGGAATCAGCGCCAGAGCCGCCGGGAACTTGTACTCCTTGCGAAAGAAGAATAGCCAGGCCGCACTGAAGACAAGAAACAGCCCGACGCCCTCGTAGCCGGAGCATTCCGGGGCGATGGTCACACTGAACCGGTCTGTCCCGATATCCGCCGTGGCCGGGTTGGCCTTCAGCCCCGGCAGGACTGGCTGAAGAATGAGCCGGACGGCCTGGAAGGTGATCGCGCTGGAACTCGCCCAGAGGGTCATAGCGGCTGTCCGGACCAGCGCCGCGGCGGCGGCCACGGCCGCGCCCCAGATCCAGCCCAGGCCGACGGCGCGCACGGTTTCGCGCCAGAAACTGAAGGGCAACAGCGCCAGAGCGGCGGCCAGGACGCCTGCCAAGCCGCTGAGGACCCACAGGTAGGGCACCCAGACGGCCGTGATGGAAGAGGGGCCGGCGAACAGGCGACCTGAAAGAAAGACGAAAGCGGCCATTGCCGCCCCATGCGCCCCCAGGAGGGCGTAGTTTAGGGGGGCTGCCGGGCTGCGGAACACAGAACTCAAACCCGCCGGACCTTTCCGCCCCAGCATCAGGGAAGCGGCCAGGAACAGGACGGAAGCCCGCACGAGGAAGGGTCCGTAGTGTCTGATCCCGGTGGCCAGGCCGCCGGAGGTGGAAAGGTCGGCGCAATCCAGCAGGATGCTGGCGGCGCACATCTCCACGGCGAGGAGGACGGCGAGGAAGCAGAAACGCAGGCCGGAAGGGGGCACTTCCCGGAACGGCAGATCAATCCATCGGGGGGATGAGGACATGCGGGACGGCGGGCG
Organism: Acidobacteriota bacterium; assembly: GCA_017307505.1. Classification (GTDB taxonomy): domain Bacteria; phylum Acidobacteriota; class Terriglobia; order Bryobacterales; family Bryobacteraceae; genus Paludibaculum. The sequence continues at coordinate 81,938 of JAFKEE010000058.1, read as the reverse complement.
GGGCACTGCCTGAATCCTGGACCGGCCTCCCTGGATTTCCCTCGCGGGCGGCACGGGGAGGCCGGACCTAGAAACTAGCGGCGGCGGCTGCGAATAACCAGAACCGCACCGGTGAGCAGCGTCAGGGCGCTGGTAGCCGAGGCACCATCGATCTCGGGCGCGATGCGAGCCATCGCCACCGTCCCCAAACCGATCATGAGGCAGAGCATCCCGAGAGATTTTTGAACCAAACTTGCCATTGCGTAAACTCCTCTCTAAAAATTGGACTGTCTGCAAATGCTAGTCGGTGCGACACGTGTCCGTCAAGGGCAAACGGCCCCGTTTTGGCCATTCCGGAGCGTTCCGAAGCCCGAACTAGTACTATTTGATCAAAATAGTCCGGCGGGACTGGCGGGAGAGGCCTCCGGCTGGTGCTTTCTGCCTGGTACCTGAGACCTATCTTTTTGAAAGCTCAGTACTTTATCCCCAGTACCTGCGAGAGGGGTATCGCCCGATCCACGGCACCTGTATGCCCTCCCAGCGGTGATGTTCGGGGGCTCCTGCCAGACTTCCTGGAGGGGTGTTGTGCGGGATCCAGAGGCTCCGCTGCGGCCGGATTGGAGTGGCCCGTGGGGATTCCGCACGAGTGGCGGCCTGATGGAAAAGTGGAGCCCGGAGCGGGACCTAGATGACCACCACGGCGTGGCTTTGCTGGATGGCGCGGACCGGTTCAGCCTGTGATCCGCACAGGATGCCGAAGGCGAGGACAGAGGCCAAAACGCAGGCCCAGCAGTAGTTCCTCATGTCCGGCAGTGTAGCATAGACCTTATGGGTTCATTGCCAGACGAGTTTTACCGCATATCCAAATTGCCACCCTACGTCTTTGCCGTCGTCAACGAAATGAAGGCAAAACTGCGTGCGGCGCAGTATGACGTAGTTGATTTCGGGATGGGCAATCCCGATGGCGCAACCCCGCGCCCCATCGTGAGCAAACTGGCAGAGGCAGCACGGAACCCCAAGAATCATCGCTACTCCGTGTCGAGGGGCATACCGAACCTGCGGCACGAAATCTGTAAGCGCTACGCCAGAAACTACGGCGTCGAGCTCGATCCGGAAGACGAAGCGATTGTGACCATCGGATCCAAGGACGCGTTGGCCCACCTGCTGTTCGCCGTCGTTGGACCGGGGGATCACGTCATCACTCCTGCGCCCTGCTATCCCATTCATCAATGGGGGGTTATCATGGCCGAGGGTGAAGCCGTACCTCTGCCCGTCTCCAATCCAGCCGACTTCCTGAACGGTCTGGAAGATCACTACCGCAAAGCGACGAAACCGCCGCAGATCATCCTGATGAACTTCCCGCACAATCCGACCACGGCATGTGTTGATCTGGATTTCTTCAAGGAAGTGGTCCGGATGGCCCACCAGCACGGCACGATGGTGGTGCACGACTTCGCGTATGCGGATCTCGGCTTCGACGGCTATCGCGCACCCAGCATCCTCCAGGTAGAAGGGGCGAAGGACGTCGCCGTGGAGATCTTCACCATGTCGAAGAGCTACAACATGGCAGGCTGGCGCGTCGGCTTCTGCGTCGGCAACAAGAAGATGATCAAAGCGCTGGCCCGGATCAAGAGCTACCTGGACTATGGCAACTTCCAGCCCATCCAGATTGCCTCGATCATCGGCTTGCGCGAGTGCGAAGGCGAAGTCGAGAAGATTCGCCATCTCTACGAGAAGCGGCGCGACCTGCTTGTCGACGGGTTGAATGCGGCAGGCTGGCCCGTGGAGAAGCCGAAGGGCTCGATGTTCGTGTGGGCGCCTATTCCTGAGGCGTTCCAGGCGGCGGGTTCGCTCGAATTCTCCAAGCTGCTGCTGGAGAAAGCACTGGTGGCAGTTTCGCCCGGCATCGGCTTTGGCCCGGCAGGCGACAGCCATGTGCGCTTCGCACTGATTGAGAACCATCACCGGTCCCGTCAGGCAATTCGCTGCATTAAGCAGTTCCTGAAGGATTGCAAGGTAGCCTAACGCTGATATGATCGCGCTATGGCTGCGCGCGAGCAGACGAGGCCCTTGAGGCTCACAGAGCTCCGCGCCCTTCCTGCGTCTTCCCTCAGCCGTCTGCTGGCTGAGGAGAAGGCGCGCTGGCTCTCACTGCTGCACTGGGACTTTACGCCGTCCGCGGAACTCGTGACACGCTATGTGTCCATGCAGGCCCTGGACGGCTTTGTCCTGTTGGATGACGGCGACCCGGTCGGCTATATCTACTGGGTCATGGAGGACCACAAGGGTCTCATTGGCGACCTCTACGTGCGCGATGCGTGGCGCTCGCCGGCCAACGAAAACATGCTGCTGGGCGCGGCGCTGGGCCAGTTGCGCCGCTACCCCTGGATTCGCCGCGTCGAGGCTCAACTCATGCAGTTGGCCATGCGCAGTTCCCAGGTGGCGCCGGTGGGGCTGCGCCCCTACATCTACTCGCGGCACTTCATGCTGGCCTCCACGGTGGGGATCGAAGGCAGGCGGCCGGTTCATCCCGAGCCCGAGATCCGTCTCGAGAACTGGAGCATGCGCTGGCTGGACGGATCTTCGCAGTTGATCGGATCGGTTTACGCCGGCCATGTCGACAGCGAGATCAACGACCAGTACAACTCCGACCAGGGGGCCCGCCGTTTTCTGCAGAACATTGTCCAGTACCCGGGCTGCGGCTATTTCTCGCAGCCCGCCTCCTGGGTGGCGCTGGACCGGCGCGGCCGGGTGGTGGGCCTGTCGCTGGCCAGCAAAGTGGCCGCGCAGGTGGGCCACATCGCGCAATTGTGCCTGGCGCCGGAACTGCAGGGGGGCGGAGTGGGTTACGAGATGCTGCGGCGCAGCCTGGCTGCCCTTGCATCGGAGGGTTGCGGCGAAGTGTCGCTGACGGTCACGGCCTCGAACGAGCGGGCCATCCGGCTCTACGAGCGTTTCGGCTTCCGCGCCATCTATCACTTTGAGGCGCTGGTGTGGGAATCCTTCTGGATCTGAGCTAAATGCCGAGCGTGGGGCCGATGGCTTCGTAGAAGGTCAGGACCGCCGGGCCCAGAGTGATGACGAAGACGGCGGGCATGATGAGGAAGAAGACCGGGAAGACGAGCTTGACGCTCAGCTTGCGAGCCGATTCCTGCGCCTTGTGGCGTCTGCGGGTGCGCAGGTAGCGCGCGTGGTTGCGCAACGCCGGTCCCAGGCTGGTGCCGAAGCGATCGCTATCGATCAGGACCGTAGAGAGCTTGCGGAGTTCCATGGAGTTGGTCCGCTGGCCCAGGGCGTAGAGCACCTCGGTCCGCGAGCGGCCCGCACGCAGTTCTACCTGCACCTGTCCGAACTCGCTGGATAGTTCCGGGTAGAGCCCCCGTAATTCGCGGCTGGTTTCGATCAGCGCACTGTCCAGCGACTGGCCAGCTTCGATGCCCAGCACCATGAGGTCGAGGGCGTTCGGCAAGGCGCGTTCCAGTTGATAGCAACGCTGGTTGACCTTGGCGTCCAGCACGCGGTCAGGAAGCAGGAAGCCGAAGCCCATGCCGCAGACCGAGAGCACGAAGCCCACGGACAGGCTGTCGTGGTCCAGCAGGCCGATCCAGCCCAGCACCACGCCGCAGAGCAGGGCTACGGCAATCTTTGTGCCGTAGAAGATAGTCCCTGCCGCCGGAGAACGGTAACCGGCCGCGATGAGTGAGTTGCGGGTCGAATCCTTGCTCGGCTTCTGGCCCGCCGCGAGTTCTCCGATGACATACATCGATTCCTGAAGGCTCGCCGAGAGGCCTTTCTGGCCGGAGGGCTGCGGGCTCTGCAGGCCACCCTCCTGGATCTTGGAGGCCGTTCTCCAACGCACCAGCAGCAGGGCCGCTCCGACGGAGGCCATCACGAACAGGAAGAAACAGACCGCCATCATCGTTTCTGACATGTCTGCCTCACATCCTCACCTGGGCTACGCGTTTGATCACGAAATGGGCGACCACGTTCGCCAGCGCGGCCGCGCCCAGCATCGCCCGGCCTTCCGGGCGCCGCAGCATGATGCCCATATACTCCGGATTGACCACGAACATGAGCACGCCGATCATGATGGGAACAATGGTCAGGACCGTGCCGGTGATGCGGCTGTGAGCGGAGACCGCGCGGACTTCGCTTTCCAGGGCGCTGTTGTCGCGCATCGTCTCGCCAAGGCGTCCGAGCACATCGTTCAGGCGTCCACCAACACGGTTCTGCAGTTTCACCGCGGCCACGAACAGCCTGACCTCGGGGACCGGGATGCGGTCCGCCAGATTATCCAGAGCCTGATCCCAGCCCACGCCGAGATTCCATTCCTCGCGGGTGCGCCGCATTTCGGACGAGAGCGGCTCCGGTTGTTCCAGCGCCAGCAGTTCCACGGCGGAGGACAGGGGATAGCCGGCCTTGAGAGCCCGGGTCATCGAATCCAATGCTTCCGGGAACTGCGCGGCGAAGGTCTCGAACCGTTTGCGCCGCAGACGGCGGATGTAGAGGTAGGGGCTGGCCACCACGGCCGCGACAATCAGAGCGGAGGGGACCAGCGGGATGATCTCGATCTGCCACAGCAGGGCGCCGGTGGCCGTGCCGCCCAGCAGCATCATCAGCGTGACCCGGCCGACAGACCAGCGCAGGTTCGCTTCCGCGATCATGGCCCGCAGTTCTTCGACGTGGCTGAACTTCTCCAGGAGCAGCGACCAGACTTTGATCGTGCTGAGGTCCTCTTCCTTGATGACCTGCGGTTCTCCATCCCGCTCGCCTGTCTCCAGGACCAGTTCCGTGCCGGCGCGGCGCGCGCGGACATGCATCGAGGCCCAGTAGAACGACACCGCGAGCAGTGCCGTCAGGAACGCGGTGCCGAACATCATCAGGAAGACGACGAGGCTGAGCATGGGCTTAGGGGTGTACTGGGGTGGAAGCGCTCAACAGGGCGGCGGGCGCGACGCTTTTGGCGCCGTCCACCGAGCGGTCGTTCGGATTGCGCAGGATGAGCCGCAACTGGAGCGTGGCGTCCGCCAGGCTGAGGCGGTCCGCGTCGTTCGGGGAAACCAGGAGCGTGATGACAGGGCGGCCGTTGCCGGGCTCGTTGCCGGCGACGCTGAGGACTTCGACGTCTTCCAGCATCCGGCGCAACTGTTGGGTGCCGCGGGTGTCCAGTACCTGGATGTCTACCCGGCTGCCTGACCGGATCATGGCCACAACACCACTGGAATCAATGGGGTGGATGCTGACGGCACGGCGTCCGGCCGGGATGGCCAGCGAGGGGCCGCCCGTCGAACCGCGGCGGGCCACGTGCAAGGTGGTGATGGGCTGGTTGGGAGAGACCGGTTCGAGCAGCGTCAGCCCGACGGCCTGGTCCGGAACCGGAATGGCATTCGGCGGCAGTGCCTTCTGGTCAAAATCCACGACCTTCACATCTTCCTGCCGCAACACTGCCCCGCGGTCCAGGGCCCGGACTGCCATCACCGCCGTGCGCGGATTGTCGGCCGAAGCCGAACCCCGCAGCCGCGGAATCAACAGCCCGTAGAAGATTCCCGTCGCCACGACGGCCGCCACAAAGGCGACCCCCAACAGCGGCATCAGATTCCGTTTCATCGCGTACCTCGAGGCGGACTGGTACGGTTCTCCTACTGTTACCAGTCCTGCCCCAGTACAACATGCACACATATCGGCTCATATTGGGCGAAGGCCCTAGTACCTCCGAGTTTGAACCTGAGACGGTTCGTACCCCCGGACCGCTACAATGAAAGCAGTGGAAACTCGCCGTATGTGCCCGCATTGCCGGGCCTTTATCACCACCAGCGACAAGGTTTGTCCGTATTGCGACACGCCCGTTGGTCCTCCCGCCAAGGAGCGCCTGGGCGGCGCCGACCTGTTCGGCGGCCTGATCCCTTCTGCCCAATTCGTCACGGTACTGCTGCTGACCATCAACATCGGCATGTACCTGGTGACCATGCTGGCCTCGGCCAAGGTCGGCGAGACCAATGCGCTGATCCGGTATGGCGCCGCGCTGCCGGAGGGCGTCTTTGGCGGCCAGTGGTGGCGCATTATCACGGCCGGGTTTCTGCACGGCGGCCTGATGCACATCGGTTTTAACATGTGGGCGCTCATGGATGTGGGCCGTCACGCCGAGGAAATCTACGGGCCGAAGCGGATGGCCGTCATTTACATCCTTTCGACCATGGGCGGTTTTGCGTTGAGCATGCTGCGCGGAACGCAACTGACGGTTGGCGCGTCGGCGGGGCTGTTTGGCCTGATCGGCGCCATGATCGCCATTGGCGTGATCCACCGCAATTCCTCGCAGGCGGCGGACATCAAGGCCTTCTACATCCGCTGGGCCATTTACGGTCTGCTGTGGGGCCTGCTGCCCGGATTTCGGGTCGACAACGCCGCCCACCTGGGCGGGATGGCCACTGGTTTCGTCGTCGCCTGGGCGGCCGGCACGCCTCGCGAATTCGATATCACGCGCGAGCGCATCTGGAGCATCCTGGCCGGACTCTCGGCGGCTCTTACGGCGTACGCCTACTTCCGTCTCTTCCTCTGGTTGCAGAGCATAGCGTCCGTCTAGACTCTGAGGCGATAATGAGGCCATGCGCGCATGGCTCATGGAATCCTTTGAAGGCGTCGAGAAGCTCCGTCTGGCCGAGGTGCCTGATCCGCAACCCGGGCCCGGCGAGGTGCAACTCGAGATGCACCTGGCCGGCCTGAATCCGGCGGATGCTTTCCTGGCACTGGCCCAATACCCCGCCAAACCCGCGCTGCCCCACATTCTGGGCCGCGACGGCGTCGGCACTGTGCGCGTGGTGGGGGCGGGCGTCACGACCGTCCGTCCCGGGGATGTCGTCGGCATTCTGCGCTGTGATGCGGGCGTGGAGGCCTGGGGTACGCTGGCGAGCCGGACCGTCGTGCCGGCGGCGAGTGTGACGCAGGTCCCGGCCGGCTGGACTCAGGAGCAGATGGCCGGCGCGCCGCTGGTCTTCCTCACCGCCTGGCAAGCCCTTGCCCAGTGGGGCGAGCTGCCGCGGGCAGGGCAGGTCGTCCTGGTGACGGGCGCTTCCGGTGGAGTTGGGGTCGGCAGCGTGCTGCTGGCCAAGTCGATGGGGGCGACGGTGGTGGGCCTTTCGCGCAACCCGGAGAAGAGTGAAACAGTCCGCCAGTTGGGCGCCGACTTTGTGTTCGATCCGGCGGATCCTGCCCTGCGCAAGAAAGTGATGACGGCCATTGCTCCGCGCAAGGTCGACTTCGTCGTGGATAGCGTGGCCGGACCGCTGTTCTCGCAGGTGATCGCCATGCTCGGCTATGGCGGGCGGATCAGTGTCGTGGGCCGTAGCGCGGGCACCGTGCCTGACTTCAATACCGCCACGCTCTTTTTCCGCCGCAACCGGATTGGCGGCGTTGCGGTGTCGGACTTCACGCCGGAGGGAGCGCAGAGCGCCTGGGCGGAGATTGTCCGCCGGCTGGACGCGATGGGCCGGCGGCCCGTGGTTGATCACGTCTACCCGTTTGAGGATGTGAAGCAGGCGTTTGCCCGGCTGGCCGAGGGGCCGATGGGCAAGGTTCTCGTCAAGGTGCCGTAGACGGCGGGTCAGCAGCCCGCGCCGGCCGACTTGGGCTTGTTCGAGCTGCTGAAGCTGAGGTAGTTGCTGACGTTCTCCCGCAGGAGCTGCGGGAAACTCTTGTCCAGATTGGAGCGGATGGCCACGTAGCACTCATCGCACTGGTTGTGCAGGGTGAACTCGTTGACCATCCTGGCCTGGTCTTCCAGTTTGTAGCGTTTGAACTGCATCGAGCACGGTTGCAGCATGCCGTCGGCCGTGACGACCAGGAATCGGAGGCCCGCCTTGCAGCCTGGCGCTCCTCCGGTTTCAAAGTACTGCCGGGTGGCGTCGATGGTGGTGGGTGCGCTGACGATCCAGTTCGATTCGTCGCGGCGTTCTTCGATGCGGTCCAACTGAGCGTTCAGGAGGGCCAACTGATCCGGCGCTCCGGGGAACAGCTCGCGGCAGCCGGTGCGCCGGGCGGAGTAGGCGCTGTAGCAGATGTTCACACCCCACTGGTGGGCCTGGTCCGCCGCGCCGTTGATCTCGCCGACGTTGGCGGCGGTGATGCAGGTATTCAGGACGATGTCGTCAAATCCGTACTTCGCGCAGGCCGGGATAACGTCGTTCAGGTGCGAGTAGAGGCCCGGATACATGCGGAACTCGTCGTGGCGGCTGTCCGGAAAGTCGAGCGACACCGAGAACTGGTCGACGCCCGCATCGCGCAGTTCAAGATAGCGCTGCGGCGTCATCAGCGACCAGCTCGACACCAGGATGATGTAGGGCAAGCCATTCGCGAGCTTGATGTTGCGGACCACGTCGCTGAGGTCGTCACGCATCAGCGGCTCGCCGCCGGAGACCTGGACGACACACGGTTTCAACGTTTCCGTGTAGTGCCGGTAATCGGCCGGCCGCATGTTCTTGGAATCGTCCTTCGGTCCGCCGTGATCACAGTGCCGGCAATAGCAGGTGCAGGAATCGGTGACTTCGAAAGAGACAACGATGGGACGCTGCGCGAGCCAATTCATCGATCCCTGTCCGATGATCCTCAGTGACTGGCCAATGGGAACCTTGCGCATGAACCTAAATCATACCAAGAGGCCCGAATAACGTGCAAGAAGGTAATGATTTACAGTACAGAGGTAGCCTCATGCGGATCCTAGTCCTGAACGCGGGCAGCTCGTCCCTCAAATACCAGCTCATCGAGACCGGTGTGCGCGATGAACACGTTGTCGTGAAAGGCGCCGTCGAGCGGATTGGCGCGGCGGGCAGCCCGGTCCACAATCACACCGAAGCCGTAGAGGAGATCCTGCCCAATCTCGGGTCCATCGACGGGGTGGGGCATCGTGTCGTGCATGGCGGCGAGCGCTTCAAAGCTTCCGCGCTGATCGACCTGGATGTCGAGCGGGCCATCGCGGACTGCTGCTCCCTGGCGCCGCTCCACAATCCCCATCACCTGGCCTGCTACCGCGCCGCCCATGCGCTGCTGCCGGACGTGCCCCATGTGGCGGTTTTTGACACGGCCTTTTTCCACACCATTCCGCGCCGGGCATTCCTCTACGCCGTGCCCTATGAGCTGTACGAGTCGGACCACATCCGGCGCTACGGCTTCCATGGCACGTCGCACCGCTACGTCACGGGGAAGGCCGCTGAGCAGTTGGGGATTCCTCCGGAAGAGGTGAAGTTAATCACCTGCCATCTGGGCAATGGGTGCTCCGTGGCGGCGATCCACGGAGGGAAGGCTGTCGATATTTCGATGGGGCTCACTCCGCAAGAGGGGCTGGTGATGGGGACGCGTTCCGGGGACATCGACATCGGCGTCATTTTCCACCTGGCCCGCCAGAAAGGCATGACCCTCGACGAGATCGAGCGACTGCTGATTCACCGCAGCGGGCTGCTGGGCTTGTCCGGCCGGTCCAACGACATGCGCGATCTGGTGCATGCGGCGCAGGAGGGGGACCCGCGCGCCCGCATCGCGGTGGAAGTGTTCTGCTACCGGGTGAAGAAATACATTGGGGCCTTCTGGGCGGTTTTGGGCGGCGCGGATGCCGTCGTCTTTACCGGCGGGATCGGCGAGAACCGGCCGGAGATCCGGGACGAGATCATGGAGGGGCTGGAGAACCTGGGCGGGGTGGAAGTTCTGGTCATTCCGACCAACGAGGAACTGCTCATCGCCCGGGACACGGCCCGTCTTATCGGAAAAGGAAGAGGGTAGAGGCGGCGGTCAGGATCACGATCAGGGCTTCGAAGACCTTCTCGGGGATGTGCGGGACCAGCTTGCGGCCGCCGATGGCCCCTACCATCACGGCCGGCACCATCAGGGCATCGAAAGTGAGCGACTGCCGGCTGAAGAGGCCATGGTAGGCGTAGATGGGCACCTTGGTCAGATTGATGATGAAGAAGAACCAGGCGCCGGTGGCGATGAACTCCTCCTTGGGGAGTTTCTTGCTGAGAAGGTAGAGGCTCATCACCGGTCCGGCTGCGTTGGCCACCGTGGTGGCGAAACCGGCTGTGGCGCCGTACAGGACCGGGTGCGGAGTCACGGCCATGCCGTTCTTCGCGTACTTCCGCCACAGGTAGGCGATCAGCATCACCAGGACGATGCCGCCCACCACAGGCCGCAGCACGCCTTCCCTAAGAGTCAGGGCGAGGGCTCCGCCGGCCATGCCGAGCAGAACCCAGGGGACAAGGGAGAAGAGCCGTCCGGCGGCGGCGTGCCGGCGCCAGTAGATCACCGCGAACAGGTCCGCGGTGCAGAGCATCGGCAGCAGCCAGGCGGCGGATGCACGGGCGTCGCCGACCGTGAGAATGATCAGCGGCACCACCAGGATGCCGAGCCCGGGCAAGCCGGTTTTCGCCACGCCGACACACATCGCGCAGAGCGCGCCAACCAGCCATTGCCAGATTTCCAGATGGGGCATGAGGACTAAATGCGGGACCTAGTCCTCCAGCATACCGTCAACTCAGCGGCCGTTGAATTCCTTCACCGCGTCCAGCATGGCCACCAGGTTTTCCACGGGAGTGCCCGCCTGCACGTTGTGGATGGAATCGAAGACGAACCCGCCGCCGGGGGCGAAGATCTCGCAGCGGCGCAGGACCTCGGCCCGCACCTGATCCGGCGTCCCGAAGGGGAGCGTTTTCTGGGTATCCACGCCGCCGCCCCAGAACACCAGGCGGTCGCCGTACTTGGCCTTCAGGGTTTCCGGGTCCATGCCCACGGCCGAACACTGGACCGGGTTGATGATGTCGAAGCCCGCGTCGATGAAGGAATCGAAGAACTTCTCCACGCTGCCGCAGGAGTGCTTGAAGCACTTCCAGCCGGTGTTTTTGTGCACCCAGTCGTTCACGGCCTTGTAGTAGGGGAACCAGAGCTCCCGCAGGGTCCGGACCGAGCAGAATTGCGAGGTCTGGGTGCCGAAGTCGGTGCCGCACAGGAAGACGGCATCGACGGCATCGCCGATGCGGTCGTGCACGCGCTGGAGGTTCCGGATGCCGTTCTCGCACTGGTACGCGAAGATCTTGTGGACATAGTCCTTGCGGCTGCTGGTGGACATGTACCACTCGGCGACGTCGCGGATCCCCTTTGGGTTCTTGAGGAACGGAGCCGGCACCAGGGCGATGTCGCCGAAGGCGGTGCCGCCGAAAGTCGCGAGGATGCCCTTGCCGGTCTGTTGGGCGGCCGCGACGCCGGCGCTGAGATGGTCGAGGTCCGCTTCGCTCAACGGCGTGAACTCTTCCAGGTTGTCCTCGATGTTCAGCGAATCCTCGTCGAACGGCGGCTGCCGGACGATGGTGTCGAAGAAGGCGCTGCCCAGGGGCATGCGGCCGCTGGGCGCGGCGGTCTCGTCGCCTTCGGGATAGATGAGGATGTCGCCGTTGGCCTCGGTCCGAGTGCGGAATTCCGTGGAGACCAGCACGGGCAGGCCGCGGAAGTCCCATTCCTTCCACTCTGCGTTGGCAAAGCCGAACATCGTGTTGCGGGGAAATACTCCCGTGACATCCAGGCCCATAGCATCGCTCAGGTCGGATTCCACCAGACCCAGCATCTGATACGGCTCATGCACCTTTACGGGCCGTTTCTCGAGGCCGTAGTAATCCCGCAAGGCCGCCACGCACGAGACGTGCACACCGGTCACCGCGCTGCCGCCGAAGTCGATGGGGATCCGGTCCGGCTGGCGATGGGCCAATGCGTCCCGCAGCCTCTGCCGGCTGGTGGTGGGTGCCATGGTTACAGTTCCTCTCGTTCGGCGCGTCTATTCATACTTCAGGATCAATCTATCTGAATGGATCAAACCAGTCAACGAATCGCATAATGGAACCTATGCACAGGCGATCGTTCCTGGCCGCGGCGGCTGCCGGTCTGCTGCCCGCCGCCGTCAAACCCAAACCCAACATTGTTCTGATCCTGGCCGACGACCTTGGCTGGTCGGACATCGGCTGTTACGGCAACAAGGACATCGCCACTCCCAATCTGGACCGCCTGGCCACGCAGGGGGCCCGGTTTACGCAGGCTTATGCCGCCTGTCCGGTGTGCTCGCCGACGCGGGCCAGCATTATGACCGGCCGTTATCCGGTGCGCACCGGGGTGACCGACTGGATCCCCGGCCGCAAGTCCGATCCGAAGGGGCCGATCACTACTCCGCTCACCGCCACTCAGCTGAATCTGCAGGAGCGGACCATTGCGGAGTGCCTCAAACCGGCGGGCTACCGTAGTGCCAGCATCGGAAAATGGCATCTGGGCGGGGAGGGATTCCTGCCGACCGAGCAGGGTTTCGATATCAACATCGGCGGCAGCCACATCGGCAGCCCGCCGCCTTCCGGCAAGCTCGGCTCCAGCTACTTTGGTCCTTTCGAACTGCCGAATCTGAAGGCGGGGCCGGGCGAGTTCATCACGGAGAAGCTGACGGACGCGGCCACGGCGTTCATCGGGCAGCAGAAGTCGAATCCTTACTTCGTGTACCTGGCCCACTACACGGTGCACATTCCGCTGCAGGCCCGCGAGGAGGACATCGCGCGCCACCGTGCCCGCGCCAACGGCCGCTACAACCCGATCTATGCCGCGATGCGGGAGAGCATGGATGTGAGCGTCGGGCGCGTGATGGAGGCTGTCGAGAAGAGCGGAGCTGCCGACAACACACTGCTGATGTTCTTCGCCGACAACGGCGGATTGCGCTACGAGGGGAAGAACAAGTCCGCCGTCACCGACAACGCGCCCTTGCGGGCTGGGAAGGGCCACCTGTATGAAGGCGGCATCCGCGAACCGCTGATCGTGCGGTACCCCGGCGTGGTGAAGCCGGGCACGGTGATCGATACGCCGGTATGCAGCGTCGACTTCCTGCCGACCTTCGCGGAACTGGCCGGCCAGCGAGCGGGCGACGTGGATGGCGTGAGCCTGCTGCCGCTGCTGGCGGGCGGGCACCTCAAGCCGAGGCCGTTGTTCTGGCACTATCCGCACTATTCGAACCAGGGCGGCGCGCCGGGCAGCGCGATCAGGGAAGGGGACTGGAAGCTGATTGAGTTCCATGCAGACGGCCGGCGGGAGCTCTTCAACCTGGCGGAGGATCCGGGTGAACACAAGAACCTGATCCGGAGCCACGCCAAGGTGGCGGACGAGCTGCAGGCCAAGCTGAACAAATGGCGTAAGTCGGCTCACGCCATCCTGCCGGAGAGGAACCCGAATGCCGATCCGGCGTGGCCCGGCTTCCAACTCACCGGGGAGGAGCCGCCCACACCGCCGCAATAGACGGGTCTCGCGGCGGAGGGTCCACAGACCCGGTGTTATCCTAGGGTTTGGTACCCGCCCGCATGGAAATCTTCAAGGATTTCACCTTCGAAGCAGCCCACCGACTGCCCAACCTGCCGCCGGAGCACAAGTGTTCGCGGCTGCACGGGCACTCGTTCCACGTCCGGATCTGTGTGCAGGGTATGCCGGATCCCGTGCTTGGATGGGTGATGGACTTCTCCGAGATCAAGGCGATCTTCAAGCCCATCCTTCTGCAACTCGATCACTACTATCTGAACGACATCCCCGGCCTGGAAAACCCCACCAGCGAAGTCATTTCCATCTGGATTTGGGAGAAATTGAAACCCCTATTGCCTGCGCTCTGCCGGGTTGAAGTCCGGGAGACCTGCACCGCCGGCTGTGCCTACGCGGGTTGATGGATTCCTCAACAGCCACTAGATAAGTGGTATTTCGTATGTAAACAGGACAAAAGACTCTTGAAGTATTCTTTGCGGCCTGCTAGTATGAGTAAAAATTCATGAAGCGGCCTCCTCTGATTGCAAACGATTCGCAAGTGGTACCCCCTTCCGTGCCCACGGTTCGCGATGTCGCGACTGAGCAGGTGACGCTGCCGGTGCCGCCGGCCGTCCATGATGGGCCGACGCTGGATGACTGCCTTCGCATCCGCCGATCCAGCCGCAATTTTCTTGCGGAACCCGTTTCGCTGGCCGATACTGGCCGGCTCCTATGGGCGTCGCAAGGCTGCACGGGGCTTGGCGGCCTGCGTACAGCACCTTCCGCCGGGGCCATCTATCCTATCCGCTCCTACGTGCTCGCCGCCGCCATTGAGGGCGTGACCCCGGGCTTTTATAGCTACGACGCCGACGCCGGCAGTCTGCGCCTGCTGCGCAAGGGCGACCGCCGCCGGTCTCTGGCGCGCGCCGCCGCCGGGCAGACCTGTGTGGAGGAATGCGCCTTCGCGCTGCTGCTGACCGGCTGGTACAAACGCGCCGTCAGGGAATTCGGGGACGCCGCTCCGCGCCTGGCCGCCATGGAGTGCGGGCATATCGGGCAGAATTTCTGCCTGCAGGCGACCGCTCTTGGACTGGGGGCCATCGGCCTGGGCCGGTTGGATCCTGAGGCGGTGCGCCTGCTGCTGCGCCTGCCCGAGGACGAAGAGCCGTTGTACCTCCTGCTGGCGGGCCGCATCTAGCGCTTTTCGCCCGCCACGCAAGCCGATTCGCGCTTTAGCGATCGCCGCCTTTGCCGGGCGTAGCCCGGATGGCGCGCTCAAAGGCCCAGGCCCGGATGTGGTTGATCTGTTCGCGCATGGTGCGGGAGAGCGGAACCGACTTGGCCGCGAGAGAGAGCAGGTCCTGCGGATTCACTGTCGTATCCGCCAGTTTCGCCTTGGTGATGGCGCTGATGACGCACTGCTCCACTTCGGCGCCCGTCCAGCCCTTGGTGAACTCCATGAGCTGGGGAATCTTGAGGGTGTCGGGGTCATAGCCGCGGCGGGACAGGTGGATGCGGAAGATCTCGGTGCGTTCTTCTTCGGTGGGCAGGTCGACGAAGAACACCTCGTCGAAGCGGCCTTTGCGGATCATCTCGGCGGGCAGCAGGTCGATGCGGTTGGCGGTGGCGGCGACGAACAGACCGGGCGTCTTTTCCTGCATCCAGGTAAGGAAGAACGCGAAAATGCGGCCCTGCTCGCCACTGGCCTCGTTGGCCGTGACGGCCATCTCGATTTCGTCGAACCAGAGTACGGCGGGCGCAAGGTCCTCCATCTGACGGCAGGCATCGGCGAACGCCGTTTCGGGTTTGCCGTGGCGGCCGGAGAAGACCTCAACCATGTCCATGCGGTAGAGGGGCA
Organism: Acidobacteriota bacterium; assembly: GCA_017307505.1. GTDB lineage: Bacteria > Acidobacteriota > Terriglobia > Bryobacterales > Bryobacteraceae > Paludibaculum. The sequence continues at coordinate 66,814 of JAFKEE010000058.1, read as the reverse complement.
ATTGGAAGTGGGCCGAGATCGCCTTGACGCAGAGGCTTTTGCCGCAGCCGGGAATGCCCATCATGAGCACGCCTTTGGGCACGATCTCCTTGCTGATCGAATCGCGCAGGTCGAAGAGCTTGCGGCGTTCGAGCAGCCATTTCTTCATGTTCTCCAGCCCGCCGACCGCATCCATGGTGGTGGGTGTTGAGATGAATTCGAGAACGCCGCCCCGGCTGACGAGGAGGCGCTTCTCTTCCAGGAGGACGGCGCGGGAGTCCTCGGTGAGCGGAGTTCCGCCTGCCGTAGCGCGGCGCAGGGTATAGCGGATCTCTTCCAGCGTCAGGCCGAGAAGGGCGGGGGCGAGCCTGGCAATCACTTCGTCGGACGGCGGCTGGGCGTGGCCCTTCGTCTCGTCGCGGACAAAGGCCGTGATTTCGGCGATGTCGGGGGTGCGCAGCTCGACGTAGGCCAGGGCGCGTTCGAGTTCCTGCGGGACGTCGTGGATCGGCGAGGTGATGACGAGATACTTATGATGGCCGGCGGAGGTTGCGTACAAGTCGCGCAGGTGGCGCCGGACGAGGGCCGACTCGCGCATGGCCTCGTGGAAGTCTTTGAGGTGGAAGAGCCCGGGTTCGGTGGCGGCGGCGATGAAGGCGAGGACCCCGGTAGCGGATTCCGTACCTGGCTGAGGGGTTGATTCGCCGGAGCGCCGGAGTCCTTCGGTGAGGCTCCATGTCCAGACCGGGATGGCCGTGTTGCTGTTTTGCACGGGCAGAGCCGGCGAGAGCTCAGTCAGGAGCCTGGCGACGCGTTCTTCCTCCGTTGTGCGGACGTAGGTCAGGGGGCGGCCGGAGAGGAAAAGTTCGAGAAGAGTTCGGGCGGCGCGGCTTGCCTGCGCGGCGGCAGAGGAGGCTTCTTGGACGTTCACAGGAATTAGACGCCTGGGGCGGCGAAAAGGACGGAAGAGAGGTTCAGGAATGATGGTTTCGGAGGCAACTGCACTGAGATTCACGCCGCCGTCTCGTCCGGTTATGCTCCAATACAATCGAGATGACTCGACGCGAGCTCCTAGCCACGCCAGCCCTCCTGGTCCAAAACCCGCCCGCGGCGCCCGAATATGAGGTGGGGGCTTACTACTTTCCGAACTATCACGTCGATCCTCGCAATGAACGAACCCATGGCCGCGGCTGGACGGAATGGGAGCTTGTGAAGCACGCACTGCCCCGCTACGAGGGCCATCGCCAGCCGCGCAAGCCTCTCTGGGGCTATGAGGACGAATCGAATCCCCGCGTCTTTGAGAAGAAGATCGATGTGGCGGCCCGTCATGGCCTGAACCATTTCATCTTCGACTACTACTGGTACAACGACGGGCCCTACCTGAACCGCTGCCTCGACCGCGGCTACCTGGGTTCGGCCAACCACCAGAAGGTGAAGTTCGCGCTGATGTGGGCGAATCACGACTGGCTGGATATTCACCCGGCCCGGGCCGGCATCCGGGCTCCGCTGCTCTATCCCGGCGCCCTCACGCGCGACGCCTGGGACTGGATGACCGACAACATCGTCACCCGTTATTTCGCTCATCCGTCTTACTGGCGGCCCGGCGGCCTGCCCTATTTCTCGATCTACGAGCTCTACAAGTTTGTGGATTCCATGGGTGGCACGGAAGAGGCGGCGGCGGCGCTGCAGCAACTGCGCAACAAGGCCGGCCGCATGCATATCAACGCCGTGGTCTGGGGGGTGAAGCTGCTGCCGAGCGAGACCACCATCACCAATCCCAATCAGATGCTCAAGATCCTGGGCATCGACAGCGTCACCAGCTACGTCTGGATCCACCACTTCCCGCTCACCACGTTCCCCTCGGAGCCCTACGAGCGCGTCGCGCAGTTCATGTACTCCTACTGGCGCAAGGCCGCGGCCGACTTCAATGTCCCCTATCATCCCAACGTCACCATGGGTTGGGATGCTTCGCCTCGCACCTGCCAGTCCGACACGTTTGAGGATCGCGGCTACCCGTTCATGCCGATGCTGACGGGCAATACGCCGCAGGCCTTCCGCCGGGCCCTGCAGGAGTGCAGGAAATTCCTCGACAGCCAGCGCAACACGCTGAAGATCTGCAATATCAACGCCTGGAATGAGTGGACGGAAGGCAGCTACCTGGAGCCCGATACGGAATACGGACTCGGCTACCTCGAAGCGATCCGCGATGCGTTTTCCAGTTGAGCGGCCGCCTGCGCCGGACGAAGCCAGTGCTGGAACCGCTCCATGTACAGGTAGATCACGGGTGTGATGTAGAGCGTCAGGAACTGCGACACGATGAGACCGCCGACCACGGCCAGGCCGAGAGGCTGGCGGGCATCGGCGCCCTCGCCGTACTTCAGCGCAATCGGCAGCGTGCCGAACAGGGCCGCCACGGTGGTCATCATGATGGGCCGGAAGCGCAGCTTGCAGCCCTCATAGATTGCCTCGTGCGCCGGCTTGCCTTCCACCCGCTGTGCCTCCAGCGCGAAGTCGATCATCATGATCGCGTTCTTCTTCACTACACCGAAGAGCATGATCAGTCCGACGAATGCATAGAGGTCCAGGTCCTTGTGGAATAGCCGCAGGGTGACCAGGGCGCCGAACACTGCCGAAGGAAGGCCCGACAGAATCGTGATGGGGTGAATGAAGCTCTCATACAGGATGCCCAACACGATGTAGATGACCAGAATGGCCACAATCAAGAGGACCGAGAGCCCCTGGAACGACTCCTGGAACTCCTTCACCGTGCCCTGGAAGTTCACGCTGATCGTCGCCGGCATGCGCAACTCCCGGACGGAGGCCATCACCGCATCCGCCGCCTCGCCCAGCGAATAGCCGGGCTTCAGGTTGAAAGCCACGGTCACCGCCGGCAACTGCCCGAAGTGGTTCACGCTGAGCGCCCCCACCGTCCTGTGCCGCGCCACCAATGCGTCCAGCGGCACCAGTTTGCCGGCCGATGACCGCACGTACAGCTTCTCCAGCGAGTCCGGAGTCTGTTGGAACCGCTGGTCCACTTCCAGGATTACGGAGTACTCGTTGGCCGGCGTATAGATCGTCGACACCTGCCGGTTGCCATAGGCGCTATACATCGCATCCTGAATCTGCTGTGGAGTGATGCCCATCGATACGGCCCGGTCGCGGTCGATCGTCACCATCACTTCCGGACTGGCGATCTGCAGATCCGTGTTGACATCCACGAATCCGGGCAGCGCGCGCATCTTGGCCATCAGCGGCTCCACCCAGTTGTACATCTCCTGCAGATTCGCGCTCTGCAGCGTCATCTGGTAGGCGCTGGTGGAGAACTGCCCGCTCACCGTGATGGGTGGCGGATTCTGCAGGAAGGTCATGATACCCGGCACCTGGAACAGTTGCGGGCGCAGGGCGTCCATCACTTCGTCCACGCTCCGCGTGCGCTGGTCGCGAGGCTTCAGCCGAACGAAGACGAAACCCTGATTGCCCGGCATCGCCACCGCGATTGCGCCTTCCACGGCCGGATCGCGCTGAATGATCCCGGCTACCTCCTGCTGATGCGCCGCCATCGACTCGTAGCTGATGTCCTGGCCCGCCCGCGTCACGCCGAACATGAAGCCGCTGTCCTGGCTCGGAATGAAGCCCGTCGGCATGGTCATGAACAGGTACACCGTTCCGCCCAGCAGTACGAATGACAGGACGATCGTCGTGAACTGATGCCGCAAGACGAGGCGCAGGGTCGAGTCATATCCACGCGCCAGCGCGTCAAAACCGTTCTCCAGCACCTGGTAGACGGTTCCGTGCTTCGCGCCGTGTTGGAAACGCAGAAAGCGGCTGCCTAGCATCGGCGTGAAGCTCAGCGACACGAAACCCGAGATCAGAATCGCGACGGCAATCGTCACCGCGAACTCGTGCAGCAGCCGGCCCACAATGCCGCCCATGAACAGCACCGGGATGAACACCGCCACCAGCGAGATGGTCATCGAGATGATGGTGAAGCCGATCTCCTTCGATGCCAGCAGCGCCGCTTCCATGCGGGGATGACCCATCTCCATGTAGCGGACGATGTTCTCGAGCATGACGATGGCATCGTCTACGACAAAGCCTACCGAGAGGGTCAAGGCCATCAGCGACAGGTTGTTCAGGCTGTAGCCCAGCAGGTACATCACCGCGAAGGTGCCCACAATCGACAGCGGTACGGCCACGCCGGGAATCATCGTCGCCGAAAGGTTCCTGAGGAACAGCGAGATCACCAGCACGACGAGACAGACAGTCAGGACCAGAGTGAACTCCACATCGTGGATCGATCCTCGAATCGACTGCGAGGCGTCGAAGGCGATCTGCAGTTCCACCGAAGCCGGAAGTTCACGCCGGAATTGCGGCAGCATCGCCAGGATGTTGTCCACGACCTCGACCGTGTTCGTTCCGGGCTGCCGCTGGATCGCCAGCGTCAGACCGCGCACATTCTTGAACCAGGCCGCGGCCTTGTCGTTCTCTACAGAATCCAGCACGGTGCCGAGCTCGCTCAACCGCACCGGCATGCCATTCTTCCAGGCCACCACCAGCGGCCGGAACTGATCGGCGCTGCTCAACTGCCCGTTCGATTGCAAGGTGAATGCCTGTCTCGACCCGTAGAGCTTGCCGGTCGGCAGGTTCACATTGTTTCTCTGGATCGCCGAGGCCACTTCGTCGATGCCGATGCCCCGTGCCGACAGCGAATCCGGATTCACCTGCACCCGCACCGCGTACTTCTGGGACCCGTACACGGTCACGCGCGACACACCACTGACCATCGAGATCCGCTGCGCCAGCAGGGTCTCGGCGTATTCATCCACCGTATAGAGGGGCAGCGTCTCCGAGGTCAGCGACAGGAATAGCACCGGCTGCTCGGCCGGGTTCACCTTCTGATAGGACGGAGGCCGCGGCATGTTCGCCGGAAGCTGTCCGCCGGCCTTTGCAATCGCCGACTGGATGTCCTGCGCCGCCGAGTCGATGTCGCGCTTCAGCTCGAACTGCACGGTGATCTGCGTCGAGCCCTGGCTGTTCTGCGAGTTCATCGACTTCACGCCGGCAATCGTGGAAAACTCGCGCTCCAGCGGCGTCGCCACCGACGATGCCATCGTCTCCGGATCGGCGCCTGGCAGAGCCGCCTGTACCTGGATTGTCGGATAATCGACGCTGGGCAGCGCCGCCACCGGCAGCGCGCGGAAGCCCACCACGCCAAACAGAATGATGGCGAAGGTGACCAGGGCGGTCATTACCGGCCGCTCGATGAAGATCTTCGACAGATGCATCGCTACGATCCCTGCCCGCTCATCTTCACTCCACTGACGGCCTTCACCGGGACGCCCGGCCGGAGCAGAAGTTGCCCGTCCGTGACCACCGTCTCACCGTTGGCCACACCGCTCTCGATCACCAGCTTGCCTGGCACCGCCGGGCCGGTCTTCACCATCCGCAGATCCACGGTCTGGTCTTTCTTCACCACGTAAACGTAGTTGCCCTTCTGTCCGGCCTGCACAGCTTCCGAGGGCACCACCACGGCGTCTTTCAAAGTCCCCAACGTGAGCGACACGTCTACAAACCGGCCCGGCCACAGCATATGGTCCTGGTTGTCGAAGACCGCTTTCAGCCGGATGGTGCCGGTGGTCGCGTCGATCGTGTTGTCAATCACCGACAGCCGGCCCGTCAGGCTCTTCCGCTCGCCGTCCTGCAGCGCCGCCGTCACCGCCAGCTTCTGGCCCCGGCTCGCCTGCCGCACTTCATCCAGTTGCTGCTGCGGCACCCCGAACGACACAAAGATCGGCGCCACCTGATTGATCACCACCAGCGCCGTGTCGCCGTTCGCCTTCACCAGATTTCCCGCGTTGACCAGCAGGTTGCCCGTCCGGCCGGAGAGGGGCGCCCTGATTTCGCAGTAACTCAGATCAAGCTGCGCCCGGTCCACCGCCGCGCGATCGGTTTCCAGCGTCGCCCTGGCGGTCTCAATCGCAGCCTGATCGGCGCGTACGGACTCCCGCAGGGCGTCGGCGTTCGTTTTGTACTGATCGAACTGCGATTTCGAGACGATCTTCTCGTTCACCAACGTCTGGTATCGCGCCGCATCGTTCTCAGCATTCCGCAATTGCGCCTGATCGCGTCCCAGATTCGCTTCCGCCTGCCGCATCTGCGCCTGGTCCCGCGCCACCGCTCCCTGCGCCTGCCGCAGCGCCTCGCGGTACGGCCGTGGATCCACTTCGAACAGCAGGTCGCCGGCCTTCACGTCGCTGCCTTCCACAAAGTGGACCTTCAGCAGCGGGCCGGCCACCAGAGACTTCACCTGCACCGTCGCATAGGGTTCCACCGTCCCCACCGCGCGCACGCCCATCGGTACCGATTGCACAGCCGCCTGCGCCACCGTCACCGGCATCGCCGGCGGAGGCCCGCTCATCTTTGCCTGCTCCTTCTGACAGCCCGTCACCAGCAGGGCCGCCAGGCACACAGCCGGCAAACCAGTTGTCCTGAGGGATGGAACCGGGCAAAAGTGCGCCCTACGGAATGGAAACAAGGCAAGGTGTTGCATGCGTAGCAACCGGAGACTCCCACGATCGGTATGGCCACCAGCTTAGCACCACGGACCCCTGGGGGCCCCGGGATTTCAGACACTCTTCCCCGCAATAACTGTAAACTCGGCCTGTGGTCTGGCTTGACACCGGCACTGGCCCCGCGCACCGTGAAACTGTTGACTATCTGGAGATCCTCATGAAGAATCCACTCTCGGTTTACCGCGCTTTAACTGCCGTCCTGGCGTCTCTTCTCGTCGTGTTCGTCCTCGCCATTCCAGGGCGCACGCAAGAGCCTCCGAAGGCGCCACCCAAATCCTCGAAAACCACCCCAGCCGAGGAGTCCACCCAGGCTCGCATTCTGACCCTCCAGCTCGCCGTTCGAGACCTGGAATCCCGCGTCGCCGAGCTACAAAGCGCCGCACGCTCCTCCGACTCATCCGGCCGCGGCAGCCAGTCCATGCTCAGCTCCCTGCAATCCACGGTCATGAGCCAGCAGAGCGCCATTCAGTCGCTCCAGATGTCCGTACAGAGCCTGCAAAACGCCGTGTCCAGCCTGCAGTCGCGAGTGCATGCCTCGAACCCGCCCGCCGCGTTGGACGCCCAGGCAGCTCCGGAATAATCGTCGAAGTAGGTATAGGATGGGATTCAGATCATTGGATCTGAATCCAGGGCCGATAGGAGTTCCACGATGACTCAGACCGCCACTCGCCGCCGTATTCTGCAGGCCGCGCTCGGCTTTCCCGCCATCGTACCGGCCTCCGTCTTTGGAGCGGCCGCGCCTAGCAACCGCATTCAGGTCGCCCAGATCGGCTGCGGCCGCATCGCGCGAGGCTCCGAGTTTCCGGGTGTGTTCCGCCATGCTGATCTGGCCCGCTTCACCGCGGTGTGTGATCTCGACACCGTGCGTCTGGAGGACGCGAAGAACCTCGTTGAGTCCACGTATGGGAAGAAGGTGGGCAGAGACCAGTTCACCGGCGTCAAAACCTACCGCGACTACCGCGAGGTGCTGGCCGACAAAAGTATCGACGCGGTCTGCATCAGCACGCCGGACCATTGGCATGCGCAGCCTGCCATGGAAGCGGCACTGGCAGGGAAGGACATCTATCTCCAGAAGCCGGCCTCGCTCACCATCGCCGAGGGCCGCCAGATGGCCGATGTGGTGAAGAAATCGGGCCGCATCTTCCAGCAGGGCAGCCAGCAGCGTTCGGAGTTTCAGTTCCGCTGCGCCTGCGAACTCATTCGCAACGGTCGGCTCGGGCGGATCACCGAAATCTACATCGGGTTGCCGGAAGATCCGGGTGGAGAGGAAGAGCGCGAGATGCCAGTCCCCGGCAATCTCGACTACGACATGTGGCTGGGAAGCACGCCCAAGGTTTACTACACCGAGAAACGGGTGCATCCGCAGGCGGCTGAGCCGAAGGCCCGCTATAACAGGCCGGGTTGGCTGCGCTGCGAACAGTTCGGCGCCGGCATGATCACCGGCTGGGGCGCCCATCATATCGACACGGCCCACGTCGCGATGGGTACGGAACACTCCGGCCCGATCGAGGCTCTCGCCACGGCTGAATTTCCTAAAAAAGGATTGTGGGATGTCCATGGTCCCTATCACGTGCGCATGCAGTATGAGAACGGCGTCACGATGTACCTGAGCGAGAAATACCCGACCGGTCTGAAGTTCATTGGCGAGGACGGCTGGCTGTGGGTGACCCGCGGCAAGTATCAGCTCAGCGATTCGGCTGCCGGGAAACCGCGCAGCGCTGTCCTGGATGCCAGCAATTTGAACATCCTGCGCAGCGGGCTCAAGGAGAGCGAGCTGCACTTGCACGCCAGTCCCGGCAACGATCACCATCTCGATTGGCTGACGGCCATTAAGAACCGGACACAGACGGTCGCGCCGGTGGAAGATGGCCACCGCTCCTGCTCGGCGTGCCTGGTCGCGCATGCATCCATGAAACTGGGCCGCGCGGTGAAGTGGGATCCGGGGAAGGAGCAGTTCGGCGATGCCGAGGCGAACCGCATGCTGGCGCGGGAACAGCGCGCACCGTACGGCACGGCCCATGTCCTGGCCCGGGTGGCGAAGGGCTGATTGCTACCAGACGTGGGCGGCCACGACGCTGGGCCGGGCGGGCGTCCCCTTATAGACCGTCGTGTGTAGCAGGACCTGGAGGTTTTTCTTCGGCCAGTCCGCCGGAGCCTTCTCCAGGGCCTGGGTCATTCGCTCGCTATCCGTCAGGAACTCGCCCGCCGCCCGGGTCCCATATTGCGTGATGCCGGCTGCCGAGACCAGTGTCTGCCCCGTGGCGGAGTCGAACAACCGGGAGACGATGGCGTAGTCCTCTGGGGTCTTGCCATCGGGAGCCAGATTCTTCAACGACCACGACTGCTGATTGGTGTTGTCCAGGATCCGCCGCTGTCCCTGGTCCTGCTCGAAGACGAACCGCAGTTTGCCTGTCATCTCCAGGGTCCAGAGATTCGAAAAAGCCCCGATGAGGACGGCCGGAGAACTGCGCAGGTCACTGAATGACAGGTCGTTGGCGTAGCGCAACTCTACCGGCTTACCCCGCCCGGCAAACATCGTCGAAAGCAGTACGGCCGCGTGCGCATTCCCGATGCCGACAAACTGTTCCGTCACCGGAATGATGTCGCGGCCGTGGAGGGTTGCGTCGGGTGCCAGGAGGACCGGGGTCGACCCGCGTTGATGGCTGGGATTCGTTGTCTTGTACGCGTCATGGACGTCCCGGGAAAGGAAATAGACTACGGGTTGCCCGCAATAGATCAGCACCGGCTTTGTGCTGGACATGACGGGGGACCAGAACTGGTCCAGCACGCCAGTTGGCCGTAAGAGCCGGACGCTCCAGATGGCGCCCACGATGACGCAGAGTAAGACCGCAAACCCGATGGCGATCAGGCGGAATCGGCTGCCACGAGCCGGCGCGATGATTGCCGACGGGGGTGCAAAGTGAAACTCTGCCCGGTAGGAACCGGAAGGCAGGTCAATGCGGACGGCGCCCGAATCCGTACCTTCCTGGTAATACTGCGCCAGCCGCTTGCGGATCTCCGTGGCCCGTACCCGGACGATGGGGTCCTCGCCCGTGTCGTAGTCTGGCGCCCGCTCGAAGACCTCGATTCCGATGTTCCGCTCCTTGAGCTGGTCGTCCTTGCCGTGCAGGCTGTGCTCGACGACATAGCGCAGGAACCGCTGCGACTGCTTGCTGTTGCGAAAGGCGGGGCTGGACAGCAACTGTTCCAGCGCCGCGCGGATCGCCGCCCGCTGCTCCTCGGTGTACGGGATGTCGCTTGTTTCCTGCCCTTTGGGGCGCATGGTAACGGTGCTTTACGGTCCTTTTCTCTGCACAGAGCATAGCGCAAACGCGGCTCGAATTCGAAGCGTTTTGAAGATTTCGCAGGAGCCGCTCCGTAGCGTACCTTTCCCGTTTCCAGCACCGCGCCCACACTGCGATTGCTGGTGAACACGATGCTGCTTGCACAAGACGCCCGGCATGGCTTCCTGAACATAGGGCGAAGAGCCATGGCCTGCGAGTTCTCCACCCTCTTTCCGGGGCGAACAGCGAATGCGGTGGACGCCGGCTGCGCCGCGCTCGACGAGGTGGACCGGCTGGAGGACCTGCTGTCGATTTACCGCGAGGACAGCGAGATGTCGAGGCTGAACCGAAACCTTTCGGCCGAGTGCGGTACCGTCCCCGAGGTTTACCGGCTGGTCCGGTTGGCCGCCGGCTTGTGGAAAGCCACCGAGGGGGGCTTCGATATGGCGGTGGCGCCGCTGGTCCGGATCTGGGGTTTCTTTCGCGGGCCGCGGCGCGTTCCGTCTGATGTGGAGATCGAGCAGGCCCTCTCTGCCTGCGGCAGCCGTCATGTTTACTTTCCAAAAACGCCGGGGCTGATTGGCGTGCGGAAGCCCGGCGTCGAGTTCAACCCAGGGGCGATCGGGAAGGGTTATGCCATCGACCAGGGCATCCGGCTGATGTGGAACCGCTTCGGTATCCGCAGTGCGCTGATGCAGGCCGGACAGAGCAGCCTCTTTGGGTTGGGCACGCCGGCTGGCGAGCCACGCGGCTGGGGCGTGGACCTCGGCGATCCGCATGGCTCCGACCGCGCTGTTGCCCGGGTCTACCTCCGCAACCGGGGAATGGGGACTTCGGGCGCCGCGAACCAATACTTCGAGGTGAATGGCCGAAGGTACGGTCACATCCTTGATCCCAGGACAGGGCGACCGGCCGAACAACTGGCCAGCGCCACTGCCGTAGCACGCAGCTCGGCGGAGGCTGACGCTTTGTCGACCGCTTTCTATGTGATGGGCACGGAATGGGTCAGGAAGTTCTGCGAGACCCACCGCGAGATCGGCGCCGTGCTGGTGCCGCTGAAATCAGACAAGGCCGCGTGCGGACCCATCGTCCTGGGCGCGGCGGACGTGGAGGTAAGTGCATGAATAAATGGAGCAGATCGATGCTTGTCGCGCTGCGGATCGCCATCGGTTGGCACTTTCTGTACGAAGGCATCTACAAGATCGATTCTGATCGCGGCACGGCGCAGTATGCCGCTGCCCGCTACCCGGTGCAGGCGGCTACGGGCCGTTTGCACAATGACTTGCTGACGAAGAACCTGGCGTTACCCGCGGTCTCGGCGCGGGTGGATGCCTGGAACGATGAGATCGTCAAGGTGTTCAAGGCGCGGCTGCCTCTTTCGGAAGACCAGAAAGCCAGGTTGACCGACCTGGGCGACAAGATCAAGCTGGCGGCCGCCGAGGGAGTCCAGGGTGCTGATCTGATGCAGTTCGATTGGACCCTCGTGCATGAGGAGGTGCTCAAGCTGGCCACTGAACAGGAAGGGGAGCGGTTTTCCTCGCTGCCGTTCCTACAGGCCTCGGCGGGGCCGTTCCGGTCGTTGTTCCGCGGTCTGGTTCCGGATATGGACGGACTGGAACGGCTCAGCGAGGCATCCTTGAAACGCCGTATGGACGAGCGGTATACGGAGATCCTGGATCACTTCGCTGACGCCGGCAAACCGTTCACCCCAGACCAGCAGAAGCGGTTGGCGGCGGCCCGCGATGCGGTGAAAGCGGCCGCGGTCGACACGGTGAATGCACCTTGGTTTCAGGTCCGGCTGGCCGATTACCGTCTGCTGAGGCAGCGGGCCGCGGAATCGGACCTTCACGCCCCGTTCACGCGGGAGCGCCAGGACGCCGATCGTAAGAAGCTCGACTTGATTGCCGGGGAACTGCTGAGTTATCTCAACGAGCCGCTGTCGGAGCTTGCGGTTCAGACGCAGACCATCGCCACTGTGGATCAGTTGGGCTCGGGACCGCTGCCGCGTCCGGGCGACGGCGCCGCCTGGGTAGACCGCGCCATCAAGACCAGCCTGACGGTGATCGGCATTCTCCTCATGCTGGGCCTGTTCACGCCCGTCGCGGCGTGCGCTGCCGCGCTGCAACTGGCCGTCTTCTATCTGGCTTCGCCGCCTTGGCCGGGTTTGCCGGCGATGTCGGTGGCGGGTCATTACCTCTTTGTCGATCGGAATCTGATCGAGGCTTTTGCGGCACTGGTTATCGCCACCACGGCGACGGGCCGCTGGGCCGGCCTCGATTTCTATCTGGCGCGGGCGTTCCGCGCCGTCAAGACCCAACATCCCGAAGCAGTGATGGTCACCAGGAGCCTGTCATGATTCTCAATGAACAACAACGCCAAGTGGGCAAGGACAATTTCTCCGATGCCCTGAAGATGACGCGCCGGGACCTGCTTCCGGCGCTGGTGACGGTGCCGTCCGTCACGGCATTTTACTGGGGCTACAGCAGCTTGCGCGGCAACCCCGTGCGCGCGGCGCTGATTGGCGCCGGTGGCCAGGGCCGGTCCCACATTGACTCGCTGAATCCTGACTACATCAAGCTGGTTGCCTTCTCTGACATCCGGCCCAGCATGCAGAAGAAGGCGCGGGTCTCGTTGGAAGGCAAATACGGCTCCGATGCCCGCCACATTGAATTGATCGAGGATTACCACAAACTGCTGGATCGCGACGACATCGAGATGGTGATCATCGCTCTGCCGCTGCACCTGCACGCGCCCTGCGCGATGGAAGCCATGGAGAAGGGCAAGCATGTGCTCTGCGAGAAACTCATGGCCAAGACCGTGACGGACTGCAAGCGCATGGCCCGCTCGGCCAGGAAGACCGGGCGGCTACTGTCCATCGGTCATCAGCGCCACTACAGCTATCTCTATGCCAACGCACTGGAAGTCGCGAAACAGAAGGACATTCTTGGTGACGTGCGGCACATCCGCGCGTTCTGGCATCGCAACCAGACCGGGGGTGGGAAGCCTGGCGCGGAGAAGGGCGACTTCGACACCTGGTTCGCGAAGGTTCCGGCGGAGGACAAGCAGGTGGATTTCGCCCGCTACGGCTACAAGAGCCTGGATGAACTGGTCCGGTGGCGGCTGCAGAAGCGGACCGGCGAAGGACTGATGGCCGAACTGGGCAGCCATCAACTGGACGCATGCAGCATTCTGCTCAAGGCAGTTCTGAACGAGAAGGACACGCATGGCGGGAAGACGATGGTCCATCCTAAGGCGGTATCCGGAGTGGGCGTGAACTCCTACTTCAGCGACGGCCGTGAGGTGGAGGACCACATTTTCCTCACCTACGAATATCCCGGCGACACGGTGGTTACCTACTCCAGCATTACGACGAACGAAGCGGATGGATATGGCGAGCAGGTGATGGGTTCAAAGGGCACGCTGGCGATCCTGTCGGAGCGGGATGTCTATCTGCTGAAGGAAAAATCGCTGCGCGACACGCGCATCTCGTGGGCGGAACGCCGCATCAGCCAGCCCTCGGCGGTCTCCACTTCTACCGCACAGTGGACCTCCGGCGGCGGTCTGCAGGACACGTTGACCAGCCGCGGCTACCGGGAAGAGCAGGAGCATCTGGCCTGGCTGATCCGCCATCCCGGCGAAGGCCAACCCCGCTGTGGAGCCGAGGTCGGACTCTCGGATGCTGTCATCACGCTGGTCTCCAACATGTCGGCCCGGCAGCGCCGGCGCATCGAGTTCAAACCTTCCTGGTTCGATGTGAACTCCGACGATGCTCCGGAGACCGCCTGATCCCGTGGGCCGTGGCGCACCGCCAGCGGTTCCTGCGCCGCTGTTGCGTCACGGCCCGGGGATCCTGCACCATTTGAGTATGGGTTGGTGAACGTGCCAACCCATGCCGCCGAACCTGGCCTCGAATGGTAAATCTTAGCGTCATGTCGATTCCGTTTCCCACCGGCGCCCGGCTGGCTGGGCCGATTCTGGGCATGCTGGCCGTCATGGTGTGGCGTGTGCGGGAGGCGAAGGGACCCGTCTCGGTCAAGAAGATCGTCATCCCGCCGATGGGCATGGCCACCGGGATGTCGATGTTTGTTCTGCCTGCCTTCCGGATCCCCTGGATGTGGGCCGTGGGCGCCGTACTGATTGGGGCGCTGCTGCTGGCCTATCCGTTGCTCCGGACCACCCGCCTGGAGCGCGAGGGGGATGCGATCATGATGCGGCGCTCGAACGCGTTCTTCGCGGTGCTTCTGGGCCTGTTTGCGATCCGCTTCGCGGCACGCGGTTATCTGGACACGATCCTCTCCGGCCAGCAGACCGCGGCGTTGGCTTATCTGCTGGCCTTCGGAATGATCGTTCGCTGGCGATCGCAGATGTTCCTGGAGTACCGGGCGCTGACCGGCAGCGCGGCGCTTCCGCCCGGCTGAGACTACCCGGCCCAGCCGATGGCCGGCCTGCTGGAGACGCGGCCCGTGGCGGCCCACTCCACGCCATTCACGAGCAGCGTCTGGAAGTGGGGATCCAGCAGGTTCGGATTCGGCTCGTCTTTCCAGGTGTGCCCCAGCATGGTGGTGTAGATGCGCCCCTTGCCCCAGGAACGAACCCAATCCAGTGGTTCGCGGCGGTGCGAATCCTTCGAGAGCGCGAAGGTAAGTATCCCCAGTTCCTTTTCGGGTGCGCCATGTTGCGGGTGAGCCACGGCGTGCTGGCCGTGGGTCAATTGCTCGGAGGGATGGACCCAGGTTTTGGGCAGCCCGCGGGTGATGGGATGGCGGGGATCCCGGACGGACATTTCGAAGTCATGGCGGGGGCCGTGGCCGGGTCCGAGTCCTTCGCCTGCGGGCACGACGACCACTTTCTCTTGTTCATCCAGGATCAGGCCGGGTCCGAAGGTCTTGTCGCGCCAGCCCAGGCCGATCATCTCGTTGTAGTCGGCCCATTCGAGGAAGGCGTTGTTGGCGGCGTGGAAGACGACCAGGCCGCCGCCTTTCGACACGTATTGTTCGAGGCTCTGCTCCACCGGACCAGGCCAACGGATCCCATCGCTCTTATGACCACCGTTGAAATTGTTGACGACCACGGCATAGCGGTGAAACTCGGGCCGCCAGGACTGCCAGCCATTCTGATCCCCGGCAGTCGACGGAGTGGTGGACACGTCGACCTGGAATCGTCCGGAGGCCTCCAGGATGCCGCGCAGAGCCCGGGTACCGGCTCGCCAGTCGTGGTTGTTCATGCCATCGACGATGAGTACCGGCAGACGCCGTGGAGGCGCGGCCATAAGGGCGGAGAGAACGACCTGGCGTCGAGAGAGGGTCCGCATTTGAAATCTCCCAGGGGACAAGCGGCATTGTATAGTGTTCGCGGGGTCCGGCTCCATTGGCCGCTGGCCCGATAGCTGCAGCCTGGCTTTGATAGCATGGCGGGCAAAGGAGTACCTGATGGCCCGCATCACTCGCCGGACTTACGTGAAAGCGCCGCTGGCGGCGCTGGCTTTGAATGCAGCGGAAGGGGCTCCGGCCGGACGGACGGCGGGGCCGGGCGGCATCCAGTTTTCCGAGATCCTCAACCCGGGCGAGGCCTCGCGGATGCGGCTGGCCAAGCAGATCGGCATCAATCACGCGATCGTCAACGTCAATTCGACCTTGGCCAAGGTGCCGCGTGCGGAGTACGTCCAGGCGCTGATGAAGATCCGGGAAGAGTTCGCCGCCGCGGGTCTGAAGATTGCGGGCGTCGAGAGCCATCCTGTGCCGGCGGAGAAGATCAAACTCGGCCTGCCGGGCAGGGATGAGGAGATCGAAAACTACCAGGCGGCCATCGCCGCGCTGGCCCAGGTGGGTGTGCCGATGGTCTGCTACAACTTCATGGCCGGCCTGGGCTGGTATAGGACTCGGGTAGACCTGAAGGAACGCGGCGGCGCGCTGACGTCCGAATTCAACAACGCCGACGCGAAGAAGCTGGGCCTGACGAAGTTTGGCGAAGTGACGGAAGCGCAGATGTGGTCGAACATCGAGTACTTCCAAAAGGCCGTGATCCCGGTGGCCGAGAAGCACAATGTGCTGATGGCGCTGCATCCCGACGATCCGCCTTTGTCGCCGCTGCGCGGGCTGGCCCGCATCGTGATCAGTGCGAAGAACTACCGGCGCATCATGAAGATCGTCCCGAGCCCGGTGAACGGCATCACCTATTGCCAGGCGAATTTCGTGGCCATGGGTGAAGACGTCTATTCGCTGGCGCAGCAGTGGCTGAAGGAGAAGAAGATCTTCTTTGTTCACTTCCGCGATATCGAGGGTAAAGGTGAACGGTTCCGCGAGACCTTCCACGACAACGGCCCCACGGACATGGCCCGGATGTTGAAGATCTACGGCGAGGGCGGTTTCAACGGTCCGATGCGGCCCGACCATGCTCCGACGCTGGAAGGCGAGCAGAACGACAGGCCGGGCTATGCGATGGGCGGCAAGGTGTTCGCGATCGGGTACATGCGGGGCATCCTCGATGCCTACAAGTTGCCGCACTCCTGAGGAGCGGCTGAATCGAAGGGAAGACGGGAAGTGACTATGCGATCCGTGCGTTTGGTGCTGGCTTCGACGCTGCTGGTGTGTCCGGCGCTGTGGGGTGAGGCTCCGGGAGCGAATACCCTCTGGTACCGCCAGCCGGCGGCGAAGTGGGTGGAGGCGCTGCCGGTGGGCAACGGCCGCCTGGGCGGGATGGTCTTCGGCGGCGTGCCGGAGGAGAAGATCCAGCTCAACGAAGATAGCATCTGGGCGGGAGAGAAGCGGGATCGCAACAACCCGGAGGCGGCAAAGGCGTTGCCTGAGGTGCGCCGGCTGCTGAAGGAAGGCCGAATCAAAGAAGCTGAGGCACTGGCGGAGAAGTCGATCATCTCGATTCCGAAGCGGCTGCCGCCGTATCAGCCGCTCGGGGATCTGGTGCTGAAGTTTAGCAACCAGGCAGAGGTGACGGGCTACCGCCGGTTGTTGGATCTGGATCGTGGGGTGGTGCGCGTCGAATACCAATCGGGCGGCGCGACCTATACCCGCGAGGTCTTCGCTTCCGCGGTGGCGCACGTGCTGGTGGTCCGTCTCACCTGCGACAAGCCGGGCCAACTGAACTTTGCGGCGACGATGACGCGACAGGCTGACAGCACCACGACGGCCACCAGCAAAGGCCTGTCGATGAAAGGGCAGGCGCTGGTCCACGACAGGTTCCACACGCAGGAACGAGCGGAGGGCGTGAAGTTCGCGGCGGAACTCCTGGTGCTGGAGACGGGCGGCAAGAAGCGTGTGGAGGGACAGGACTTGGTGGTGGAAGGGGCGAACGCCGTCACACTGGTGCTGGCTGCGGCGACAGACATGACGGTGAAGGAACCAGCGCCAGTGCTCGGGCCGGCCGCGCTGGCTGACAACGCTTTGAACGTTGCGACCGCCGCATCCCGTAAGCCCTACGCCGCCCTGCTCGCCCCCCACATCGCTGACCACCAGCGCCTCTTCCGCCGCATGCAGTTTCAGCTTGAAGGCCCGGCCTCCGACCTGCCTACGGATGAACGACTCAAGCGCGTCCAGGCCGGCGAATCCGACTTGGCTCTCGAGACGCTCTACTTCCAGTACGGCCGCTACCTGCTGATCGCCAGCAGCCGGCCCGGCGGGTATCCGGCCAACCTGCAGGGCATCTGGAACGACAGCCTCGCCCCTTCGTGGGACAGCAAGTTCACCATCAACATCAACACAGAGATGAACTACTGGCCGGTGGAGACGTGCAATCTGTCGGAACTCCATCTGCCGCTCTTCGATCTGATCGACAAGGCCAAGCCCGACGGCCGGCGCATCGCGAAAGAGCTGTACGGAGCCCGCGGCTTTGTCCTGCACCACAATACTGATGGCTGGGGCCACGCGGTCCCCATCGATGGAGCCATCTATGGCATCTGGCCGATGGGTGCGGCCTGGCTGAGCCTGCATGCCTGGGATCACTACGAATTCACGGGCGACCGCAAGTTCCTGGCGGAACGGGCCTATCCCGATCTCAAGGAAGCCTCGGAGTTCTTTCTCGACTACCTGCAGGACGACGGGAAAGGCCATCTGATCACGGGGCCTTCCATCAGTCCCGAGAACCGCTACCGCACGGCGGGCGGCGCCGTTGGCGTGCTCTGCATGGCGCCTACGATGGACACCGAGATCACCCGGGCGCTGTTCAATCGTACGATCCAGGCCAGCGAGGTGTTGAGTATCGATCCGGAGTTTCGGGCGAAGGTCGCCGCGGCTCGGGCGAAGCTGGTGCCGTTCCAGGTGGGCAAGCGCGGCCAGTTGCAGGAGTGGGCGGAAGACTACGATGAACCGGATCCGGGCCACCGCCACATCTCGCCGCTGTTCGCGCTGCATCCGGATAATCAGATTACCCTGCGAGGGACACCGGAACTGGCGCGCGCGGCGCGCAATACACTGGAAGGCCGGTTGAAGGCCGGCAGCGGCCATACGGGCTGGAGCCGGGCCTGGATCATCAACTTCTGGGCGCGGCTGGAGGAAGGCGACACGGCGCATGAGAATATCGTTGCGCTGCTGGCCAAGTCGACTCTGCCGAACCTGTTCGACAACCATCCGCCCTTCCAGATCGACGGCAACTTCGGCGGCACGGCCGGCATGGCGGAACTGCTGTTGCAGAGCCACGCCGGCGAGATCAGCCTGCTGCCCGCGCTGCCAAAAGCCTGGGCCGGCGGAGCTGTGAAGGGGCTCAAAGCCCGGGGCAATGTGGAAGTCTCGATTCAGTGGGCAGCGGGCAAGGCGTCTTCCGCGGTGCTAAAACCGGCCGTGGCCGGGACGCAGAAAATCCGGCCGCCCAAGGGGCAGGAGATTGCGGCGATCACCTCGGCGGGGAAGCCGCTGGCACTGCGGCCTGAGTCCGACGGAACGGTGAGCGTCCGGCTCGCGGCGGGTGAGAACAAAGTCACGTTCCGGTAGACCGGACGCGGGCTGTGGTAGAACATCAGGCAGCAGGAGGGATTGGGCATGGCACACAAAATCGCAATGATCGGTGCGGGCAGCATCGTGTTCTGCAAGACCCTGATGAGCGACATCATGGCGACTCCGGCGCTTGCCGGCAGTGAATTCGCGTTGATGAGCCGCACGGAGCCAAAGCTGAGGGCCATGGAAGCCTTCGGGCAGCGCATGCTGCGCGATAACGGGCTGCCGGGCAGTGTCTGGGCCACCCTCGATCGCGCGGAGGCGATCCGCGATGCCGATTTCGTCGTAGTGATGGTTCAGGTGGGCGGCGTGGAGGCCTTCGGGCTCGACTACAAGATCCCGCTGAAATACGGCGTCGACCAGTGCATCGCCGACTCGCTGGGGCCCGGCGGCATCTTCCGCGGCTTGCGCACGATTCCCCTGCTGGTCGACATTGCCCGCGACATGGAACGGCTGGCCAAGCCGGGGGCGATCCTGCTGCAATACGCGAATCCCATGGCGGCCAATTGCCTGGCGCTGGGCAAAGCGTCGAAGGTTTCCTTCGTGGGGCTGTGCCACGGAGTCCAGACGACCCTGGACCTTATCTCGCGCTACTGCGATGTGCCGAAGGAGGAGATCACCTACACCTGCGGCGGCATCAATCATATGGACTGGTTCCTGCGTCTGGAGCACAAGGGCGAGGACCTGTATCCGGACTTGCGGGCCGTCTTCGAGCGGCCGGAGTTTTACAAGAACGAGAAGGTCCGCGGCGAAGTGTTCCGCCACTTCGGCTACTTCATGACCGAGAGCACCGGGCATCTGAGCGAGTACGTGCCGTGGTTCCGCAAGAACAGCAAGGCGATGGGCCTGTACTGCGACGAGCCGAGCTTCGGCGGTGAAAGCGGAGCCTATTACTCCTGGTGCAAGGCGATTGCGGACATTTATGCGGAGCACGATCCGCTGGAGACCGAATCGACCCGCGTCGACCATCGCAGTGTGGAGTATTGCTCGTACATCATGGAGGCGGTCGTCACGGGCAAGCCGTTCCGCTTCATGGGCAACGTGCGGAACGACGGCTACATCACGAATCTGCCGCGCGGTTGTTGTGTCGAGGTGCCGACGTTTGCGGACGACACCGGCCTTCGGCCGACCGTGGTGGGCGATCTGCCTCCGCAGTGTGCGGCGCTCTGCATGACCAACGTGAACGTCCAGTTGCTGGCGGCCGAAGCGGCACTCAACGCGGACCCCGAAAGGCTGGTGCAGGCGGTCGCGATGGACCCGCTCACCAGTGCCGTGTGCACGCTGGGAGAGATTCGAGAAATGTGCACAGAGATGCTGGAAACCCAGCGCGAATGGCTGCCCGGGTTCCACGGCCGGTACATCAAGCAGAAGCCTGTGATCAGCATTCCGGCGGATTGCGAGCCGGTGGATGTGCCCCTGGATCCGGCGCTGGCAATCGGGAAGCGGTTCTCGACGCTGCTGGAACGCGGGTGAGATCCGGGAAGGGAAGGAGATCGCGCGCAACAACCTCGTATGTCGCCGCTGATCCTCCGCGCATCTTCGGCCGGAGTGAACGCTGTGTCGTCCCTCAAAAGAAGCCGATCTTGGTATAACTGTTATATACGTACATGCGTATCGAGTTTGATCAATCGAAAAGTCGCATTGTCAAACAGAAGCACGGTATCAGCCTGAAGGAAGCGCAGTCGATCTTCGATCAGGCTTTTCTCCTCGATCAGAAGTGTGATGACCCGCGACAGTTTCGCGCGATTGGGTGGTGCGGCGGCCGCTTGTGCTCTGTCATTTTGGAGGTCAGACGGGATTCCGAGGGAGAGTACTGGCATTTGATAACCGCCTGGAAAGCGACAAAGGAAGAAGAACAAAGCTATGCCGAAAACGTCTAGGACCAAAATCTCTCCAGATGAGATTGCAGAGAAGGCCTCACGGGGCGAAGATGTATCTTCCTATTTCACCAATCAGTTCGAGGTGGTCAGGCCTGTCCGCCGAGTGAACGTCGACTTCACGCCCGGCATGCTCCGTCAATTGGATGAACGCGCCGCACGGCTCAATATCAGCCGCCAGGCGGTAATCAAGACCCTGTTGAGCCGGGCCATGGCCGAAGAAGCTACGGCAAAACCGCGCTCCAAGCGAACATCCTGACGGTTCCGGACACGCGCTCTACGGACCCACATGGAACGACGGCGGCTGGTAGTGCGGCGGCCGGTCTGCCTCCGGCGTCGTCACCGTATTGCCGTCCCGCAATGCCAGGTAATTGGGAGACATGATCTCCACGCCGGCTTTGTTGAATGAGTCCTGAATGTTCTGGTGCAGCCGCGAGTAGATGAACTCGAACTCGTTCGGCCGGTCGGTAAATGCGTTCAGCTGATAGCTGATGTTGAAGTCGTTCAGTGCCGTCTGCAGGACGAAGGGCGCCGGTTCGAGGAGGATTCCTTCCGTGTTCTGGGCGGCCCGGATCAGCAGTTCGTGCACCTGCCGCCACGGCACATCGTAGCCAATCGTCGCCGTGGTGTGCAGGATCAGCCCGCGGTTGCGAGCCATCGCGCTGTAGTTCTGGATCATGCCTCCGAGAATGGCGGAGTTCGGGATCACCACCTCGACGTTTTTGATCGTACGCAGCCGTGTGACCAGCAATGACTTTTCCAGGACATCGCCGATGGTCTCGCCGAACTGGACACGATCGCCCACGCGGTAGGGGCGCATGTACGTCAGAGTGATGCCCGCCAGCACATTGCCGACCGAGGAGCCTGAGCCGATGGAGATGAGCACGCCCAGGAAGATCGACACGCCCTTGAAGGCTTCCGACTGGCCGCCAGGCAGATATGGAAACGCGACCACCAGGGCGAAGACAACCACCAGGATCCGGGCCAGCTGGTATGTGGGGATCGCCATCTCGGGGTGAATCCCCGGCACCGTGAGGTCGCTGTGCTCAATCGCCCGCGCCAGCACCTTCAGCAGTTGGAGCAGGTAAAAGCTGATGACGCAGACGATGATGACGAAGCCGCCCTTGGGCAGGTAGTCGAGGACGGACCGCCCGATGCCTCCGAAGGTCGAGCGCAGGTAATCAACCAGAGTGGTGGAGATGCCGGCGGTCTGCGGGAACTGGCTGAACGAGAAGGAAATCAGCAGTGAAAACTGCGAAAGCAGGAACAGGACCACGACAAGCTTCAGCAACGAGAGGGCCAGCAGCGAGGCGCGGCGCCAGAGAATGAGGCCGAAACCACGGACCTGCCGGGCTTTTGTCTCCCTCTGAAACCACAGGGAAATCTGTTGGCTGAGCCACTCCAGTCCGCGATTCAGCAGCCAGCACAACAGGACGAAAGCGGCCCAGGCAAGCAGCGTTTTGCCGGAACCGATGAGATAGCTGATCAGTGTGTGCTGATCGCGATAAGAAGCCAGCGCCTTCTGGATCGCCAGTGAGTAACGGGCGGCCAGTTCCTCGCGCGGGGTGCCCGCGGCTTCTGCATCCGCGTTGGTCACCAGCATGATGTAGACCGAACCGGCCAGGACAGCCGTCACTTTCTGGGAAGGAATGTCCTTGATAGTGACGTCCGGCCGGGCGGCTGTGCCCCCGAGCTTCTCGATTCGGGAACGGATGTCGAGGGCGCGGTCCTCTGGAGAAAACGGAGCCGCTCCGGTATAGACCCGCAGCACTTCCGTGCCGTCGATGACTACGGGGAAACCCTGCTGCTGCCCCCAAAGACAGCAGAGCAGAGTCAGCGCCAGGGCTGGGATGATTCGCATGGTACCGCTTGAATCCAGGGTAAACCGGCGGAACCCCGGATGATACGCCTAATCGGGCATGGCGGCGGCTGCTGGGGCGGCAATTTCGGTCGAGCGTGGAGTGCGCGGCAGCAGGCCGGTGCGGGTGGGCTGTGTGCGATCCTCGCGGCCCAGCATGCGCCGGAAGAGGAACTGGACGCCCTTGCCGGCCTGATAAATGGGGTTGTTGAACGTGAAATCGTTGCCCGCCGTGAGCAGCAACTGGCGGCCCAGGCGTTGCAGGCGGCCGCCGCTCACTCGCATGGGTGCGCCCGGTTCCAGTGTCCGCAGCGGCGTCCGGCAGGGATTGATCTCCAGCACGGCCACGGCTCCGTCGGTCTCCAGGATCTCGCCGGTGTAGTTCTTTGTGGTCTGCGGCACCCACGGGCGTTCGATCAGTTCGGCGGAATCGACGCAGCCGGTGAAGGCGAGATCATTGACGATCTTGGCGCGCTCGTTGTCAATGTTGCGGTCCACCACATGAATCAGCCGGTTGTTGCTGAACGAGAATGTCACCGCGATATCCTGCGTGGAACTGGCGGCCAGCACCGGCCGCTGGTTCCAGGTATCCGGCTGGTCGAAGACACGCAGATGATGGCGCTTGGAGTAGCTGTTCAGGGCTTTGGACAGTTGGAACACCGCCGGCTTTTCATCCAGCAGCATGCCGCTCATCGGAGCGCTCGGATACGGCTTTGCTTCGGCGACTGACCGGAATGACATCCAGCCGGAGGACTTGGAGAGCTTGTCGGCGTGGATCCACCCGGCCGCCAGGAAGGCCCGTTCAATCCACTCGGGCTCGCCGAGAAAGATGAGATTCACGAAGTCGCCCGGCTTGCGGTTCTTCTCGCGATAGGTCCGGAACGTCATATTGCGGACAATATTCAAAAGCTTTGCCCGGTCTTCCGGATCGGATGTCAGGTGCGGCATTGGAGTCGACCAGGTGGTGTCCACTTCCAGAGGCTCAGTGAGCGCCAGAAACATTTCGGTTCCGGCTGGGAAGTAGATCTCGGCTTCCGGGAACCGGAGCACCGCGGCCGTGCTGCCGGCCAGCACCATCTGCAGCATCGGATCCCAGATGAAGATGTTTCTGGTGATGCCCGCCAGCCGGTGGCCCATTGGGGCGGTGGCCCGGATGCCGACGATTTTGCCGGTCTGATCCACCGTCTCGCGTGCATTGTCCACCGACGCGATGCGGGTCTTTAAGGGCCGCGTGGTGCCATCCGGCAGGGCAATGGTGTCGAAGGTGAGCCGCATGGAGGCGCGAAGGTTACGCGCGCCCCAGCCGATGCGCTTGACCTCTGTCAGGGTGCCCGATAGCAGCGACCCCTGCGGCAGCAGGGTGTGGCCATCCACCCGGACCGGCGCGATCAGGTCCGCCCGGATCGTCTGGCCCTGCTTGCTGGAGTATGACGACAGATTCTGGCGCAGGCGCAGTTCAAGCAAAGTGCCGGCGCAAACTGTGGCGGCCTGGCAGGTGATGGCACAAAAAGAGAGTGCCCAGAGAATTCGGAGCAATGGCTTCATGTTGGCGTGAAGTCAGGTTCTTCCATTTTAGCTGGAGAGGCCGGGTCGAGTGATAGAATGCGGGCGGACCGCGGGCCTGTTGCAGGGCGCAGTCCAGTGGGAGAACTGAATGAGACGACGCGAGTTCATGGCCGCGCTGGCGGCCGCGGGCACACTGCCGGGAGCCGCTTCAGCGCCCTGGTTTCTGCGAATGCGGCGGCTGGGCCAGTTGAACATCAACGAAGCGGATGCGGCCACACTCGATGTCGGGTACTGGATTGAATACTGGTCGAAGATGCGCGTCGACGGGCTGATTGTCAGTTGCGGCGGCATCATGGCGTTCTACCCATCCAACCTGACGCTGCATCATCGCGCCCGGTTTCTGGGGAATCGCGACCTGTTCGGTGAATATTCCGCAGCCGCCAGGAAAGCCGGCATCCGTGTCATCGCCAGGCTGGATCCCTCCTATGCCTTCGAAGAGGTCCACACAGCCCGGCCGGAATGGTTCGCGCGGCGCAGAGACGGCTCGCCCGCGCGTCACAATGAGGCGCCCGAACTCTTTCGAACCTGCGAGTTCGGCGCCTACTACGACACGCACATGACGGCCATCATCCGGGAATTGTGCGACCGTTACGACCCCGATGCGTTCTACACCAACGCCTGGCCATCCACCGGCCTGGGCACCATCTGCTACTGCGATACCTGCCGGAAGCTCTTCGGCACCCTGCCGGAGAAGGACGATCGCAGCGACCCCGTCTTTCGAAAATGGACAGAGCGGCGCCTGGAGCGCGTGCTCGAGATCTGGAAGCTGTGGGACAGGACCGCCAGCACAGGCCGGGCCGACCGTGTCTATGTCGGCAACCTCGGCGGCAGCATCCGCGCCGAAACCGACGTCCAGCGCATCGCGGCCGTGGCGCGCTGGATGAATGCCGACCACCAGGACCGTTCCGGCAATGTCCCCCTGTGGGACTGCGCGCAGCAGGGGCGCATCGGCTACGCCGTGATGCGTGGACGGCCCGTCACCAACGTGACCAGCGGCTACAACCTCAGCGACGCGATCTGGCGCCATACCGCCAAGGCGCCGGTCGAGACTCATCTCTGGCTCAAGCAAAGTGCGGCCAGCGGCATGGTGCCCTGGTTGACCTGGTTGGGCGGCAACCCGCTGGACAAGCGCTGGATGAAGACCGGGCTCGATGTCTTCCCCTGGCTCAAGCAGAATGAGCGGCATTTCTTCAATAAACGCTCGCTCGCGCGCATAGGCCTGGTCTGGCCGCAGCGCACCCAGGTCTGGCACCCGAAGCTGAGCGGGAATACGGAAGCCCTGCAGGGCTTCTATTTCTCACTGCTCGAGAACCGCATCCCCTTCGATCTCATCCATGACGGTGATCTCACGCTCGAACGCCTCCGCGAGTATACGTGCGTGATTCTGCCGAACGCCGCGCTGTTGAACGACGCGGCTCTGGACGGGCTGCGAAACTATGCGTCCCTTCGTGGCGGCCTCGTGGCCACCTTCGAATCCTCGCTCTATGACGAGAATGGCAAGCGCCGCGCCGATTTCGGACTCGCCCCGGTGTTCGGCGCGTCCTTCGGCGGCCGTGTCGAAGGACCATTGCGGAACTCTTACTTTCGCGTGGAACACCGGCACGAGGTCTTGAAGGGATTCGAAGATACGGGGCTTCTGCCCGGAGCGCAGAACCGCGTCGTCGTGAAGGATGCCCCCACGGCTCCTCTCTCCCGCATCGGCCCGTTCCCGGCGTTCCCGCCGGAGATGGTCTACCCGCGCGATTCCAAATCGTCCGGGCCGGAGATGTTCGTCCAGGACGCACCCGGCCGCATGGTCTATTTTCCCTCCGATATCGATCGCACCCTCTGGCGCAGTTGGAATCCCGATCTCTCCAAACTGCTCGCCAATGCGGTTCGCTGGGCCGCCGGAAATAACCTCGGCGCCGACGTGGAGGGCTCCGGACTGATTGACATCTTCTACTGGGAGACCGAAGCGGGTCTGGCGCTGCACATCCTGAATTACACCAACCCCGCGCTGATGCATGGGCCGGTGCGCGAAGTCTTCCCCATCGGCCGCCAGAACATCCGTCTGGATTTGCCCAAGGGATTCCGCCCCGCTGCGGTCCAGGCGTTGACTTCACAAGCCAACCTGGCCTTCCGGGTGGCGGAAGGCCGGTTGGAGTTTGAGATTCCCACGGTTGGCGAGTACGAGGTGATCGCCGTCACAGCGCGCGGTTAACGTTTTGTCTGGTCGAAGCTCACGCGGACGCCTGTGGTGAAGATGGTGTCGTTGCCCTTGTTGCCAAACACCGGATTGGAGATGAACCGGTCGTTGAACCCGAAGTTCAGCTCCAGCCACTTCATGATCGGCACGCTGGCCGTGGCGTCGAAGTTCATCCGGTACTCGCCCGTGTCGCTCATGTTCGGGAACAGGGTCAGTTTCTCGAACAGCTTCAGCCTGCTCATCGCCTGATACCCCATCTCCTGGCCCACCACAACTTCACCAATCTGCCGGGTAATGTTGGCGCCGTCCTTGTTGTACTTTTCACGGTTCCAGTTGCCGCCGCCAAACACATCCAGGTAACCCTTCTTGCCGGCCCAGGCGTGATAACCGAAACCGCCGCCGACCACGACGCGCAGGTCGAGATCCTGGAACTTGTCATAGTCGTAGCCGTTCGTGCCGTAAACGAAGAACTTCTTGCTGACGTCGCGGTCGATGCGGAAGGCGCCGCTCACCTTGTTCGCCGTCTGGCCGTGTGGCAGGGTGGTGCTCTGTGTCGCGTACAACTGGGCGAAATTCAGGCTGATCTTGTTCTTGCCGGCAATGCGGGTAGCCGAAGCCGCGGTGCTGACGGTGGTGGTGATCGAGTTGCCGCTGGAGTTGGCCACCCCGAGCGAAACGAAACCGGCCCAGAAATCGTTCAGCTTCGGATGATGCAGGCGTTCCTCTTCGCGTTCATACGCCTTCTGGGCTGCATCGTCGCGCAGGTTGGTGACCACCTCGGGTTTCACCGTCATGGCCGTTCCGTCTGTCTTCTGCACCTGCACGCCTTCCGCCGTGGTCTCGACCTTGCCCTGCACCTTGCCGGTGTCCTTCAAAGTCACATTCAATACCTGGTCTGTCACCAGGTTGGTGATCAGGGAGCGGTCGATCTTGATCTCGCCCGCGTAGTCTGTCTTCAGGACAACCGTTTTGTCATCGGCCGTGACGATCTTGCCAGACACTCGATCGCCGTTTTTGAGCGTAATCTGATCTCCGAAGAGCGTCGTGGCCAGGACGCACACGAGAATAAAGGAAAGGGATGCTGCTTTTTTCATAGAATGACTCGTCTGAGCGAATGCATGTCAGCTGGTCGCCCCCACGGAATCCAGCTAATCATGAGTATTCTCCCATGGGAAGCCCGTGGGATGCTGTGTGGGCGCATGCCCTGGAACGAGGTCAACGCCAGGGGAAGACCTGGTCAGTTCACGTC
Source organism: Acidobacteriota bacterium (assembly GCA_017307505.1). Classification (GTDB taxonomy): domain Bacteria; phylum Acidobacteriota; class Terriglobia; order Bryobacterales; family Bryobacteraceae; genus Paludibaculum. Next base: position 39,302 of record JAFKEE010000058.1, on the reverse strand, counting down.
AGAGGCAGTCACTCGGAATTTCAACGTCAATGGCTTGCCGGGCTCCAGAGTATAGCCGGTGACGGTCTCTGTCCGGCCGGGAAACGACGCACCCACAAAGCCGTAGGGCCGCAGGCACCACTGATAGGGCGCCCCGTTGTTCTTCGGATCCGGGGTGATGCGCAGCGTGGCGCGACTGCCCCCATACAGCGCGGAAAGCTCCGCCCAGGCATGAGGCACAAGATCCTCGTCCTTCGTGACAGCACCCGTGTCTGCCAGGATGGACGTCTGCTGCCTGGGCGCGAAGCGCGCGCTGAAGCCGCCATAGCTCTTGCGCTGTTCCGCGGATCCCCTTAGCGTGACGGCTTCACCCGTAGCCTCCAGTCTGAGCTCGACGTCAAATTCGCGCTTTGGACCCTTTGAGGGATAGGCAGTGAGCTTCACCGTCTCCTTGACGATCCTGTGGTCGCCGGCATACCAGCCGTTCTCCACGGTCAACGTGGCGTTCTTTTTAGCCGAGGGCGGAACCACCCATTTTTCAAACCGGTTCTGCAGATTGGGGAACATCCAGCTGTCCAGTTTCTGTCCGCCGGTCTCGACGACAGGCCAGGCCCAGAAGACGCCGCGGTGGTGGTAGTGATCCTTGGGGAAGTCATCGAGCATCGAGACGCCGCCCGGCGTAAGCACCGGAAATAGGTAGCAGCACCGGCGGCGGTTCTCCGGCACACCCTCTTTCAACTGGGGGCCGTAATTGTAGACCAGGGCCGTCTTCCCGCCCTCCAGCAGCTCTACGCGCCCGTCCTTGTGGTCCTTCCATTCCAGCGAACCTGCCTGCAGCAGGGGCAACGAGCAAATCAGTGCCGGCAGGGCGGTCTTAGTCATGAGCAGCCTTCCTTACTTTCTCTTCGTCCACCTCGACGCCCAGGCCCGGCTTCGCCGGAGTCGCCAGGGCTCCGTCCTCAAGCTGGAATGGCGATCGCAGGAACGAGCCTGCCAGATACTGCAGGCCGTTCAATGCGGCCGGATACTTGAGACCGTAAGCGGCGTAGAGCGCCACCGCGGCCGCCAGGGCGATGTCAGGATCTGTCAGCCCGCTGCCCAGAAACATCAGCTTATTGCGTTCCAGATACTCCACCTGCAGCCGCGCGTCCAGCAGGCCTGCTGTGCGGGCCGGCTTCATCGCTACTCCGTCCAGCAGGCCGAGCTTGTGGAACTCCTCCAGATCCGTTACGGAGACTACGCCTTCATCCAGGATGATCGGCAGGGCGCCCTGGCGCTTTGCCGCGGCAAACCCGCTGAGGCGATTGGCGGTCACGGGTTGTTCCAGTACATTGACGCCCGCGTCTTTCAGCTTGGGGATCACGGTGAGCGCCGTGTCGGTGTCGTAGCCTCCGTTCGCATCAGCCCAGAGGAAGCATTCCGGTGCAAAGCGGCGCACGGTGCGCGCCAGTTCGACGTCGAACTTCGGATCCGGGGCCACCTTGATGTTGAAATGCTTGTAGCCGCGCTTCCGGCCGTCCTCGAGCACGGCTTCGGCTTCCGCCAGGGACTTCGTATTCACCGTCCAGCTCAACACCACTTTGGCGAGCGGCTTCCGCCCCCACAACTCGGGCAGGCTCCTGCCGGCCAGTTTTCCGCTGATGTCGTGCAACGCCAGATCGATGCCGGCCTTCGCAATGGGCATGCCGGTGGAGAATGACGGTGCGATGGCCTTGTTCATGGCGGCGTGAGCCCCCGCCAGGTCAGTAGGATTCTTCCCGATCAGCGCCGGAGCCAGGTAGCCGCGAAAAGCAGTGGTGACCGATTCCAGCGTCTCGTAGCTCCAGGTGGGAAGGGGCACGCTCTGGCCCCAACCGAACGTCCCGTCCTCGCAAATAACTTTGACGAACGCGGTCTGGCGCTCCGGTTTGGTGAAGAACTTGAAGTAGCCGTTTACCGGGTAGCGGACGGGGAAGACATCGATCGACCGGATGGCGGGCGCCGGAGCAGCCGCTGCAAGGCCGGCCAGGGGCAGGGAACCAGCAAAGGCGCGTCTGGTCATCATGGGCATATCTATCATATCCAGGACTAGTTGATCTTTTTTCCCGCTGTCCAGGGACGGGATAATGAAACCATGCGTCGTTTCGTGCTCTGCCTCGGTCTGCTGTTCGGAAGCCTGCTCCAGGCTGCTCCGCCGGTCCTGGTCATCGCTTTGGATGGATTCCGCTGGGACTACGCGGAACGAGAGAAGGCTCCGAACCTGCTCGAACTGAAGAAGCAGGGCGCTGCGGTGGACAGCCTCATCCCCGCTTTCCCCTCCACCACTTTCCCGAACTTCTACGCCATCGCCACAGGGCTCTATCCGGAGCACCATAACGTCGTTGGCATGATGTTCCGTGACCGTGCCCGGCAGCAGAACTTCCAGTATTGGCGGGATTCCAGCGAGGGCTCCTGGTATGGGGGGACGCCCATCTGGCTCCTGGCCGAGCAGCAGGGTGTGAAGACGGCCACGTTCTTCTGGCCCGGGACCGATGCCGGCATCCAGGGCCGCAATCCGAGCTACTTCAAGAAATATGACGGGCGCATCCCAAACGAAGTGCGCGTCAAACAGGTGCTCGATTGGCTGCAGCTGCCGGAGGGCCAGCGGCCCGGTTTGGTCATGGCCTACTTCTCCGATGTGGATGGCAAAGGCCACGCCACCGGACCGGACTCACCGGAAACGAAGACCGCCATCGCTGCCCTGGACAAGATCACGGGCGAACTCGTTCGTGCCGCCCGGGCGATCCATCCCGAAATGAACATCGTAGTGCTGTCGGATCACGGCATGACCAAGGTGCAGGGCCACATCAACCTCTCCAGCCGGGCCAATTTCCAGGGCTGCATCGCGGCCAACGAAGCGCCCATGACGATGCTGTACTGCGATAATCCGGAGCGCGTCCGCGCTGAACTGCTGAAGAATGCTCCGGAGGTCGAGGTGTACCGGCGGGCTGAGGTGCCTGCGCACCTGCACTATCGCGACAATCCGCGGATCGGCGATCTTGTGATTCTGCCGAAGTCGTCCATCATCATCGAGATCGTGCCGCCGGGCGACACTGACTCCAAGGTCATTCCGCAGTTGAAAGGCATGCACGGCTACGACCCGGAAAAGTATCGCGACATGCGAGGCATCCTCATCGGAGTCGGGCCGGCTTTCCAGGCAGGCCGGACCGCGCCGGCAGCCCGCACCGTGGACGTCTTCCCGCTGCTCTGCCGGCTTCTGGGCCTCACTCCGCCGAAACCGCTCGATGGCGACCTGGACCGGGTGAAGCCCCTCTTCCGTTAGCGGAGGTTAGGCCAGCGGGTAGTCCAACGTCTCGGCGAGCCACGCCCGGTTTTCCTTCACAGCGGACACCAGTTTGCCGAGCAGCGCCTCTCGCTTCTCAAACAGCCGGTAGCCTGTGCGGGGCCGCAGATAGCCCTTGGCCTTGGGATGCTTCGCAAAGAGCGTCTCTTCGCCCAATTCTTCCCTCAGCCGCTCATAGCGCGCCCGGTTGTCCAACAGCGCCTTGACCAGGAACGGCAGCAGCATGGAGTAATCGGCCTGCATGCTTTCCGTCGTCTGCTGATAGACGTTGCGGTCCACTTTGCCCCAAGTCACGGCTTCGGCCGGGAAGCAGGAGGAGAGCGACCCATCCGTCACCGGAGAGCTGACGATCTGCACATCGAAGTGGTAGCCGCGGACGTCCGGCAACCCCAGCACCTGGCCCAGGGCGGGCTCCGGCTGCAGGTTGAAGTTCTTCGGCACGCCGCCGCCCAGTACGAAGGTCGCCAGGGCCTTCGTATCGCTTTCGAAGAGGCCCCAGTAGTGATAAGCGCAGCTCTCGAACACCTCAGCGTGAATGTCCAGTTCGAACTCGTAGTTTTCGAGGAGCCCGGCCTGTTTCATCGCCCACAGCTTCATCGAATTCAAGAAGACGCTGCCGTCGCCCGGCGCGCCGACAAAGAACGGAATCGCCATCTTGTGGCACACGGCCAGCATGCCCGGCTCGACGCCATTCCTCTGCTCCAGGCTGCCAAAGCGGCGGCCCAGCAGGTAGCGCAGTTCCGTGCCGGTCATCTTCTTCTGGAACTCGGGCTCCCGCAGCAGGGCGGTGAGGTAGCGGTCCTGGTCCAGCAGCACATCCTCGTCGAACGCCATGTCGGTGACGCGGATGGTGTGCTCATCGCGCAGGGCTCCATCGTCGCCGAAGATCGGCACTTCGTGAACAGGGTCCCTGCGGCCGTCCAGGCTGCGATGGCCGTCGTGATAACACATCGCATCGGTGCCGCTGAGGTAGGCGACCCAGCCGGTTTCGAGCAGCGGAATCAGCCAGGTCTGGTGCTGCCCCGATACGGTAATGGGCCCGGCGATCGCCATGGTCAACGGGCAGCCCATGCCGATGGCCGTATCCAGGATGGAGTACACGCGCCGGAAGTAAGCGCCGCCGAACGCCGGCAGGCAATGCTGAATCAACTCATGCAGGCTTTGGACTTCGTCCACGCGCTTGGTGCGCACGACACGCCGGTTCTGCTGACAGGGGGACTCGGTGGAATGAGACATTTCGGTGGATACAATTTGACGCTAACACGCCAGGCGCCGCCTGGATACAATGCTGAACTCTCTCTCTGCGGAATGGTGGGCACGGGACGGGGATTCAGTTCCAGTCCGAATCCCCCTGCTCTCCCGTTTCAGGCCGTGCTCGACATTTTCATCAGCACCAGGCCGGCCAGGATCAACAGCGAAGCCAGTGCCCGGATGCTGTTCCATTGCTCGCCCAGCAGCAGGACTCCCGCGGCGAAGGCGCCGGCTGTCCCAATGCCCGCCCAGACCCCATAAGCCGTGCTGAGCGGCAGGGTCTTCATTGAGTACGACAGCAGCCCAAAGCTGGCCAGCATGGTAACGAAGGTGGCGGTTGTGGGGATTGGTTTTGTGAAACCCTGGGACTGTTTCATGAAAGACGCCCAGGCAATTTCCAACAGGCCGGCGAAGAAGAGTGTAATCCAGGCCATCTCGGCCCTCCTTTGCAAGGGCCGGGCCGTCCCGGACTTGATCTCCCTCACGGAGGAGGGCGGAGGACGTTGCCTCTCAATCCTATTCTGACCGTTCCGGCTGCCGCCGGGCAACCCTGCCGGCTCAAAACAAAACCCGGCCCCCTTGCGAGGGCCGGGCTTGTGTTTGGAGCAGTGGTCAGATCAGCTTATTTGGGGCAGCCGAGGCGCTTCAGTTCCCGCGGGGTCACCGTCTTGGCACCCTTGAAGGAGCTGGGCATCTTGGTTCCCTTGGGCACCAGCCAGACTTCCACGCGGCGATTCTGATCGGCGGTGGAGGCCATCGAACCCGGACGCTCCTTGGAGGCCGAGCGGGCGGAGGTGCCGCAGAGGGCGGGCTGCATATCGGCGACCTGCTCGGTGCCGACCCAATCCACCTTCACCCGGCTGGGATCCACATTGGCGCAGGTGCCCGTGCCGCCGGTGAGGACGGCCAGTGCGTTCAGCGTGCGCTGCTGATCCAGCTTGGAAGGTACCTTGGTCTTGGAAGCTTCGTCGTTGTCGATGTGGCCGACGAGGACGATCTCGTAGTCAGGATCGGCCGCCTTCGGCGCGAGCTCTTCCAGCAGGACGCGCTTGCCGCAGTTGTTCACGCGGCTGCTGCCCTTGGAGAAGATCACGTCGGAGAAGCGGATCGACTGAGGCGTGTAGTCCACCTTCAGAGTGCCGGTGGCCGTGGCGGACTGGCCGCGGTCGTCGGTCACCTTGCCGGTGATGGTCACGGTCTTCGACTGGATCTTGCCGCCCTGGTCGAAGCGAACCGACTTCGAGTCGAACGAGGTGGAAGCTCCGGTCGGGTTCCCGATCGTGCCTTCCGTGGCGGTCCACTGATAGCTGATCGTCGAGCAGGCGGATCCGGTGGCTGTCGTGCTCAACGCGGCGGACTGGCCATATTCGATGGCGGCCGGGTTCACCGAGATGGTCCCGATCGTCGGAGCCTTGTACTCCTGCACGTTCAGCGACAGCGTGTTCGCCTTGGCGGTACGCGTGGCGAGACCCTCGTTGTTGGGGGCATCGGCCTGGAGTTCCACCATGTAGGCGCCCGGCTTATCCGGGGTGAAGGTGAGTTCCGGGCTGTTGCTGCCGGCCGGCTGGCCGTTGACAGTCCACTTGTAGGTGATCGTGCGTCCGGCGGGGTCGGTCACATTCGAGCGGACCGTGATGGCGCGGCCCTGGCACAACGTGCCGGAACCGGCGGAAAGCGTGCCGGGGTTCAGGGCGGCCAGCGGCTGCGGTGGCGGCGGCGGGGCCGGCGGGGGAGCGGGTTCAGCCTTCTTGCCGATGTAGTACGTGATGCCTGCGGTGGTCTGAACGCCATTCAACATGCTGCCGCGGGGAATGTATACGCCGGTAGGGGAACTGTCGGGCAATTTGTAGGTCGGGTTCTTGGTGTACAGACCACGAACATCAAACCGCAGACCGATACGGTCTGTCAGGTGGACCTTCAAGCCGCCGCCGTAGTTCATGGCAGGTTGAATGTTGTTGTTGGTGTTCTGGGCGCCGTAAATCTGGTTGGTGAGCGAGCGCCCGTCCGCCTTACCGGTGTCGGTGGGCGTAATGTTGAGGGCGGAAATGCCAACGGTCAGAAACGGACGGAACCTGGAGCCGCGCGGCGTCCAGTAGACTACCGGATTCAAGGAGTACTGATAGATCCGGCTTCCGAATCCGTAATTCGGCAAGCCAGGCTGATTCGGTTTCAAAAACGTTAAGTTGTTTGTGCTGTATGTGAAAGCCTGTTCCAGGCCCACATACCGCCAGAAGTTTTCAGTCACGCGGGCACCAGCGGCGCCACCATTGTTGAGCTTTGTTCCAAGGCCCTTATCCACCTGTTGGAAAAAGCTTCCTCCAAGGAACCCATTGAGTTCCACGAAATCGGGGCGTTCATCGCCCTCCGCGGCCGCTTTCTTCTTGTCAGTGGCGGCCTGTTGGGCGCCAGCCGACGTACAGATCGCTATCGCCAAGCCTGCCGCGACCAGAGCCCGCGACCAGGATCGATTGCTGGGACTGATTGTCGTTTGTTTCATATTCAGGGCTTCACCTGCCTTTAATTATTATGCTACCGATCGACTGAAAGGTCTAGATAAAACATTCCCAGATCGGGAGTTAGCCCCAACAGCCGGTCGTTCTGTCCCCACGCGAAAGTCAGCTTTTGAATGCTCGCTTCCGCGATTTCCGCATGCGCCAATGACTGCCAGAGCCGGCCCCCATTCATCGATCGGAAGACCCGGCCAAACTGCGATGCATACACTTCGTCGGCGTGGTCCGGCCGCACTGCCAGCGAGCTGACCGTGCCCGGTTGCAGCCCGTTCTCTCTGCGCTGCCACGTCTTACCGCCATCCTCGGAAACGTATAACCCCTGCGCCGTGGCCACCAGTGCTGCCCCCTTCGGTCCGCCGGCCAACGCTATGTCGTAGATGATACTCACCGGAAATAGGATGTTCATTACTTTCCAGGAATTGCCTGAATCTTCAGACAGATACATGGCAAAGGTGGTTCGCACGGCGATCCGGCGCGGGGCCGCCGGGGAGGTATAGATCGCCTGAACGTTGTGCGGAATATTAACCGTGGTCAGCCGCACCGGCTGCCAAGTCTGTCCGGCATCGGAACTCCGGATCAGCCCGGCGTCCGTGCCCGCGTAGACCAGCGCCTTGGCGGGCTTGTCCGAAGGCACACAGGCCAGGGCGAGAAGGCGGGCGCTGGCCGTGCCCAGCCTCAATTCCGTCCAGGTCTTGCCCCCGTCCCGCGAGCGCAACGCCCGGGTCTCGTTGCCGGCAAACAGCAATTTGGCATCTTCCGGACACCCCGCCAGCCGGGTAATGTGATTGTCCCGCAGCACGGTCGAATTGGCCGAAAGATTCCAGGACTCTCCTCCATTCCGGCTTGCAAAGATCCCGCCGCCTTCCCCGTCCTGAATCACGTTCGTATACAACGACCCGTCGGCCGCCGCCACGCTGATCAGCCGCCGGCTGACGAAGCCCGTGTTGATCGGTTTGGCCGTCTGGCCGCCGTCCTCGCTCAGCCAGAGCCCGGTGCCTTCGGCCGCAATATAGAGCCGGTCAGGATTCCGGGGATCGAACGTCATCGCCAGGATGTGCAATTGATTCAATTGCTTGAACGTAGTGCCGCCATTGACGGACTTCAGCAGGCCCAGCGTGGTCCCGGCATAAATCACCTTGCTGTCGCCCGGCCGGATGCGGATCACATGGGTGCGCCGGTGGCTGGACGGGATGCCCTGGAACTTGCTCCAATCCGTGCCGGCCGCCTCGCTGCGGTAAATGCCGCTGCAGGCACTCGCCAGCACCTGCTTCGGATTGGCCGGGTCCACGACGATCGAGAAGACATCCGAATCGTCAATCATGCCATCGTGGATCGAATTCCAGGTTTTGCCGCCGTCCGTGGATTTCCAGGGCAGGTGTGTTGTGCCCGCATAAAGGATGTCAGCGTCCAGCGGATCGATGGCCACCGCGGTGACGCCGCGCATTTCGTGGTTATAAGGAGCCGAGAGGCGCTTCCACGTACGCCCGGAATCCGTGCTGCCCCAGACGCCGTCCCGGGTGCCCACCACCACGCGGCGCGGATCCTTGGCCCAGATCGCCATGGACTGCACCGAGATTCCTTCCACGCCCCGGCCCATCTTCCAGGTGGAACCCGCATCCTCGCTATACCAGACCCCGGCGTAAGGGGACTGCTCGACATAGAGCCCGGCGAGGTACAGTTTCGGGTCAGCCGGGTTGATGGCCAGGGTCGTGATGGTGCCCAGGAAATGGCGTGGAAAGCCCAGGCGCGACCAGTGGGCTCCGGCGTCTCTGGAACGAAAAATCAAGGAGTTGCGCGCGCCCGCCAGCAGCGTGTCGGGCGCATTGGAGTCGACGGTGATGGCCGTGGCGCTGCCGCCCCAGGGGCCCGAGGGCCGCCAGCCCGCCGGCGCTCTCGCTGCCGGAGGTATCGGGTCTTCCAAAGGCGCACTTTGAGCCTCCAGCGGAGCCAGGGCCGCCAGGACTAAACCGAGCAGAATGATCATTGAGCCTGTAAGTTCAGGGTAACAAAGATCACTCGGGCAGATACCGCTTCGCCATGGCCAGGAACGCGTCCACCTGGTCTCGTTGCCATGCCGCATCCAGGCCAAATTCGCCGGCCAGCAGTTCCGCCACGCGGGGCGCCATCTCCATCGCCGCTCGCGCATTCAGCAGCAGCGCACGGGTACGTCTGGCCAGAACATCTTCCACGGTTCTGGCCATTTCCCATCGCGCGGCCCAGATCACTTCGGACTCCAGATACGGTAAGGCGGCATGAAGGCGAACACCCCGATCAGGGTGGTTCCGGGCCATCTCCTGGATCGGAATCGCGTCGGAACCATAAACCTGCAGATGCCCGAACTTCGAAGCGTAGTGGTGGTAGCCGTGGATCCTCAGCCGCCGCGTGACGCAGGGGCGGTCGTCCAACCCGGCCAGCACGATGGCCTGGTCGACGCAGTCCTCCGCCATGTGGCGGTAAGTGGTCCATTTGCCGCCTGCGATGGTGAGCAGGCCGCTGGGGTCGATGTGGATGGAGTGGTCGCGCGACAAGGAGGCGGTCGATCCGCCGCCCGCCGCCTTCACCAGCGGCCGGATGCCCGCCCAGGAACTCAGGATGTCCGAGCGCGAAGGCGGTTTGTCCAGATACAGGGCCGAGGTCTCCAGAATGAACTGGATCTCCTGGTCCATCGGCACTGGTTCCAGCGAGACCTGGCTGATGGCGGTGTCCGTCGTGCCCACCAGCGTATGGCCGTGCCAGGGGATGGCAAACATCACGCGCCCATCGCTGGTGTGGGGCACCATGATGGCGCTGTCGCCCTTCAGGAACGAGGCATCGAACACCAGGTGGATGCCCTGGCTGGGCGCGACCATCGGGGCCACGGATTCGTCCGCCATGCGCCGCACGCCGTCACTGAAGCAACCTGTGGCGTTGATCACCACGCGAGCTTCGATCTCGAACCCGGCCCCAGTCTCTTCGTCCCGGACCGCCGCGCCGCGTACCATGCCGTCCGCGGTCTTCAACAGAGCCTGCGCGGAGCAGTAGTTGACCATGGCTGCGCCCTGTTCCGTGGCCGTCATGGCCAGGTGAACCAGCAGGCGCGAGTCATCGAACTGGCCATCGTAATAGACAACTCCGCCGCGCAGCCCGTCCTGTTTCAGGGTGGGCAGCCGGTTCAGCGTCTCCTCCTTCGAGAGGTTCCTGGACGCGCCGAACCCATACTTGCCCGCCAGCAGATCATACAGCCGCAGGCCCACCCCGTAAAATGGCGACTCCCACCATTCGTAGTTAGGCACGACAAACGCGAGGTCACCCACCAGGTGAGGAGCGTTCTCGCGCAGGATGCCGCGCTCCTTCAGCGCCTCCATCACCAGGGCCACGTTGCCCTGTTCCAGATAGCGGACGCCGCCGTGAACGAGCTTGGTCGACCGGCTGGACGTACCCTTGCCGAAATCGTGCTGCTCGATGAGTGCAACCTGGAAGCCGCGCGCGGCGGCATCCAGCGCGCAGCCCACACCCGTGGCGCCACCGCCGATCACAAGCAAGTCCCACGGACCCGAATGCGCCTTCAGCCGTTCGAGTTGCTCCGCTCTGTTCACGCTTCCTCCCAATGACGGGCACGAGATACCGCCCGCGTCCACTTGGCCCGCATCTCGGTCGCCTGCTCCCTGGCCATTGATGGCACAAAGCGGCGGTCTTCCTTCCATTGGCTGGAAATGGTCGTCCGGCTCCCATAGACGCCGGTCGCGAGCCCGGCCAGATAAGCAGCGCCCAGGGCTGTGGTCTCGGTCACCTGCGGCCGGATCACGGGCACACCCAGCAAATCGGCCTGGAACTGCAGCAGTAGATTGTTTTTCGAAGCGCCGCCGTCGACACGCAGCTCTTCCAGCCGGATCCCGGAGTCGGCTTCCATGGCGGAGACGAGATCGGCCACCTGGAAGGCGATGGACTCCAGCGCGGCCCGCGCGATGTGGGCGCTGGTGACGCCTCGCGTCAGGCCCATCATGGCTCCCCGCGCATAGGCATCCCAATGCGGAGCGCCCAGTCCCGCGAACGCCGGCACCAGATAAACGCCGCCGTTGTCGGGAACGCTGGCCGCCAGTTCCTCGATCTCCGGCGCGGTGCGGATGATTTTGAGCCCGTCGCGCAGCCACTGCACCACGGCTCCGCCGATGAAGACGCTGCCTTCCAGCGCGTATTCGGTGGCGCCGCCGGTGTTCCAGGCCACGGTCGTGAGCAGGCGGTTCGTCGAAGCGACCGGCGTAGTGCCGGTCTGCATCAGCATGAAGCACCCGGTGCCGTAGGTGTTCTTGGTCACGCCCGGCGTGAAACACGCCTGGCCGAAGAGCGCCGCCTGCTGATCGCCCGCGACACCCGCCACAATGATGTGTCCGGGCATGTTCTCGTGCGAAGTGGCGCCGAAGCTGCCGCTGGAGGGCCGTACCTCGGGCAGCACCGCCCTGGGCACACCCAGGATCCGCAGCAGTTCGTCATCCCAATCGCCGGTGCGTATGTTGTAGAGCAGCGTGCGCGAGGCGTTGCTGGGGTCGGTGGCATGCACCGCGCCGCGTGTCAGGTTCCAGATCAGCCAGGTGTCGACCGTGCCGAAGGCGAGTTCGCCCGCCTCGGCGCGCTGCCGGGCGCCTGGTACGTTATCCAGGATCCAGCGCAGCTTGGTGCCCGAGAAGTAGGGATCCAGTAGCAGGCCGCTGCGCGCCTGCACCTCGGGTTCGACCCCATCGCGCCGCAGTTGGTCACAGAAGCCGGCCGTGCGGCGATCCTGCCAGACGATTGCGTTGTAGACCGGTTCACCGGTCTTGCGGTCCCAGACGAGTGTGGTCTCGCGCTGATTCGTGATGCCGATGGCGGCGACGGCGTCCGGGGCGATGCGGGCCGAAGCCAGCGCCTCCACCGTGACGCTGAGCTGCGACGACCAGATTTCGCCGGGGTCGTGCTCCACCCAGCCCGCCTGCGGGTAGATCTGGGTGAATTCCTTCTGCGCGACGTTGACGATGCCGCCTTGCTCGTCGAAGATGATCGCGCGGCTCGACGTGGTGCCTTGGTCCAGTGCCAGCAGGTATGCCATGGTTGCTTGTTCTCTCCGAAACAGGATGCGCAGCGTGGTGGTGGCGGGCCTCGAATCTGACGGCCTCCCCACGGCCATGAGAATATCAGAAGTCTATGTCCAAACCCCTCGAGATCTGGCTCATTCGCCATGGAGAGACGGCGTGGTCCCTCACGGGACAACACAGCGGCCGTTACGATCTGCCCCTCACGCCGCATGGAGAAGACGAAGCCCGGGCGACGGCGCTGGCCCTGCAGGGGGTCGTGTTCGACCAGGTGATCTGCAGTCCGCTGCAGCGCGCCACGCGTACCTGCGAACTCACGGGCTATCTGCCCCAGGCGCGGATTGAACCGGACGCGGCCGAGTGGGACTACGGCGACTGCACCGGCTTCACGCAGGATCAGTTGGCGGAAAAGTACCCTGGCTGGACCATCTGGCGGGGTCCTGTGCCGAACGGCGAATCCATCGAGGAGATCTCGGCCCGGGCGCGGCGGGTGATCGATCGGATCAAGGAAGATGGCGGACGCGTGGCGGTGTTTGCTCACGGCCATTTTCTGCGCATCTTCACGACGCAGTATTTAGGGCTGGAACCGCAGCGCGGGCGGCACTTCGCGCTGGCCACCGCGGCTGTTTGCATCCTTGGGGCGGAACAGGGCGAGCCTGCGATTGTGGCGTGGAACCGGAAGGGGCGGGTGGGGTAAGGGGGGACGGGGGACGGGGTGGTGGTGAGCCGACCTGGGGGTCGGCTGCGGGCGAGGGCGCCCGCCCTCCTACGCGATGGGGACGGGGTTGGATTTGGCGGGGCTGAAGCCCCGCGCAAGATAAATCTCGCCCCACAACAACAAATCTCACCCACAACAGCAAAGCTCACCCACAACAACAAAGCTCACCCACAACAGCAAAGCTCACCCACAACGGGGCGGTCAGGCGTTCAGGAGCCGGTTCATGCGGGCGATGGCTTCGTCGACCTCGGCGGGGGATTTGAAACCGATCGTCGTGGCGTCGACGGCGCCGCTCTGGATCACTTTCTTCATGGCCGCCTCGCGGTCGTCGGCGTTGGTGAACTGCCCTTCGCCGATCAGCTTCATGCCGAGCACGCCCGTGCCTTGCTTGTGAACCTCGGCCACGTGAGTGAAGACTTCATCGACATCGCCCAGGTCATTCGTGTCGCGCGTCTGGAGGGAATCCATTTTGACGCCCTTATGGTTGACGCGCATCAGCGCGACATCCAGCCACTTGTTGCCCGGGAAGGCGCGCAGGGGTAGCAGTCCATGGCAGGAAGCACCATGCGCCACGATCACCTTTTTCTGCTTGACCTCGGAGAAGACATCGCGCAGGCGTTCATAGTCCGCACTCCAGGTGGCTGAGCGTACGCAGTGCAGCAGCAGGATGTCGACATATTCCGACTTCAGCTCGCGGCGGAACCGGTCGATCGTCTCCTTGGGATCTTCCTGCGTGTTGAGGCGGAACTTCGTCATCAGCCGGTAGGAGTCGCGCGGGATGCCCTGCAGCGCGATGCCGAGCATCTCGGGCATGCCACGATAGGCGTCGGCGGTCTCAAAGAAGCGGATGCCGCTGTCATAGGCGTGCCGGACCAGTTTGGTGAACTGCTCCTGGCCCAGTTCGCGCTGGACGCGTCCGCCAAAGGTACCCGTGCCGAAGGCGAGGCGGGTGACTTTGACGCCTGAATTGCCCAACGTCACGAAGTCGGTCGCCGCGCGCCTGGTGGGAGCGGCGGTCAGGTTCAAACCGCCCACGGCGGCAGTGCCGGCGGCGATGGCCGCGGTTTTCAGGAAGTTGCGACGGTTGCAGTGCGCCATAAGATCAGCCTCCTCATGGATTACTGGAAACAGTATCACAACCGTACGGTAAAAACCGCCCCCTGGTCCTTCTCCCGGGTTCTTCTCCTGACCATGGGGGGCTGGGGGACTACGCGGGTCAGGAGGTGCATGGGGCCGCCGACGTGGAATCGCCTCGCCTCTCATATAGAGATGCAAGTGCAGACACTACCGGCCTGAAGAAGAGGCGAATCGCGGCGGCGCGAGGTGGGCGGCTGGGGGCGCCGCCGACGCCGGATGGGAGATTAGGTTGTCAAAGATCGAGACCGGGCGTCATACCCGGACGGGTGTCCAGGGGATTGGCTTCCTTTCGTGGCGCGTCGAGTGCGGGCGATGGCCGCCTCTCTATTTCCGGGATTGCATGTAGCGCAGGATCGGCATCTGGGCCTCGTCCGCGGCCAGATCGGCTTCGTTTTGTTCGGCCTCATTTGCTTCGAACTCTGCGAGCGCCTCCTGGTTGATTTCGACGACGTGGTCGATGCCCTTGGTGAGGCGGTCCTGGGCCAGCCGTGCTTCGCCGTAGTTGTCGACGTTGAAGAAGTCGCCTGTGGTTTTGGTGAGACGCGTGATCTCGGCCAGGGGCGCGCCTTCGCTGATGCCCTGGACGACGGCGGCGTGCTGTTGGAGGAGGGCGACGCGCTCGGTCTGGAGTTTGCTGAGTTCCTTCATGGCGCGATAGAGGCCGCGCTCCAGGTCTCGGCGGTAGCGGGCGTAGCGTTCGAGCTTGCCGGCGTAGGGGTCGGATTCGGCCAATGGGTTCGTTTCGGCAAGGATCAGGCTCTCGAAGGCTTCGATGCGGCGGAGGTTCCAGGTGTGAGTGAGGATGCGGTGGAAGATCTCCTCTTCGAGACCGTCTGCTGGACGCGTCTTGAGGCGGAGGGCGGTTTCGAGTTCCGCGAACTCAGCGCGGTCTTCGGGTGTGATGTTGAGGTGCCGGGCGGTGAAGCCGTGGCGGCGGGCGTTCTGGGCGGAGCGGGCCTTGCCTTCGATGGAGACGGGGCCGGTAGACAACTGGGCATTTGCCTGATTGGCGAGAACCTGAGCAGCGGACGACATTTCTGAAAACTCCCTTGTAAATGAAAATGGCCGGCATGGAAGCCGGCGCGATTCCAGGGTAAAGGGTACGTCAAAAGGTAAGGCGGTGCTTGGGGAAGGGCTGTGTTGCAAATAAAGGAAATAGAGATCTGAAATCTCTGTGACTGAAGAAACCTTCATGCGGGAATCGGGGGAGAAGTGGGGTGGGGGCGTGCTTTGGAGTGATGGCGGTCTGCCGTGATTACGGTGTTCGAATGCTACACTCGCGGCCAATGGCGAGCATCGACAAGTCCAATGGATATGAGGCCATCGCGGCGGGCTGTCTTGCGCGGGGGACACAAGAGAAACAGGCGACGGCGAATGAAAGCACAGCCGTCGCCATATCACAATAGGAGCACAGCAATGAACCCATCAACGCCGGACCCAGCCTTGACGGCGATAGGGCAGTTCATTTGATTTCGCCTGCGGTCTGAAGAAACTGCCGGAGATCTCCAATGCGAGCTTTAATGCTGTCGCTCTGTGTCGTAGACTCAAGTACATTCAGGAGAAATAGCGATGCCGTTGGCTTCCTATCACTCGGATTCAGGATGGCCGCTGGCCGTTCATACGCCTTGTGGAGCATGTCGATTACAGTCGGCATTTGAGCATCCGCGAGCCGGCCTCCGCCAATTACTTTAATAATGTCGGCCGCAGCCTGATCACCTAGTCGGTGCAGTTGTGCGTTTCCTACTGCGAGCGGGCTCGGTTGCTGCATCAAGTGTTTGATAGTTAGTAGTCGGAATTCACCGGCTGATAGTGCAGCATGGGGTCCGCCATTCGGTTTCGCCATGGTTCCTTCGTACATGGACGGCGCGGTTTGAGAGTAGATGCCGATACTGCACAGCACTGCGAGGACACTGCATCTGATGTTGTTTCGCATCGTCTTCACCTCGATTTTGAAACGTCACTACCATTTGTAATCGATCCGTGCCCGGCACTCGGTCCTGACACTGTAAAACGCGTCGATCCACGGACTTGGTACAGATTGTTTCCAATGTACACGGATATCACTTGAGCGGACGTCAGCGAATTGCTAAATGCGAAATTCGCGCAAAGGCCGACAGGAACATCATGAAACGTGCCATCGTCAGCAGCATACTCGCCGCTGGTGGGATATCCCGACACCGGCCCAATGTTGCCATGATATGAGCCCACATCTTCATAAGGGGTCATTGGAATACCGGTCTGGGTAGCCACCACCTGTCCGTTCACGTTCTTCAATTGATATTTTATGTCAACCATGATCCCGTATGTTCCTGGACAGTTTGATGGAAGCGTGGCAACATCCACGGTGCCGACCCCCAGACTTGATGGCTTAAATATCACCTCGAAATCAAGCAGTGAGCCTATCGGTTGGCCGCCGACATACCACTGTTGTGTACTCCGCTACATAGTCGTCGGTTTCGGTTCCGGTAAGCGAGAAATTTCCGCTCTCATCGGTAGATCCTGCGTACCACGGTGTCGGGGTAGTGCTCACCCCGTCTCTGGTTGCAGTCACGGTAACCGCAGATTTGGCAGCCGCACCTGTTATCGTGAGCCCGAAGGTATCACCTGAAACAAGTCCATGCCAAGGGCAGAGTTGGCTGTGTTGGCAAGCGTCAACGTTTGGGCGATAGCAGGCCAGCACACCAAGACAGCGCAGATGTAAATGCTCTTCACGTCTACAGCCTCCTTCTCGCTGCATGAGCTGAATTCCGGCCTATGCCCCACTGCTTTCAAGGAGACTCAGACTGCCAGTTCGTCTGCAAATGGACCACTACGGCTTAGCCACAATATTACGGCCACCAAGGCCAAGTACGCAAGGCCTTTTAACGGGCAGCTGGGCGTAATTAGCCGCGATGTCTCACCGGGGTCTCCAGCAAAAAGCCGCCGACTAACTGAGTTTCCACGCAAAATGAGCGCCAAACAGGAGGCGGCTTTTCGCAATGACTGCCCCTGCACGGCCACCAGGAAGGCCGATTCCTTCACGGCTACGACGACAAATACTGCTATCTGCCGCTGTACATCTTCGCCGGGGAGCATCTACTGTGCGCGGCTACGGACCTCCGATCAGGATGCCGCGGCAGGCGTGGCAGCGGAAGTGGAGCGGATTGTGGACCGGCTCCGTGCGCAGTGGCCGGATGTGCCGATCGTCGTGCGCGGCGACTCGGGTGTCTGTCGCGAACAGTTGATGACCTGGTGCGAGGCGCACTCGGTGAGCTATGTGCTGGGCTTTGCGCGCAACGACCGGCTGCGCCAGATGATCGCGCCGAGATAGAAGAGGCATCGCGGTCGAAGGCGGAGGCGGGTCATCCGGCACGCGTGTTCGCCGAATTGGCTTACCAGAACACGAAGGGATCCTGGAACCGGTCGCGTCGTGTCGTTGCCAAGGCAGAGCAACTCGAGGGCAGAGAATCCGCGCTACGTAGTCACCAATCCGGGCGCGGAACCGTGGCCAGCCCAGGCGTTGTATGAAGACCTCTACTGCGCCCGGGGCGAGTTGGAGAACCGGATCAAGGAGCAACAGAGCCTGTTCGCCACGCGAGTGAGTGCCGAGACGCTGAAGGCCAATCAGGTGCGCGTCACCCTGGTCGTGTTTCGGAGTGATGGCGGTCTGCCGTGAGTATGGCGTTCGAATGCTACACTCGCGGCCAGTGGCGAACATCGACAAGTCCAATGGATATGAGGCCATCGCGCCGGACTATATTGCGCGGCGGGGCAGTCAGGGCGGCGGGATTGGGGCGCGGGTTGTGGCGGAATGGTCCCAGCAACTGCCCGCCGGCGGCACGATTCTGGATGTCGGATGCGGAAACGGTGTTCCGATTTCTGAGGTGCTGATTGAGCGGGGGTTCCGGGTGTATGGGGTGGATGCTTCCCCTGCGATGGTGGAGAGCTTCCGGACCCGCTTCCCCGGTGTGCCGGTGCAGTGCTCCTCTGTGGACGATTCGGATTTCTTCGGCAGGAGTTTTGACGGAGTCGTTGCGTGGGGGCTGGTCTTTCTGTTCTCCGAGGAGGCCCAGCGGCGGCTTCTGGCGAAGATCGGTGGCGCGCTTCAAAGCGGAGGCCTTCTGCTGTTTACCGCGCCGCGACAGCGTTGCACCTGGGCTGACGCGATGACCGGACAGGATTCTGTTTCACTTGGCGAAGAGGAGTATCGGCGTATTCTCGAGTCCGCGGGCCTGGTGGTGATAGGGACGGCATCGGACGAAGGGGAGAATCATTACTACCTGGCACGGAAGGTGTAGGCCCGGGAGCGGCGGGCGTCGCTGTCCTAACCCGTTGCCGCGGAGCGAATGGCTTGCGCGGCTCCCGAAAGGAATGGGGCTCGGGATGAAAGGACCGGGCAGAATAGAGAGCACAAATTGAGCCGTGCGCTCCGGGTGGCGGTGCATTTGATGAGTAAACAACACTCTTAGAATGAGAATGTAAGGTTATATTGTGCTTCCACTGGGCAGGAAATAGGCGTACATTGGGGCTGTATGAAGGGGTCTGTTGATTCGCAGAGTGCTGCCTCCCGGGCGGCAGCGCGGCACTGGGTGGCAGCTTCCCTCACAATCACAATGCTGGTCACAGCGGCGATGTTGGCGCCATCGTGTCTCATTGGCTCTCTGTTGGGTGGCCGATGGAGCTGAAGAGATGAACCCGAGATTGACGGCGCTCGCCTTGGTACTTCAGATTGGCGGCTTTGCGTTTGCGAAAGAGCCGAAGTTGTACAAGTTGCGATTCCGGGAAGGTGCGGAACATTGCGCGGTGGTGCGAATTCCGGATTCTTGGCAGTACCGACCTGAGAGGTTGCCGGATGAGCTGACGCCTGGCCGGTGGGAATTGCGCAAGAACCCATCGGCGCCAGAACCCGGCTTTCTTGTTCGCTGGAATGGGGAATATGGAGGTGCTCCAGATAACTACAGCGATAATGTCTTTCGATTTGAGTGGAGCGGACCTGAGCCTGCATTTTTCCCCACTTCGCTCGAGCAGTGGGTGACGGCGTCGCGAGTGGAGACAACGTGGCGGTGGAACAGCCATGCCCCCTCCTTCGGTGGTGACCCTCCAGCAGTAGTTATTGACGGCAAATCCTTCGAGCGGACCGGAAAGCACTGGACAGGAACTCCGAGCGACGCAATCCTGGCGCCCGACAAGCGATGGCTTGTGCTACAGAGTAGCGACGGGAGGATTGTTCGCCGAACGCTTTTCGGCGAGGGCCCGGACCGTCCATTAGGCGGGCGAGTTCATATCGATGTCTATCACGTGCCGACCGGCAAGAGAAAGATTCGACTCGAGATAAACCAAACCGGAGGCCAAGGCCTGATTACGTTTCTAGCAGATACTGCAATTTATGAAGGTAGGTATTTGTTCCTTCGCGTCGATCCGCAGCCACAGCAGACGCATTTTTTAGTCTGCAAACTACCGAGCGAACCATAACTCAGCAATGCTTCAACTGGCAGGATTCAAGGGATGTGTCACCAAATAACAGTCCTCACCCTAGGGATAATGATGTGCGGCAATGCCTTCGCCAAAGAGCCGAATCTGTATAAGCTGCGATTTCGGGAAGGTGCGGAACATTGCGCGGTGGTGCGAATCCCCACTCCATGGCAGTACAGCCCTGAACGAATACCCAAAGAACCCGTGGAGGGCCAGTGGGAATTGCGCAAGGATGCAACGGCGCCAGCGCCTGGCTACCTGCTCCGATGGAACGGAGAACTCGGGTATGTGCCGGCCAACTACAGCGACAATGTTTTCAGATTCGAGTGGACTGGGGACAAGCCTGCGTTCTTTCCTGTTGAAGCGCAACGCTGGGCGGCAGCATCGAGGATGACCATGAGCTGGGCGGGGAATACCAATACCCAGGTGATGGGCAGCAACGAACCCAAAATCATCGTGGAAGGAAAACCCTTTGAGAGGACCGGCAAGCATTGGGATCAGAGTCGAGGTGACGTAATTCTAACCGCGGATAAGAAGTGGCTTGTTCTACAGAGCAATGACGGGATAAACGTAAACCGAACATTGTTTGGCGAAGGGCCCGGCACCCCCTTGGCGGGCCGAATTCATATAGATGTTTATAGGATGCAAACAAGAGAGAGGCGTATTAGATTAGAAATAGATCAAACGGAGCATCAGGGATTGGCGTCATTTTTAGACAACACTCGTATCTACGAGGATCGATATCTATTCCTTCGGGTGGATCCGCGCGGGAAGCAGATACATTATCTGGTCTGTAAGCTGCCGATCGAGCAGTAGTCGAGGAAGGATCACATGCGCCAGAACGCCGAGCAAGGACCGGTGAGTCCTCGAGTCGCCCTAGTGGCGCTAATCCTCCTGGTTGAAGGCATTGCGCATGCCAAGGAGCCGAAACTGTATAAGTTGCGATTCCGGGAGGGTGCGGAGCATTGCGCGGTGGTACGAATTCCGGATTCTTGGCAGTACCGACCTGACCGGTTGCCGGATGAGCTGACGCCTGGCCGGTGGGAGTTGCGTAAGGACGCAACGGCGCCGGCGCCCGGCTACTTGCTCCGTTGGAATGGAGAACTCGGGTATGTACCGGCCAACTACAGCAATAATGTTTTTCGATTCGAGTGGACTAGCGACAAGCCTGTGTTCTTCCCCGTCGCGCCGGAGAGGTGGGCCGCGGCATCGAGAATGAAGATGTCATGGTGGGGTAACAAGGGCACCCACGTCATTGGTGGCGACGATCCTACGGTGACCGTGGAAGGGAGATCGTTCGAACGAACGGGCAAGCACTGGAACCAGAGCTATAGTGATGCAATCCTGACCTCCGACAAGAAGTGGCTTGTTTTGCAGAGTACTGACGGCAAAATCATAAACCGGACCCTCTTCGGGGAAGGACCAGGGCTGCCTCTGGATGGGCCAATCCATGTCGACGTTTACTGGATGCAAACTGGCAAGCGGTATATCCGATTGAAAATAAAGCAATCGGAGCGCCAGGACCTATCGTACTTTTTGAACAACGCCCATATCTACGAAGATCGGTATTTATTTCTTCGCGTCGATCCGCGCGGAAAGCAAATGTACTACCTTGTCTGTAAACTGCCGGCCGAGCCATAGTCCGGAAAGATCGTCTGGCTATGTAGGATTCCAAGCGACAGGCGGATGACGAAGTCTGAGGGCGGGGATTGCACCTCAAAGAGGTCTGCGGGCCTGCGGTCACTCGCGTGGTGTTCAGCAGATGCCTACTGGTTCACGGCCCGCTATCGCACGTTGAATTTTGTCTCTAAGTGTTCCCGGCCAGCATCCATCAATTTCAGATTCCACCAAAGCCCGGTGGTCGTCCTCAGTCCACAAGAATTCCTGAGGGAACTGCCGGAAGGCAAAAGTGAACGAAACCAGGCAGGGGGTCCGACGGTTGAGTTCTTCCAGGCAGCCGAGTAGGATGCTGTTCAGCCAGGCGATCCCGGACAGATCAATGCCCCCCTGTTGCTGGTAGCAGTTGGGAGTCATCAATACTTCAAGATGGATGATTCGCGCTCTTAGGAGTGGGTGCAGATCTGCCGTGCCTGGGAATAGAACCAGCTGATTCTCCCGGCAATAGAGGAAGATTAAGCCGTATTGGAGAATCTCCATGGCGGCAAAGAGTGGCGTTTGATTGCCGCCGCAGCGTTTTCCTGGGCTGAGAGCCTTCAGCTCAATGAAGTCGTACTCGGTGTCGGAACGCCGGTGTACGAGGTCGATACTTCGCTTGGCCTCATGTCCCGCCGTGAGCCCCGATGCAACGGGCACCTGGTTCACCCAGTCGCTGTCCATCAGCCGTGCAATCGCACGCTCGATCCTAACTTCAAGGCTGGCGTTGCCTGAGGCCAGCTTTGGGTTCTTTTTAAAGCGCCACATCTGGCTGCCCCGCACGGGTTTGCCCGCTTGGGTCAGGGCTGATCGATTCCCGCTAATCCCTGTCAGAAGCCGGCGAGCCAGTTCTGACCCGTCAAGCTCAGGCTTCTCCCTGCACAGTCTTCCATAGGCACTCCCATTGATGTACGAGAGGTTGATCTGGTTCAGGCCGAAGAAATCGTCAATTATCCGGTCGAGAGAAGTGACAATACCTTTGTTGTTTATGCTGGTCGGGGGTATTGGTGTGTTCATTCCGGCGTGCAGTAGTGCATCTTTATAATTGTCACGCAGGTACACGCTGCGCGCAGGCGTCCAGCTTCTGGAAAAGGCTTCACTGCTGAAGTAGGCATTATCGCGCCTCCAGCGATGACCTTGCACTCCGGCCGCGGGGACACCTGCGGCTTAGGCACCGCTTTCGATCTTCCATTTAGCCGAAAAGCGCCACGCCGCATCGAGCCCGTTTCGGGAATGCAATCTGGCGTGGCGCCCTCGAAGCTCGCCTAGCTGAACTTCACCAGATCCCAGGGCTTCCGGTAGGGTCGGAACAGGTACTTCCCGGTCTCCGGGGCTCCCGGGAAGCTGAACGTCTTGGCATCCCAGTTCAGTTTGCGCCCGGTCCAGTAGGCGACGTTGCCCATGCAGGCTACGGCCGTTGCTCGGACGCCCACTTCGATGTTCGCCGCGGGCTCTTTCCTGGCGCGCACGCAGTCGACGAAGTTCTTGGTATGGAGCGGGGTCGGCTCGTCTTCGTTCATCTTGAACTTTTCGATGCGCGGCTTCCATTCCGCTCCGCGGGCGAAGCGCTTGCCCGGCTCCGGCGGAATCGGTTCGGGATAGAGCTCCATCCCCAGGCGGTCGACGAACAAGGCCGCCTCCGTGCCGTAGAACGCCATGCCGTGCGGACGGTCCTCCGGGCCTCGCATGCCGTAATACTTCATGCCCGGTGTGCGGCCGCCCAGGCCGTGCCCGTTGTAGTTGCAGCACTCATACGACAGGATGAACGACGGATACTCATAGGTCGCCGTCTGCATGTCCAGGATGTCGCCGGCCAGCTTCTGATTGAAGCGCAACGCGGAGGAGACCACGTTCTTCGGGGTGTCGACACCCATGATCTGATGGACGGAATCAAACCGGTGGTTGCCGTAGTCGCTGATGATGCCGTTCGTGTAATCCATGAACGACCGGTAGTTCAACCGGTTCTGGTTGTACGGGACCTTGGGCGCTGGTCCCAGCCACATATCCCAGTTCAGGTCGGCCGGCGGATCGCTGTCCGGTATCGGGGGATTGCCCCAGAACGTGCTCATGTAGTTCCAGACGCGCACGAAGTGGACCTCGCCGATTCTCCCGCTGGCGATGATCTTCGCGGCGTCGGCGATGTGATCGGCCGAACGGTGCTGCGTGCCGATCTGCACGATGCGTTTCGTGCGGCGCACGGTGTCTACCATCGTTTTGGCTTCGGCCAGGCGGTACATCACCGGCTTTTCGAGGTAGACGTCCTTGCCGGCTTCGCAGGCCAGCATCATCATCGGTGCGTGCCAGGGATCTGGAGTGCCGATGATGACGGCGTCGATCTCCTTGTCGGCCAGCATGGCGCGGAAATCGCTGTACGTCTTTGCCTGCGGCGCCCACTGCTTGGCGCGGTCCACGCGGCTGCCGTAGACGTCGCACAGGCCGGCGATGTCGACGTTGCGGGGCTCTTTCAGGCGCGGATCCAGATTTCCGTCGTGGTAGTTGTCCGGGGCGACTGCC
Organism: Acidobacteriota bacterium; assembly: GCA_017307505.1. GTDB lineage: Bacteria > Acidobacteriota > Terriglobia > Bryobacterales > Bryobacteraceae > Paludibaculum. Next base: position 15,722 of record JAFKEE010000058.1, on the reverse strand, counting down.
TGGATGTCGGCCGGGGTTCCGCGCATC
>JAFKEE010000058.1:0-15674 GCA_017307505.1 Acidobacteriota bacterium | reverse complement strand
TCAGGCGGGCATCGAAGGTGCCCCGGCCTCCACAGCCGATCAGCCCGACGCGGAGCCTGTCGTTGGCGCCCAGCACGGCTTGGCGGGATATAGCGGTCCAGGCGGCGGCGCCCGCTCCCACCCGGTTCAGGAAAGCTCTTCGTTGCATGCGCGGAGTCTCACTTTCTGTCTGGCTGCGCGGATTCGTTCCGCCCAGAACCCACTTCCAACCGGTGGGAGCAGTGAGGGCCTATCGACGAAAAGAGCGTACTACTCCGGCCGGGCGCCTGGCGATGCCTACCCAATCAGCAGCGGCGCGGGGAGCCTCTCCCCGCCAGGCAATGTGCTGGAGGGCATCGTCCCACGCTGCCGGAATCGTATATTCCTGGGGGAGGGAAGTCAACCTGCGGGGAGCTGATGGGGTGAACTTGCCGCGGGTTGGGCAAAGAGGCGTGGGGCGATCGGAGTTGCAGTGACTGGAGAAGGAGGGGGATGTCCGTGGTCCGCTCGGTTGAAAGTCAGGGCCGTCGGGTGACTGTGTGACTCCGTGTGGTCGACCAGGGGGTCGACCGCAGACCAGGGGGTCCGCCTTACCGTATGGCCGGTCGGATGGGGCTTTCATTCCTTTTTGCGGCCCGCAGGGGGAGGGGGGCTCGGTTGAAGACGTGGGCGTGTCCGTGGCCCGCTCCTTACCAGTCGCGGTTCGCAGCGCGGTGGGGACGCCTCCCTGACGGTCGACGTTCGTTGGGCTAGTGAGTCAGGACTCGCTTCCAAGTGGCCGACCAGGGGGGGCCGCCCTCCTGGAAGTGCCGGCGGAGGGACTTTCGTTGGATCTCGTGGGCTGGGTGGCTCAGGGGACCGCACCAAAAAAGCGATCAGGGACTACCCACGCATGGCCCAAGTGTGGTTTGCTGTCGTCATGACACGCAGAGATGTTCTGGCCCTGGCCGGTTCGCTTCCCGGATTTCTCTCCGCCCCCGCCGCGTCCGCGCAGGCTTCCACCGGCCGCCGCATGGGTGGAACACCCACTGCTTTCCTCGCCCACGTCCGCGCGGCGCGGGAAGGCGGCAGCCCGTTCGATATCGTGGAGCACTGCCACAACATGGGCCTGGCCGGCGTGCAGACCAATCCGCCCTCTGCCGATCCAGAGGCGATCCGCAAGTTCCGCGATCGCCTTGAGTCGTACCACATGCACCTCGTCACCGACCCGCGCCTGCCCAAGGATGCCAGCGAGGTGGCCGCGTTCGATGCCCAGGTGAAGGCGCACAAAGAAGCCGGAGCCGTGGCCTTCCATGCCGCGCTCACCGGCCGCCGCTATGACGATTTCACCTCCTTCGAACCCTGGAAGGAGATGTTCCTCGACCGCCAGCGCCAGGTCCAACTGGCCGAGCCCGTGCTGCGCAAGTACAAGGTCCCGCTCGGCCTGGAGAACCACAAAGGTTACCGCTCGGCGGAGCAGGCCGCCTGGTTGAAACGTCTCGGCAGCGAGTGGGTCGGCGTCTGTCTCGACTTCGGCAACAACCTCTCGCTGTGCGAGGATCCTCTCGACACCGCCCGCACTCTCGCTCCTTACACCGTCTATGCCCACATCAAAGACATGGCGGTGGAGGAATATGCGGATGGCTTCCTGCTCTCGGAAGTCCCCTTCGGTGAGGGCATCGTCGACCTGCAGCAGATCGTGACGATCCTGCGCAAGAAGGATCCGAACATGATCATGAACCTGGAAATGATCACCCGCGACCCGCTCAAGATCCCTGTCTACACCCCCAAGTATTGGGCTACCTTCGACGACGCCTACAGTCCTCTGCCCGGCCGCGACCTCGCCAAAGTCCTTGACCTCGTCCGGAAGAACAAGCCGAAGCAGCCTCTGCCGCGCACCACGGGATTGTCTTCGGCCCAGCAGATCAAGCTGGAAGACGAACTGAACCAGAAGTGCGCGACCTACGCGCACGAGCATCTGGGCCTGTAGCGCAGCAAGTCCCATCGACGGCCTGCTGTCTATCGAAGGCCGGTGACTCCTCGAGAGGACCTCAGGTCGGCTGCTTCGTCATCCGAGAGTGCCACTGTAAATTCAATGCGCACAGAGATGGCATTGGTGTTTCCGCCTGAGCGGGCTATCTCGGCTCGACGCGCCACGAACGCGGCCTTCACCTCGATGAGTTCCTGGGCCAGGCGGCCGGAGCCTATTGAGGGCGGCGCCTGGATCCGCCATTGAAAGGTTAAAATGATTTTCGAGGAATATTCACTCAGTTGTAAGGGACACCGCCGGCGGCAACCCAGATCAGGAGAGCGCCGATCGCCCCCGCGGTGATCAGTACGGGGTAAACCCAAGCCGGCGCCTGCTGGCTGACATCCCTGATCTCCTCGAACGCAAACGTGATTTGGGACGGAACCTTATCGACCAGAGTCATGACCTTCATTTCGGTGTTGTCGGCAGCGATGAGAGTGCACTTGATCTTCTTCTTGCTGCGGAGTTTGACGGTGATCTTCTCTCCGGGTTTCATATGGGCAATCTGCTCCCTGATCATTTCGGGCGATGGGGGTGCAACTTTGCCGGGCAGGGGAGAACAAAGGAGAGTCACCAGAATGAGCGCAATTACTGTGCGCATGGGGAATCCTCCAGCAACATCCTGGGAAGCCCGGAAACGCAAGTCAAGGGGGCTTTGCATCAACGTCGGAGGAAGCCTGTAGCCTCAGTTCCACTCAGCAGCGTGGAACATACGGATGCTAACCTACGCGCATGCACCGCGACGAACTCCTGGCCAACCCGCTCGCCTTCATGCCCCCGGACCGCCTTCTGGACGGCCTCTCGCCGGAGGACGCCGCACGGAAGATCCCCGGGGTCAACCACTCCATCGTGGAGATCCTGGCCCACATGGTCTTCTATCAATCCTGGTTCCTGAGCCGCTGCAGGGGCGTGGCCGAACCCATGGCCGAACACGCAGCGCAAGGCTGGCCCGCCGCGGGTGCCACGGACTGGGAGCCTCTGCGCAAGGAATTTCTGAAAGGGCTTCAGCTCGCTCTCGAACTGCCGGAACACGGGCGTGTGGACCCGCCCATCGAATTCCCGCCTCTCGCCGAGTACACCATCGACGACGCGGTCACGCACATGGCCCAGCACAATGCGCATCACCTGGGCCAGATCGTCATTCTGCGGCAGATGCTGAACCTCTGGCCGCCGCCCGCCGGTAGCTATACCTGGTAGGCCGGCGCCTCGCGGGGGGCTGGATCCCAATGTCTCAGCGCTTCGACGCCAGGCGGCGAAACCGGAAATCGCAACACGCCGCTCCTCGCGCCAGTGTGCCGCCTCGCACCAGTTCCAATCCGGCCAGGGCCGAGGTCAGCTCATCCACCTCGCAGAGTACCGTCACGTACTGCGCCGCTCCGTGCTTCTGGAACAGCTTCACGATTCCGCATTCCAGGATGTCGAACCCGTAACCCAATCCGTTCGTCTGCGACGGGCTCGTCACAATCTGCACCAGGAAGCCGTCGTCGTGTCCTTTCCGGCCGGTTTTGGCCTGCATCACCCGAGCCATCAGGGCGGTGGCCGGCGTCCCCATCAGTTTCGCTGGAAGCCGCCTCAGCCAGCGCTGCCAGGCATTTCGAGGCTGCACATAGGCGCGCGTGACGGCCAGGCACGTTTCCCGAATGGTCTCGGCGCTCTCGCCGTGCCGCTCCAATACCTGGATCGTGGCCAGGAAGTAGGAACAGAAGTCCAAGCGGCGGTCCATGGGGTTGGCGGATCCCCGTGCGAATGCGACATCGGGCGCAATCGCACGGTACCGCTCGTCGATCTCCTCGCAGAGTTGTGCGGCGGCCACCGGGAAGCGCCGGTGGAGTTCGTCGCGGAAATAGACCGAATCTCGCATCCCGGGCCTTCCTGAACATGCTGCGTTGGGTTTGCCTGGAGCCGCTCGGAGCAAGCCGGCGCGCCGGTTACACCTGAGCGATCACCTTCAGCAGGCCGCCCAGGGAGATTTCCGTCGCCCGCGCCTTGCCCTCCGGAGTGCGCCAGTGCGTTTCCAGCGTGTACGAGCCCTGGTAATGGTCTTTCCGCAACGCCCGGATCTGGTTGACATTGTCGAACTCGCCGGTGCCCACGGCGGCCCACTCCACGCTGCCATCTGCCTTGTGGCGCCAGTCGCGCAGGTGCACATGGAAGATCCGCGCCGGATCGAGTTTTGGATACCCGTCCTTCAGCGGAGCCTCGCCGCACGACGCGGCGTTGTTCGGATCCCACGCCAGGCCCAGATTGTCATTCGGAACCGCCTTGAGCAACCGGGCCGAGTCCGCGCCCGTCTGAACGTACCCGCCCTTGAGGTTTTCGACGGCCAACCGGAAGCCACGCTTCTTCGCGCGCGTTGCAGCTTCTTTGAGCAACTCGTAACTCCGCGGATAAGCAGCCGTATCGCCGGTGCTGCCGTCCTTGGGCACGAACGCGAAGATGCGCAACAGTTTCGTACCGAGAATGTCGCCTCGGTCCATGGCGGCATCCAGCAGCGCCCATTCTTTGTCGAGCGCGGCACCGGTGGGGATGTCCGACCGGAAGAAGGCCGTGTCCACGATAGAGGTCTGGACTTTGGCCGCGTCAAAGATACCGCGCATCTCCCGGATCTTCTCGACGGGTTGCGAGGTATTGTACTTGCCCCACACCGATCGCACTTCCGCCCAATGGAGATTGAATCGGGCCAGGAAATCAGCAGCGGTTTTCGGGTCCTCGTCGATCTCGTCCGTGGTGATCCCGAGCTTGATTTCATTGAGCGGCAAGGCACGCAGCAATCCGCCAAAGGCCGCGCTCAACGCAGCGCGCCGGGTGAGTGGGAGCAGGCCAGTCATGCCAAATAGTATGTCATCCCCAAACTCCGATATCCTGGCTCCAACCCCGGCAGCGCCCCGCCTCATCGCACAGGCATCGCGCTGGGGCCGAGGCTTCTTTCTATGTCGACAGGAATCTTACAATCGGATCAGCCAAATCGTCACGCGTCCCACAGCTCACAGCGCATCCCGCTCGTCCTGACCATGCTCGCGCTGACGCTCATTCCGGCAGGCTCAGCTTCCGGCGCCGTGCGCGGCCGCCTGAAGGTCTCCGAGAACCACCACTATCTCCAGTACGAGGACGGCACACCCTTCTTCTACCTCGGCGATACCGCCTGGGAACTCATCCACCGTCTGGATCGCGAATCGGCTGACCGCTATCTCGAAAACCGCGCGCGCAAAGGCTTCACCGTCATCCAGGCGGTAGTCCTGGCTCAGATCGGCGGCCTGACCGAGCCCAACGCGTATGGAGACCTGCCGCTCACCGCCAGGGATCCTGCCAAACCGAACGAAGCCTATTTCCGGCACGTCGACTACATCGTGAACAAGGCGGAATCCCTGGGCCTGTTTGTCGGCATGCTGCCCACCTGGGGCTCCTACTGGAACCTCACGCCAGGCAACACCGGACACATTTTCAATGTGGAGAATGCCAGGACCTATGGCCGCTTCCTGGGCCGGCGCTATAAGGACAAGCCCATCATCTGGATCCTGGGCGGCGACCGCACGATCACCAGCGAGGAGGAGCGCGCCGTAATGAACGCCATGGCGGCCGGGCTCGAAGAAGGAGACGGCAAGACCCATCTCAAGACGTTCCATCCGTCCGGCCCGGGCCAGTCCTCCAATCATCTCCACAACGCACCCTGGCTCGACTTCAATATGTACCAGTCCTCGCACGGGGCTCAGGACCACGACAACGGACTCTACGCTGAGCACGACTACGCTCTGCAGCCCCCCAAGCCCACCCTGGATGGCGAACCCCGTTACGAGCAGATGCCCGTCGGCTTCTACTTCCAGAACTACAGCCGCCAGCTCCGCTTCGACGATTACGACGCCCGCCAGGCGGCATACTGGTCCCTTTTCGCCGGCGCCTGTGGGCACACCTACGGCAACAACAACATCTGGCCCATGTGGCAGCCGGGCCGCAACCCGGCGATCTTCTCCGACATCCCCTGGTATGAGGCCCTCGACCATCCCGGAGCCTTCCAGATGACCTTCGTGCGCAGGCTCTTCGAGTCGCGGCCGTTCCAGACGCTCCAGCCCTACCCGGCCATGGTGAAAGCCGGACCGGCGACAGGCGGAGCCCGGATCCGCGCGCTCCGCGCCGCCAACGGCTCGTTCGCCATGGTCTACTCGCCGCGCGGCGAAAGCTTCACCGTGGACAGGAACGCCATCCAGGCGAAGCGTGTGCGCGAAATCTGGTACGACCCGCGTTACGGCGTCGCACGCCTGATCCACACCACCGACAATTGGGGCTTCCAGACCTACACTCCGCCTACCTCGGGCCGCGGCAATGACTGGATCCTGATCCTGGAGGACGAGGCCGCTCAGTTCCCTCTGCCGGGCGCATCCTCGTCCGCTGCCAAATAGCGGCGATCGCGCGTTCGGGCAAAGTCCCGGCAGCCTCGGCTCCTCCCAGCTTCAGACCCGCGGTGCCGTAAAACCTAGGCTCGTTTCGGAGGAGTCATCGGCGCCGGCAGCGGCACCACATAGCCGTCCAGCAGAGTTGTCGGTGAGCTCTTCCAGCGCCAGTAGGCCGGGTCTACTGTGATGTTCTCCACGCTTCCATCCGGTCGCCGTCGCCACAGCGACGATTGCATGTAGTTCGTCGACGCATGAGCGAAATATCCGCCCGGAGACATCGCCATGTTGCCCGTGCTGGACTCCACCCAATCGGAAACGACGAAGTGGAAATGCAGCGGCTGCACGTTCCGCCGGGCCAGCATCGCATTGCCGTGGTCGAAGCAGATCTCCATGCCCATGCGGTACCCGCCGACTTCCGGGCAATGCTTGAATGCACCCGGAATGAAAGCCAGGTTTTCCGGATCCATGCCGATCGCTTCCCCAAAATCCGTCTGCTTGTCGAACTTCGCCAGCCGCCGTCCGCCCAGCAGCATGTAGGCCGCATTCTTGGCCAGCAGTGGATTCTTTGTGTCATCCCGCAGCGTCGATCGGATCTGGTTCAACGAAGGCACCTGGTTTCCGCCGGCATCATATCCGGATCCGGCCCAGAACCTCAGATCTTCGTCGTTCGGACCTCGCTGCGCCGGAATATTGCCGATGTACGCCCGGGTCTTCTGAATCGCCCGGGCACGCCGGTCGGCATCAGTGACCTTGGCCTTCGTCCGCAGGCCCGTGACTGGATCGAACTTGAGGCCGAAGCCCGCATCCCGGACCAGCCTCTTGGCATAGAATACGGTCCCGGGCACCAGCAGCAGCTCCGGAAACTTCCGGCTCAAGCCCAGGAGCTTCTCCTCTATATTGATTCGCTCCCCTTCCGGCATGGGGAACCGTTCCGTATACGGCCCGGTGAAGTAATACTCCGGAGCCAGAAACACGCCCTTGAAGGGCAGGTTTTTCGTCAACTCCGCCGCGCTCTCGGTCATCCACTTGTTGACCGTGGCCATCTTCCACTCCATGGCTAGCAGGCGCGAAGCGAGCGGTTTGTCCCAGCGGTTGCTGTTTGACCAGAGCCCAATCACGATGTTCTGAGGCACTTGTTTCCTCTCTCAGGCTGAATAGGTCAGAAGTGTACCATTTTGTGCAGTTAAGGCGAAGCGCTCTTTCGCGTGTTTGAATCCAGGCGAAGAAGCAGCCTTCCCGCCACGAGCGCTGAACTAGCGCAGACTGACGTCGAACTCGTAAAACCCCTGGTTCGTGCCGAAATGACGCCCTTTGCGCCCGTTCAAGCTGAACCAGGTCCGTCCCTTCTCCGTTTTGGAAATGAGGGCGCCCGCCGGCTGATCCGGCAGAAGCAGCTCGTCATTCCGCGGGCCCGGAACACCCGCCGGCCCTCCGCAGCCATCCGCCGCGCCGTCCAGGTCCCAACACGCCGTCCCGCGAGTGCCGCTGATCACCGCCTCCAGCCGCCGCGGATTGGCGATGCTCGCACCCCACTCCACGTGCGCCGGCAGGACGATGTGAAACTGCCCCGGACCGCGCTCTTCCACCATGGCCTCCGGCGGAGTGCACAGATTTCGTCCGCTGAGGCAGGTCGTAGGGCTGAACGTGATATCCGAATTGACCACGGTAATTGCCGACGAAACTTGCGGCTCATCCGGTTTGAATTTCCAGCCGAGAATGTCGTGGTTCTCCCAGCCCGAGCCCGTCGATGCGGTGAAGCCGATGAACGCCCGCCCCTGTGCATCCACAACGGTAGAAAGATCCACCGGGACGCGCAGTTCCGGCTCGCCATCGTCCAGGTACACCAGCAGCACCGGCGGTTTGTAGCGGATCCGCGCCAGGTGGGGCTGCCCGTCCTTTAGTTTGATCTTCAGCTTCGTGCCCGTCCCCAGCCGGTTGGGCGGCCAGCGCATCTTGCCCACCCGTCCATTCGTGCACACCGCAATGTAGTTGTCCGACGGATCCAGCCCGTCCGGGTTCCGGAATGTGTCGAAGAAGACTGCGATGCTGTGCGGGATGCCCGGCTGCGACGAGTCCCTCCGCCCGTCGCCAACGGCGAAGCCGCCCGCCGAGCCCCGGCCCGCCAGCGCCTCCGGCCCGTTATTCTGCAGCACAAACGCGAAGCCATCGGCGCCCCGGCCCAGGCCGCCCTGCTGCGTCAGTTGAAACTGGATGATCATTTCAAACCCGGCTGCGACGGGCTGACGCTCCACGAACCAGGCTGCGCCAACTGTCTGCGGAAGCGCCGGAGTCAGCCGGATCCGGTTCTGCCACACTTCCGCCTCCCCCACCAGCTGCAGCTTCGGACCCTCCTGGCCCTGTGCGAGCACTGCGGCCGTCACAGCCGCCAGCACGGCCTGGACAAACCTGGAAGGGAACGGCTTCATGCTGTCGAGCATATCGCGGGGCCTGCCTCCAACGGGCCTGCGATGCACGGCACGCCGCGATCCAGCCCGCAACCCACACGTCCGCCCCTTCGCGAATACAATTGTAGGGACCCAGAACTAAAAAACGCAGAGGGGCGCTTCCGTAGTGATTGGCATCATCGATACCGTAGTCATCGTTCTCAGTCTGGTCCTCGTGGTCGGCGCGGTCCTTCGGGCGGCCGGCAAAAAACAGACAGACACCGAATACTTTCTCGCCGGACGCGATCTCCGCTGGCCCTTTGTCGGCATGTCGCTGCTGGCCTCCAACATCTCCGCCGAGCATGTCGTCGGACTCGCGGGCGACGGCTACCGCGTCGGCCTGGTCACCGGGGGCTATGAATGGATGGCTGCCTGGTGCCTCATCATCCTCGCTTCGCTCTTCACTCCGCTCTACCTGCGCCGCCGCATCTACACCATCCCCGAGTTCCTTGAGCACCGCTTCGGCTGGGGCCTGCGCGCCTTCCTCTCCGGCAACCTGCTGCTGATGAACGTCCTCACCAAGAACGCCATCGACCTCTGGGCCGGCTCGCTTCTCCTCCATCTGCTGTTCGGGTGGAACCAGACCGGCGTCATGGTCGCGCTCTCATTCCTCACCGCCCTCTACACCATGAAAGGCGGACTCCGGGCCGTGGTCTATGCCGACATGGTCCAGGGCACCTGGCTCATCCTGAGCGGCATCGTCCTCACCATCGTCGGACTCATCGCCGTCGGCGGCTGGAGCGGCCTCACGGCCCGTGTCGACCCGGCGCTCATCCACATGGTGAAGCCCCTCGACTCCGAACTGCCCATCACCGGCTTCCTGATCGGAAACCTGTTCGGCGGCATGTTCTATTGGTGCATGGACCAGACCAACGTCCAGCGCGTTCTCGGCGCGCGCTCCGTCGACGACGGCCAGAAAGGCGCCATCTTCGCCGGTTTTCTCAAACTGCTCATCCCCTTCATCCTCGTGTTGCCCGGGGTCATCGCCCACGCTCTCTATCCGAACCTGGCCCGGGCCGACATGGCCTATCCCCGCATGGTTAGCGACCTGCTGCCCATCGGTCTCCGCGGAGTGGTGCTCGCCGGACTCATCGCGATCCTTATGTCCTCCATGAGCGCCTGCTACAACGCCAGCGCCACGCTCGTCGTCCGCGACTTCTTCATGCGCTGGAAACCCGGGCTCAGCGACGAGCAGCAGGTCGCCATCGGGCGCCGGATCACCGTGCTGATGGCCGTGCTGGGCGTGCTCGCCGCCCCCCTGGTCGGCCGCTCCGTCACCATCTGGAACTACCTCCAGATGCTCTCCGCCTACCTCGGCGTGCCGCTCGGCGCCGTGGTCTTCATGGGCCTGCTCTGGAAACGCGGCAACACAGCCGGAGCCATCGCCGGAGGCGCCACCGGCTTCGCGCTGGGCCTCTTTCTGATGATGGACCAGACCCTCGGGTTGGGCCTGGTCGCCCACCCCTACCTCACCTCGTTCCTCCACAGGTCGATCCTGGTATGGGCGCTCGCCGCAGTCACCATGGTCGTCGTCAGCCTCCTCACCGCGCCGCCTGCGCAGGACAAAGTGGAAGGCAATGTGTTCGGCTCCGCCCCGGCACAGGCTGCGGCAGGAACCAGTTACCGCCTCTGGGCCGTGGTGCTCTTCCTCTGCACGTTAGTCCTTTGGTGGGCCTTCCGCTAATCGCCCAAGGCCGGGCGGTGGGGGCGAATTCGTGCGGAAATGGTCTTCCATTTGGATGGAAATTGCCGCAACGGGATTGCGTCATTTCGCAAACGATATAATCCCTGCAGGAGATAAACGTGCCTGAAGAGAAATCGCCTGGAGGTTCCACCATTCGCAGATATGCCAGCGGCGAATGGGCCGACCCTCAGACCGGCCAGCCAGGGGATTCCGCGCTTGAGTTCGCGGCGGCTCGAGAAGCAGCCTACAAGGCCCTGCTGGGCGAACCCAGGAGCATTGATCTCGAAGCGCTCCCGTTGGTTCCTCGCATTGACATCCATACTTACGTTAGGTCCAGTCCGCAAGGGGAGGTGGTGGCGCTTGTCACCAGCGGCATGAGCGATCTTCCCATGCACGTTCCGCCGGCGGTCAGCCAGGAAGCGCCTCGCCGCGCCGAACTGATCTTCTACTGTGCGGAACCGAGGCAGGAGTACATAGACACCCTCCGCTGGGTCGGCCGCTTCCTGCATGATCAGAAGACTTGGCTCAGCTACGGGCACACAATACCCAATGGAAACCCGCCGGCACCGTTTTGGGGCAGCGAGATCCTCGACACCCTGTTGTTCATGCCCACGATCGTCCGCCGCGACCAGGCGCTCCCGGAACAGTTGGTTCTTGCCGGAGACCCCGTTCATTTCCTCTGGGTGGTCCCACTCTCCACCCCCGAGTGCAACTTGAAACTGGAGCATGGCTTCGGTGCGATCCTCGACCTGTTCCAGAAGAACCGTCATCCCCATGTATTTAACCCCGCGCGAAAAAGCTACGTGTAGGGAATACATCCAAAAACTGCGCCCCACCAGTCGAAATCGCCGCTAACGCCCGCCCCGGCGCCGCCCCAGGCAGTTGTCCGGCCGCACAGCGCTGTGCCACGTTGAGGTCATGAGTTCGACCCGCGTCACTCAACACGTGAACGCCCCGCGCCGCCGGGTTTACCGCGCGATGCTCGACCCGCTTGCGATTGCCAGATGGAAAGTCCCGGACGGCATGACCTGCTTCGTTCACACCTTTGAACCGCGCGAAGGCGGCTCGTTCCGCGTCTCTCTCACGTACGACGCCCCGGACGCGGCAGGCAAATCCTCCGCCCACACGGATACCTATCACGGCCGCTTTGTGGAACTTGTCCCGGATGAAAAGATCGTGGAAGAGGTCGAATTCGAAACCTCGGATCCGGCCATGCAGGGCGTAATGACCATCACCACCACCCTCACCGAAATCAACGGAGGCACGGAAGTGGCGGGCCTCCACGAAGTTCTGCCCCCGGGCGTCTCCGTCCATGACAACGAAACCGGTTGGCGCATGGCGCTGGCCAAACTGGCCGCTCTGGTGGAGACGGATCTGTAGACTGGCGGGCCAACCAGGCGCATCTCTTTTTATCGGAGCAAACCAGCGTTGACCTCACCTTGCCGTCAGCTTGCTGCGCCACAACAGCCATGCGAGGCAGCCCCGGCTACCGCCTCATAGCCAGGGCAGACCGGCGGCCGCCAGACCGGCACGCCGCTATTGGTCATGAGGCCGGTGTGGAAGAAATCGAAAGCCCCATGCCCCAGGCTGAATAGGACCGCATCCTGCCGGCAGCCCGATCCGGGAAGCAGTTCATCAGGAGGGCGGACGCCCTCGTCCGCAGCTGACCCCCTGGTCAGCTTTCTTCCGCAAATCCGGTATCGCGGCAAGTCTGCACTCCGTCCCGCTCTGGGACAATAAAAAACACCCCATGACATTAGGATTCCTAGGAACCGGCGCCATCACGGAGGCCATCGTCCACGGCCTCAGCTCACCCGGTGGACCCGCTCATCCCATCCGCCTGTCTCCGCGCAACGCCACCCTCGCCGCCGCTCTCGCCGCCCGCTACGAAAACGTCTCCGTCTGCCCGGCCAATCAGGCCGTGCTCGATGCCAGCGACACCGTCGTCCTGGCCGTGCGCCCTCAGGTTACCCCCGAAGTCCTCGCAGAGCTTCACTTCGCCCCCGAACACACCGTCATCAGCCTGGTCGCCGGCTTCTCCGTGGACCACCTCGCGCGCCTGGTCAAACCAGCAACCCGCATCTCGAGAGCCATCCCTCTCCCCTCAGTCGCCCAAAGGCGCAGTCCCATCGCCGTCTACCCGTCGCGAAGCGCCGCCGCCGGTCTCTTCGCACCGCTCGGCCAGGTCTTCGGGCTCGACACGGAGGCCCACCTCAACGCCTTCAGCACCGCTACCTCGACCATGGCCGCCTACTTTGCGTTCATGGGGCAGATCTCCTCGTGGGTGGCCGCCAGGGGCATCCCCGAACAGCAGGCGCGGCAGTACATCGCCCAACTCTTCGCAGGCCTTGCCGGCACGGGTCTGGAAACAACCGGGCGCACGCCCGCTGACCTCGCCGCCGCCCACTCCACACCCGGTGGACTCAACGAACAGGTCCTCCGCCACCTGACAACCCACGGAGTCTTCGAGATCCTCACCGAAGCCCTCGACGCGGTCCATCGCCGGGCGTCCGGTCTGGAATCCGGCTCGCCTACTGCGGAGAAATCGGCGTAGACTGCCAGGCGCTGCCCCAGCGCGACGGCTTGGGCCCCATCTGGAAGGTCAACGTAGCGCCCGACTGGATCTGCTCCCAGGTCAGCAGCGGATCGTTCAGCGGCTTCCCGTCGATCACCGCCGACTGGATATACAGATTCGTAGCCGACACGTTCTTTGCCACGACCCGGAACGTCTTCCCGTTCTGCAGGCGGATGCTCATCTGGCTGTACATCGGGCTGCCGATCAGGAACTCACCGCTCGCCGGATTCACGGGATAGAAGCCCATCGCCGTAAACAACAGCCACGCCGACATCTGCCCGCAATCGTCGTCTCCATCCAGTCCCCCGGCATCGTACCCGTACTCCGCGGCGGCAAGCTCTCGCACCTTCGCCTGCGTCTTCCAGGGCTGACCGGCAAAGTCATACAGGTAGGCGTAGTGGTGGCTCGGCTCATTGCTGTGTACATTGTGGCCGCCGCTGAAGTGGGCATCGAGCTTTTTCCCATAAGCCTCTCGACCGCCCATCAGTTGCACCAGGCCTGCCTGATCGTGCAGCGGTGACCATGTATACGCCCACGCATCGCCTTCCGTCCAGCCCGCCTCTGAGCGGTTCCCCTGCGTATCCGCCGGTCCGCCGATCGGAGCCCACTTTCCATCCGAAGTCTTTCCATTCATCAATCCCAGGGCCGGGTTGAACAGGTTGCGATCGTTCAGAGACCGCCGCAGGAAGAACCGGTAATCGTCTTCCTTCCCCAGTGCCTTCGCAATCTGCGCCACACACCAGTCGTCGTAGCTGTCCTCCAGGGTTCGCGAGGCCGCCTCGTCGGTTTTGTCCGTCGGAATGTAGCCAAGCTGCTTGTAGTAAGTCAGCCCCGCCCGGCCCTCATACGGAGTGCCCTCTTCCCGGTCCAGCCAGCGCCGCGTCGTATCGCCATCCGGCGGCACCATGGCATCTTTGTAGACCGCCTTCCACGCCAGGGCCCGGTCGAAGCCCTGGAACCCCTTGCGGATCGCTTCCGCCACCAGCGAGTCCGCGTGCGTCCCGATCATGATGTTCGTATACGACGGATTCGGCCACTTCGGCATCCAGCCGCCTTCCTGGAAGTTCTGCAGCAGCGCCGTAATCATGCCGGCGATCCGCTCCGGAGCGAACAGCGTCAGCATGGGGTTCTCCGCCCGGAACGTGTCCCACATCGAGAAAGCGGTGTAACTCTCGCCCTGATGGACCTTGTCGTCAAACGCGCTGTAATACTGCCCGTACTCGGAGAACACCCGCGGGTACAGCAGCGTGTGATACAGAGCCGTGTAGAGCTGCGTCTTCTCGCGCTCGCTCGCCCCTTCCACCTGCAGGCGGTCGAGCTTCTCCGCCCACGCCCCACGCAGCCGCGCGCGCACCGCCTCGAAATCCCACTCCGGGATCTCGCGCCGCAGATTCTCCCTGGCCTGCTCCACGCTAAGAAACGAGGTCCCCACCCGCACTTCCACCAGGGCCCCGGGACGAAACTCGGCAAAGGCGCCCCGGCTCGTCGAGGCATCCGCCTTGTCCCGCCCATACACGCCCGCCTTCTCCGGAGCCTGCCGGAACTGCACCGCGAAATACCCCTTGAAGTTCGGTAGTTTGTGCGGACCCAGGTGCGCATCCATCCGGTGCGGGTTGAACCCCGTGATCTCCCGTGTGGCCGGATCCACGGCGGCAAACCCGGCAATGCCGGGCCGCGACGTCTCCACCAGCACCCGCGCCGTGCCCGTACCCGGAAACCGGAACCGGAAAATCGCACACCGTTCGGTCGCCGTCATCTCGGCGCGGATCGTACCGCCCTCTGCCGTCCGCAGCGACACGGCATAGGAATCTGCCTTGGCCGTCTCCTCGCGATGCGAAAACGCCAGCCCCCGAGCCTCGGGCGTAGTGCGCAACGCGCCGGTCTGCGGCATCAGCGTGACATACCCGTAATCGCCCATCCAGATGGCCGGCTGATGAGTGCCGATGAAGCCCGTGATGGCCGCATCGTCATACTCGTAGGAGGTGATGCTGATCTTGTTCTGCCGCGTCTGGGCCGTCCAGTTCGTCATGGCGAACGGAGGCGAAACAAACGGCATCGTGCCACCATACCCGATCTTGCTCTTCGCCGTACCGATGAGCGGATCCACGAAGTCAACCGGCTCGCGCGCAGCGCCCATCACAGCGGGCGCCATCAGGAAACACAGGGATAGGAAACGCATGGGAGACCATAAACACTCTATCGAACTGGGCCAATCGACTCCCATGCCCAACCACAGACGGCCAGCTCCCAGTGCGTCGTCTGCGGCCCGCCAGCGTCAAGGAAAGCCGCATAGCCTCACACTAGGAGGGCGGACCCCCAGGTCCGCAGTCGACCCCCTGGTCGACCACGCGGAACCATCGCCGGCACATCTGATGCTCAGTGGAGTCCCGCATGGCGACGACAGCCCGCGAAAGCCGATAAAGCCTTTTCGCCTCCAATTGGTAAGGCGGACCCCCGGGTCCGCGGTCGACCCCCTGGTCGACCACGCGGATCCGCCTCGCCGGCCCATCGGATGCTCAACGGAGTCCCGCATGGCGACGACAGCCCGCGAAAGCCGATAAAGCCTTTTCGCCTCCAATTGGTAAGGCGGACCCCC
>JAFKEE010000057.1 GCA_017307505.1 Acidobacteriota bacterium | reverse complement strand
GCAAACTAGTCGAGAACCACTTCAGACACCGTGCCGGCGCCGACCGTGCGGCCGCCTTCACGAATCGCGAAGCGCAAGCCCTTGTCCATCGCCACCGGGGTGATCAGTTCCACACCCACCGTGACGTTGTCGCCAGGCATCACCATCTCCGTGCCTTCCGGCAGTTCCATCACGCCCGTCACGTCCGTCGTCCGGAAGTAGAACTGCGGACGATAGCCCTTGAAGAACGGCGTGTGACGGCCGCCTTCTTCCTTCGACAGCACGTAAACTTCGCCCTTGAACTTCGCGTGCGGCTTGATCGAGCCCGGCTTCGCCAGCACCTGACCACGCTCCACGTCGTCCTTGTCGATGCCGCGCAGCAGCAGACCGACGTTGTCGCCCGCCATGCCGCTGTCCAGCAGCTTCTTGAACATTTCCACGCCCGTCACAACCGTCTTGCGCGTGTCGCGGAAGCCCACAATCTCGACTTCCTCGCCCACCTTGACCTGGCCCTTTTCAATACGGCCCGTGACCACCGTCCCGCGGCCCTGGATCGAGAAAATGTCTTCGATCGGCATCAGGAACGGCTTGTCCACGTCGCGCTGCGGAATCGGGATGTAATTGTCCACCGCTTCCATCAGGTCGTCCACCGACTTTTCCCACTGCGGTTCGCCATTCAACGCGCCCAGCGCGCTGACACGGCAGATCGGCAGGTCGTCACCGGGGAACCCGTAGCTCGAAAGCAGCTCGCGCAGCTCCATCTCCACCAGTTCGAGCAGTTCGGCGTCGTCCATCATGTCGACCTTGTTCAGGGCAACCACAATGTACGGCACGCCCACCTGGCGGGCCAGCAGCACGTGCTCGCGGGTCTGGGGCATCGGTCCGTCAGGAGCCGCCACCACCAGAATCGCGCCGTCCATCTGCGCCGCACCGGTGATCATGTTCTTGATGTAGTCCGCGTGGCCAGGGCAATCCACGTGCGCGTAGTGACGATTCGCCGTCTCGTACTCCACGTGCGCCGCCGCGATCGTGATACCTCGTGCCTTTTCTTCCGGCGCGTTGTCGATCGAGTCGAAGCTGCGGAACTGCACCTTCGGGTTATGCTTGGCCAGCGTCTTCGTGATTGCTGCCGTGAGCGTGGTCTTGCCGTGGTCGATGTGGCCAATCGTGCCGACATTCACGTGCGGTTTGCTGCGATCAAATTTCTCTTTCGCCATGCGTGCGACTCCCTGCTGCCTCCCGCCTAATCCAGCTTTTTGTGGGGACCGGCCACCCGCCTCGGGCTTACCGGAACCTGGAAGGGTCCAGCTCGTCTTGAAAATTCTGGAGCCGATGACCAGGATTGAACTGGTGACCTCGTCCTTACCAAGGACGCGCTCTACCAACTGAGCTACATCGGCCCTGCAACTTACTTTAGCGCAACCCTACCTGCCTATGGCAACCCCGGCACACTGCACTCCGCGATTTCCATCACAGACCCAGGTTGGATCGCTTTCGCCCGGCACTTCTTCCGGTTGGCTCTACCTCGAAAGTAGATGGTGGACAGGGGAGGATTCGAACCTCCGTAACTCGCAAGGAGTGGCAGATTTACAGTCTGCTGCCATTAACCACTCGGCCACCTGTCCGTAACCGTATTGTCGCTGCCGGACGGCAACCCTCCCAATATAACGCATTTGTGCCGTGTTTGCATCAAACAATTGAGTGTGAAATTGTTCTAATCATCCGCCTTGCGTCCCGCCGCGAAGGATGGTACCAACAGTAGTTCGGACCCTGCCGCAATCCACCTATGCGCCGCCACAAGAGCCTCCACCCGCTGTCGCACCAGCACCACAACGGACTCGCGCTCTGTGTTCTCATCGAACGCACCCTGGCCCGGGACCCTTCCCCCGCCACCGTCCAGCGCCTCGCCGCCAAATGCGCCGACCGCTTCGACCTCGAACTCATCAACCACTTCGAACTCGAGGAACTGGAGCTCTTTCCCGCCATCCTCTCTGAACTCGGCCCTACGCCCCAGGTCGACGCCCTGATCGCCGAACATCGCGCCATGGAGCAGCAGATCGCCGCGCTCCGCGCCGAGCCGACCCTCCAACGGCTCCAGGACTTCGGCGCCCTGTTGCGCGCCCATATCCGGCGCGAGGAGAACGAGTTGTTCGAAAGCGTCCAGGATCGCCTCAGCGAAACCACCATGCAGCGCCTTGGCGATACCTTCGAGACCCGCGCCGTTCGTGTCTGCCTCGATGCCCGTGATTTCCAACCAATTCCGATGAGCACCCTACTTCAAACCAACATCCCCAGCCTCCCGCTAATTGCCCGCGGCAAAGTCCGCGATGTGTACGCCGTGGGCGACGACAAACTCCTGATGATCGCAACCGACCGCATCTCCGCGTTCGATTGCGTCCTCGGCTCACCGATCCCCGACAAAGGCCGGGTTCTCACGCAGCTCTCCCTCTTCTGGTTCGACTTCCTGAAGGATGTCGTGCCCAACCACCTCATCTCCGCCAATGTGAGCGAATACCCGGCGGAACTGCACCAGTACCGCGATCAGTTGGAAGGCCGCTCCATGCTGGTAAAACGAGCCGAGATGGTGCAGATCGAGTGCGTCGCCCGCGGCTACCTCTCCGGCTCCGGCTGGAAGGAGTACGGCAAACTCGGCACGGTCTGCGGCATTCCCCTGCCCGCCGGTCTGAAGGAAAGCGACCGCCTACCGGAGCCCATCTTCACCCCTGCCTTCAAGGCCCAGACCGGCCACGACGAGAACATCAGCTTTGAACGCTCCGCCGAGATCGCCGGCGAAGAGGTCATGCAGGATCTGCGCCGCCTCACCCTGGCCATCTATTCCAAAGCGGCCGACTACGCCCGCACCCGCGGCATCATCCTCGCCGATACGAAGTTCGAGTTCGGCCACATCGGCGGAGTCCTCACGCTGGGCGACGAGGTCCTCACCCCCGACTCCTCGCGCTTCTGGCCCGCCTCCGAATACAAGCCCGGCGGAGCTCAGCCGTCTTTCGACAAACAGTTCGTGCGCGACTACCTCGAAACCCTGACCTGGAACAAGCAGCCACCCGCCCCCTCTCTGCCCGCCGACGTAGTGGAAAAAACGTCCGACAAGTACCGGGAGGCGTACGAGAAGATCACTGGTAGCAAGCTGTGAACTGGCTCGATATCTTCTTTCTTGTTTTACTCGGGATCTTCGTGACGCAAGGCATTCGCCGGGGCTTCACGCGGTTGGCAATCGGCCTGGCAGCTACGGTGCTGGGCCTTTTGCTGGCCACCTGGTTCTACGGCTCCGCCGGAGCCTACTTCCAGCCCTACCTGAGCTCCCGGGCTCTCTGCAATATCGTCGGCTTTCTGCTCGTGTTCGTAGGAGTCCAGGCGGTGGGAGGCCTTTTGGGCTGGGGCCTCTCGCGCATCTTTAAATGGACCGGACTCAGCTGGCTCGACCGGATCCTCGGCGCGCTGTTCGGGCTCATCAAGGCCAGCCTCATCGGCGTGGTCTTCGTCATGATGCTGCTCGCCTTCCCCATCAAGCCCGTACCCGATTCCGTGGCCGAGTCAACCGTGGCACCCTACCTTGTCGAGGCCTCCCATGTCCTGGTCTACCTCGCGCCC
Organism: Acidobacteriota bacterium; assembly: GCA_017307505.1. Lineage (GTDB taxonomy): Bacteria > Acidobacteriota > Terriglobia > Bryobacterales > Bryobacteraceae > Paludibaculum. The sequence continues at coordinate 80,414 of JAFKEE010000057.1, read as the reverse complement.
AGGGACCTGAAAGACGGATTCCTGGCTACTTATGAGAGGGTGAAGAAGCTCTGGAACGGCGTCCGCCACGACTCCGAGAAGGATGCTCCGCCGAAAGCGAGCGTCTAGCCAGCCCGCGGACATCCTCCGCCAATTCCCGCTAAGCTACTGAAATATAAACGGATAGAAGCACACCACCCAGTCGGCGTAGCCCTGGTGATGTTTCTTTTCAACAAAATGCTTGACGCGTCAACTAATGTCGTGTAATTTAAAGTCATGGCACGCAAGACAAGCCGACTTCAAGAGGAGTTGAAGCAGACCAAACCGTTCAGCTCCATCTACCAGGAAGCGTCCTTGTCGATCCTGAAGACCGCGGACGTCTTCCGGCGTGACACAGCACGGTTCCTGGAACCGTATGAGATTACGCCGCAGCAGTACAACGTATTGCGCATCCTGCGCGGCGCAGGTGCCGAGGGCATTCCGACCTTGGCCATCGGAGAGCGTCTCCTCGAAGAGACGCCGGGCATGACCCGGTTGCTCGACCGTATGGAATTCAAAAGTCTCGTACGCCGGGTCCGCTGCGAAAAAGACCGCCGCCAGGTGCTTTGCTACCTCACTGAGGAAGGCGCGCGCCTGCTGGCCAGCCTCGATCCGCTAGTCGAGGCCGTCGATCAGAAAATGGCCGCCGGGCTCACCCCCGACGAGGCCGAAACCCTGGTGGAATTACTGGAAAAGATACGGGAGACAAGACAATGACTATCGCTGAACTCGACGCCAAACTGAACAACGACATCCTCACCGGCAAGGCTCTGGAAGCCTTCGACGAACTCTACGACGAGAACGTCGTCATGCAGGAGAACTCCAACGAACCGTTCGTCGGCAAGGCCGTCAACCGCCAGCGCGAGATCGATTTCTTCTCGAGCATCGAGCAGTTCCATGGCGCCTCCGTCCTCTCCTCCGCTGTCAACGGAGATGTCACCTTCTCGGAATGGCTCTACGACGTCACCTTCAAGGGCGGCACGCGCTTCCAGCTGGCTCAGACCGCCGTGCGGCGCTGGAAGGACGGCAAGGTCGTCAACGAACGCTTCTACTACTCGAAATAAGTTGTCCCATCCCCTGACAGCCGAACCCAAGAAGAAATCACACAAAGGATTCCGAATCATGAACTGGAAATCTGTCCTGGCCCTCTCTGTGCTCGCCGTACCCGCCGTCTTCGCGGAAGAGTACAAGATCGACACCTCCCACTCGAAGGCCGCCTTCACCGTCAAGCACCTCATGGTCAGCAACGTGCGCGGCGAGTTCAGCAAAGTCACCGGCACCATCGTCTACGACGAGAAGAACCCCACTGCGATCAAAATCGACGCCAACATCGACGCCACCACCGTCAATACCAGCGAACCCAAGCGCGACGAACACCTGCGCAGTGCCGACTTCCTGGACGTCGCCAAGTACCCGGCCATGACTTTCAAGTCTAAAAGCGCCAGGAAGACCGCCACCGGTCTTGCCGTGACCGGCGAATTCACCCTCCATGGCGTCACCCGGCAGATCGTGCTCAATGTCGATGCCTCCGGGCCCGAAGTGAAGGACCCGTGGGGCATGCTGCGCCGCGGCGCCACCGCCACCACCACCATCAATCGTGCCGATTACGGCCTCACCTGGAACAAAGCCGTCGAGACCGGCGGCGTGGTCGTCAGCGACGAAGTAAAGATCACCATCGACGTGGAAGGCACACGGCCCGCCCCCGCCGCCGCCACAAAGTAACAGTTCAGACAATCGTTCGTTGACAGCAGTCGCCAACAGGGGCCCCGTCAAAAGGGCCCCTGCCTTCATTTCCACCCCATCGCTTTAGTACCCTGCAAAGTACGCCTGCAAGGTAACCGAACGATGCCTCTCTCCCGACGTGCACTCCTGGCCGCACCCGCCATCCTGTCCTCTGTCCGCGCCGCCGGGGCCCAACCCGGCGCCCCCGCTCTCTCGAACATCAGCCTGACCCCCGAGGCTTACTGCGGCTGGCCGACCCTCGCCCGCCGACCCAACGGCGAACTCCTCGTCGCCTATTCCGGTGGCCGCGAAACCCACGTCTGCCCCTTCGGCCGAGTGGAACTCATGCGCTCCACCGACGACGGCAAGTCCTGGAGCTGGCCCGAGGTCCTGCTGGACACCGTGATCGATGATCGCGACGCCGGCCTCTGCATCACGCCCTCCGGAACCATCCTCGTCACCACGTTCACTTCCCTCGCCTACGAAACAACCTTGCAGCGCGCGAAGGACTGGCCCGAAGGCCGCACGGCCCGCTGGCAGTCCGTCCAGCGCCGTTCGACGCAGGCCCAGCGCAATGCCCTGCTCGGCACCTGGATGCTGCGCTCCACCGACGCTGGCATGACCTGGTCGGCCCCCTACCGCGTTCCGGTGAACTCGCCCCACGGGCCGTTAGCGCTCTCAGGCAATCGTCTTCTCTATCCAGGCAAGGAACTCTGGGAGCCCGGCCAGAAGGCACGAGTGGCGGAATCCACGGATGACGGTCAGACGTGGCGCATCCTCTCCGATATCCCGCTCCGGCCCGGGGACCGGTACGAGGACTATCACGAGCTCCATGCAGTGGAGACCGCCAACCACAGGCTGGTGATCCACATCCGCAATCACAGCAAGACCAACGGCGGAGAAACCCTGCAGTGCGAATCGGCCGATGGGGGCAAGACCTGGTCCGAACCCCACCCGATTGGCGTGTGGGGTCTGCCCTCGCACCTCCTCCGCCTGCGCGACGGCCGCTTGGTAATGTCCTACGGCTACCGCCGCGCGCCGTTCGGAAACCAGGCGCGGGTGAGTGAGGATCACGGCAAAACCTGGTCGCCGCCCATCACCATCTCGGCCGATGGCGTCCGCGGCGACCTGGGCTACCCGTCCACGGTCGAACTCGCCGATGGCGGCCTGCTCACGGTCTGGTATGAGCAGCAGGAGGGCAATCCGAAGGCGGTTCTCCGCCAGGCCCGCTGGCATCTGTAGCCGGCTTCCAGGCGTGGCCGGCGGGACTATCTCTCGCCGTCAATCCTCGTTGTGCGAGGCCGGCGGCGCCGCCGGAGCGCCTGACAGTCCCTGCTCCAGCGACCTCAGCTCTTCCACCGCCTTTAACACCTCAGCCCACCGCGCGCCATCCGCCTTCGTCGCGATGGGTGCGCGCAGATCACCATAGAACGCCAGCACGTCTTGTCGCAGCCTGGGCGTCATCTCGGCATAATGGCCGTCCAGCTTGCGAAGCAGCTGGGCATAGGCCTGATCGCAAAGCGTATACCCGCCGGCCTTCGTCGGTTCGCCGACGTCAAAGTTCTCATTCGGCAGCGTCAATCGGCCTGCGTCCACCGCCGCCAGCAGCGCTTTGTAGCGTTCCAGCGTGGCGTTGAAGCTCGCCATGAACAACTTCTCCACTTCCGGTGTAGGCGTCCTGAAGCCAAGCGCGCGAGCCCGGCCCAGCCGCGGCAGGATCCTGAAGAAAAAGGCCAGGATCCTCGCCCCAAGGCCAGGCCGCTGGTATTCCCTGCCCCATTCCCTGTGGTAGCTCGCGCGCGACAGGTTGTACAGGAACTTCCGGCGCGTTGTGCCTGGGGCGCCCCTGACAATCTCGTCTTTCTTGAGCTCCCACGCCACCTTCGTCATCGACGGAATAGTCGAACTCACCGCGAATCGGAAGGAGCCGATGGCGAGGCCGGTGCTGGCAAACAAGTCGCCCAGCTTCAGTCCATACGTATCGAAAAAGGCGCGCTCCAGCACGGGCCGGGCCACCTCGAATCCAATGAACGCGTGGTAGCTGTCCGGAGCGTAGTGCCCCTGGGCCACCTGCAGGACGTCGAAGGCCAGTTCCGTCTTTACATGCGACATCGCGTTATCGGCAAACGTCACCCGGTTCCCAAATCGCAACCGCAGTTTCGGATACAGCATCGGGATGGCGACGTTCGTAGCCAGGCGGTGGCCGTCATTGTCGGAAGCATAGTGGGACAATGCGCCCAGCGCGAACGCATATTCGTTCAGGTTCTCCGCATCACGGATCAGGTTGACGATGAAATCGCCGCTGCGGACGTAGTGCAGCAGGTCTGTGAACAGCCTGGACCCAAACGGGTAGTACCCCATGTCCTGCAGGATGCTGCCGCCGTAGGCGTAGGCATGGGCTTCCTTCAGTTGCTCCGGCGTGGCGCCGGGATACTTCTTCAACAGCAGCCCTTTGATCGAGAGATCCCAGGCGGAGTCGATGATCGCTTCGTGCGCCAGCACGGAATACGCCTGGGCGGAAGGCGCCGGTATCAGCGCTGCCAGCGTAACCCAAAGCACACATCGGCCAAGTCCAAGCCCGCTCATCCAGCCCTCCGATCGGACCTCTGGTCCGGAACCTTGCTCGATTGTCCAATCAAACAGCGCTTCCGCACAAGCAGAGAACCGCGCTCATCACGGGATTCGAGGGATAGAGGAGTTCTGTTTTGCAGGACCGGAGCCGCCGGTTCCGCTCAGGAGCTCGGCACGTATTGGGGATGATCCACGGAGAGCGACCTCGGCAAGTCCTGCTCCACCGCCGCGCAGAAGGGCACCGGGTCGAACGGCTTCACCACCACGGCGTCCATCCCGACCTCCAGGCAGTGCTGCTGGATATGGCTCATCGCGTGGGCTGTCAGCGCAATGATCGGCACGTGGCCGCCGGTCACTCGCTCCCGCTCGCGGATCAGCAGCGTGGCGGTCCAGCCGTCCATCTCCGGCATCTGCAGATCCATCAGGATCCGGTCGAAGGGCTCCGCCTCCGAGCGTTCCACCGCCTGCCGCCCGTTGCCCACCACTTCCACAAGATGGCCGCGTTTGGTCAACAGCGCCGTCGCCACCCGCTGATTCACCAGGTTGTCCTCGGCCAGCAGGATGCGCAGCGGCTGCAATTTCGCCTCAGGCCGCAGGTGGTGGCCCAACTGGGAATCGCCCTTCTGAGGCGCGGCAACCCTCCGTGCCCGCACCCAGAACCGGAATGTACTGCCCTGCCCCACTTCGCTCTCGACGCTGATGCTGCCGCCCATCAGATGAACCAGCCGCGTCGAGATGGTCAACCCCAGTCCAGTGCCGCCGTAGTTCCGCGAAGTCGTGCCATCGGCCTGCCGGAAGGCCTCGAAGATCAGGCTGCGCGCGGTTTCGGGGATGCCGATCCCTGTATCGCACACCGCAAAGTGCAATTCGGCTGCATCGCCGCCCAGGTCGCGGAAACTGGCCCGCACCCGAACTTCCCCCTCGTGCGTGAACTTCAGCGCATTGCCCACCAGGTTCAACAGCACCTGCCGGATCCGGCGCGCGTCGCACTCCAGCCAGTCGGGCACGCCGGGCTCAATCTCGCACGCCAGCCGGATCCCCCGTTCCCTGGCCCCGGCAAGGAAGGTCGAGCATGCCGCGTCCAGCATCTCCCTGAGTTGGAACGGCGCGGCCGCGATCTCCAGCTTGCCTGCCTCGATCTTCGAGAAATCCAGGATGTCGTTGAGGATGTGCAGCAGCGATTGCGCGCAGGACTTCACCAGCTCGAGCGATTCGTGCTGCTGCGTGTTCACAGACTGGTCCAGGGCCACATTGAGCATCCCGAGGATGCCGTGCATCGGCGTCCTGATCTCATGGCTCATATTCGCCAGGAATTCGTCCTTCAGCTGGTTCGCCTGCCGGGCCTCCTCCAGTAGCCGCTCAATCTCGGCATTCTGGCCCACGATGCGCTCCTGCTCGATGCGCAGTTGCCGCGTCCGCTCCTTGACCGCCTCCTCCAATTGCGCACTTTGGCTGCTCAGCCGCCGTGTCCTCCACAGAATCACACCGGCCAGCAGCAGCAGAACGCCGGCAACCATGGCACCGCGGAACCACCACGTGCCCCACCAGGGCGGCCGGATGGTGAAGCGGACCCGGGCCGGCTCCTGGCTCCAGACGCCCGCCGCATTGCGCGCGGTCGCCTCCAGCACATAGCGGCCAGGCGGGAGATTCGGGAACCGCACTTCCCGCTGCTTCGTCTCCAGCCAATCGTCGTCCAGGCCCACCAGCCGGAACCGGCACATCACATCGCCTTCGGCCAGAAACGTAAGCACGGAGAGTTGCGCCGCCAGCGTGCGATTCCTGTAGGGCTCCTCAATGGCCTGCTCCAGGTCGGGCGTGCGGTCACCCAGTTGAAAGCGCGTGAACTCCACACGCGGCCCGTCCGGTTCCGGCCGGGTCACGGGAACCCGGTAATGCGCCAGCCCCCGGCTGGTCCCGATCCAGACGCTGCCGTCCGCGTCCTCAAAGAACGCATCGGTGTTGCAGTCGTCCCAGATCAGCCCGTCCTGCCGCCCGAAGTGATGCCACTGTCTGCCGATCCGGACGTCTACCCCCTGGTCGGTGCCGAACCAGATCCAACCGCGCCGGTCCGCCTTCACAAAAATCGCCTGTTCGGAATGCAGCCCGGACTGCCGCGTAAACGTCTCAACCGCCAGCTGATCGCCATCCACCTTCACCCGCGAGACGCCGCTCCTGTCGCGGTAGCCCACCCAGATGCTTCCGTCGGGCCCCTCGGCCAGAAATCCGGCCGCGCTGCTGGGCAGCCCATGCTCTCTGGTGAATCTTTTCCAGACCCCGTTCTCCCGCCGGGCAAGACCTCTCGTCCCGGCCGCCCAGAACCGGCCCTGGCTGTCCTCCAACACCGCCGAGACGGTCTCGCCGGCATCCCCGTTCGGCAGTTCCTGCTTCTCGAACCGAGCCTGCCCTCCGGACGGTTTTGCGAAGAACAGGCCCGCTCGCGTCGCCACCCAAAGGGTCCCCGCCCGGTCGAAGTTGAGCGTCCAGATACGGTCGCTGCCCGGTATGTGCGGTAAGGCATACGTGCGCACCTCACCGGACAATGGGTCCACGCGCGAAATCCCACCTGGCGAACTGCCGGCCCAGAGCGCGCCGTCCGGCCCCAACACCACGGCTCTCGTCTTGTTGCCGGCCAGTCCATTCGCCTCGGACCACAGTCGCCAGCTCATCCGACCCGTGCGCTCATCCACCCGCATCTGGTTCAGCCCGTTGTCCGTGGCCACCCACATGTGCCCCTGCCGGTCCCGAGCCATTTTCCAGACGTGTTCGCCGCTCAACCCTTCCCCGCGGGTCCAACCCTCCCATACGTTGCGGCCCACCCATCGCGACAGGCCCGTGCCCCACAGTCCAATCCAGAGCGATCCTTCCCGGTCCTGCAGCACCGCGCTGGTCGCCGCGGCCGGCAATCCCTGTTGCTGACCCGTCACCCGCCAGTGCCCGTTCGCAAACTCCCAGACCCCGTCGTCCGTCGGCACAAACAGCTCTCCATCGCGGCCCAAGGCCAGTGTGGCGAAGTCGCCGTTCGAGGGGATGCTCTGCTGCGGTGCCTCAAACCCGGCCGATTGCTTTGTTTTCAGCAGCAGACGCTTGGAACTTCTGATCCAGACCGTGCCCCCGGCATCGGCCAGAACCGCGTCCCAACGGTCCGCTGGGACGCCTTCCGCGGGCCCGAAAACCTCGGTTCGTCCTCCGGACACCCGGCAGATGCCCGAACCGCACCCAAACCACGCGGTTCCATCCCGTCCGGCATGTACCCCGTAGGCCCGTCCCTCCGGCTGGCCGACGACCCGCCGGAAAGCTCGCAGCCCGCCGTTCCGTGGTGGCTCGGAGATCAGCAGGCCCACGTTGGTCGTGAGATACAGCCGGCCCGCTGCGTCGGTAGCCAGACCGAAGCGACCGGAACTCTCCACCGCGCCTTTGAAATCGAAGGTTTCGAACCGGGCTCCGCGACGCCGCGCCAATCCGTGCGATGTGGCCACCCACAGCACGCCATCCGGGGTCTGGACGATACTATCTACCGTCGAACTGGGTAGCCCCTCAGACTCCCCAAAGCGCGCAAAGACGGCCCCATCATAGCGGAACAAACCATTCTGGGTGCCCACCCACAGGTAGCCCGTCCGGTCCTGGAAAAGACACTCCGTCGCAAGGTTGCTCAGCCCTTCTTCCTGGCCATAGGTCTTGAAACTGTACCTTTGCCCCTGTGCCAGGGGCGCCAGCAGTGCCGCGATGAGGATGATCTCCCTGAGCCGGGACCCGCGCGCCAATATCGTCTCCTCTAAGGGTCAACTTAGCCGCACAGTCCGGGCGGGAAAGTCGCATCAGTACTTACAGTACGATATCGACGGAAAAATGCAGTTCAATTAGTAGAAATTTTAATCGTGTCCGCGCGAGCCCTCAGTGCAGCCTTCTGCGCGTCTATCGGGCCACACGCCCCACCCTGCCCTCTTGGCTCAGTCAAACGTCTAAATGCTATATAGCGGATTAATTTTTATTTATTTTCTCGAGGTCACTGCTGGGCATTCTGCAACATCAACCTGCGTCTCGCGGAACCCAGTGCCACAAAGCGGCGCAACGACCTATCTGCGTTCACTGACCCGGCTTGGCGCACTTGGCGCCCCCCTGGCGCGGATGGAAACTGCGTGCGATCCCCTCAATCACCTTGCCGTCTTCCGGTTCGGAGGACTCCACATAGAAACTCGCACAGCCGGAATCCGGAAAGGTCACCGCGATCAGGAGAATCCGGCCACCCAGTTTGACGGCCCACTCCCGTTTCCCTACCCAGACCCGGGCGCCGTCCACCACCGATTCCTGAAACGACGTGGTGGACTTCTCCCGTCCCGCCCAGACACTGGCCGAGGTCCCTATGTCGTGCGAAACTACTACCCGGCCATCTGGAGAGGTGAAACGGCCCACAAAGGTGTCCGTGCCCCAATCCGGCAGGTAGCTGAAGCCCGCGGGCAATACTATTTCACCGTTCGCCCACGAAAACCGGCCCGAAGCCGCATCCCAGGCCGCATCCTTGGGCATCGGCGCACGGCTGGCACAGGAGCTGTTCAACAAGGCACACACCAACAGCAGCCCGGTCAGCATCCAGCCGGAAGTGAAACTGATGTACATCAAGATCCGTGGTGACTCGCCGTCTCGTCCGGCCTGAGTCCCTGAAAAGATGGACGCTATCTTTTGGGAAAAGTTCCATGGACCGCTCGTTCTTCGCGGGGAAGTGCCCTCCAGGGAACGTGACGGCCGCCGTCTCCGCTACCCCGCAAGCCCGGCAATCTGCGACCGCAGCTGGACCAGCAGTGCGCCCGGCGCCGCCGCCGGATCCAGAGGCACTCTCAGGATCCCCGCCGGCGTGAACTGTGCCCCGGCCGTCTCGCTCACCAGCCGCATCAGCGCATGCGGATCCACAGCCGACCCGGGATGGAACTTGATGTTCACGCCGCCGCCCCGCCGGTCGATCGCCTCGATGCCACACCGCGCCGCCATCGTCTTCAATTGCGAGAACTCCACCAGGTGCCGCACACTCTCCGGCGCCGCTCCATACCGGTCTTCCAGCTCCTGCAGCAGCGCCACCGCCTTCTCCGGATCGCCCGCATCCGCAATCCGCTTATACGCCTTCAACCGTTGCTGCTCATCGGCAATGTAATCGGTGGGAATCCGGATATCCAACCCAAGATTCAGCGACGAGTGCACCTCCGGAGCCACCGTTTCGCCCCGCAGCTCCCTCGCGGTCTCATCCAGCAGCTTCACATACGTCTCATACCCGACCACCGCCAGATGTCCGTGCTGCTCTCCACCCAGCAGGTTCCCCGCCCCGCGCAGTTCCAGATCCAGCGCGGCGATCTTGAAGCCCGCGCCCAGATCAGAGAACTCCTTCAACGCCGCCAGCCGCTTTCGGGCGACCTCGGTCAAGTCCGCATCCGTCGGCACCATCAGGTAGGCGTAAGCTCGCCGGTTGCTGCGGCCCACACGCCCGCGCAACTGGTAGAGCTCGGACAACCCGTAGTTCTGAGCATTCTCGATGATGATCGTGTTGGCCAGCGGGATATCCAGGCCGTTCTCGACGATCGTCGTGCAGACAAACACGTCCGCGCCGCGGTGCATGAAGCTCAGCAGGACCTTCTCGAGCTCGGTCTCGCCCATCTGCCCGTGACCCACCGTGACCCGCGCGCCCGGCACCAGTTCCTGAATTGTGGCCGCCCTCGTCCAGATCGAATCCACTCGGTTGTGGACGAAGTAGACCTGTCCGCCGCGCTGGAGTTCCTGCTCGATCGCCGTCTTGATGAGGTCCGGGTTGTACTTCGCCACCACCGTCTGGACAGCCAGGCGGTCCTTGGGCGGCGTCTCGATCACGCTCATATCCCGCAGGCCCAGCAGCGACATGTGCAGGGTGCGTGGAATCGGCGTGGCCGACATGGTGAGGACGTCCACGCTCTTCTTCATCTGCTTCAACCGCTCTTTGTGAGCGACACCGAAGCGCTGTTCTTCGTCCACCACCAGCAGGCCCAGGTCCGGGAACTCCAGGTCCTTCGACAGGATCCTGTGCGTGCCCACCACGACATCCACTTTGCCGGCCTTCAGGTCCGCCAGCACGGCCTTCGTCTCTTTCGGCGATCGGAACCGGCTCAGCATCTCAATCCGCACCGGGAACGCCTGGAATCGTTTCTGGAAGGTCTCAAAATGCTGCAGCGCCAGCACCGTCGTCGGAGCCAGCACCGCCACCTGCTTCCCGTCGCCCAGCGCCTTGAACGCCGCCCGCATCGCCACTTCCGTCTTGCCGAAGCCCACATCGCCGCACAACAGCCGGTCCATCGGATGCGGACTCTCCATGTCCCGCTTGATCTCCGTCACCGCCTGCAGCTGGTCCCGCGTGGCCGAGTACTCAAACGCGTCTTCAAACTCGCGCTGCCAGTTTGAATCCGCCGAAAACGCGTACCCCTCGCTCATCTTGCGCTCGGCGTAGAGCTTCAGCAGCTCTTCCGCCATATCGCGCATCTTCGCCTTCACCCGCGACTTCGTCTTCGCCCAGGTGACGCCGCCCAGTTTGTCCAGCGCCGGCTTGCCTTCGTTCGCGCCGCGGTACTTCTGGATCAGGTCCAGCCGCGTGAGCGGAACATACAGCTTCGACTCCGCGGCATACTCCACCACCATGAAATCTTCCATGGTGTCGCCGCCCGAAATCTGTCGCAGCCCTGTAAACCGCCCGATGCCGTGCTGCGCGTGGACCACATAGTCGCCGATCTTCAGGTCCAGAGATTCCGGCGTGAACAGCGCTACATGCGACCGCGCCCGGGCCGGTTGCGCCGCATAGTCCGACGCTTCGAACAGATCTTCGCTGCCGATCAGCGCAAACTGCGCTTCCGGCAGTGTCACGCCCCGCCGCACCTGGCCCTGGATCAGGTACACGCTGGCCGTCTGCATCGCCATGTAGGCACGATCGGCCAGATACTGCGGCGTCGACCCGGTCAGCTCCATGCCCAATTGGAACGGCAGCGAATACTCGCCCAGGATGTCGGCCAGCCGCTCGACCTCGCCCTGGGCCGCCGCAAAGAACGCCACCCGGTAGCCCCGCTCCACCAGCGACCGCGCTTCGCTCACCGCCGCTGGCATGTTGTTCCGGAACGCCATCCCAGGCTGCGAGCGGATCTCTAGCGGAGCATCGCCCGCATGGGTCTCGCCTTCCAGCGACAGGTTCCGCAACTCGATCTCGCGCCGGTCGGGATGTTGCGCCTGAAACTCACCCCAATGCCGGAACACCTGCTCCGGTGGGCACGGCGACTGCTCGGCCAGCCCTTCCAGACGCTTCCACAACCGCTCCGCCGCAACCTTCAGCCCTTCCGGTTCATCCCAGACCAGAATCGGTTTCTCGATCAGGTTTTCAATCGAGTCGTTCCGCGGCCGCAGCAGCGGAGCCGCGAACTCCCAACCCGGAAACGTCTCGCCCGGCACTACATCCTCGGCCTGCATCAGCTCCGCCAGCCGCCGCAGGAAGTCGCGCGTCCGCGGTGTTTCCTCCATCGGCAGCAGCGTCACTTCTTCTACCTTCAGGACACTGCGCTGCGTCTCGGGATCGAATCGCCGCAGGCTCTCCACCGTATCCCCAAAGAACTCAATGCGGATCGGCCGGTGCGCCTCGGCCGGGAAGACATCGAAGATCCCGCCCCGGATCGAGTACTCGCCCTCCATCTCCACCGGCTCGCGCTTCTCATAGCCGATCGAGTCGAGATGCGCGGCCAGGTCATCCATGGCAATCTCGTCTGCCTGGCGCAGTGTCAATGCCAGTTGCCGGTAAGCCGCCGCCCCTTCGGTCCGCAGCAGCGCCGACGCGACCGGAGTGACGGCGATCGAACATTTCCCCGACGCCAGACGGAACAAACCCACCGCCCGCTGGGCCTTGATCTCCGTATGCGGCGACAGGCCCTGCCCCGGCAGCACATCCAAAGCGGGAATATGCACCGGCGGCGGAGCCCCCCGGCCCGCCAGCAGCAGCCCGTGGAAGGTCTCCAGCAGCTCCTGCAGCACCTCGGCAGTCCGGTTCGTATCCGTCACCACCAGGATCGGCTGCTCCAGGTTCTCCCAGAGCAGCGTCAGGTAGAGGGCCTTGGCGGTAGGCGTGAGTCCGCCCAGCATCGACCGCGTCGTCGGCTCGTGCGCCAGCCGCCGCACCAGCTCCTGAAAGGCCGGATGTCGGGTGAGGGCCTGGAACTGATCTCGAACCCCTGGGTTGATCACCGCTGGCTCAGGACCTCTTCTACGGTCGCCGTCGTGGAATACCCGGGTTCCAGAGGCACCAGCACTACCCGGCCCCCGGCCGCCTCCACCTCTTCCCGGCCCGCCACGAAATGCGCCCAATCGCTGCCCTTCACCAGGATGTCGGGCAGCAGTTCCGCGATCAGTTCCCGCGGAGTGTCTTCCTCAAACAGGGTCACCACATCCACCGCTTCCAGCGCGGCCGCCAGCGTTGCGCGCTCCTGCTCCGGCAGGATCGGCCGCGTCGGGCCCTTCATGCGCGCCGTGCTGGCATCCGAATTCAACGCCAGCACCAGCACATCGCCCAGGTTCCGGCACGATTCCAGGGTCCGGATATGGCCCGGATGCAGGATGTCATAACAGCCGTTTGTGAATACGACGGTCAGCCCGGCCTCGCGCCAGCGCGCACGCTGGGCCACCAGTTCTGCCCGGTTGTAGATGATCGCCATCGGATACGACGCTCCAGGCTCTAGTGTAGCGATGGAGCGGGATGGAGGCTATTTCATGAAGCCGCTGCGCCCGCTGCCCTCGGCACAAAGCTGGTCGTTCATCGGATCGTCCAGCGCCAGCAGATACCGCGTCAGCGGCGACAGCCGGGCCTGCGTCTCGGCGCTCAACAGCTTCTTCTGCCACTGTTGCTGCGGCAGGTCGCGCCGGACATAGAAGGCGTGCAACGCCCGCCGGTGCCGGGCAGTCTGGTTCGCCGTACCGCCATGCCACACGTGGGCGTTGTAGATCGCCACCGAGCCGGCCGGCGCCAGCACCAGGATCTCCTGCGGATGCGGCGCCTTCGGGTCCTTCAGCACATCCTGCGGCAGCCGCCCCCACAAATGGGACCCCGGGATCAGCCGCGTCGCGCCGTTATCTTCCGTGAAATCATCCAGCAGCCAGACCGAATTGAACACGCACGGACCCGTCTCGTCCGGCAGCACGCCCATATCCACATGCAGGGGCTGAGCCTCGGGCGCATAAGGATTCGTCGACCGCGCGTTCAGGCTGCTCAGCTTAAAGCTGCCATTCAGAACATGATTGACGTAGACGAGAATCCGCGCATCCGATACCACCTGCTCGAAAATCTCACCTTTGTCGACAAGATTGGCCAGCCGCCGTGCAAAGGGCTCATTGCGGAACTCGTGTCCCGCATTCTCGCCTTCCTCTTCAAACAGCTGCTCCACGCGCACGCGCAACTCATGCAACAGGTACTCATCCATAAACCCGGGCAGGATGATGTAGCCTTGTTCATCCAGTTGCCGTTTCTCGGCTTCCGTCATGCGCCCTATTCTATAAGTTTGGACTGCCAGTGGAGAACTACTCGCGAATTTTAGTCCGGGCCACGAACTGGGTGGGCGACGCGGTGATGAGTTTGCCGGCGTTAGCCGCCGTGCGCGCGCGCTTTCCCGCGGCGAAAATCACGGTTCTGGCCCGGCCCTGGGTGGCCGGCCTCTACCGCAAAGAGCCCTTCGCCGACGAGATCCTGCCCTATCAGCCGGAATCTGCAGTCGATCGATGGAGAACGGCCGCCGAGCTCCGCAAACACAAATTCGATTGCGCCCTGCTCCTCCAGAACGCCTTCGATGCCGCGCTCGTCGCCTTCCTGGCCCGCATTCCGCGCCGCATCGGCTACAACCGTGACGGCCGCGGCCTGCTGCTCACCGACGCCGTGCCGGTGCCCGCCAAGGGTTCCATCCCGCCGCACGAAAGCTTTTACTATCTGGAACTTCTGCGGCAGATCGGCTGGGTCGACAAGCTACCGTCGGAGCCGCTCATCCGGCTGGCCGGCCAGCGCGGCCCAACACGGTCCGTCGTCGGCGTCAGCCCCGGAGCCGCCTACGGCACGGCGAAACAATGGATTCCCGAGCGTTTCGCCGCCGCCGCCATCCAGATCGCGGGTCAGCTCGACGCCGAAATCGAACTCTTCGGCTCGAAATCCGAGCGCGCGCTCTGCGAGCAGGTGCGCTCCGAAATCCAGCAACTCGGCGGCTCGGCCCAGAACCTGGCCGGCGAAACAACGCTCGAACAGTTCATCGAACGCGCCGGCACCTGCCGCGTCTTCCTGACGAACGACTCTGGTTCCATGCACATCGCCTCGGCCCTGGGCATCCCCACTGTGGCGGTCTTCGGAGCGACGAACCACATCACCACCGGCCCCACCGGACCGCTCGCCCGGGTGATCCGTCACGACGTCGAGTGTTCGCCCTGCCTTCTGCGTGAATGTCCCATCGACCACCGCTGTATGACAGGGGTCGAGGCCGGCCGGGTCGTCCAATCTGCACTGGATCTTGTACAAATCTCAACCCGCTGATTGCGGCCACTCCTGCTAAAACAGTAGGAGTGGATTCGCGCTCGAAGATCGTTTCGCCTTCTGAACTGCCGCCCGGAACACGGCTGGTATCCGGCTGTTTTGATCCGCTATTAGCCGTGCATGCGGCTTGGCTGGCCGAGGCTCGGGGCCCGGCCGCGAAGCTTGCCGTCATCGTCAAGGATCCAGCAGTCGCCATCCTCCCTGCCCGCGCCCGCGCCGAGCTCGTGGCCGCCCTCAGAATCGTCGACTATGTTGTCCTGGATGCGCCAGGCTTGCTGCCCGCCGATATCCAACTGGAGCAGCAGGATGCGGCGGCTGCCGCCGCCTTCGTGGCACACGTCCACCAACGGCAGGGCTAATGGCCTCTACGCTCATTTTGGTGGTCCGGCTCGGCGCCATGGGTGATATCCTACATGCCTTGCCCGCCGCCGCCGCCCTCAAACGCTCGTTCCCGGATTGCCACCTGAGCTGGGCGGTTCACCCCAAATGGCGGGAACTGCTGGATTCGGGCGGCTTGGCCGACGAACTGATCCTGGTCGACAGGCGTCGCCTGGCATCCCTGCGCTCCGCCGCCCGTGAACTCCGGAAGCAGGAATTCGACCTGACGGTGGACTTCCAGGGCCTGATCCAGTCCGCCCTGGTGGCGCGCGTCGCCCGCTCCCGCCAAGTGTACGGCTTCGTCAGGGATCAGGTCCGCGAGGGCCTCGCCGCAAGCCTCTACACGACAACAGTTAGAGCCAAAACAACACATGTCGTCGAGAAGAATCTCGACTTGGCCGCAGCTGCCGGCGCCCGCGACCGCACCGTCACCTTTCCGTTGCCGCGCGGTTATTCCGAAAGCGCCCTGCCGGCAGGCAAATTCGTACTCGCCGCGCCGTTCGCCGGCTGGGCGTCGAAGCAGTGGCCGCTGGAGCACTATGCCGTCCTGGCCCGGCGGCTAAAGGCGGAACTAGGGATCCCCCTGGTTTTGAATGGTGCCCCCTGGCAGGCCGAAGCCCTGCGCAGCGTCGAGGCGGCCGAAGTCCACATTTCGTCGATTTCGGGCCTGATCGATGCCACGCGGCGGGCCACAGCCGTCGTCGGCGTCGACAGCGGTCCCATGCACCTGGCGGCCGCGCTCGACAAGCCCGGCGTCGCGCTCTTCGGACCGACGGACCCGGCACGCAATGGTCCCTACGGTAAATCCTTATCGGTGATCCGGATACCGGGCGCCGTCACTAGTTATGAGCGGAGGAAAGAGATAGACGCCTCCATGCGGGCGATTCAACCCGAGGCCGTCATGGATGCACTCGCTACAATGGTAGGGCTGTAATGTCGATCTTTCCGAAACCGTATGCGGATACCGTGCAAAGGCTGCGAGTGCCCACCGGACTCCTGCTGGCGGCCGCCTTTGTCTGGCTGGCCCAACCGGTGCTGCCTACCCTGCTGCTGGGCTGTCCCATCGCTCTGCTGGGGCTGGCTCTGCGCGCCTGGGCCGCTGGCCACCTCAGAAAGAACCAGCAGTTGACCGACTCCGGACCCTACGCCTGGGTTCGCAACCCCTTGTACATTGGGACCTTGCTGACGGCCCTGGGCTGCACCGTGGCCGCCGCCCGCCCCAGCCTGGCCACCTTTGTCGGAGTGGTATTCATCTTCGTCTACCTGCCCGTCATGGAGCAGGAAGAACAGCACCTGGCCAAGATCTTTCCGGAGTTTGAGGAGTACGCCAAGCGGGTTCCGCAGTTGTTTCCGCGATGGCCCAAGGTCTACCCGCCGCAGCGCTTCTCGTTTGAGGTCTACCTGCGCAACCGGGAGTACAAGGCCCTCTACGGCTTCCTGCTCGTGTACGCCTTCCTGATCTTCAAGTCTCTCTAATTCACTGGCTTAGGGGCGCTCGACAGGCGTGCTTCCAGCAGAATCAGGATGATCAGGAAGACAACCATGATGGAACCGGCCAGCGGCAGCCCCATGACCACGCCTACTCCGTAGAAGTGAGCCAGGTAGCCCAGGGACGCCGGGGCCAGCAGGCTGCCCGTAATGGCGATCGAGAAGATGCCGTTGAAGAAGCCGGGATGGAAGTAGGGGAACCGGTCGCCGATCTTCTCCACCACCAGGGGCAGGATCACGCTGAATCCGCCGCCGGCCAGCAGGACGCCGACCGTGGCTCCAAACAGGTTGTTGGTGGACAGCAGCACCAGGCAGGCGAACATGGGGGCCAAAGTCGCACCGGCCAGCAGCCGCGCATGGGGGACCCGAGGCAGCAGCCACTGGGCGGCCACCCGGCCGATTAAGAGGGCAAACCAGTACAAAGCCAGCAGGAACAGCGAGGTAGCAGGGCTCGCACCCAGCCGCTGAGTCAGGAACAGAGGCAACCAGCCGGCCAGCGCGCCCTCATTGCCGGACTGAAAGAAGAGCAGCAGCGCAAAGAGAATGGCGGCCGGGCTCTTGAAGTCCTGCATCGCCCGCTCCCAGGTGACCTCTTTGACCAGCGGTTCCTCCGGCAGTTTGGCCCGGTAGTAGATCACGGCCGCTACGGCAGGCACGACGGCCAGGATCAGTAAGACCACCGGTACGGTATACGCGAAGAAGGTTCCAGCGATAAACAGGGCACAGGTCATGCTGCCCAACCCGTAGAGGGCACCGGCGAGGCTGAGGGTGGCGGCCGGATTCAGGTTGTACACCGGCGTGATGGCATGGAAGACGCTCGTGTTGAGCATGCCGGCGCTCAGGCCGACCAGAAACAGGCCGCCCATACGCCAGACGAATGGCGACGGCGGGGAGAACGCGGCCAGCAGCAGCATCGCCACGAAAGCCAGGGCGCAGCCCAGGGCCATTACAAACCGGATCCCCCTGCGCCGCAGCAGCGGAGCCGCCAGCGCCGGGGCGAGCAGCATGCCCAGGTTCTGCAGCAGGAAGTAGGTCCCGATCAGCAGGTAGTTGGGTTCAATGTGGTGGCGCCAGGCGAGCAGGATCGAACCCAGAAACGCCATCAGGATGCCGGAGAGGAACAGCCCCGAAATCCCCCGTCGGGCCATCGATCCCTGCAGGGAGCCCTGCGTGGTTTCGAGCCCCGGAGGCGTTTGGGAGGCGGCCGGCACGAGCCTATTGTAGCTCCGAAAAGTGGTGAAACGGGCACCCAAGGTGCTGGTCTACCAAAGACCGGAGTGACAGAAGCGAAATCTCCCAATTCTCATATTCCTGCGACTCCTCCACACGCAAATACAATGACTTACGTTTGGCAGACAAACTGCACTATAAGCCGTGGGTCACGTTAGTTAGATGCTTTGTGGGTGGTTGCCTCTCTAACCATCCCGCCCCGGTGGTATCCTCCGATCCCCCGGGGCGTTTTCTTTTTATCAGCCACTTACAGCGATGGATCGGCGGTCCGGGCGTCCCGTGTGAGGAATCCAGGCGACCCTCTCGCTGCCCTCAGTTTTTCACTCCCACACCACCGCATATTCCAGCTTTTGGAATCGCACTACAAAATCTTGTGGTGCCCGTCTTATTTTCTCTTGACGGATTTCTGGAGGTCGCTTAGGATAAGGCCATCACTGAAGAAAGGAGGTGATCCAGAAAACATGAGTACTGGTAGTTGTCACACGCGTGAGGTGGTCGACTGCTGAGCTCAAAACTGGTCACGCCTTGGCCCGACCTTCAGTGCAGGGCTAAGATCGTGCGCACCGGCCACTGAGCGCGATTCTGCAGCCGTAGGCTATAGAATCCAGGCTACCGAAGAACCCGCCGCCGGAGTCCGGCTGCGGGTTCTTTCTGTTTAGCTGCATCTTTTGGCACAGGATGCGTGTCTGCTATACTGGGGAGGTTAAAGGATTAACGATGAAAGCTGGCATCCATCCCGCCTACAATGAAACGAATGTGATCTGCGCGTGCGGTCACTCGTTCAAGACCCGCTCGACCAACAAAGGTGACATCCGAGTGGAAATCTGCTCAAGTTGCCATCCATTCTTCACGGGCCGTCAGAAACTGATCGACACCGAGGGGCGAGTGGATCGTTTCCAGAAGATGTTGGCGCGCTCGGCCAATCTGAAGGCCAAGCGGGCAGACGCCAAACAGCCGGTCGGCTAAACGACCGCTGCCCACATCTTCCTTACAGGACTGAAAAAGCCCGGCTGCGAAGCCGGGCTTTTCTCGTTTGGAATCTGGTAGTTCGGGAGAGTCTACTTGGCGGACTTTTCCTTGTCCTTCTGTTCTTTTTCCCGCTGCTCCGCCTTGCGCTTCTCTTCCCGCTCCTTCCGGAACTTCTCATACTCCGCCTGCTGCGGCGGCGTGAGCATGGCATTGATCTCCGCAGTCTGCGCGTCCTGAATCGCCTTCATCTCCGGCTTGCTGCGCTCCCGCAGTTCGCGGTATTTCACCCGGGTCTCGTCCAGGATCGTTTCCAGTTTCTGAACCTGTTGCGTCTGGAGGCTCAGGCGGCGTTGCATCTCAGCGATGTACTCGCGGCGATAGTCCTCGGGGCTCTTGGGGGGAGGATTCTTGGCGCTGACCGTATTCAGGGAATACGAGCGATAGCCCAAAGCACCCACCACCGTGCCGCTGGCAAAAACCAGGATGAGAGAAAGAGCGAGAGTTGAGTTCGAACGCATCATTTCACAGGAGGCTCCTGCGACCGCCCTGATTCAGCTCCGACCGGGACAACGGCCACGCCACTCAACATCTGGGCGTTATCGTGGGCATCGGCCAGTGCTTCCAGGTAGGTAGCAGTGTAGACCACGGCGGGACGCTTCGGCAACATTTGTAACATGACAAAAAACAGGCTGGCGGCTGCGGCCGCCGCGACCAATCCGTTGGACCATTTCCAGAGCTGTTTGGTCCAGTGCTGGCCACTTTCGATGCGGTTCCAGAGCCTCGGCATAAAATCCGCCGGAATGTCCGGCTCCCCACAGGCGTCTCTATAGGCCGCCAGCAGCCGGTCGAAGTCCTGTTCCGTCCGATTTTGCGATTCGCTCATGACTCCAGCATCCTTTCGCTTTCCCTTACTCAAACACCCGGCCCGCCGAGGTGCACTCGCCCGGGCCTGCCAACTTTCCGTCTATCAGCCACCTTCTTCGGCGGATTTGTCCTTCCGCTCCATATTCTTAGCGCCTCGCGAAGACTCGTACGCTTTTAAGACGCGCTGACGCGCCCGAAAGAGCCGCACTTTCAGGGCGTTCTCGTTGACATGATAGACCTTTTCCAGATCCTTCAGCGACAACCCTTCCACTTCCTTCAACGTCAGCAAAGCGCGATCCTCTTCCGAGACCTCGCTCAGCAGCGAGTCGACAAACTCCCGTACCTTCGCGCGGTGCAGATCGTCTACCTGCACTTTCGTTCCGGCCGAAGCGTCGGCCAGCATGACCGCCTGCTCGCTGAGATCGGACACCCGCGACTCCAGCCGCCGTTTCCGCCTCTTGCGCAGATAGTCCAGCGCCGCGTTGACCGTCAGCCGGTACAGCCACGGCTCGAAAACCTCAGGACTCCGCAACTGATCCAGCGAGTAATACAAGCGCAGGAACACTTCCTGCGCCACATCTTCCACATCCTCAGGCCGCCCGATCAGCCGGGAAACCGTCCCGAAGATCCGCCGGCGATACGCCGTGACGACCTCGTTGAACGCAGCGGGATCACCCGCCCGCGCCCGTTCCACAACTTCGAAGTCGACCAGCATGGATGGCTAGGGAGCTGGCGCGACTCCTTAATTTTGCTAACAATAAGGCGCGCCCACCCTGCACTCAGGTTACAACAATTCCCCACAAGGCCGTTTGTACCCCTAGATGCATGTTAAAATTGGAACTTAGCCCTTCCCCAATGGATTTTCTCTCCGGTCTGAATCCCCAGCAACGCGAAGCCGTAGCCCATGTCGAGGGTCCGCTTTTGATCCTTGCCGGGGCGGGCAGCGGAAAGACCAGGGTCATCACCCACCGGATCGCCCATCTCATCGACAGCCAAAAGGTTTACGGACCCTCCATCCTGGCGGTCACCTTCACAAATAAGGCCTCCGGAGAGATGCGGGAACGGGTCCTGAGGCTCCTGAACCACCTGCCTTCCGAGGCCGGCCCGATGGTCGCCACCTTTCACTCGTTCTGCGTCCGTCTGCTGCGGCGCGACGGGGCAACCCTAGCCGACCTGCGCCGCAACTTCACCACCGGCTTCCATATCTACGACGACGACGATCAGCTTTCCCTGCTGAAGCAGATCTACAAGAAACTGGGGCTGGACGATAAGTTCATGCAGCACCGCGCGGCCCTGTCGCGCATCAGCCACGCCAAAAACCAGAAGCAGAGTCCGGCGGACTTCTATAAGATGTCGGCCGACCCCAAGGCAGCCAAACTGGCCGTGGTCTTCGAGCACTACCAGCAGGGTCTGGAAGCCGCTAACGCATTGGATTTCGACGACTTACTGCTGGAGGCCGTGCGCCTGCTTCAGTACGATACCGAAGTCCGGCAGCTGTGGAACCGGCGCCTGCAGTTCCTGATGATCGACGAGTATCAGGACACAAACCGCTCCCAGTACGAGCTGATGCGGCTGCTTTCGGAGGCCCATTCCAACGTCGCTGTCGTCGGCGACGAAGACCAGTCGATCTACGGCTGGCGCGGCGCCGACATCCGCAACATCCTCGATTTCGAGAAGGATTACCCCGGTGCCAAGGTGATCCGGCTGGAGCAGAACTACCGCTCCACCAAGGCCATCCTGGAAGCCGCCTCGCGCGTAGTGGAACGCAACAAAGCCCGCAAAGGCAAGATGTTGTGGACCGACGGCGCCGACGGCGACCCCATCTGTTACCTGCAGGCGGCCGACGGCGAGCAGGAAGCCCTGTTCATTGCCGACACCATCGAGAAGATCTTCCGCAAGGAACCCCAGACCCGGGTGGCGATCCTCTACCGCACCAACTCCCAGTCGCGCCAGATCGAAGAGGCGCTGCGCCGCTACATGCGCAAGTATGTGGTGGTCGGCGGCTTCAGCTTTTATCAGCGCGCGGAAGTGAAGGACACGCTTTCCTACGTCAAGTTTCTGATGAATCCGCGCGACAACATCGCGATGTTGAGGATTCTCAATGTCCCGGCTCGCGGCATCGGCAAAACGACCTCGGAGCAACTGGAAAAGATTGCCGCCGACCGCGGCGAGACGCTCTGGGAAGCCATCGACACGGCGGAAAAAGAGCACCTGCTCGGCGGACGCGCCGAGGCAGCGCTGGCCGCCTTCCACCGGCTGATTGAAGAGCTCCGCGACGCCATGACGCGGCAGGGCCCGGACGAAACGATCAAGCAGATCCTGGACCGTACCGGTTACCGCCGGATGCTGGAAACAGATTCCACCCCCGAATCCGAGTCGAAGCTCGGCAATCTGGACGAACTCGTATCGGCAGCCGCGGACGCGGCCGAACGCGGCGAAACTCTGCAGGACTTCCTGGACGCAGCGGCCCTGGTGGCCGATTCCGACGACATCGAGGAAGAGGCCCAGGTCTCGCTGCTGACGATGCACAACGCCAAGGGCCTCGAGTTTCCCTACGTCTTCATCGCCGGCATGGAAGAGGGTTTGTTCCCGCACTCCCGGTCGCGCGAAAACGAAGAGCAACTCGAGGAAGAACGCCGTCTCTGCTATGTCGGCATGACCCGCGCGATGAAACGGCTCTACCTGACCAGCGCCCGGATGCGGCGCAAGTTCGGCGGTTCTCCGCCAGAGCCGTGCCAGCCCTCCAGGTTCCTCGACGAGGTCCCTGCCTCGCTGATGGAGGACCTCAGCCAGCAGCGCCAACCCGCCGGTTCCATCGATCTCTACGGCGAGCGGGCGTCGGTGCGCGAAGTCGCGCGCCGAAATACGTATACTGGAAAGACATATAATTCGCTCGACCATATCTCGCAGTTCTTCGCGGAGAGAGGTGTGCGCCCGCCAGCAATGGTGCCGCCACCCGCGCCGCCGAGGCCCGCGGGAGGGCCGGTTCCGAGCGCGGCGGTAACGCCGCAGCCGCAGCCGGCACAGGGGCAAACCACGATGCGGCCCTTACCAGCCGCGCCGCCCAGGTCCGTTCCCAAGAAGGGCGGGCTGCGGGCCGGAATGGCCATCGTGCACCCTAAATATGGGCGCGGCACCGTGCTGCGGAAGGAAGGCGAGGGTGAGGACGCAAAGCTCACCGTCAGCTTCCCGGGGCATGGCTTGAAGAAATTGATCGCCAAGTTCGCCGGCCTGTCGGCCGATGATTGAGGCGGCATCCGGTGTGTCCCGCGCAGGCGTGGGGCGCACTCTTGGGTTTTAAACGCAGAGACCGGCAAGCCGGCATGAAGGATTGAACTGAAGCATGAATACGAAGAGCATCGCCGACAAGGCAGAACGCAAAGAGAAGAAGCGCGCGGCCCGCAAGGCGGCAGACGAGAAGAATCCCCTGCAGCCCCGCCCCGCCGGTGTCGACCGCGGTTCGCGGAAGCGCAAAGTCAAGACGATGGCCCGCGGCCAGCGCAAGCGGTAACAGGAAGCTTTCAGCGGTCAGCTATCAGCTTTCAGCTCTTTCCGGGCGTCCGGCACGTCCCTCGGTTGCCGTGGACGGACGCCCCACCCCTTGGCCGCCCATCGCCACCGGTGGTATGCTTTCAAATCTTCATTGGCAATCCTGCCGCTCCCGCGTGGTAGTTGCCCGAGGTCCAATTACGGATAGCTGAAGGCTGGCTGTGGATCGCTGATAGCTCCCAAATACCCCGGCTGTGAGGAGGCACCCGCCGATGAAACAACTCTTCCGCACCAAGAGCATCGAGGCTCTGGTGGCCGCCTCGAACGAGGAAGGCAAGCGGCTGGACAGGACCCTGGGCGCCTGGAGCCTGATGGCCCTGGGCATCGGCGCTGTCATTGGCAGCGGCATCTTCATCCTGACCGGCACGGCGGCCGCCGGCGAGGTACGCAGCTTCCATTCCCTGCTCCACGTCCCGATTCTGGACCTGATCCTGAACGGAGCAAACTCCTCGTTTACCATCGGACGGCCCGGCGCCGGGCCGGGCGTCGCTTTGTCTTTTCTGCTCACGGCCATCGCCTGCGGCTTCGCGGCGCTGTGCTATGCGGAGATGGCCTGCTGCATCCCGGTGGCGGGTTCTGCTTATACCTACGCCTATGCCACGATGGGCGAATTCATCGCCTGGCTCATCGGCTGGAATCTGATCCTGGAGTATGCCGTCTCAAACATGGCGGTGGCGGTGGGGTTCTCCGCCTACTTCAACGACATCCTGGACTCGATATTCGGATGGCACCTGCCGAAACAATTATCTGAACCGATGATTGTGGGCGGCCAGTTCACAGGCAGCTGGTTCAACCTGCCGGCGTTTCTCATTCTCATGCTGCTGACGTGGGTGCTCACTTATGGCATCCGGGAGAGCGCCCGCACGAACAACATCATGGTGCTGGTGAAGCTGGGCGCCATTGCGATCTTCGTCATCGGCGCCGGACGCGCCGTGAGCACGCACAACTGGCACCCGTTCCTGCCCAACGGCATGTCCGGCGTCCTTACAGGCGCGGCCATCGTCTTCTTCACCTACATCGGCTTCGATTCCGTCTCAACGGCTGCCGAGGAGTGCCGCAATCCGCAGCGCGATCTTCCCATCGGCATCATCGGCACACTGCTGGTCTGCTCGGCGCTCTATATCGCAGTTGCCCTGGTGCTCACCGGCATCGCTCCCTGGCAAAGCCTGAACAGCGCCGCACCCGTGGCCGAAGCGCTCAAGAACCTGAACATGAATACCGTGCGCGAGTGGGTGGGCGTCGGCGCCATTGTGGGCATGCTGTCGTCGCTGCTGGTGTTCCAGTACGGGCAGGCCCGCGTCTGGTTCGCCATGTCGCGCGACGGTCTGCTGCCGCGGTTCTTTTCCAGGATCCATCCCAAACATCACACGCCGCATATCTCCACATGGATCGCGGGCTTTGCCGTAGGCATCCCGTCCGGCGTCTGGGACATCGGCACCTTCGCCGATCTCTCGAACATCGGCACGCTGTTCGCGTTCACCGTGGTGTCCGGCGGCGTGCTGGTGTTGCGCAAAACGCAGCCGGACCGGCCGCGGAGCTTCCGCGTTCCCTTTGGTCCGCTGTTTCCCGTGCTCTCCATCGCCAGCTGCCTGATCCTCATGATGGCGCTGCCGCTGGAAACCTGGGTACGCTTCTTCTTCTGGTCGGCCATCGGCATCGCGATCTATTTCGTGTTTGGAAAGAAGAACAGCACCCTTGCCAACTCGTAGTACCTCCCTTCTCCGGTCGGCCGTGGCAGTCTCATTGCTGTCCGCAGCCGGCCTCACCGCACAGGTTCAACACCAACACCATCCGCCGCAGAGCAGCAGTGAGTATGCCAAGGTTCTGGAGGACCCCTCCCGCGACGCCTGGCAGAAGCCGCACGAAGTGGTCATGGCCCTGGAATTGAAAGCGGCGGAGACGGTGGCTGACATCGGCGCCGGCTCCGGCTACTTCTCGCGGCGCTTCGCCAATCACGCCGGTAAGGTCTATGCAGTCGACATCGACAAAGACCTGCTGGCGCTGGCGGCAAAGAACGCTCCGGCAAACCTGTCGACCATCCTGGCGGAACCCGATGATCCCAAGCTGCCGCAGGGCGCGGTCGACACCATTTTCATCTGCGATGTCCTGCACCACATCTCCAACCGGGCGGCGTATTATGGGAAGCTTCGAGGCGCACTGAAGCCCGGAGGCCGCATTGTGATTGTTGACTTTTATAAGAAGGAACTGCCGGTAGGACCGCCGCCCGCGATGAAGCTTTCCGAGGACGAAGTGAAGCAGGAGTTCGCCGCTGCGGGCTTCCGGCTGGCGAAGAGCCACGGCTTCCTGCCTCATCAGTATTTCCTGGTCTTCCAGGCGCGCTGAACCGTCATGAATGCAGGACTCGACTTCCTCCAGCGATTGGCGCTGCTGCTCTGGCTTGCAGTCCTGCTCCTGTTTCTCTCTTCCCTGACCGCGTTGTTCTTCGCCTCACGGCGCGTGCGGCTGGACGTCACCGTCAGCTGGTACCGCCGCAGACCTCTGGGCCGCACGACGCTACGCCCGCTGCTGCTCACCGTGGCAGTGACCATCGTCAGCGCGCTGCTGGTGCAGATCAGCCCCCTGGAGACACCCACCATGCGCCTGGCGCTGGTCCTGGTGGGCGCCGGTGTCACCTGGGTTGCCTTCGACTGGAGTTGGAAACAGACATCGGCATGGATGAAGCACCAGGCCGCGGAGAACCTCGCCTGGCGCGACCGCACGCGTTCCGCCCTGGCCGACCTGCGGCGCCAATTTGATGCCGGGGCCGCGCGCCAGACGGCCTGCCGGCTGTTGCATGACATTCTGGGCGCCGACCATGCATACCTGTATATGCGCTCCGGCGACTCCTTCACCTTGAGCGCCTCCGCTCCGTCACCACCGGAAAGCGACGTCTCGTTTTCCGGAGCTTCGCTGCTGCGCCATGAACTGACCAGCGGCCACACCTACCGCTGCCTGCGCGTCATGGAATCCAACGGCCGGAGCCGGCGTCTCTGGTCCAAGGGCATGCCCGCGCGGCTGGAAGCCGAACAGTCGCTGCTCTCCTCCGTGGACGCCCATGTCGTGGTGCCGCTGCAGGACGGAGCAGCGCTGCCGGGCCTCATCGTGCTCGGTCCCCGCGGGCTCGGGGAAGGCTACTCGTGTGAACATCTGCGCTTCGCCGAGGCGATCGCCAGCCAGCTGGTGAACACCCTGGCCGTCTGCGAACTCTCCCGCAACGTCCTCGCGCAATCCAAGGATGTGACGGTAGCGCAGGTTTCGCGCCGCGCCGCGCTGGCCACCCGCGCCCACCTGGCCCCGCCCGATAGCTTCGAGTTGCCCGACCTCGACTTTGCGGCTGAGCACTGGATGGGCGACCAGCCGGGCGGCACATTTTATGACATCGTTTCAGTGCCGAACCGGGCAGCCGCCTTCTTCCTGGCCGAAGTGCCGGGTCCGGACGAGCAGGCCGCCGTGCGGCTCGTCCAACTGCAGGCGCTGCTGCGGACCAGGGCCCGGGCCTACACCGAGGATCTGGCGGAACTGCTGGAATCGACGCACCGCGCACTGGGAACCGGCGCGGCCGACCACCCACCCATCGGCCTGTTTTGCGCGCGCTACGTTTCCGGGTCGGGCAAGCTCCAATACGTGAACGCGGGTGTCTATCCGCCCCTGCTGATCCGCAGGACCAGTGAGGGCGCGGAAATTATCAGGATGTCCTGCGGCGGCCCGCCGATCGGCGTCGGACCCGAAGGCCCACGGCAGGTGGGCGAAGTCGAGATCCGCCCGGGCGACCTGGTGGCAATCGGCTCCGCCGGCATGGCGCAGGCACCCGGACCGGAATGCGAAGTCTGGGGTGAACCCCGCTACATCGACACCGTGCAGAGCTGGGAATCGCAGCGGGCGCGGGACATCGCGCACCTCACCCTGCACTCCGTGTTCGAGTTCACCGGCAAAAACATGATGGCTCCGCCACGGTTCCTCATCATTCTCAGGCCCTGTTGAACGGCAGCGAGGCAGGGGGAGTCAAGGGCACGCGTCCGCCTGGCTTCGGCGCGAAGATGTCGAATAATTAATTGATCCGCAGGGCTGTGCGGCCCTCTCTAAGCAACTGGTACCCGGCAAGTAGGAGCCAGGTACATGTTTCTCTTTCCCTGTAGCGGGACGTGTGCTAACCTGCCGAAGTCCGGCGGCAACACCGGCCGGATTCTGAAGTCTGGACACCAGGAGTCTTCCATGAATCGTGTGGCCCTCACTCTGTCCGCGGTGCTGCTCGGCGCCTCGGCCTTGCCCGCCCAGACCGCGAATCCGCTCAGCACGGAACTCAGGCAGATGTACACCGGTGTGAAGACCAACCTCACGCGGATGGCGGAAAAGATGCCCGCTGAGAACTACGACTTCAAAGCCACCCCCGACATTCGTTCGTTCGGCCAGCTCATTGCGCATATCGCCGATTCGCAGGCCCGCACATGCTCCGCCCTGGCGGGCGAGGCCCGGCAACTGGGCGCCGCTTCGAAGACCTCGAAGGCCGATCTGGTGGCGGCTTTGCAGGAGTCCTTCACGATGTGCGACGCCGTCGTGGACGGGATGACCGATGCCAAGGCGGCGGAAATGGTGAAACTGGGCCGAGGGGAGCGGTCGCGCCTGGGTGCACTGGCCGGCCTCGTCTCACATTCCAACGAGGAGTACGGCTACCTCAGCGTTTATATGCGCCTGAAGGGCATTGTGCCGCCCTCGAGCGAGCCACGAAAGTAGTTGCTTTTGTTAATCTACCGTGTCAAGAGCGCCACACAACCTACCTTGCGATATCTGCTGGTACAATGTATGCTGGCGTAGGGTTTTGGGGGAGTTTCCGTCTTGAGCTTGTCTACTCCGGTCACTGTTCGATCTTTGCCAGCGTTCCTGTCTCGTTCCGGTCAATGGCATCTCCTATCGGGGATCCAGGAACCGAACGGGGGCGTCGCCCGCTATCATTTCATCGCAGAGAACCGCAATGCGCGGGTCTCCACCGAAATCACGGGGTATACGGTTTCGGCACTGTTGGAACTCTTCGACCGCTCCGGTGAAGAGAGCTACCTGGAAGCCGCTGCGCGCGGCGGCGACCTGCTGGTGCGTGCCTGGGATAGCAACTGCTCCGCCATGCCCTTCGAGTGGTCGGACAGCGGGGTGTTGCCGGAGCATCACAGTTATTTCTTCGACAACGGCATCATCACCCGCGCTCTGTTGCGCCTTTGGCGGACCACAGGCGATCAGCGCTACCTGGATGTGGCCGTCTGCTGCGGCGAATCGATGAGCCGCGACTTCGTAAACCGCCACGACATCCATCCCATTCTGGCGCTGCCGGGCAAGGTGCCCGTCGCCCGGGACTCGCGCTGGTCCCGGTCTTCGGACTGCTACCAGCTGAAATCGGCCCTGGCCTGGCTCGATCTGTACGAAGTAACCGGCAACGAATCATTCCGGGCGGAGTTCGAATGGACGCTGGAGCGCGCCCTGCAGAGCCACGCCGGATTCTTCGACCATGAGCCCCAGAACCAGCGCATCATGGACCGTCTGCACGCCTACGGCTACTTCCTGGAAGCCATCCTTGCGGTGGCGGAACGGCCGGAAGTCCGGCAGGCGCTGGCGGAAGGCATCGAGCGCGAGGCGCGCCATCTGCGCGCCGTGCGGGACGAGTTCGAACGCTCCGACGTGAACGCCCAACTGCTGCGGGTCCGCCTGTGGGCCAATGCCCAGGGTGCCGTGCCGTTGGACGAAAAAGCCGCTGCCCAGGAAGCACGCTGGGCCGCCGCCTACCAGATGGAAAGCGACGACCCACGGCTCGACGGCGGGTTCAACTTCGGCCGGCGGGAAGGAGTACTCTCTAATTACTCGAACCCGGTTTCGGCTGCATTTTGCTTACAGGCCCTGGCACTTTGGCACGACTACAAAAACGGGATAACTCTGGCGGACCGGCGCACACTGATCTAGGCCACGAATTGCGCGTGTTGTGACCCAGCCCGAACGCATCCTCGTGGCATTCGCGTCCGGATCGGAAGACCTGATCCCGACCCTGATCGACCAGTTCGAATGCATCGAGCCCGAACTCCCACTCTATGTGGTGGCGGAATTCCCGCCCCCCCGGGGAAAGTGGATCCCCTGGTTCATCGGCCGTACCTTCCAGCAGAATCTGGCCCGCGTGCGCGACGCGGTCGGCGGCAGGCAGATCGCCTACACGGCGATGATCCTGCAGCCCCGCATGCCCTACTGGCCCATGCGCGTCGCGGCCACCCTGCTGTCGCCCACGCGCCTGCTGTGCTTTAACGAGAATCTCGATCACTTCGCGGTCCATCCCCGGGCCGCCATGGCGATCCTGCGGCACATGCTGTGGCGCACGAAAAACTACGTGCGCTGGGAGACGCGGCCCGGAGGCTGGCTCTACACGCAGGTCTGGAGGATCTTCCATCCCTGGGCCTACCAGCGGCAAATCCTCTGCAAACTGGCTCTGGCCGCCGGCGCGAGGGCGGCCTGGAAGAAACGCACCCTGGCGCCGAAGCCGGATCCGCAACCGGGACCCGCCAGGCCGGAAGGAATCACCGTCGTCGTCCCGTCCCGCAACGGGCGCGAACTGCTGGAACGGCTGCTGCCGGGCCTGCTGCACGAATTGCAGGCTTTCCCGCACGAGGTGATCGTCTCCGATAACGGGAGCGACGATGGCACCGCGCGGTGGCTCGCCTCCACCCATCCCTCCGTCGCGGTGGAAATCAGCGCGACACCGCTCAGCTTTGCCGCGGCAGTCAACCGCGGCATCCGCCGTGCCCGCTACTCACACACCTGCCTGCTGAACAACGACATGGTGCTGGAGCCAGGCTTCTTCGCCCCTCTCCGCGAGGCCTTCCAGCAGGTACCGGACCTGTTCTGCGCCACCGCGCAGATCTTCTTCCCGGAAGGTGTACGCCGCGAGGAAACCGGCAAGGCGCTGCTCTGGAATCGCGGCAGCGCGGTGGACTTTCCCATCTGGTGCGACGAGCCGCTGCCCGGCGAGAATCTGAGCTACGTGCTCTATGGTAGCGGCGGCTGTTCCCTCTACGACACCGCCAAACTGCTGCAGGCCGGCTGCATGGGCGAAGTCTTCCAGCCGGCTTATGTCGAGGACCTCGACCTCGGCTACCGCGGCTGGGTGCGCGGCTGGCCCACGGTCTTCGTGGCCGGCGCCCGACTGGTGCACCACCATCGCAGCACCACCAAACGCTATTTCACCCAGGATCAGATCCAGGCCGTGGTGGAAGTAAACTACCTGCGATTTCTGGCGCGCAGCGTCGCCGACGTGGAGCTCTTCCGCACCATGTGGCGGAAGGCGATCGAGCGCCTGAACATTTACGCCGCGCAGGAGCCCAGGCAGCCCTGGGTCTTCCCTACCCTGAAAGCCGCCCGGTCGGTCTGCGATTGGGTGGAGCCGGCTCCGCCACAGCCCGCCGACGAACGGCTGGCCCAGGCCTTAGGCACCGGCGATGCCGTGAGTTTTCCCGGCAAGGTGCGCGACCCGCGCAAACCGCTGGTGATCGTGGCCAGTTCCTACATCCCCTTCCCGCTTTCGCACGGCGGCGCGGTGCGCATCTACAACCTGATGAAAGGCGTCGCCCCAGAGTTCGACCATGTGCTGATTGCCTTCTGCGACAAGCATGAGTCTCCGGCGCCGGAGATCCTGGCCCTGTGCCATGAAGTCATCCTGGTCCGCCGGGAAGGCTCGCACCTGAAGCCCATGACGGAGCGGCCGGACGTGGTGGAGGAGCACGACACCCCGGCGTTCCGGGCTGCCTTGCGCGAAATGATCCGCAAACACCGGCCGGCCGTGGTCCAGTTGGAGTTCACGCAGATGGGGCTCTACGCACGCGAGTGCGGCGCTGTGCCGACCATCCTGGTGGAGCACGACGTGACCGTCGACCTCTACGCGCAGTTGCTGCGCGAACATGCCGATTGGGAGATGGCCCAGCAACTGGAGCGCTGGCATCGGTTTGAGCGGCAGGCCTGGCGCGACGTATCCTGCGTGGTCACCATGTCGGAAAAGGACCGTTCGGTCGTGGAAGGCGCCCGCCAGGTGCTGGTGCTCCCCAACGGCGTCGATCTCGAGCGGTTCCAGCCTTCGGGCAAGGAACCGGAGCCGGGCCGGATTCTGTTCATCGGCTCCTTTGCCCATCTGCCCAACCTGATGGCGCTGGAGTTCTTCCTGCGGGAATCCTGGCCGGCCCTGGAAGCCCTCGGAGCGACGCTTCACGTGATCAGCGGAGCCCGCGCCGAGCACTATCGCGAGCTGCACCAGGACCGCGTCAAACTCGAACTGAACCGGCCGGGCATCGAGGTGGAAGGCTTCGTCAGCGACGTGCGGGATGCCTACAACCGGGCCTCCGTCGTCATCGCACCCCTGCTGGCCAGCGCCGGGACGAATATCAAGATCATGGAGGCCATGGCGATGGGCAAGGCGGTGGTCTCCACCCCATCCGGCATCAACGGTCTCGACCTGCATCCGGGCGAGGACGTCCTGGTCGTCGAGAACGGCGCCGCGATGGCCGAAGCCGTCAGGATGCTGCTGCTCGACCCGGCCCGCCGCCGCGAGATTGAGGCCGCCGCCCGGCGCACCGTCGAGGCGCACTATGGCTGGGATGTCGTCTCGGCCGCCCAAGCCTCGCTCTACCGGTCACTCATCGGTCCCGCTTAGCGCGGGTATCCCGGACTTGCCTTGATCTCCTGGATTTGCAGAAGGTGCCGCTGCGAATGCACCGAGATCATGAGGATCCACTGGTAGAGGTCGGTGCCGCTCTTCTGGATCTCCCGCCCGCGCAGGTCCTCCTGGGTCGACTTCACCAACGCCAGCATCTCCGCACGCAATTTGAGGAACTGGTCCAGCCCCTTCCGCGCGTCTTTCAGTTCGCCCTTGGATTCCCGCGCCGCGGCGGTCTTGTTGCGCTCCGTGCGGTCAATTCCGTACCAAAGCGTCTCCTCATCCGGATGCTTCGGGCGGGCGAACGGGCCGGCGGGCTGCTTGAGACAATCCTGGACCCACTGCCAGTACTGCGGTTCCGCAATGGTCAGGTGTTCCACCACGTCCAGGATGCTCCACTTGTCCGGAGTGGGCTTGAACGCCAGCTGCGCGGCCGTGAGCCCGTTCACCTCCTGGGCCAGCCAGCGATTGGTCATCTCGAAGTGGGCGGTCAGCCGCTCCCGGTCCAGCGGAGCCATCGGCCCCGCCGCGGAAACTGTTGGAAAGGTTACGGCCAGGGCAAGCGCGGTGAGCGCAGCCCGGCGGCGGGCAAGCAGGAAGCATTCAGGCATACTGCCCCGGTTGGACGGCCCGGGCGTGGGTTCGTTTGGTTGTGCTAGGCAGGCAGCAGGCCCAAAACTCGGTCAATGTCGGCCGGCGAGATGTAGAAGTGCGGAGACATTCGAACCCAACCCTGCCGCGGAGCCGTGATCACCCCGTTGGCCTTCAGGTGGGCGTGCGTCGTCCGGGCGTCGACGCCCGGCTTCCGGATGCAGACGATCCCGGCGCCGGTCTGCGGGGTCCGGTCGCCCAGAACCTCGTACCCCCGTTGGCGTGCTCCTTCGGCCAGCTGGTCGCCCAACGCCTGGACGTGCGGAGCGATGCGCTCAACGCCAACCTCCAGGATGAGTTCCGTGGACTTCCACAGTCCGAAACAGCCGACCGTGTTCAGCGTCCCGCACTCATAGCGGCCGGCATCCTTCCGGACCGTCATATCGCGCGAAGAGTAGTCGGCGAAGCCCGCCACCGTGGTCCAGCCGAACTCCACCGGCTCGATCCGGTCCTGCCAGTCCTGCTGCACATAGAGAACGCCGTTGCCTTCCGGGCCCAGCAGCCACTTGTGCCCATCGGCCGCCAGTGCCTGGATGTTCATCTTCCGGACGTCCAGCGGAAAGGCACCCAATCCCTGGATAGCGTCGACAAAGAAAAACACCCCGTGGCGGCGGCAGATCTGCCCGATGGCTTCCAGGTCGGCCCGGTAGCCGCTCAGATACTGCACGAAGCTGATGGCCAGCAGCTTCGCGCCGCGCGCGGCCGCCTCGATCTTCTCCAGCGGATCGAGGTAGGAGAGCCACTGCACGTGAACGCCGCGCCATTGCTCCAACTTCTTCCAGATGTATAGGTTGGCCGGGAACTCTTCCTGAAAGGCGACAATCTTGTCGCCGGGTTTCCAGTCCAGTCCCAGGGCGACGGTCGCAATCCCTTCGCTGGTGTTCTTGACGATCGCAATCTCGCCCGGTTCGGCGTTGATCAGCTGCGCCGTGACGGCCCGCAACCCGTCATAGGAGGCCAGCCACTTATCGTAGTGCAACGAACCGTAGTTCAATCCGTCGTCGGCCAGCCACTTCATGGCCTCCGAAGCCCGGCGGGCCAGGGGCGCCACCGCGGCGTGGTTCAGGTACACTAAGTTGTCCGTAACCGGGAATTCCGACCGGTATTGGGCCCAGATTTCCTGCGACCCTAAATCTATGTAACCCATCAACTCTACTGTACGTTAGTCTGGATGAGGGGATCGACTATGATCAGGCGCCTTCCGTTCACTTTGCCCGTACTGTTGGGCCTCCTCGTGCCCACGGTCTGGGCTGGCCCGCCCAAGACCGACGACACCAAGACGGACAGCACCCAGTCCGATACCAAGAAAACCAGTAACAAGAACAAAAAGAAGGACCCTGACGCCATTGGTGACCGTGATGTCGGCAAGGGCATGAACTGGTACTCCATCGAAAAAGAGATCGCCATGGGCAAGCAGTACGCCATGGAAATCGAGCGCCAGGCCAAGATCGTCGACGACCCCGTGATCGCCGAGTATGTGAACCGCGTCGGTCAGAACCTCGTCCGCAACTCCGACTGCAAGGTGCCGGTCACCATCAAGGTGATCGATACGGACGAACCCAATGCCATGGCGCTGCCCGGCGGCTTCTTCTTCGTCAACACCGGCCTGATCACGCTGGCGGAGAATGAGAGCGAGATCGCCGGCGTCATGGGCCACGAAATCGCGCACATCGCTGCCCGCCACGGCACGAAACAGGCCACCCGCGGCAACCTGGTGAACCTGGCCACCATCCCGCTCATCTTCATGGGCGGCTGGACCGGTTACGGCATCCGCCAGGCCGTTTCGCTGGCCATCCCCCTGGGCTTTCTTCAGTTCTCCCGCGCCTTCGAATCCGAAGCCGACCTGCTGGGCCTGCAGTACATGTACAAGGCCGGCTACGATCCCAACGGCTTTGTGGACTTCTTCGAACGGCTGGAGTCGCTGAACAAGCGCAAACCCGGAGCGGTTTCCAAGATCTTCAGCTCCCACCCGCCGACGGGCGATCGCATCACCACTGCCCAGAAGAACATCTCCGACCTGCTGAAGGAGAAGCCGGAATACGTCGTCACCACTTCCGAGTTTGAGGACGTGAAAACCCGCCTGCTGTCCATGAACAACCGGCGCCGGGTTGGCTCCACTCCTGAGGACGCCAACCGGCCGACTCTCCGCAAGGCGCCCGGCAGCGGCACCGACCCGATCGACGGCGACGGCAGCGACAAGAAACCGACCAAGGAAGAGTCCGACGAGCGGCCGACCCTCAAGCGCCGCAACTAAACCACGCCATCTGCCAGCTCCCGCGAAGAACGCCATGCCCACCCGGGTGTGGCGTTTTTTCATTTGGGCCGGCCTTCATCCCCAGTTTGAGATAGACAAACCCGAATGGCGCGCGGGGGCCGTTTCGCGCATCAATAGTAGTATATGGGTACCGGGGATGGCAGTTTACCTCACATCGTGATTGTTGGCGGCGGTTTCGGCGGCCTGGCCGCAGCCCGCGCCTTGCGTCATCTAAACGTCCGCATCACGCTCGTCGACAGAAAGAATCACCATTTATTCCAGCCCCTGCTCTATCAGGTGGCAACGGCCATGCTTATGCCGGGCCAGATCGCCGCTCCGATCCGTCAGGTGCTCAAGAACGACCGGCACACCACCGTGCTCCTGGGGGATGTAACCGGCGTCGATGCCGGAACGCGCACTCTGACCGTGGAGACGCCGGAGCGCGAACCGGTCCAGCTTCACTACGACTTCCTCGTCCTGGCCACCGGGGTCCAGCACAGCTACTTCGGTCACGACGAATTTGAACAGTACGCGCCTGGCATGAAAACCATGGCCGACGCCACGAAGGTGAGGAACAAGGTCCTTTCCGCCTTCGAGGCGGCGGAACATGAAACCGACCCGGCCGCGCGCTCCGCCCTGCTCACCTTCGTCCTGGTGGGCGGCGGCCCCACCGGCGTCGAGATGGCGGGCGCCATCGCCGAACTGGCGCGCATGAGCATGAAGTCCGACTTCCGGCGCATCAATCCTCAGGACACGAAGATCCTGCTGGTGGAGGCGTCACCGCGCGTCCTGGGCGGCTTCGCTCCGGAGCTGTCCGCGAAAGTGACGCAGCGGCTTACGCACATGGGCGTGCAGGTGATCACCGGGCATCCGGTGGAACAGATCGATGATACCGGCGTTACGGTCGGCAACGAGCACATCGCCAGCAGAACCGTCATCTGGACCGCCGGCGTCACGCCGTCTCCAGTCGCGCGCTGGCTGGGCTGCCCCTCCGACCGGGCAGGCCGGGTGAGGGTCCGCTTCGACCTCAGTGTCCCGGGCGCCCCCGAGATCTTCGTCATCGGAGATGTCGCCTACTACGAGCAGGACGGCAAGCCGCTGCCCGGAGTGGCGCAGGTGGCCATGCAGATGGGCGCGCACGTGGCGCGCGTGATGGAGGCCAGGTTGATGAACGATGCCCCGCCTCCGCCGTTCCACTATGTGAACAAAGGCAACATGGCCGTGGTGGGCCGGAATTACGCGATCCTCGAGCGCGGCAACATCAAGCTGTCCGGCTATCTCGCCTGGCTGGCCTGGTCGACGATCCACATCCTCTTCCTGGCTCTGCCCAACCTGCGGGTGAGTGTCTTCCTCCAGTGGGTCTGGTCCTACTTCACAGAGCAGCGCGGCTCGCGGCTGATCGTCGAACCGGAAAATTCCTCAAGCCCCGCGGAGACTGTCCGATCTGCCTCTTGAGGCAGATCTAATGCACTTCCTTTTGCTCGCGCTGGCGCTGACCAGCGCCTCTCCGGACTGGAACCAGCCCACGGTGGGCCGGCCATGGTCGATGCCGCTGAAAGCGGAAGGCGGTACGGCCCCTTACCAGTGGGAAGTCACGGGCGGGCAACTCCCGCCCGGTGTGCATCTGGTGGATCTGGCGACGGTTGTGTTTGGATCGGCGTCCACTCCGGGACTCTTTGGTGCACCGGCTGAAGCAGGGCAGTGGTTTGTCAGGGTTCAGGTCACTGATGCTGAGGGGCTCACCGCGGAGCAGTGGTTGGATCTGACGGTTTCGCCACTCCGGTTGGCCCAGGCGTATGTTGCCGCGCCGGTCGGTCAAGCGCTGGAGTGGCAAGCCGCGGTTTCCGAGGGAGCGGCGCCGTTCGAGTACCGTCTCGCGCCCCATGGCTACCTTCCTCTGGGCTTAGTACTTACCCCTGACGGCCTGCTGCGCGGGACGGTCCTCGTCCCCGGATCTTACGAGGTCCCCCTCGAAGTCACCGACGCCGGCGGCAATCGCCTTCGCACCACCGTCATCGTGAATGCCTACGGCGAAGAGACCTCCCTGCCCGCCATCGGCGCCCGCCTGAGCGTCCAGGATTGCCGCGTCGTCGCCGAATTCCCCACCTTGCCCGACACCATCAAGGCCGAACTGGTGGGCGGCGGCCCCGGCGAGAGCGTGGATGTGGTCGTCACCAATCTCGAAACCGGCCAGCAGGCGGTCGCGCACTATGAGGATCAGACCCTCAGTCTCGCCAGCAGTTGTGCTGCTTCTTCGTCCACCTTCTCCTTGGGCATGCCCTTGGGACTCTGATAGCGCAGCGAGGCGAGGTACAACTTTGGCTGCGCCGGCACCGTCAGCGTCTGAACCTGGTGCCTGGCGAACAACACACTCCCGGTCGCCTCTTCCATTCCGGATTTGGCCCAACCCTTCAGGCTCCATGTCTTCAAATGCGCATCCGGATAAACAGGACCCGGTGAGAATGGCGAGCCGCCTTCCACCAGTTCCAGTCCCTCCAACGAAGCACCAGAGCACTGAACACTGTGAATGCGCGCTTCGAACTCGCCCAGATGCTGGACCCGCGTGTGAACCTGCGCTGTCACTCCGCCCAGTTGAATGGAATACTCGATCTCAAACTTCTCGGTGTCCATCTCCGACGATGTGATCTCACCGCGGACCGCCGTCTCGCCCGTACTCTTGTTCCGCAGCGCCAGTACATTGTCGATGGTGGCGTGCGCCGGATCGTGCGTCGCGGCGAAGCAGAAGTGCGACGAGTACTCCAACTTGTTGTATTTGTCGCGATAGTGCGCGTCCGGCTTGGTCGACTTGGCGTTGAAGACGCGAACCTGCCCCGAAGACCGCCGCCCCGCGATCAGCAGGCCCGGCTCCGGCAGGGCAATACCGTAGTCGCTCTTCTCCACGGGGAGTGGTTCCTCGGGCGCCGTCCAGAACGGATCGTCATCGGGTGTCCGCCAGAAGGAAAAAGCCTGCATCCCCCAATAGGGATGCCCACCGTCGATGTAGCTCTCCTTGATAGCCGGTGAGCCTTCCGGCGTGTAGGTCTCGCGGAGCTTCCCAGCCTCGGCATCGAAGCCGCCGATGGAGGCGTGATACAGGATGTTCTGCTGCACAATCCGCCGCAGCAATCCCGGAGAGTGTGGCCACATCTTTTGCTGATAGGCCAGCACGAGCGGAGTCAGCACGCCCCAGCGGTAGATGAGCGATCGCCCGAACAGCACGTGGCCGCCGTGGCCCGCAAAGAACATCGGAGCCGTCTCCAGATAGCGCGCCAGCCGCTCGCTGAAACGCTTGCTGATCTCCGGATAGCGCGAGCCCACCAGCTCGTTCCAGTACAGGAAATGGCTGGCGAATACCCACGAATTGTAATAATCGTACGCGGCGCCGCTCAGCCCGTCGTTGTACCACCCGCTATCGCCCGTCTGCATGGACTCGATCACTTTCATGTCCGCGAGCATGAACTGCTCGTCGGCCTGAAACTCGGGCCACTTCTCCGACAGGCGCATCCGCGCGGCGTGGTTCACCGCCGTAAACAGGGCCCAGTTGTTGCCTCGCACGGGTTGCTTCGTACACGAGTCCAGCCAGGCCGCCACATTGCGGCGCTCGCCCTCCGAAAGAGCCGGCAGCACCTTGTCGCGCAACAGCCACAAGCTCCACGCCACAATGGACGACTCCACCTGCCGCTGATCGCTGCCGCCAGTCTTGGCGGCCTGCCAGTAATCGGGATGCTCTGGGTTGCAACCGTTTCGAAACGCATTCGTCATCGCGGCGGTGAGTTCCAGGCCAGGCTCACGCCCGCCGGCAATCCAGGCAGCCATCGCCGGCATCATGCGCGTGACACCCGTCACGCTCAGACCCGACTTCGCCAGGAAGTTCTTCGTAATGGTGGCGTTGGGATACTCGACGACGGCCATGCTGGCCGAGGTCTTGGCCGCGTTCTTCAGGTAGCCGCGCGTGATGTCGAGGAAGAGGCTTTTCACCTGCGCCTCGGGCGGAGGGGGCGGTGGAGGCGGCGCGCCCTTCTTCCCACCGGACTTCTTCTCTTTCTTGCTTTGCGCAGCCGCGGCGGCCGCGGGCACCAGACTCAGAAATTCTCGCCGGTACATGCTGAGAGCATTATTTCTCAACCGGAGCCGCCGGGGCCACGGTCAAGTGCCGTGTCACCTTCCGGCCGAACGTTCCGCTGGCGGTCAGCGTATACGTCACCGGCTGCTTCGGCACCGCATAGAAGCAGCCCTGCAGGATCTGCGAAGCCTGGAACGCCGGCGGATCCACCTCCACCAGGGTCGCGTTGGAAGTGGCAAAACAGAGCAGGTGGACGGTATCACCACGATCCACTTTCGATTCACGCACCCGGAAATACCGGATACGCGGAGCCAGCGCAGGCTCCGGCGCCACAATCAGGTCGAACGACCGGCTGAGCGTCCGGCCTTTCGCATCCTCCGCCGTCAGCGTGTAGCGCGTGGTGCGCTCCGGGCTGACCTCAAAGCACCGGTTGAACGAGGGCGAGAGCTCGGTGACGGGAGGATCAACTTTCACTGCCTTGGCGTTCATCACGCCGTAGCAGACCGAGGTGGTCTCGCCCTCAGCAATAGCGCCAGGATACGCATAGAAATTGATAATACCCAGTCCCTTGGCCGGGTCGACCCAGTCGAATGCCTCGGGCCTTTTCACCGGAGCCGCATTGCGCGCGGCCCGCCAGCGCAGCAGGTTCGGCATGCCGTCGATCAGAAGCCAGGCCGTCACGATCAGCAGCAGAAGGTTTCCGAGTTGCAGCCAACTCTGCCACCGCTTCATTCGGTCCCATTAGACAGCAAACGGGAGACGATTGTTCCCGGCGGCCGGCGGGTGCGGCAGGCGAAGGATCAGACAAGATGTGTGCGGATTCGGGAACTGCCGAAGTCTCGCTCGTGTCAAAGATTGACATCCAGTCCCGATTCTCGGAATGCGAAGTCAATTTTCTGGTTTTGTTACACCAACCAGCAAACATGAGTCGTATTGCACAGTAGAGTCTGGTGGGAGAGCATTTAATCGCAGTCATTCTGCCTGGAGCCGGACTCCAGGTGCTGTTCATTTTTAACTGAGGAGACGACCCGATGAACGATGACCCAGCAAAAGGGCCGCCGCAACCTCGGAACCGGCAGACTTCGGCTACCACGGCGTATGGGAAGCTGCCGTCGGCTTGGATTGATTTCATCCGCTACTGCCAGGAAATGCGGTACGGCGAAATCGAGCGGTTGTGTATTCAGGATGGGCTTCCTGTGCTGGCGGAAACAACACGCCAGAAGGTAAAGTTCACCAGTTAGTCCATACATCTGTTTCCGGCTGACCGAAGCACTCGGAGGCCGCCGCCAGGGAACACCCGGTTCCCGGCGGCGGCCTCTTTCTGTTTTTGGCCGGCGGGACAACGGCCAAAGAAAGAGAGGAGCCAATGCGAACAGGATTCGTGTGTCTGGTCGTTCAGTTGTCACTGGTGGTGAGCGGGCGGCCCTTCCAATCGCAGCAGGAGGGCCCCAGTGAGGAGTCACTGCAACGTTGGGTCGGCATGATGGAGGCCGCCCAGAAACTGCGGCAACAGGGCCACTATGAGGCGGCTTACCGGGGCTTCGAAGAAGCCAGCACTTTCACTCGCGAGATGCCCGGCCGGCCCGTCCTGCGGGCCCGCAGCTATGAGTACCTCGGCAGCATAGCGGCGACCCTGGG
Source organism: Acidobacteriota bacterium (assembly GCA_017307505.1). Lineage (GTDB taxonomy): Bacteria > Acidobacteriota > Terriglobia > Bryobacterales > Bryobacteraceae > Paludibaculum. The sequence continues at coordinate 39,799 of JAFKEE010000057.1, read as the reverse complement.
CCGGCCCATCGAAGCCGAGGCCCACTATCAGTCCGCCATCCGGCTGTGGGAAGCCATGGGCGAGATTGGCACTCTCTCGCAACTCCAGGCCAACGCGGACCTGCTGAGCCTCTACGTTGAAACGGGCCAAACCGGCAAGGCGGAACGCCTGGCGAAGAGGCTGGCCGCCGACAGCGAAGGCAAACTCGGCGCCGATGCCACCGCGGCGGGCCGTGTCCAGATTGCCCTGGCCGCGGCCGCCTATCTGAACGGCGATCTCGATCGCGCCGAATCGCTCTGCCGGCAGGCAATCAAAGCCAAGGAACTGGATCCAACGATTACTCCGGAGGAGCGCTCGCAGGCTTACAATCAACTCGGCCTCATCCTCTGGCAGCGGAACCGGCGCGCCGCCGGGCTCCAACAGGCCCGGACCGCCGTCGAGATTCTGGAGAAGAACGACCGCACCCACTCCATCGAGTACGCCGCCGCGCTCGGCAATCAGGCCATGATGTCGTCCATAGAGAACGGCGACCGCCGGGCCCCTGAACTGATGAGGCGAGCCATCGAAGTCGTCCGCACCAGCGTCGGCACGGGCCACGTCTTCCTGGCTGAGTTGCTGGTGAACTATGCCGGCATGCTAAAGCAGTCCAGGCGAGGCGATGAATCGAAGGCCGCGCAGCGCGAGGCGCAACAGATCTTCCAGCAGACCCTGGTGCAGCAGCCGGGCCACCACACCGTCGACGTGGCGGATCTGATGCGCGCGAACAAGCACCGCTAGCACCTCAGCCGCCATCGGGAAGGCCCGTCAGTCTATTGCAGTCGCGGGGGACCACGGAAAGTCCACTACCCCCTGGTTCCGCGGTCCCCCTGGGGCGGATCCCCCCTTCCCTCGCGCATTAGTAACCCACGATCACTGCGGCGTCAGAGCAGGCAATACTTCTCACTCTGCGAGAGTTTCCTGTTCCATATGTCAATTCTCTGCGCTTGTTACAGCCCCTTCCGGTTTTGTCTCGTATTGGTAAGTATTACTCGTCCCAAACACAGTCGAACGCGGCCAGCCCGCCCGGCGGTGGAAGCCAGGCGGCACACATCGAGCACAAAGGAGACGTTCCAGTGAACGATGACCTGGGAGCAGGGCCAACGCAGACCCGCAAACGCCGGGTCTCCGCAGCCAGGCCATCCGGACCGTCTCCCGCAGCCCGGATCGATTTCATCCGGCATAGCCGGACATCGAAACCCGGCGTGATTATGGGATGGCCCGCCCATCCTGGTTTGCCCGCGCTGGCACAGGTAGTGCTGCGCAGAGTGAAGTTCACCAACTAGCGAGAACATCCCGTTCCGGCGCTCCGGTGCTACCGGACCCAACGGCGTAGGGTCTTGTTGTGCCTATGTCGGCTACATCCGATGCAACGTCGCCCGGAATCGGCTGCCCAAGGAAAGAAGGCCATGGGAACAGGATTCGTGTGTCGCCTTGTCCGCTGGAGCGCGGTCATCGTCAATATCGCAGCCAGCGGACAGTCCGGAGCGTTGGTGTCAGACCCGGTACAGCATTGGATCAGCCTGGTGGAATCGGCCCGGCAACAGCGGCAGGCAGGAGCCTACCAGGCGGCCTATCAAACGCTGCAACAGGCACGCATGCTGAGCCAGCGAACGCCCGAAGCACCGCAACTGAAAGCGCGCACCTACGAGTATCTCGGCAGCCTCGCGCTATTGCTCGGCCGGCCCATCGAGGCGGAAACCAACCTGAAGACCGCCATCCGGCTCTGGGAGGGCGTCGGCCAGAGGGGCTTCGTCGGCCGGCTGCAGACCGAGGCGGATCTCATCAACTTGTATGTGGAAACCGCACGGCCGGGGCCCGCCGCGCGCCTCGCGAAAGGTCTCACCGCTGAATGTGAGGGGCGTCTCGACGAGACCTCCCCATCCGCCGGCCGCATCTATCGCGCGCTCGCCGCTTCCGCTTACTTGAACCAGGATCTGCGACTGGCCGAGACGCTTTCGCGCAGAGGGATCAGGAATCAACAATCCAACCCCGACACGCTGCCGGAAGAAGAGTCGCAGGTTCACAATGAACTCGGTCTCATCCTCTGGAAACAGGGGCGCAAGGACGAGGCGCGCCAGGAGGTGCGGGCGGCCATCGGTATCCTGGAGGCAAATGGCCGTATCCAGATCGTCGAGTATGCGGCGGCCCTGAGCACCCTGGCTTTGATGACGGCCGGGGAGAAGGACCCAACCGGTGCTTTGGACATGCTGCGCCGCGCCATCGACGTAGTCCGCCTCACGATCGGCGCCGATCATATCTTCCTCGCCAAACTGTGGTCCAACTATGCCGACTTACTCAAACGCGCCAGGCGCGGCGAGGAGTCGAAGGCCGCCCGCAGGGAGGCCCAGTCGATTTACGAAAGCACCCTTGTGCAGCAACCGGGCCGCCATAGCGTGGACGTGGCCGACTTCACGAGGGAAGCTCGGCGCCGTTAACGGTACAACAAGCTACGCGAGCAGTTCCTGCGTCCGGATGAGCCGCTCCTGCACGCGCACCCCGTTCGGGCACTGGATCGTGCAGCGATCACAGGACTCACACCGGACCTGCTGCAGTTCGGCCGGCATGGTCCGGAAGTTGTCCCGAGCCAGGGCAAACTCGCCGTATCCGTCGGCGTAGGTCAGATACCGCAGCATGTCGCTCACCGGCAGCCCTTGCGGGCAGGTGCCGGAGCAGGTCCCGCACATCCGGCAATACAGCGGGGTGATCCGGTCCAGATGCGCGGCCAGCAGCTTGGCGTCCGTGGGCTGGTAGGGCTCACGCATCGCCTTCAGGTTCTCGTCCAGCTGCTCGTTGTCCTTGATGCTCGGGATGGCCGTATGCACGTAAGGCATCCGCAGGGCCCACTTGAGAGCAGAGAGCGCGGCACCCGGTTTGGCCATGGCGGCCTTGGCCCGGTCGAAATCGTAGCTGCGGTCCAACCGCATGCTGCCGGCCATCACCTTCATCGCCACCACGCCGATGCCCGCATCGGCGATCGACTTCACCAGCGGCTCCATCGTTGCCGCCATCGCGAAGTTGTAGGTGGTAAGGATCACCTCGATGGCGCCGGTCTTGATCGCCGCGGGGATCACTTCGGCGTGGCCGTTGTGCAGGCTGAGCCCGGCGAAACGGATCTTCCCCTGCTTCTTGGCGATCTGCTGCGCCTCGATCAACTCCGGAGTGATCTGGTCCGCGCGATCCTTCGCGTGCAGGTACCAGATATCGATGTGGTCCGTGCCCAGTTCCTTCAGCGTCGTGTCAATGTCGCGGAGCGCAGTTTCCTTGTCGCGCGCCTGGGTCTTCGAAGACAGAATCAACTTCTGCCGGTTCGCCTTGACCGCGGCGCCCACCATGCGCTCGTTGTTCCCACCCGAATAGACACGAGCCGTGTCGAAGTAGGTGATCCCCAGGTCAACAGCCCGCTCGATCACGGTGGGATCGGACGTCACCATGCAGCCAAAGCCGACACTGGTGACCTTCAGTCCTGTCTTGCCCAGGGTTCTGACGGCGGCGGGCGCAGCAGCGCCAGGCGCGGCCAGCAACGCAGGTGAAATAGCGCCGGCAGCCAGGAAGCCGCGGCGGGAGAAATTCGAACTCACGGGATACTACCTCCGGAATTTGACCTTCAGCAACCGGCACGGCGATCAGCCCAACTTGGGCGGCAACTCGGTAAGCGGGCCCATCCACTGCATCATGCGGTCGATATCGGTGTGCAGGCGGTACTTCTTCTGCACGGCTTCCGTCTTCTCGCCGCGCAATTCAATGCCGGCCCGGTCAAACGTGCCGATGCCCACCTTCTCGCAATACTGCAGATACCCCATCCACTCCGGGTTCACACCCATGCACTCGACGCCGATCCGGTCGGCGGCCACGAAATCGGTGGACGCGATGGCGACGCGCGACGCAACCGGTGTGCCGGAACCGGGACCGTTGCCTTCCATCCCCTCAAAGCCGTCGATAACGGCCACGCCCCAGTTGGGCTTCAGCCGTTCAGCCGTCCGCATAATGTCGTAGTGGGTCTGCCGAACGCCGCCGTGATAGACCCGCTTGTCGTTCCAGCGCTTTGCCTCGCCGCGTTTATAGTGCAGCGGAGCGCCCAGCGCCATGTTCTTGATGTTCAGTGTGGCAATGACGACGTTGTGGGTCTTCAACAATCCGGCGGAGATCACAAAGGCGTCCGGGTCGAGCAACCGCTTGGCCAGTCGCACCGGCTGGATCTGGAGATTGCCGTCGAGAATCTGCAGCGTCTCGTACTCGGCTTCCTCATTCAGGTCCACCAGCTTGATGTTCATCTTCTTGTGATCATCAATGGCTGCCTGGTACTTGAAGTTGTCAAACCCGGCGGTCGTGAAGCCGGCAGAGGATTCGGCGATGAAGACGGGCCCCTTGTAGCGGTCGGCCAGGTAATCGAGGATGCCGTTCAGCGCGTCGGCGTGCGTGGCCGCCAGCTGGCGCTCCGTCGAGACCATATTCGGCTTGATCACGACGGACTTGCGCCCGCGCAATTTGGCCGTGATCTCCTTGTCGATCAGGCGCATGGCAGCCGTCACATTCTTGCGGCGATCCTCGCCTTTGAAGAGGCCGGCGGGGACCTGTGTGGCCGCACGCGCGGTACGGGAAGCAAGCAGCAGTCCGGCGGATGCGCCAAACAAACCCCGGCGGGTGAGAGTAGTGGCCATTGCGAACACCTCTGTCAATATAGTATGTAAAGAGCTGAAACTCTGTAAAGGAGGATTTCGACATGAGCGCGACCCGACGCGGATTCCTGGCCGGCATCGGCCTGGCTGGAACAGTAGGCCTGGAGGCGGCGCCTTCCGCCCTCGAGATGCCCAAGAGAACCCTGGGCAAGACCGGCATTAAGGTGACCGTGCTCGGCTTCGGCTGCATGACCACCTCCGACCCGACCGTCATCGAACAGGCTGCCGACGCCGGCATCAACTGGTTCGACACGGCCCGCGGCTACCAGAACGGAAACAACGAGAGAATGGTCGGTGCGGCCCTGAAGAGCCGCCGCGACAAACTCCACATCACCAGCAAGACGCCCGGCAAGACCAAAGCCGAGGTGCTGGCGAATCTGGATACCACCCTCAAGGAGTTGCAGACCGATCACATCGACGTGTGGTACCTGCACTCTCGCTCCACGCCCTCGGCCACACCCGACGAGCTCTTCGACGCGCAGGACGAAGCGGTCAAGGCCGGCAAAGTCCGCTTCAAGGGCGTCAGCTTCCACAGCGGCCACAAAGAGATGATCCCGTTCCTCATCGAGAAGAAGCGCACCGACGTCCTTCTCATGAGCTACAACTTCACGATGGATCCCGAGCTCGACACCCTCATCGACAAAGCCAACGCGGCCGGCCTGGGCATCGTGGCCATGAAGGTGATGGCCGGCGGTTTCCGCCAGAACAAACAGGGTTCGCCGATGTTCGAAAAACTGTCGAAGACCGGCACCATGGCCGCCGCCTTGAAGTGGGCCGTGCGCCGGCCCGCGATCCATACCTCCATCCCGGGCATCATGGATGCCGATCAGCTGGATGAAAACTTCAAGGCCGTCGCCGCCGGGTATAAGAAGGAAGTCGACGACAAGCTGCTGGCCGCCCAATTGAAGTTCATCAGCCCCCTGTACTGCCGCTTCTGCGGATCGTGCTCGGGCAAGTGCGCCCAGGGCCTGCCGGTCAGCGACATCATTCGCTATGTCAGCTACGCCGAAGGCTATGGGGAATTCGCGCTCGGACGGGAAAACTACCAGACCCTGCCCGAGAACCTGCAGCAGGTGAAGTGTGGCGATTGCACGAACTGCAGCATCAGTTGCCCGAACGGCGTCCGGGTGGCGGAACGGGTAGCCCGCGCGCAGGAGATGTTTGCGTGAGGGTTTTACTGCTGTCTCTGATCGGATTGGCGGCAATGGGGCAGTCTCCGGACTGCTCCATCGCGCCGGGTTTCGTCCAGGACGGAAAGGTGCGTCAATTTGACACCGAGACCCTGTACGAATACATGAATGGGAATTCGGAAGGGTATTTCCTGTACGGTTTCAAAAGCATGACGGGCGTCACCTGCAAGAAAGGCGGCGTCACCCTGATTGTGGATATCAGTACATTTCCTTCACCCGAATTGGCGTACGGAATGTTCACAGGGAATCTCGACCCCCGGCTGCCCACGGAGAAGATCGGCGCCGGCGGACAGGTGACGGGCCGCAAAGTCCTGTTCGTGAAAGGGCAGTATTTGGGTGAGATCGCAGCCGAACCCGAAGCGGAATATACCGCCCTGTTGCGCGCCGCGGCGCAGGAACTGGAAAAGAAGATCACCGGGACGACCGAAATCCCCGTCGAGTTGGGATGGTTCCCCAAAGAGCGGCTGCAGGCCGGCTCGCCCCGCCTGGTACCACAGAGCGTACTAGGCCTACGCATTCTCAAACGGGGCTACCTCGCCCAGTATGAGGAAGGCAAGTCATTTGTCGTCACAGAGGAATCACCCGCCGCCGCCACCGCGCTCTTCTCGAAATTGAAAGAACGCTTTCCTGGCGGAACCGCGGCGCAGGTGGGCGACGAAGGCTACGTCACCGAAGACCGCTATCTCGGCAAAATGTGCCTATTCCGGAAAGGAATGCGCGTGGCCGGCTATACCAACGCCGCCTCGGGCGACGCGGCACAACGGGCAGGACAATTAGCGGCCCGCATCCCGTAAATCGCATTTTTTTAACTCTTCGTTACAAATTTGGCTGACGATGCAGCATAATAGATCTGCTTACGGTCTTTGTGTGCCTCGCAGCTCCAATGAAAACGATTTTTGCGTTTCTCCTGCCGGCTTTTCTCCTCGCTGGCCCTCCCATTGATCGTCCCCGTCTCGCGGAATCCGCTCGTTCCGCGGATATTCGCGCCACCCTTCAGGCGTTGCGCTCCTCTGATTCCCCTCAACGCGGCCGCCTGAAAAACCGCGCCGCCGCTGGCAGCACCCGTACACCTCTGGCTTCCGGCACGGGTGTGGCCCTGTCTGCCGGCTATCTGGGAGGCAAAGCCATGGATGACATCTACGGCCTGGCGAAAGACGCCCAGGGCAATCTGATCGTCGTCGGCGACTCCACTTCCACCGAATTCCAGGCAACCACCGGCGCCGTTGCCCATGAACGCGGCGACGTATTTGTCCAGAAACTCAAAGCCGACGGTTCGGCGGTTATCTGGACCGCCCGCCTGGGCGGCACGCAAGCCGAAAGCGCGACCGCGGTCGCCGTGGACGCCAAAGGCGACGTTTATGTCACCGGCTGGACCGCTTCGTCCGATTTCCCCACTTCCGCCACCGCGTTTCAGCGATTTGGCCAGGGCGGCGACGATGCCTTTGTCGCTAAATTGCTGGGCAAGGACGGCAGCCTGGTTTATTGCACCCTGCTCGGCGGCACGAAAGACGATTTCCCCGACGCCATCAGTGTCGATACAGCAGGTGCCGTGGCCATCACCGGCCACACCGATTCGACGGACTTTCCCACCCAGTCGGCAGGTTCACGCGGAGCTTTCTCCTCCGGACCGGGCGCAATCATTGTGCACCTCAATGCCGCCGGCTCCGCGCTGGTCTCCAGCACGGTCCTCACCGGCAACGGATGGGTGGAGGGCTTCGCCATCGCCAGCCTTCCGGACGGCACGTTCCAGGTCGCCGGGGCCACCACAGCCAGCGACCTGCCCATGATCAAGGCATTCCAGAAGACCCACCAGAGCGCGGGCGTCTGGCACTCCGGCAACTCCGGGCGCACCTGGATCCCCGGCGCCGATGGGATGCGCGGCATCCAGGGCGTGTCGATGGTTCTCGACCCCTCGAACCCCCAGATCCTCTACGTCGCCACGTCGCGCGGGGTCTTCAAGTCCTCCGACGGCGGCTTCACCTGGACGCCCTCCAACTCGGGCCTCACCTCGGCGGCCACCCAGTATCTGGCCATCGATCCGAAAACGCCCACCAATGTCTATGTCGCCACATCCACGGTTGGCGTTTTCAAAACGACCAATGGCGGCGCCAGTTGGTCCGCCGCCAATTCTGGGCTGGCGAAAAGCGTCTGGCATCTCGCCATCGACCCTCAGAACCCCAAAACGATCTACGCGACCACCAATTCGAGCGGCATCATGAAGAGCACCGACGGCGGCGACACCTGGAATACCGCCAATGCCGGGATCGACGACTACTATCCGTATGTCATCCAGATTGCGGTCGATCCACAGACGCCCTCGACCCTCTATGCCGCCGGATACCTGTATGTCTATCGCAGCCGCGACTCCGGTTTGACGTGGACACCGCTGAATGCGGGCCCCTTCGATGAGATCTACAACTCCATCCACGTTGACGAGAACAATCCCAGCATCATCTACGCCTCGTCAGTCTTCAGCGGTTCCTACCGCAGCACCGACGGCGGCGCCTCGTGGCAGCCCATGCGGGGCGGGCTCTCGCCCTATACGAGGGCCTATGAGTTCCGCAGCAGCACCGCCGCGCCTGGCGTCGTCTACGCCGCGACCGGCACCGGCATCTACAGGTCTCTCAACTACGGCCAAACCTGGAGCCAACCCTCCGCGGACCTCTCGAATCACATCATCGTCAGCCTGGCGTTGAACCCTCTGGACAAGAATGTCCTCTATTCCTGCGGGCAGATCGCTCCGGATGGCTTCGTCATGCACCTGGATAAGGATGGCCAGGCTATTCTGCAGTCCACTTACCTGGGTGGCGACGGCGACGACGAGATCTTCGCCATGGCCATCGGCGCCGACGGCTCGGTTCACGTGACGGGCGGCAGCGAGTCGCCCGACTTCCCCACCACGCCCGGCGCGCCGCAGGCGGTGATCGAAGGCGCCATCGACGCCTTCGTTTCGACGTTCGACAAAACCCTCAGCACCCTGCCCTTCTCTACCCTGCTCGGCGGCGACGGGATAGATATTTCCATGTCGCTGGCAATTGAGCCCGGTGGTCTGCTGGCCGCCGCCGGCTGGACCAATTCCCTGCAGTTCCCGGCGACAGGCGGACTTGGGGATGAACCGTTGGGCGGCTCCACCGACATCTTCCTGGCCCGCGTGGGCCCAACCGCCCCGGGCTTCGCCCTCACCACCCTGCTGGGCGGCGGCGGCCTGGATTCCGCCACCTCCGTCCTGGCCACCGACAGCGGCACCTGGGTCGGCGGCTTCACGACATCGCGGGACCTTACCGGCACGCTCGCCGGCGCCGGCGCCGCCTACCTCGGAGGCACCTCCGACGGACTCCTGGTCCGCGTCTCCGGCATGGCCACCCAGGCGTCGACGCAGCAGGAAAGCCTCACCTTCGACATCCTCCTCGACGGGGGCCCCCTCACGCAGGAGAAGACCATCGCCGTCTCCAGCCCGGCCGGCGCGCTGCCCCTGGTGGGCAAGGTCCCCACCGACGCCACCTGGCTGAAGGCCGTTCCGAATCCTCAGAAAGCCGGGGAACTGCTGGTCCAGGTGGACGCCACGGGCCTCACAGCTGGGGAATACAAATCCAGCATCGAGGTCTCCTCCCCGCTGGCCGGCGTTGGGGCCATGCCCGTAGCGGTCACTCTGCGGGTGAAGAACTCCACGCCGCCCGTCATCACCACCGTCCTGCATCAGGCGGAACGCACGGCCCAGGCGATCGCGCCCGGACTGCCCATCCTGCTACAGGGTGAGGGCTTCCTCTTTAGCGGCGACAAGTTGACGCCCGACCCCGCGGCCGAAGCGCTGCCCACCACCCTGGGCCGCATCTCCGTCACCATCAACGGCACACCCGCCCCGCTCGAGTCGGTGGACAGCACCTCCATCGCCGCAATCGCCCCCTTCGGACTCACCGGCGACCGCGCCACCATCGTCGTCACCCGGGACGGCCTGGCCAGCGCACCCATCGACGTCGCCCTCACACCCACCGCCCCCGGTCTCTACACCGCCGACGGATCAGGTCAGGGCCAGGCCCTGGCGGAGAACGAAGACGGCGCCACCAACACCACCGACAATCCGGCGGTCCATGGCCGCCCCATCATCCTCCACGCCGCCGGAGCCGGCATCCTGACGCCCGCCGCCGCCGATGGCCAGTTGATCAACGACGCCGATCATCACCCCGATGCCAAAGTCGAGGTCCTCATCGGCGGCCTGCCCTGCGACGTCTACTACGCGGGCGCCGCGCCCGGCCGCTTCGCCGGCTATCTCTACTTGAACCTCAAGGTTCCGGATGAAGTCACGCCCGGCCCCGCCGTCCCCGTCGTCCTCCGCATCGGCGGCAAGGACAGCACGCAAACCGTTACGATTGCAGTTCGTTAATGTACTCCCTCCTCGCGGGCCTCGACCTCAATTCAGTCCTGGCCCCGCGAGGGGAGGAATATATAATCAAAGGGTGAAACACCTGAAACTGATCGTCCCCCTGGCCGCGCTCCTGCTGTCTGCCTGTTCCAAGAACATTCAGACGGATGAAGCTGTCAAGCAGGGCATCATCAAGCACTTGAGCCAGAACAGCGGCCTCCAGTTGGCCAGCATGGACATCACGGTCAGCGGCGTGACGTTCAAAGACAACACAGCCGAAGCGTCAGTCTCCTTCAAGCCCAAGGGCGCCGACCCGTCCACCGGCATGCAGATGCGCTACTCCCTGGAACGCCAGGGCTCCGAGTGGGTTGTGAAGAAGAAGGCCGACAGCGGCCACGGCGCGGCCATGCCTGGGATGAACCCCGGCGCTATGCCGGCCTCACCGCACGGCGCCACCACCCCGCCGGCCATGGGCGAGATGCCGCCCAACCACCCGCCGATGGGTTCCGGAAAGATGCCGGAGAAGAAGTGAAGCGCGTCGCCGTCCTGGGCGGAGGACCGGCAGGCTCCATGGCCGCCGCGGGCATCGCGGCAGCCGGCCTCGACACCATCCTGCTCGACGAAAAGCTCGCCTGGGAAAAGCCCTGTGGCGGCGGCATTACCTTTAAGGCCTATACTCGCTACCCGTTCCTGCTCGAGAACGACCGCCCGAAAAAAGTCGTCAGCGACGCCGTGCTCGCCGAACCGCGCGGCGGCTCCGTCCAGATGCGCCTCACCCAGCCTCTGGTCATCTTCTCGCGCTACGACCTGAACAGCATGCTGCTGCAGCGCGCCGAACATTCGGGCGTCCAGATCGAGCAGGACCGCGTCACCGGCCTGGCCCGCAAAGGCAGCCGCTGGTCCATCAAAACCCGCAAAGGCGCCCTGGACGCCGATTTCGTCGTCGTCGCCACCGGAGCCCGCAACTCCCTCCGCAACGTCGGCACGGAGTGGTCCGCCGCCGACACCATGTACGCCCTCGGCTACTGGGTCGCCGACGAACGCAGCCGCATCGACATCCAGTTCTTCCCCAACTTCGAGGGCTATATCTGGGTCTTCCCGCGCTGCGGCCACCTCTCCGTCGGCATCTGCGGCAAGGGCGAACCAGCCGCCAAAATGCGCGCCCGGCTGGAGCAGTACATGCGCGAAAACGGCATCCCATTTAAGGACGCCAAGTTTTACGGACACATGATCCCTGCCCTCGAACGCCCCTCCTGGCGCAGCAATCGCGTCAGCGGAGAGGGCTGGATGGCCGTGGGCGACGCCGCCGGCCTGGTCGATCCCGTCACCGGCGAAGGCCTCTACTACGCGTTCCGCTCCGGCGATCTCGCCGCCCAATCGATCCTGAACGAGGAACTCGATCCCGCCCAGCGCCCGGCGTTCTACCGCTCGCTCATTCACCGCGAGTTCATGGAGGATCTCACCCTCGGAGCCGGCCTCGCCAAACGCTTCTTCATCCAGCGGATCCTGTTCTCCAGCGTGCCCGCGCGGATGATTGAGTTGATGCGCCGCAGCCCGCGCATGATGGAGATCGTGCAGGACCTCTTCTCCGGCACGCAGGGCTATCTCGATCTCAAGGCCCGCCTGCTGGCCAATCTGAACGGAACATTTCTGGAAGTCTGCATGGGCTCGATGCTGGGTCATCGGGTCGTCAAGGAAGGACGCTGAAACGTGAACACTGAACGTAGCGCCCAGTTAATGGAGCGTGCCCGGAAACTGATCCCTGGTGGCGTCAACTCGCCCGTCCGCGCCTTTCGCGGCGTCGGCGGTTCGCCCCGCTTTATAGAGCGCGGCTCCGGCTGCCGCCTGTTCGATGTGGACGGCAACTCCTACATCGACTACGTCTGCTCCTGGGGCCCGCTCATCCTCGGCCACTGCTTTCCGCCTGTGATGGATGCCATCCGCTCGGTCGTCGAAACCGGCACCAGCTTCGGCGCCCCCACGGAACGGGAGATCGAGCTCGCCGAAGAGATTACCTCCGCCGTCCCCTCCATGGAGATGGTGCGTCTGGTGAACTCCGGCACTGAGGCCACCATGAGCGCCCTGCGCGTGGCCCGCGGCTTCACCGGCCGCGATCTCACCATCAAGTTCGAAGGCTGCTACCACGGCCACGTCGACTCCCTGCTGGTCAAGGCCGGCAGCGGCATGGCGACTCTCGGCATCGCCGATACCGCCGGCGTCCCCCGCGCTTTCGCGGAAACCACCCTCGCCCTGCCCTACAACAGCGTCGAAGCCCTCGAAGCCGCCTTCACCGCCCACGGCAACGAAATCGCCGCCGTCATCGTAGAGCCCGTCGTCGGCAACATGGGCTGCGTCCCGCCGCTGCCCGGCTACCTCCAGGCGATGCAGGCCCTCTGCAACAAGCACGGCGCCCTGCTCATCTTCGACGAAGTCATGACCGGCTTCCGCGTCAGCTTCGGCGGAGCCCAGGAGCTCTACGGCATCCGACCGGACCTCTCTACCTTCGGCAAAGTCATCGGCGGCGGACTCCCCATCGCTGCCTATGGCGGACGCGCCGACATCATGAGCCGCGTCGCCCCCTCCGGCAACATCTACCAGGCCGGCACGCTCTCCGGAAACCCGCTGGCCGTCGCCTCCGGCCTCGCCATGCTCCGCTACCTCAAGACCCACAAAGAGGTCTACCAGCAGATCGACCGCGCCGCCGCCCGCATCACCGAAGCCGCTCCGGAAGGCGTCACCGTCAACCGCGTCGGCTCCATGTTCACTTTCTTCTTCGGCACCGGACCCGTCACCGGCTGGGACACCGCCAAGTCCGCCGACACCGCCCGCTTCAACGCCTTCTTCCACCACTTGCTGGAAAACGGCGTCTACCTGCCGCCCTCCCAGTTCGAGGCCGGCTTCGTCAGCGCCGCTCACGACGAAGCGGCCGTCGACACCACCGTGCAGGCCATCCGCTCTTTCCGCTAATGTAGCGGCATGACCCGCAGAGAAATCCTGGCCGGCGCGGCCGCCCTGAGCCTGAACAACGCGGCCAAGCCGCGCAACGTGATCTTCATCCTCAGCGACGACCACCGCTACGATGCGCTGGGCTTCCTGAAAGCCCAGCCCTGGCTGGAGACGCCACAACTCGACCGCATCGCCGCCGAAGGCGCCCACTTCCGGAATGCCTTCGTCACCACCGCGCTCTGCTCGCCCAGCCGGGCCTCCATCCTCACCGGAGTCTACGCCCATCGCCACAGGATCGTCGACAACAACACCGCCATTCCCAAAGGAACCACCTTCTTCCCCTCCTATCTGCAGAAGGCCGGCTACAAAACCGGCTTCTTCGGCAAATGGCACATGGGGAACTCAGGCGACGCGCCTCAACCCGGCTTCGACGAGTGGGTCAGTTTTCTCGGCCAGGGCACCTACCTGCCCAACCCGAACGGTCTGAATGTCAATGGCCGCAAAGTGCCGCAAAAGGGCTACATCACCGATGAGCTCACCGACTACTCCCTGAACTGGCTGAACTCCCTGCCAAAGAGCCAGCCCTATTTCATGTACCTTTCGCACAAGGCCGTCCACGCCGAATTCGAACCCGCGCCCCGCCACAAAGGCCGCTACAAGGACGCCAAGTTCGTCTACCCGCCCACCATGCAGGAATCGGGCGAGATGGCCCAGAACCGGCCCATGTGGGTCCGCAACCAGCGCAACTCCTGGCACGGTGTCGACTACCCTTACCACTCCCAACTCGACATCGCCGATTACTATAAGCGCTACGCCGAAACCCTGATGGCCGTCGACGACAGTGTCGGCCGCGTTTTTGACGCCCTCAAGGCCCGCGGCGAACTCGACTCCACCCTCGTCGTCTACATGGGCGACAACGGCTTTGCCTTCGGCGAGCACGGCCTCATCGACAAGCGCACCGCCTATGAGGAATCCATGCGCGTGCCGCTGCTGGCCCGCTGCCCGGAACTTTTCCGGGGCGGCAAGACCGTCAACCAGGTGGTCGCCGGGCTCGACATCATGCCTACCGTGCTCGACACCTGCGGCGTGCCTGCGCCCGCCGGCCTCGACGGCATGAGCTGGCTGCCGCTGGCCCGCGGCGAATCCGTCGGCTGGCGCAAGGAACTGCTCTACGAATACTATTGGGAACGCAACTTCCCGCAGACGCCCACCGTCCACGCCCTGCGCGGCGACCGCTACAAGTTCATCCGCTGCCAGGGCGTCTGGGACATCGATGAACTCTACGACTTGCAGGAAGACCCGCTGGAGAGCCGCAATCTCATCAACAGCGAGAACCACAAAGCCATCGCCGCGGAAATGCGCAAACGCCTCTTCGAGGTGCTCGAACAGACCGGCGGCATGAGCATCCCGCTGCAGCCCGACGGCGGCAGCCAGCAGAGCCTGCGCAACCCGGACAAGGCCAGGCCGGCCGATTTCCCGCCGCAGTTCATTGGGAGGCCCAAGGGCCCGGCCCGGCATCAGTAACGCTTATTCCGCCGGCTTCGGCAACGCCTTGCGAGGCAGCATCTCAGCGCGGTTGGCGGCGTGGTAGACCACCGACGCAATCACCGCGCTGGCCTGCTTCAGATCGTCCGCCGGCACGTGGTCGTAGACGTCCATGTTGCCGTGATGCGTCACCGACCCGTAGTCCAGTGGATCCTGAATGAACTGGAAGCCCGGCAACCCCACCGCGTCAAACGACAGATGATCGGTGCCGCCCGTCGTCCGGAGTGTCACCGTGCTGACACCCATATCGCGGAAGGGAGCCAGCCATTGCTCGAACACGGGCTTCATCGCGTCGTTGTTCTCGACATAAACCCCGCGAATCTTCCCTGCCCCGTTGTCCAGGTTGAAGTAACCGCTCATCCGCCCGTGCTCCGAGGTCAGCTGCATCGTCTTCGGATCCGCGAAGTGTTCCTTCACATACGCCATCGACCCCAGCAGGCCCTGCTCCTCGCCTGTCCACAGCACCAGCCGCACCGTGCGGTCCAGCTTCAGGTTGAGTGCCTTCAGGATCCTCACCACTTCCATCATTACCGCGCTACCCGCGCCGTTGTCGGTCGCGCCGGTGCCGGCATGCCACGAATCGAAGTGTGCGCCCACCATCACCAGCTCATCCTTCTTCGCGCCGCCCGGCAGCTCGCCCACCAGGTTGAAGCTGTCTACCTTCTCTTCGGTTTTCACCTTCAACAGCACCCGCACCTTCGGCGCCCCTCCACTCTCCGCCAGCCGCACCAGCCGGTTGTAGTGCTCCGCCGTCACCACAAACGAAGGCGGACCCAGGGCGAACTCCGCCTCCTGCCGCCCGGCCTGCTCGGCTGCCGTCCGCCCGTCCCGCGCCCGGCTATCGGCCGTAAACACGGCCACGGCGCCCTCGTCCTTCAGGAACTTGGCCCGCTCGCCGCGTAGACCATAGAGCTGGGCCACGAAGGTCTCAATCCCCTTCACCGTCAGGCTATTGAAGAATGGCCCCAGCTTCTCCGGCTCCTCCGGCACTTCGTTCTTCGCCGGATCATAGCCGACCTTGGCACTGGGCCCCACCGCCTTGGCCATATCGGCCAGTTCAGCATCGGTGTAGCGCTTCACCAGGCCCTGCGTCGAAGGACTCACATCCTGCACCGGACTCAACAACACCACCTTGCCGCGCAGCTTGCCCTTGTACTTCTCCTTGAACTTCGCCAGCTCCTCGGTCATCTTCTTCGGGCTGTAGGAATCGCGGAACACGGCATGGATCACTTCGCCCGTCACTGCCCCGTTTGTGCCCCCGCTCCACGCCAGCGGCATCGCCGTCAACACCGCATAGCGCGGTTCCACGATCTCCACCGCATACTGCTCCACGGACCACGCCCGGCCGAACGGCCCCCACTTCTCCGTGTGCACGTTCTGTACGCCCCACGAGGTCAGGCGCTTCGACGCCCAGTCCGCCGCCTCGCGCGCTTCGGGCGATCCGGTCAGCCGAGGCCCGTAGCGGTCCGTCAACCCCGCCAGCGTCTCCATCACCTTCGATCGTTCAAAGGCTTCGGCCTTGATCTGTTGGACCACAGTCAGGTCCACCCGGTCCTGTGCCTGCAGGGATAAAACCGCCAATCCGAACACGGCGAGTCGCAGCATCATCGAAAGACCTCCTCGGCTATGGGGATAGTATAGCGACGGCCGGGATGCTATTCGCGGTCGAGATTCTGTTTAAACCGAAATGTGAAAGTTGCGGCAATCGCTGCAAATAACAACATGCTGGCCCACACCAGCACCTGGCCCTTGTGCGGTTCGGCCGCGCGCACCGGACCGCTGCCCGCTTCGCCATACACCACGCGCACCAGCAGATGGACCTCCGCCGCCGTGCGGCCCTCCATCCGGTTGTCCAAAACGATCTGGTAGTGGTCCGGCTCGGCCGGCTTGTGCGAGAACGCGCCGCCGCGAGCAAACGGAGTGGACGCCTCCACCTCGTGCGCCTCTCCACGAAGCCACCGCTGCGCATCCTCCTGCTTCAGCAGCACCACGCGTACACCCGACCCGCCCTCCAGCACCTCATAGGTACACACGATCCGCGCCGGCTCCACCGGCAGATCGATGTCCAGAGTGCGGATCTTCGACGCGCCCACCTTCACGGCATCGTCGATCAGCGTCACGCTGTGCGGGACGGGAGCCGCGCCCTTCGACGCCAACAACAATGCCAGCCACAGGCTCGTCATTTCTGCTCGTACACCACCTTGCCCCCAACCACGGTCAGGCGCACCTTCGTCTTCACAATATCTAAAACCGGAGCAGTCATGATGTCGTGATCGAGAATCACGAAGTCGGCCAGCTTGCCCGCCTCCAGCGAACCCTTGATCTTTTCTTCAAACGCCGCATAAGCGCCGGTCAGCGTCCAGCTCTCCAAAGCCTGTGCGCGGCTCATCTTCTGGTCGGGCGTCCAACCGCCCGGCGGCTGCCCCGTCACGTCCTGCCGCGTCATCGCCGCATACAGCCCCAGCATGGGATTCGGTTCCTCCACCGGGAAGTCGCTGCCGTTCGCCACCGGCACGCCGGCCTTCAAAAACCGCTGCCAGGCATAGGCGCCCGCGACACGATCGGGTCCCACGCGCTTGTCGATCCAGCGCATGTCCGAGGTCGCATGGGTCGCCTGCACCGACGCAATCACCGAGTTGTCGGCGAACAGCTTGAAGTCCGGCAGCGAGATCACCTGTGCGTGTTCCACCCGGAACCGCTTGTCGTTCTTGCCCTTCAGCGCCGCCGCATACGCATCCAGAACGGTCCGGTTCGCCCGGTCACCGATGGCGTGCGTACACACCTGGAATCCGCGCGCCGCTGCCTGCTTCGCCACCCGCTCGATGTCTTCCTTCGTCGTCATCATCAGGCCGGAGTTCGTTTTGTCATCGGTATACGGCTGCCACAAGGCAGCGCCGCGCGACCCCAGCGCGCCGTCCGCATACAGTTTGATAGCCCGCACCGTCAGGTAACTGCCGGTCTCAGGGCCTTTCTCCAGGTACTGCTTCCACAGCGCACCCTCGCCGCCGATCATCGCCCACACCCGCATCGGCATCTTGCCTTCGGCGATCAGTTCCTTATAGGCACGCAGATCCGCCTCGGTGACGCCCGCGTCGTGAACACCCGTCAGGCCCAGCCGCGCGCACTCCGCCGCCGCCAGTTCCAACTGTTTCTTAATCTGCGCGAACGTCGGTGGGGGGATCTTTGACCGCACCAGACTCTGAGCCCGGTCCACCAGGATGCCCGTCGCCTTGCCCTGGGCGTCCCTCAGAATCTTGCCGCCCGCCGGATCCGGAGTCTTGTCATCGATGCCCGCTAACGCCAGCGCCTTCGAGTTCGCCCAACCCGCATGGCCGTCTACCCGTGTCAGGAACACCGGACGGTCCGCGGCCACCGCATCCAGATCCTTCGCGCTCGGAAACACCCCACCCCAGTTCGTCTGATCCCAGTTGCGGCCCACCACCCATTCGCCGGCCGGCCGGCCCGCCGCCTGCTGCTTCACATACGCGGCAATCTCCGCCACCGTCTTCACATGCCGCAGGTCGCGCGACTCCAGCAGCCCCCCCAGCCCGCGCATGTGCCCGTGGGAGTCGATCAGGCCCGGAATCAACGCCGAGCCATGCGCATCGATTCGCCGTGTGTTCGGCCCGGCATAGGAGCTCATGTCCGCGCCCACCGCCAGGATCTTCTCCCCGGCCACGGCGATCGCTTTCGCCGAAGGCATGGCAGGGTTCACCGTGTAAATTCGCGCGTTTTCAACGATGAGGTCCGCCTTCTGCGCGACGGCCGGGACAACCAGCACAAGCCCCAACAGGGCTACAATAGGCAGCATGGATGACAGTATGGCACACGGGGATCTGACTGCCCCCGCGTTGCAGACCTCGGTTTGGCAGTTCTGGGTTGGAACCGTTAGCGCCTTCCTGCTGGCCCTGTTGTTCCTCGTCGCCGGCGTCTGGAAACTCAGCGATCCGTTCGCTACCGAAACCCGCATGGTGCAGGCGCTCATCCCCACTCAACTCGCGATGGCCACCGCCCTGGCCGCCGGCATTGCAGAGGTGTGGAGCGGCATCATGCTCCTGGTGCCCCGCTGGCGCAGATGGGGCGCCTGGCTCAGCGGCGCGATGCTGGTCGCATTCCTGGTCTACTTCGCCGTCTTCTACCAGCAACTCCAGGGCGCCGATTGCAGCTGCTTTCCCTGGCTGAAACGCGTAGTAGGACCCGGCTTCTTCATCAGCGATGCCGCCATGCTGCTGCTGGCCGTCGCCGCCGCCCGCTGGTCCGGCACCGCCCACAGCCTGAAGCAGGCCTCCATGGTGCTGGCCGCGATCGTCGTCTTTGCCGGCGCGGTCTACGGCATCACCGCCGCCCGCCAGACGGGCACCCGGGCTCCGGCTCAGATCACGGTCGACGGCAAGGCGTTCTCCACCACGGAAGGCCGCGTGTTCCTGTTCTTCTTCGATCCGGAGTGCATGCACTGTTTCGCCGCGGCCCAGCAGATGTCCAAATACACCTGGAAGGACGTGAAAGTCGTCGTCGTGCCCACCGTGCATCCGCAGTGGTCGGAGAGCTTCCTGAAGGATACCGGCCTCAAGGCCGGAATCTCTCCTGACGTCAAACTCCTGCGTCAGACCTTCGCTTTCAGCACCGACCCACCCTACGGAGTCGCCCTCGAACGCGGCCGGCAGGTGGGAGCCTACCCCTTCTTCGATGACAAGGACCCCGTCGCGGGCCTGAAGAAGATCGGCTGGCTTCCTTAACCGGCCCTCTCAACCAAACGGCGGCACAGGCTCTTCGGTTGTGAGCAGGGGCCCGGGCATCACAGTCTCCCCTTGCCTCTCCAAACTCGCCGGCAGTGGCGGCAGGAACAGCATCAGCGCCGCCGCACCCACGGTCAGGATCGCTAGTTTCAGGATCATGGCCCCGTAGGAAGAGGATGAATCGAAAGCGCGTCCCATGAGGATCGGCCCGATGGCGCCCGCGATCGCATACGAGGTCCAGGTGAGACCGTAGAGGGTCGAGAACGAGCGCAGCCCGAAATACCGGGAGAGCAGAAACGGAGTCACGTCCGCTTCCCCGCCCATTCCGAACCCGATCAGGACCGCGGCCGCGATCCCGGTCTCCAGAGTCCGCGCGCTGGCCAGCACAAACACGCCGCCGGCGGCGAGTGCCAGCAGCACGAATGCCACTCTCGGTGCCGCAAAACGGTCCAGCAACCACCCCGTGATCATGCGGCCCGCGAAAGCAGCCACGCCCATCGCCGACACCGCCAGCGCCGCCCGTCCCGAATCCACACCGCGATCCGTCAGCAGCGCCGACAGATGCGTAATCGTTCCGTTCTGGCTGATCGAAGCCAGGAACAGGACTACCGCGAGGATCCAGAACGCCCGCGACTTCAAACCTTCAGTCCATTCCACCCCGGTCTGAGCGTCCCCGGCTGGCTTCCTCGAAGCCGGGTTCTCGCGCACCATGGTCGTCACCGTCGGCAAACCCACCAGCAGCACCAGCCCGCCCAGAACAGCGAACGCTCCGCGCCAGCCCAGATTCAGGATCAGGGCCTGCGCCGCCGGAGGCCAGGCCACGGCCCCCACCGTCCCGCCGGTCAGCATCAGCGCCAGGGCCAGGCCGCGCCGCTGGTCGAACCAGCTGCTGATCGCCCGCGCGTAAGCCAGCATGGCCGTGCCGTTGCCAACGGCGCCAATCAGCACAAACATCGCATAGAGGTGCCACAGATGCGGCGTCATCTGCGACAAGGCCCCAAAGGCTACTCCGAAGACAATCACACACGGCACGATCACCCGCCGCGGCCCGTACCGGTCCAGCAACCTGCCCAACACCGGAGAGCACACGGCCACGGTCATCGCCGCGAAGCCGAAGGCCATCGACACTGCTTCCCGCGTCCAGCCGAACTCCGCGCTCAGCGGCTTCAGAAAAATCCCAAACGTATACACCAGCAGCGACGCGAAGCCCGTCAGCACTCCGACGGACGACGCAAACACAACCCGCCAGCCAGGATACCCGGCTGAGCCTTCGCCGCTGACATTACTTTCTGACATAGCCCATTCCAGCCGACCTCTTGCCGCCCATGCGGTGCGCCTCGTCCGACAACGCATGCACTCCGCTGGCATCGATCCAGCGGTTGTAGAAGTTGAACAACGCGCACACCGTGATGGCGTAGTAGATCGCTTCGTCGTCGTAGCCCACCGCATGCAGCGGCGCCATGTCCGCCGCGGTAATTTGCGGCGACTGATGGTTCACCTTATCGACGAAACGGAACAACTCCTTCTCCTTCGCATCCAGTTGCGACGTCTCGAGGTCCCGAATGAGACTCTCGACGAACGCCTCGCCCTGCAGGCCCGGACGCTCCTGCTCCAGCAAAACCGCCGCGACCGCGGCGTGCGACTTCAGTCAAAACGGGCAGTGATTGCGCGCCGAAGTATAGGCCGCAATCAGTTCCCGCACACCGGGACTCAACGGACCCGGCTCGCGCAGCATCTCCTGCGTGAACCGGGCCAGGTGTGTCGTCGCCTCCGGCTTGAAGGCAAACATGTGCCAGATCTGCGGATACTCCGCCCCCGACGCCTGCATCATGCGGATGCTGTCGAGGTAGGGGCTCGGCTGGGGATTGTTCTCGACCCCCGGCAGAAACATCGGTTCCATGGGAGATTTTGGCTTCTCGGAATCGCTCATTGCGCGCTCCTCACACTAGAAGTTCAGCTTCAGCGCAAACTGCATCAGCCTCGGCGGAGCCGCGCTGAAGATGCGCCCGAAATTCGTCGAATTCAGATCCGACACCGGCAGGCCGAAGTTGGCGTGATTCGCCACGTTGAACGACTCGGCCCGAAATTGCAGCCGCATCGATTCCGTCAGCCGGAAGTTCCGCACCAGCGAAACGTCGAAGTTCGTCACCGCCGGACCGCGGCCCGTGTTGCGGCCTGCATTCCCGAACTGGCCCGCCCGGGTCACTGGATCCAGCCGCGCAAACGCCGACCGGCTCATCCATTGGTCCACCGTCCGCGGACCCGCATTCGGATCGCTCACCGCATCCGGCCGGCTCGCGGCAAAGCCGGAGATCGGCGGGCTGTTCGCCTGCAGGGACACGTTGGTCGAGTCGGAGATGGTGAACGGCGTCGGTGAATTGTGAATCGCGATCACGTTCAGCTGCCAGCCGTTCACGGAATGCCGCAGAGCCGCCGGAGCGCTCTTGCGGACCTTCGGCTCCCAACTACCGCTGGCCACGAAGCGCTGCCGGGCGTCGAACAGCGAAGGGCCATGCTCCGCCGCCAGGTTGAACGGATTCTGTGCCAGGTCGTTCTCGCCCGAAAGAGGCTTGGCCGCCGCGCCCGACAGGTTCATCGCGGACAGATAGTCCAGCGACTTCGAATACCAGTAGGAGACGTTGAATCCGAAGCCCGAGTTATAGCGCCGCGAGAGGCTGGCCTGCGCCGCGTGGTAGGTCGAGTTCGTGATATTTGACAGCATCGCAATGGTCGAGAAGTCGCACGGGCTGCCATCGGCCGGACAGTTCGCATACAGCCGGCGCCGGTCGGCATTTTGCGCCGTGGCTCCGGGTCCGTAGACCGCCGGGTTCGCCTCGACATTGCGCGGCAGGCCTGTTCCCTTCGAACCGACATAGCGCACCTCGACCAGGTACTGCG
This sequence comes from Acidobacteriota bacterium, assembly GCA_017307505.1. Classification (GTDB taxonomy): domain Bacteria; phylum Acidobacteriota; class Terriglobia; order Bryobacterales; family Bryobacteraceae; genus Paludibaculum. The sequence continues at coordinate 17,429 of JAFKEE010000057.1, read as the reverse complement.
ACCACAGCGACCGCTGGATGCTGAAGTTCCAGTTCTGCGCGTAGGGCGGCCGCGCCGTCGGGTCGATGGCAAACACGGTGGAGGGCCTCACGAAAGTATCAGCCGGAGGATAGACGCGTCCGGCGTAGGGATCCGCAAAGTTCAGTCCCGCTCCGCTGTACTGGTTGAACTGCGCCCAGGGCAGCGAGCTCACCGGCCCCTGCGACGCCGTGCCCGAGCCGTTCTGGAACTGGTCGTAGAACAAGCCGTAGCTGGAACGAACCGACCAGACGCCCTGCCCCGTCGGATCCCAGGCAAAGCCTACACGCGGCATCCAGCCGTTGTAGCTTTGCGCAATGCCTTCCGCAATGCCAGGATCACCCGGGAACAGCATCCCCTTCGGAGCATCAGGCCGTACTATCGACTGCACCCCCGGCACAAAGGCGTTCAGCCGCTGCCGCAACTCCCTGATCGGGTTGAGCCGCTCGTACCGCACTCCATAGTTCAACGTGAGGTGCCGCGAGATCCGCCATTCGTCCTGTGCATAGAGATTCGTACCCCACATCCGCAGCCCTCGGTGAAAGTCGCCCAGACCCTGGTAGAACGTAACTGGCCCGCCCAGCAGCAGGTTCGCGATGGCATTGTTCGTCGGGAAGGTCGAGGCGAAGACGTAGAAGGCGTTCGGGGCAATCGCCTGGAACATGTTCAACTGGGTCCGGACGAAGCCGCCGCCGAACTTCAGCGAATGAGCTCCGCGGAACCAGGAAAGGCCTTCCTGCACCTCATAGCTGTTCTGCACGGAATCCCGCGGCCCCGTGATCGCGCCGCCGATGGGCGAGTAGCCGCTGATGTTGAAGAACGGCGGTCCCTGGCCCAGGTCCGATGCGGAGTTATACTTGAACCCCAATGCGCTGGGCGGCGTCCGGTTCAGACGCGTGTCGAAATCGAAGCTGTACCGGAAGAAGGTCAACCGCAGCGAATTGCTCAAGGCCGGAGTGAAGATGTGCGTGCTGGCCAGCGCCGCCGAGTGCGTAGTGATGTCGTTGCGCGTCGGGAAGCCCGGCACCTCGGACCCGCGCACAGAGATCGGATTGATGTCATACCCGCCCGAGAACGAATACCGGACCGAAACCTGATCCTTCGCCGTAGCCACCAGGTCGACGCGCCCGCCCGCCTGGTCGAAGAAGTTCGTCGCCACCACCGTCGCGCGGTAGATCGAAGGCGAGATATTTCCGATGGGATAAAGATTGACGACATTCAGCGCGACGGGATTCAGCGCTTGCACCGGAATTTTGTTGCCGGGGATTGGCACGCCGCCCGCCGCGAAGTTGATCAACTGGACGCCGAGATCCGAGAAGTCGCCGTTGTGTTGTTGCGCCGTGGGCACTGTGGCCGAATTCGTAAAGCCCTGCTTGTTGCGGAATCCCTCGTAGTAGCCGAAGAAGAACAGCTTGTCCTTCTTCAACGGTCCGCCCACGGTGCCGCCGAACTGGTTCTGTTTCAGCGGTTCGACATCCTGGGAGAAGAAGTTGCGGGCATCCAGTTTGTCGTTGCGCAGAAACTCGTAGACACCCCCATGGAACTGATTCCCACCGGAGCGCGTGACCACGCTGGTGGTCGCTCCGCTGGTGCCGCCGTATTCCGGCGGGGCGCTTTGCGTCAGGATCCGGAACTCGGCGATCGCATCCACCGGGATCTTCAAGGCGTAGCCGCCGTCCATGCGGTTGATGTTCTGCGCGCCATCCAAGAGATAGAGGTTCGATTCCGGCCGCATGCCGTTCACGGCGTACGCCTGCCCTTGCCGGAGTGAGCCGCCCGCTGTCGCCACACCGGCGGTGAGCGGAGCCACGCCCGTCTGCAGCAGACCCAACTGCGTGAAGTTGCGGCCATTTAGCGGAAGATCCAGCACCTCGCGTCCGCTGACCACCTTGCCGAGCGTGTTCGTTGTCGTGTCCACAACCTGCGCCTCGCCGGTCACGGTCACCGTTTCGTGCACACTGGCCAGATCCAGTTCGATGTCCACGCGCAGGGTGCTGCTGACGTTCACCTGCACGGGTGTCTGGACATACTTAGAGAACTGCGGCGCCTCCGCCGTGAGCGTGTAGGTACCGACCGGCAGAGGAGGAAATCGGAAGAGTCCGCCCTGAGAAGAAATGGTCTCCTGGACGAGCCCGGTCGTCAGGTTCCTCACCGCGACGTGCGCGTTGCTGATCATGCTGGCCGAGCGGTCCATCACCCGGCCCTCCACAACTCCGGTGGGATCTTGACCCCACGCAACCGCGAACACAGAGAGGGAGAGGAATAGGGCAGACCTGGACCAGAAGGATGTCATTGATGGAACCCAGCGAAGCAATGGGTCTGATACTACACGGGAAGGCCCAGAAGCGGCAATATGCTGTTTCTATTAGTGCGGAAGGGGGATGGCGGGCGATAGCAGGGGGAAGGAGCCGTGCCTCGGGGCGCGGCTCCTTATCGAATTACATATATTCGGGAACGGGAATGCCCAACACGTTTTGCAGCGTGTGGTGCAGTTGCTTCTGGAAGAATACTGCCAGCCAGAGAAGCACGGTCCGTTTTTCCGGATCCTTCTCGGGCAGAATCGGATAGTCCTGGTAGAAGGTGTTGAATGCCTGTGCGAGTTGGAAGGCGTAGCGCGCCATGGCCGCCGGTTCGCCGGAACTCAGGGCCGCGTTCAGGGCGGAACCTGATTTTGATGCGGCCAGGAGAAGTTGCCAGAACGGTTCGGAGCTGAGTTGCCGGGCCATCTTCTCCGCGTCGAGGACTTCGGTGAACTCAGGGATCTGTTCACCGCGCTCCACCAGTTTCGCCAGGATCTTTCCGGCGCGGACGGCGGCGTATTGAATGTAAGGTCCGGTCTCGCCTTCGAAGCTCAAGGCTTCCTGGAGGTCGAAGGCGATGACTGTATTCCGGGTGAACTTCAGCAGGAAGTAACGAAGCGCGCCGATGGCGATCTGGGTGGCTACGCGTTTGCGTTCGGCTTCGGGCTTTTCGGCGTGGCGGGCGTCGACTTCAACCTGGGCTTTTTCGATCAGCTTGTCGATCAGGTCGTCGGCCTTCACGCCCAGGCCTTTGCGGCCGGAGACTTCGACGTACGACTTCTTCTTGTCTTCCTCGGAGAGCGGGATGTCCAGTTCCACGCAGGTGCGCGGCGAGAGGGCCACCATCTCATAGGAGAAGTGGATGGAGTGGTCGGCCTGCTGTTCGTAGCCGAGCGCGCGAAGGCCGGCGACCACGACGTCCTGCAAATAGGACTGCCGCGAGTCGATGACGTTGTAGACCTCCGTGCCGCCGCCGAATGCGGGACGGTTCGTCACGGCTTCGGATTCGTCGGCGGTCGCGACCCAGGCGACGTGACCGTCAGGATAGGTGCGCAGCGGCGTGTAATGGAAGTCCTTGCCGAGAATGCCGAACTTCCACATCTGGTAGGCGATGTCCTTGCCGACGTAAGTGACGGTGCCGTTGGAGCGAACGATCACCTTGGCGTCGTCGTCGCCCGAGTCCTCTCCCGCCGAATCGCGGAAGTGCGTGGCTGCCATGACCCAGCAGCCTTTGTTCTTCCCTTCCTCGACGAAGTAGATGGCCTTGCGCTGCTTGAGTTGCTCGAAGGCGGTCGCCCAGAACTGCAGGTGCAGGATCTCGCTCTCGCGCGGGAGGACGTCGTAGCTGATGCCGAGCCGCCACATGGTGGTGAGGTGGCACTCGACAATGGCGTCGGCGATCAGATGGCCGAGTTCGGCGATGACGCCTTCGCCATGCTCGATGGCATGGAGAGCGTCGCGCCGCCACTGGATCGCCTCGGGATGGTCGGCGTAATAGGCCGAGGTGCGTGCGTAGAGATCCCAGCAGTAGTAGTCGAACCTGGGCGCGGCGAGGAGGGCCCTTACCTCGTCGACCGACTTCTTTTCCAGGTGGTGGAAGCCGACAACCACGTCGGCGACCTGAACCCCCGTGTTGTCGATGTAGTTCTGGACTTCGACGGTCCGGCCGGAGGCGCGGAGCATGCGCACGAAGGTGTCGCCAAGGACGGAGTTCCGCAGGTGGCCGATGTGGGCGGCCTTGTTGGGGTTGATGTTCGTGTGTTCGACGATGGTCTTGCCCGGCAGAGTGGCAGGCGCCTGGCTGGCGGCGGCGAGCAGCAGGGCGCCATAAGCGCCGCGGTCGAGCCGTGCATTCAGAAAGCCGTTGCCGGCGACTTCAAGGCTGGCGATGCCGGGTACCGGAGGCAGCGCTGCGACGATTTCCGCGGCGATGACCTTGGGCGCCTTCTTCAACTGGCGCGCCAGGGCGAAGGCGACCGGAGCGGCAAGTTCGCCCAGATCGCTCTGTTTCGGCTGTTCAATAACTACAGGAATATCAACGCCGTAGCGCTCTTTCAGGAGAGTGGTAAGGGCTTCGCGCAGACGTTGTTCGGCCAAGTGAAACACGACGGGTGGGACCTCAGATTCCAGTGTAGCAACGACCTCAGAGGGCTATATGAGACCACTTTGGTCCTAGATTGCGCTATACTAAGGCTGTGGCGAAAGTAACCTTCCTCCCGGCCAACCAGACCTTCGAGTTTGACCTGGAAAACCTGCCTTATCATGAACATGGCAAGCCGAAGTCGTTTCTCGACATCGCTATGAATTTCGGCATGCAGCTGGAACACGCCTGCGGTGGAAATTGCGCCTGCACTACCTGCCACGTGGTGGTGAAGCAAGGCGCTGAATTTCTCAGCGAGATGGACGACGACGAAGCCGACAAGCTCGACATGGCCGCCGATCTCCAGCTGGGTTCGCGGCTGGGCTGCCAGGTTTTTTTCGAACGCGACGGTGAAGCCGTGATCGAAATTCCATCGTGGAACCGCAATTACGTCAGCGAAGGCGGCGGCTCCATCAACCTGGGCGACGCGATTCCCGCCGCCAAGAAGTAATCGTCAGTCCGCCTTCATTCCTGCAGGGCTTTTCGCGGGAAAGGCCTTGACTGCCTGATCGATCACTTCGAACGGGGCAATCACGCTGATGTTGATCTGCTTATCCTTGGCATTCACCTGGATGCCGTCGTAGATCCGCATCAGTTCCTTCTCGGTGTCGGGCGTCCTCAATCTCAGAATCCCAACCGCGGCGCGGATGGTCTCCTGTACCTGTTTCGCCAGTTCGGCGTTGGGGTAATCGCCTTCGGCCTGGAGATTCACTCCGCTGCTGAGATCGGCGTGTACCTTCACTTCGCCCAGCGACGTGGCGAGGCGGGCAAAGTTGGCCATATTCCCGTGGAGAGGAATATCGGGCACCATGGCACCGCCGCGCTGGGAAACGAGCCAGGCGTGGTCGAGCGGCAGTTCCGTGACCATCTCGATGAGATCCTGCGGCGGGTTTTCGCCGGGCTTGTCGCGGTTGTCGACGATCTGCTTCAGGTCCTTCACCGCGCCGGCGACGGCGACGCCGCTGGTGATGAAGAGGACCCCGGCCTCGCCCTGCGAGAGGATGTAGTAGGTCTTGTAGCTCTGGCGTTCGACGCCGGGCACGCGAAAATCCGGTTCCTGGCCGAACTGGCCGCCGAACTTGCCGCGGATGAAGACCATGCTCCGCTTGTTATTGCCGGCGTAGACAAGTTCCCAGATATCCCGCGTGGGATCGAGCCCGGTCTTCGCCTGAAAGTCGTCGAGCACCTTGATCTTGTGACCTGCAACGTAGGTCTTGAAGAAAGGTGTGTCTTTCAGTTTGTCCAACCGCAATCCGGCAAGGACAACGGTATCGGAGGGGATCAGCGGGGCGATGGCGGCGTCGATGCGCGCGTTTTTCGACCCGGCTCCGCAGCCCGCGGCGAAGACGGCGGCCAAGACAACAGTGGCGGTTTTCTTCAGATCCATATGCTCCCCAACTGTAAGACGGGGCTCGTCATGGATCTATTTCAGCGACTTGACGCTAATCTCCTTGAAGAAGACGGTGGAGGCCTTGTCGTGATTCTGCACGCCGATATAGCCGGAGTCGGGCCGGGGGCCGCGGACGGGCTCGTACCACATCTTGCGTTCGGGCACCGGCTGGTCGCCCTTGAACTCGTTGACGACGACACCGTTGAGGGAGATCTTGGTGACCTGGCCCTTGATCTCGATGTCCATGGTGTTCCACTCGCCGGCGGGCTTCTGCTGGCGGGAGGTGACCTTGGAGAGGGAGTAGATGGCGCCGGTGGAGTGCCAGTCGTCGCCGGCTGCGTCGATCTGGACTTCGTAGCCGTTGTGGACGCCGTACCAGGGGTCAGGCGGCGGCTCCGGCAGGCGGATGATGACGCCGGAATTGGCGTGTTCGCCGACGGTCTTGAAGACGACGCGAACGACGCAGTTGCCGAACTTCTCCTTCGTGAAGTAGAGCAGGCCCATGCCGCCTTCCGTCTTCATGAGTCCGTCTTCGATGACGAACTGCCCGGGGCCGGTCATCTTCCAGCCGGTGAGATCCTTGCCGTTGTAGAGCGGTTTGAACTCAGCGGCGGGCAACAGGGCCGCGGCGGACAGCACGGTGAGAAGTAGTAGTTTCATAGATCCTGCGAAGCCTCTCCAAGGGTCACGGTCATCTTTACTTTACGCCCGCCCCGGAAGAGGGTGAGTTCCACTTTATCGCCCGGGTGCTTGCGGGACAGAGCACGGGACAGAGAATCGATGCGGTCGACCTTGACACCGTCGAGGGCCATGATGAGGTCGCCGCCGACGCCGATCTGGTAGTTGCCGATGACGACGACGTCGCGCGCTCCGCGCAAGCCGACCTGGGCCGCAGCCGAGCCCTGAGCCACCTGCTGGACCAGCAGGCCGCCTTCTTCCGGCAGGCCGAGTTCGGTGGCGAGGTCGCCGTAGACGTAGATGACATCCACGCCCAGGCGGGGGCGTCCATAGGGCTTGTTCGACTGGTAGGACTCGATCATCGTCTTGGCGCGGTTGATGGGCATGGCGAAGCCGATGCCGATGTTGCCGCCTGGGCCGTAGATGGCGGTATTGATGCCGATAACGTTGCCGTTGGAGTCGAGCAGCGGGCCGCCGGAATTGCCGGGATTGATGGCGGCATCGGTCTGGATCATGCCTTCCAGCTTGCGGCCGCTTTCGTCGGCGATGTCGCGGCCGAGGGAGGAGACGATGCCGGTGGTCAAGGTGCCATCGAGTCCGAAGGGGTTGCCGATGGCGAGCACTTTCTGCCCGACCTGGAGGCGTTCGGAATCGCCCAGGGGCAGATATTTGGCCTCGCGGCGGGGCTGCACCTTGAGCAGGGCGAGGTCGTTCACCGGATCCTTATAGACGACGGTGGCCTTGTATTTCTCGCCATTGGAGAGGGTGACCTGGACCTCGGGGGCGCGGCCGCTGACCACGTGGTTGTTGGTGAGGATGCGGCCAGTCTTGTCGATGAAGAAGCCGGAGCCGGATTCCTTGGACGGGTAGATTTCCAGGAACCAGTTCTGACGGTAAACAGTGGACGTGATGTTTACCGTGGCTTCATGAGCCTGTTTATAGACCTCGATGTTGTTGTTCTCGTCGACGCTGAGGCCGGCCCCGCGGGCGACGGCGGGTCCGGACCAGATGGGCGAGTCGATTCCGGAGGCGAGGCGCGCGGCGGGACTCCAGCGCTTATACGTCGTTCCAGCCACGAAACCGCCCACGAGCAGGGCGGCGATGATCCAAATCCGTGCTTTCATACTGTGAGACTCCGCAGGTCCTTGTAGAGACGTTGGACCTGTGCAAGGGTTCCATCCTTCTCCCCTGAAGTATCGATGACGTAGTCAGCGTACTTTCGTTTTTCTTCCAGCGGCATCTGCCGGTTGAGACGATCGACAATCTCCTGCCGGGTGAGGCCATCGCGCTTGATGGCGCGGGCGATCTGCTGTTCGTCGGTGCAAACCGTGAGGACCAATTTGTCGAACCGCCTATAACTCCCAGTCTCTATCAGGATAGCGGCTTCGACTACCGCGATCGAGTGGGGGTCTTCCGTCTGAACGGCAAGTATCCATTGCTCTTCGGCCGCGATGACGGCCGGATGAACGAATGAGTTGAGCCGTTCGAGCTTCCGCGGATCGCCGAAGACGACGGCGCCGAGTTTGCGGCGATCGATGCGGCTGTCGCTGTCGAGAATCTCTTCGCCGAAGGCCTCGACGGCCTGGAGGTAAGCGGGGGCGCCGGGCAGGAGCGCCTGGTGGCCGAGTTCGTCGGCCGAGAGCAGACGGCAGCCGAGGTCGGCCAAAGCCCTGCCGACAAAAGTCTTCCCGGTGGCAAGCCCGCCCGTGAGGCCGACGCGTAGCATGGATCCTATTTTAGGCGGTGTTCGGCGCTTTGCACGGTATTCGACATGAGCATGGCGATTGTGAGCAAGCCGACACCTCCGGGGACGGGGGTATAGGCCTCAGAGAGTTCGGCCATATCGAGGGGGTGGACATCGCCGACGAGGAGGCTACCGCGCTTCTCGAAGCGGGCGAGTTTCTCGGCGTCGCCGCGGGTGATGCGTTCGGCTTCGGCGCGGCTGGAGACGCGGTTCATGCCGACGTCGATGACGACGGCTCCGGGGCGGATGTAGTCGGCGGTGAGCATGGCGGGGCGGCCGATGGCGGCGACGAGGATCTGCGCGCGTTTGCAGACTTCGGGCAGGTTCTGAGTCTTGGAGTGGCAGATGGTGACGGTGGCGTGCGCGTGGAGGAGCAGCATGGCCATGGGCTTACCGACGATGTCGGAGCGGCCGACGACGACGGCGTCCTTGCCGGCGGGGTCAATGCCGGAGCGGCGGAGGATCTCCATGACACCGGCAGGCGTGCAGGAGCGGGGCGCGGGGGCATTGGCGACGAGCTGGCCGACATTAAAAGGATGGAAGCCGTCGACGTCCTTATCGGGGCGGATGGCGAGGAGGACGGCGCGGGAGTCGACCTGTTTGGGCAGGGGCATCTGGACGAGGATGCCGTCGATGTCGGGGCGCTGGTTGAGGGTCTCGATATGGGCGAGGAGTTCCGCGGTGGTGGTGGTGTCGGGCAGGCGGATCTCTTCGCTATGGACGCCTAACTCGATGCAGGTTTTGACCTTATTGCGGACGTAGATCTCGCTGGCGGGGTCGTTGCCAACGAGGATGACGACGAGTCCGGGAGCCCGGCGCGCGGCGGTGAGGTGCGCGATGCGGGGTTTGAGCTCATCGAGGATCTGCTGGTTGATTACTTTGCCGTCGAGGATGCGCGCCATGCTTCCTTCACGGTAGCAAGGGGGGGCGGCGGACCTCAAGGAAATGGCGGAGTTGCGGTCCGGGTTGGGCGGTGCGGGCGGGTCCGGCGAGGGGGCGGCCGGTGGGTTCGTTCCCTCAAAACCGGGCCTGGGTTCCTGGTGGGCGGCGGATTCGAGCGGGGTTGGAGGTGGGATCGTTCCCTCAAAAAGTGGCGTGGGTTCCGTGGCCTGGGTGGTGGCCGGGGGTTGGGGTGGGGGGATTGGTGCCGTGGAATCAGTGGTTTCGGCGGGCAGGACGTCCAGGGCGCGTTGGAGGCGGCGGGTGTTGGCTTCGATCCAGCCGGCGTAGCGGTTGAGGGCCTGGATGAAGCCGACCTGGCGGAGGACCCATTGGGTGGCGCGGCCTTCGTCACCCTGGCCGTATTCGAAGCCGGCGTTGAAGAGGGCGCGTTCGCGGCTTTCGTGGAGGCGGGCGTGGCCGGTGAGCATGTGGAGTTCGAAGGCGAGGGCGCGGCGTTGGGGGTCGAGGATCGAGTGGGTGGCCGCTTCGGCGAGGGCGCGGAAGTGGGCTTCGAGGCGTGGGGGCAGGCGGTGGCCGGCGTCATAGGCTCCGGTGCGGCGGGCGTTGGCGCAGGAGGCCGCTTTGCCGGCGGCGGTGCGAGGGCCGGTGGATTTGCGGGCATTGGCCCGGTTGGCGGCGAGGCGCTTTTCTGAGATTGGGGTGGCGGGCATAAGGGAGTCCTTTTTGGGTGTCGCGGGTCCGGTTCGGTGCTCAGTTGGGGCAAGTGCGTTGGGTGAGCCGGAGTTCGGCGGCGAGGGCGCGATGGCGGCGCCAGTAGCGTTCCTCGAGCTTGAGGGCTTCCATGAGGGATTTGCGTTGGGCGGGGTCCATGGTGTGGAAGCCCTGCCAGCCGTGGAGACCGGGGGTGGGTTTGGCGACGAGCTGGTTGGTGTGATCCCACTCGCGTTGGATCTGGAGGTTGAGGGCGATGGTTTCAAAGGAGGCGTAGCGTTCGGCGCGCCAGATGCATTCGGCGATGCGGTCGGCGAGGAGGTGCTGGTAGACGTTGGCTGGCTGGAACTGTTCGTGGACGGCGGCACGAACTTTCAGGTAGTAGGCGTTGCGCTCACAGAAGGTGGTGACTTCGGAGGCTTTGGGTCCGGTGATGATGTTGTCCTCTTCGACCCGGGCGTGGCGGGTGAGGAGGTCGATTTCGGGGAAGGCGCAATCGACTGGTTCGGTGGTGAGCATATGAAATTTCCTCTGTACCCATTGTCGGGAGGGAAGACCAAGGGTTTCGGGTATGACAATCTGTAACTAATTGATTTTAAGGAGTGAGAATTTTTTTGAAGTCGTGTGATCAAAGAAGCTTAATGCGCGGAAACGGGGGAGAAGTCGACGGGGGTGGATGGGGCCGGGGGATTCATTGGCTGCAAATCACCAATGCCTCAGCCAGCCAGGGTTCGCCAGATCAAATTACAGATCTCAGTAACTTATCTGAGCCAAACAGGCGGGATGCCCTATTGGCAATTTCAAGCAGCACAGTCTCCGGCGTCATCCAGCAGGGAAGGTGCAACATTTCCAGCTTGCGCCGAGATGGGGCGCGACGTTTGACATCCTCCTACTCTGCGCGGCGCGAAGTTCCAGGATCTCCCTAGCATTCAGCATTAAACCTAACTAGATACGCTTATATTGCGTCTGACATCCGCATTACGGTAATTGACAACGCCGCCGAGGTGAGGCAATCTTTAGATAGGACTGGTAACTCCGCGTGCCTGGCACTGCTCTGTCCGACAAGATCGATTACGCGATTCTGGCGCTCGTCTTTCGCACGATCGACGAGGAGTATGAAGCGCCATGGAACGAATGGGAGAGGGCGATCCGGACATTGGTGGCAGGCAGTGTTTACCGCCGCGATCTTCTGGCGGCCTTGGTGCGCATGTGGAACGGAGGGATGATTCAACTGGCGAAACCGGACGGTCCGACTTACTCCGGGCTGGCTGCGGACGATGACGCCTTCTTCTTCTCCGGGCGGTTCAAGGCGATTGGGACGGTCGCGGGAGGGGCCTGCTGGGATGGGTTTATTTTCGAGCGGGCGGGCCATTCCAACCGTAAAGCTGCCTCCCCTTTCCGGTGAGGCCGTGCGGGCGCGATGCGGTCTCAGTGTTGGCGCAGAATGTTGCCGCTTTTCCACGCTGAATGTAGAAAGAATTACGGCGAGGAATAGAGTAAATTCCTGACGAACTTCCCCTCATCCGGAGACAAGTCTTTGGGTGCGGGTGGAGCAGGGTTCCTGGAACGCATCAGAGGCGTGCTCTGGTTCACGGGCGGGGGCGGACAGCGGCTTCGGCGGCCTGGACCATCCCGCGCGGGCCGATCTCGCGACGAGGCTGATCCGGGCAGGGGCATCCAGCCATTCGCGCTCAACGGTTCACAGTGGGTGGTTTTTGGGGCGGGCTGATCAGTTCTCCACGAATCGGCCCAAGTCAGCGTCCTGCGCTGCCTTCAGGATTGTGTCGCGGGTGCGGCCATCGTCGAGGAGAACCATCTTTCTTGACGGTGAGGCGGGATGGAACGCGGCGATTGCCTCGTCCGGAGTTTGAGAAGAGTGCATCCAGCCCGCCAGTTTCCGGGCCGGCGTGTCCGCCGCGTGCGTCTCCAATTGGTCCAGCGCCGCGCACACGTCGAGGAGCGAGATCCCGGCCAGGATGGTAACCGTCCGGTACTGCATTGCCTTTTGACGTAGGGACGCGCGGTTGGGCGTCACAAGATCTGTTGCCTATAGGGGCGTTGATACGGGTCTTGCAGCGTGTGTGGCCCCGGTGTGCGTGAAGGTGATTACCGGAATACACAAACGAGGTTTCGCCTGGGATGCGCGCTTTGACTGACCGATGTTTCATCATGGGCGAGGCATTCAGATGCCGAGAGTGAGGGACGTTCGATGCCGCGATTCGGGGTCCGTATCTGGATCCCACCCGGAGCTGGCCAATGAGCCCGTGTGGGATTAGGAGGTATAAGATGGCTGGCGCCCCTTCCGAGTGGCCCTGTCGGTCAAATGAACGCGTACTCCGAAGCATGGCTCCGGTGAAGGAGGAGACAGTTGAGGCGACGTACGTCATTGCAGTTTCGGACGTTGCTGAATAGGAAGGAACCCGCTTTAGTTGCAAGTTCCCCATCGCCTCGTCCTGGTACCTATCGCAAGCCGCGCCCAACTCAACCAGGAGTTTCACAAGCGTCCGCGATTCTCTGCAACACCTGGGGCGTAAAACCTCTTCAATCATTTCGCTTGGTAGGAATTGCCGCTCAACTCGCCGCTTCCGTCGAAGTAAGTCCGTGCCCGGTTAGCGCGATCGCCCAACAGTCAAGAAGTTCAGCCTTGCTGTTCTGGTGAACATCTTTATACAATTTTGCCGCGGTTCGCCAAGAATCCAGGGCGTCGCTGATCCGGCCTTTGGCCTCCAGGATGCTCCCCAAATGACTGTGCTGGTCTGCTTGGTAGTCACGCAAGCCGAGCCGCTCATATATGCGGAGTGCCGTGAAATGCATCTTTTCAGCGGCAGCCAAGTCACCCTTCTCCTTTAGAACCAAGCCCAGACAGTTATGAACATTGGCAATTGCACTATCACGACCTGATCTCTCGCTGACCTCCATTGCTTTTCTCAGCGCAAGTTCAGCCTCCGCCAGAGCACCTCGTTTGAGATAGACAATACCGAGATCAGCGTACTGATCTCCAACCGCAGCTAGTCGTCCGAGTTGCTCGTTGAGCATCAGTGCCCTCTTATGCATCGCCTCGGACTTTTCCAACTCGCCTAAGGACTGAAAGACCAGCCCGAGCCCGCTGCACGCGTCGGCCACCCCTTCAAGACGCCCAAGCCGCTGTTCACAATCGAGTGCTTTACTGAGTGTCGATTCAGCTCTGACAAGATCACCTTCCTTGAGGTAGAGGAGTCCGAGATGGCAGTGTTGTGTTGCCACACCTTTGAGCCATTGTGCACGTTCTGCAACTTCCAATGCCTCGAGATGGTAGTCTTTGGCTAGTTTAAGGTCGCCTCGAGACTGCGCAACAGCCCCAAGATTCCAGAGTGCTGCCGCAATCCCTCTCTCTCGTCCCAGCTTGCGATCGATCTCGAGCGCGCGAAAGTAGAAGGATTCAGCAGATGCGAGGTCTAGCTTAATTCTCGCCAGTAAACCTCGATTTATCAGAGCCGTCGACAACCACTTTTCCCCACTGGTTTCGGCCAGGGCCTCCACCTGCTGAAACATAACCTCAGCCTGTTGGAGTCTATGGCTTCGAAGTAGAAATACTCCGTATCTATTGAAGGCATCGGGGTCACGGTACTTTGTAATACACCGTGCATAAATTGCTTCAGCGTCGGTGAGGAACCCCTGGTCGGCCAATCGTTCGGCATCATCAAGAAATTCCTGTAGTTCTCCCGATGCTTTTGAATTGCTTGCCTTCGGTGTGGCCACCCCATCAATGCTAGCCAGCAGGGTCCGGGTCGTGGACGGAGGAAGCTCAGTCTGGCCACATTCCTCGTGGTCATGGTCACGCAGCCACTTCGCAATATGCCTCCTCAACAACGCCTCGAATGCATCAATCTCGTCAAAAGTATGAAAGAGGAGCCCCTTGCTTGCTTCCAATTCGCGTTTGAACTCCAAAACTCGTTGCAATTGCGGACCAGGATCGCTTAGTTTGTCCGGAGAAACAGCCTTAAAGAATACTACTAACTGTCGCAGTGGATGTGTCGAGTCGTTGAAACATTGCAATGCCATCCGGAATTCTTCCTCAGTGCCGGAAGTATATCCGGACTCACCTTCGCGACCGGAAGGAGTCCCCCATCTATCCCAGAGCAACAGAACAAAGTAATCACATTCCCGAAGATCTTGATTGATGAGCCCCTGCGGGCGTCCCACACCCCCTAGCGTGTCCTCCCAGCCTACGGGGATGAATAAGGCCCGCCGAAAAACAGCATCGTCATTTGCCTCAAGGATGACCCTTCGAAAGGCATTCCTCTCCTGCATTAGCCCGCCGGGACTTGCGATGAACACTCTATAGCCTGTGATTCGAGAAGGCATAGCCCAGTTCAGACATTCTACTCCGCCTAGCCGTTACACTGTGTGGTCTTTCAGCCATCCGTTGCAATTTCTTGCGATCCTAAAACTGAGGATATTTGAACAGGCAGACTCACCCTGTTTCATCGCATGCGACTGTCCCCTGAATCAGTCGAGGAAGATGAGATAACCGGCGGCCAATGGGCACCGAGGATGCGGTGGCCGGGCTGCGGCACAGGGTGATGAGTGGGGCGATGGCTATGGGCCCCAGGCTGTCCTTGCGACGAAGCTAGCAGGCGGAGCTGAAGCTCCGCGCAGGATGAATCCTACCCCACAATTTGACTGCGGTCTCCTGGGTGGGATGCGGCCTCACACCCTAAGTGCGGCCCCGTTGGGTGGATGCCGGCCACGATGAAATGCCCATTCAGGGGCAGGGTGATTCACCGGCGAATGGCCGCACGCTTCTGGCGGATTGGCCCTGCTGTCTGCCCGGGATCGAGACCCTCTGCCGGGAGCGGAGGGCTGAGGGCGGTGTTCGCGTTCGCCTTGGACTCGCGCCCTATGGCGCAAGTCCGGAGTTCGGCCTGGGTGCGCAGGATGGGATCGAGCTTCGAGCGGCCTTGGGCCCGGGTTCAGCGTTGCGCCAGAAACTCCGCTGCCAAGACGGCCGGATGCCTGGTCCGGGCGTTGCGCAACGTGCGGAGGACGCGGGGCGTCCGGAATCCGGCGTGCCGGAATTCGTCCAGGAATGCAACTGCATCCTTCGCGCCCGCAACTCACGAGAACCAGTTCGCGCTGCCTTGCCGCAGAACCTCAGGCAGGTTGTCGCCGACGATCAACTCCGCGCCGGCTACGCGGCCTCCGGGCTTCACGACCCGCGCCAGTTCGTGAAAGATCGCGGCCCGGAAGGGGTTGAGATTGAAGATGCCATTGACGAGCGCCAGATCCACCGAGGCGTCGGGGCATGGCAGCGATTCCGCGGAAGCTTGCACGAAGTGGACGTTCGCGGCGCCGTGGTCCCTGGCTGCCTCCAGCGCGCGGGCCAGCATGGCCGCGCTGAAGTCGATGCCGATGACCCGGCCGGCCCCGACGCGGCGGCCCGCAATGAGGCTGTCCAGACCGGCACCGCAGCCGATGTCCAGAATCGTCATCCCCTCCTCGACGGGCGCGGTGACCGCCACGTTGGATACTCCGGCAAATGCGGCGGCCGCGGAGTTCGGGAGCCGGCTGAGCAGTTCGGTGGGATAGCCGACACTTTCGGCAAAGTCGCGGCCCACGGGGAACGGATGTTTCGCGGCGGGATCCAAGGCTGCCGCGGAATAGGCACCGTGCACGCTGGCGCGCAAGGTAGCGGGGCCTTCAATCATGGAGTTCCCTTCCCGGTAAAGCCGCTCCGGCGTCCAGATAAGCGGCGCCGGCCCTGGCAATCGCCAGCAGTGCCTGCCAGCCGTCCTCTTCCGTGCCGGTGTCGAACTGTTCGCCCGTGTGGTCGATGGCGTTGCTGACGCGGGCCACCACCGCAACCGCGGCCTGCCGCGCGGCTCCGAAGGCGAATAGCGAGGCGGCTTGCATCTCCACCGCCAGAACGCCGCGTGAGCGCCAGAAGAGAATGGCGCCTTCGGTTTCGCGGTAGGGGGCATCGGTGGTCCAGACACAGCCGGTGCGCACCGGCCAGCGCGTGGCGCGCAAGGCTTCGGCGAAGTGGCCGGCGATCTGCGCGGGGGCGTCCACCGATTCGCCTGGGGGCAGGTAGTGGAAGGAGGTGCCTTCGTCGCGGATGGCTGAGGTGGCGACCACGAGGCACGGCAGCGGCAGCTCGGACGAAACCCGGCCGGCCGAGGTGAGTCCGACGATCAGCCTGGCGCCGGCGGCCTGGAGCTGCTCGGCCACCAGGACCGCATAGGGGCCGCCGATGGTGCGGTCGACGATTCCTACGGGCACGCCTTCGCAGTCCACGACATACATCTTCGTGTGGAAGCACGGCCAGCCGGAGAGTTGGACGGCCCGCCCCTGCGCGACCAGCCAGTCTGTCAGATCGCCATCGAACTCCAGCACGCAGATTTCCGGCGGCCGGAAGGGTCCGGAACCACGAAGTTCCCTGACAGAATCCATCAAACCACTGGCAGTCAAGGCCGGAGGCGCTTCTGTGTCGTGCCGGAGAAGCGGCGGCTGTTGCTGAGCTGACATCCCTGCTTCCATGCTAGCGAAAGTCTTGCGGAAGGGCGGTGCCGCGCAGTGTGGAACGGCGCCGTGCTTCGAGAAAGAAGACGGGCTGCGAAACATGCGGGCGGTCCGGAGGGTCTACCGGATGAGCGCCGGTATTGCGGCTCTCCGGATGCGCCGGGTGAAGAGTTTTCTCCGGGCATTCCCAAAATTCCATCCAGAAGAGGGACCCATGCACGAGAAGAAGATGACCGCCGAGATTAGAGAGTGCAGTTCGAACTGCATCGACTGCCACGCGATCTGTGTGGAAACCGCCGCGCATTGTCTGACCCTGGGGGGCGAACACGCCTCGGCCGGCTACCAGACCCTGATCCAGGATTGCGCCGAGATGTGCCAGACGAGCGCGAACTTCCTGCTGCGCGCGTCGGAACGGCATGCGGAGACGTGCGGAGTGTGCGCCAGGATCTGCCGGGCCTGCGCGGAGACGTGCCTGCGCATCGGCAAGTCCGACGAGTTGATGAAGCGGTGCGCGGAGATTTGCCAGCGCTGCGCTGCTTCCTGTGAGCGGATGGCGCACGCCATGGCGTAGGGAGGGGGCGGAGACGGGGGGCGGACGGGGCTTCGTACGGGGCTGGGCGACTGGCGGGCTGGGGCGGGCAGGCGGGTGGGCCGCTCCGGTGAGGATGGCCTGGCTAGCCCGTCGCTGGCGCTCCGGGACTGGGCCTGGGTGGGCGCTTTTGTGGGCTTTCGCGGGCCACTGGACGATGGGACGACGAGGCGGATCCGCGTGGTCGACCAGGGGGGTCGACTGCGGACCTGGGGGTCCGCCTTACCAATTGGAGGCGAAAAGGCTTTATCGGCTTTCGCGGGCTGTCGTCGCCATGCGGGACTCCGTTGGGCATCCGATGTGCCGGCGACGGATCCGCGTGGTCGACCAGGGGGTCGACCGCGGACCTGGGGGTCCGCCTTACCAATTGGAGGCGAAAAGGCTTTATCGGCTTTCGCGGGCTGTCGTCGCCATGCGGGACTCCGTTGAGCATCCGATGTGCCGTCGACGGATCC
>JAFKEE010000056.1 GCA_017307505.1 Acidobacteriota bacterium | reverse complement strand
CATGTCCGCTGGCCGGACCAGTTTGAAAACCGGGGTTTGCCCACCAGTAGGAGTCTCGGTCACTGCTTCGTCTGGCGCGCACCAATCGTACACCCGCGCCACCCAATTTTCATGCCCCTGGGTGGCCGCTGGCCATCACTGTTTGAAATCCAAACCGCCCCCAACGCAACAAGGGCGCGCCAGGCCCCGAACCGGCCTCGCGCGCCCAAGTGTCTCCTGGATCTCTTTCCACCGGGAGCCAGCCAGTGGCCCCCGGGAACTAGCTCAGTACCGGCTCCACCAGCTCTCCATGCACATCCGTCAATCGGAAATGCCGCCCCTGGAACTGGTACGTCAGCTTCTTGTGGTCGATCCCCAGACAACGCAGAATCGTTGCCTGCATATCGTGCACGTGCACCGGATCCTGTACGATGTTGTAGCTGAAGTCGTCCGTCTCGCCCACCCGCACACCCGCCTTCACACCGCCGCCCGCCATCCACATGCAGAAGTTCCTTGGATGGTGGTCCCGGCCATAGTTCGTCTCGCTGAGCCGGCCCTGACAGTACACCGTACGCCCGAATTCCCCGCCCCACACCACCAGCGTGTCCTCCAGCAGACCCCGCTGCTTCAGGTCCATCACCAGCGCGGCTGTCGGCTGGTCCGTACCCCGGCATTGCAGCGCCAGATCCCGCGGCAGATCGTTATGCTGGTCCCAGCCCCGGTGATACAACTGGATGAACCGTACTCCGCGCTCCGCCAGTCGCCGCGCCAGCAGGCAGTTCCGCGCATAGCTCCCCGGCTTCTTCGACTCCGGACCGTACATCTCGAACGTGCTCTCCGGCTCTTTCGACAGGTCCACGAGTTCCGGCACCGAGGTCTGCATCCGGTACGCCATTTCGTATTGCGTAATGCGCGTCTCGATCTCCGGATCGCCCACCTGCTGGAACTTCATCTCGTTCAGCTTGCCGATCGCATCCAGCATCGAACGCCGGTTCTGTTTCGTGATGCCCTTCGGATCCGAAAGGTACAGCACCGGATCGGCCGACGCCCGGAACTTCACACCCTGGTAGTTCGATGGCAGGAACCCGCTGCCCCACAGCCTCGAAAACAACGGCTGGTCGGTGTTGATCGCATGCGCCTGGCTCACCATGACTACGAAAGCCGGCAGGTTCTCGTTCTCGCTGCCCAGCCCGTAGCTCACCCACGCGCCGATGCTCGGGCGGCCCGGCTGCTGGCTGCCGCTCTGGAAGAAGGTGATCGCCGGATCGTGATTGATCGCCTCCGTATGCACGGTCTTGATCAGCGCCAGCTCATCCACGATCTTCGCCGTATGCGGCAACAGCTCGCTCACCCACGTACCCGTCTGCCCGTACTGCTGGAACTGGAACATCGACGAGGCCACCGGGAACGTCGCCTGCCCCGAGGTCATGCCAGTGATCCGCTGCCCGTTCCGCACGCTGTTCGGCAGGTCCACGCCCTGGTACTTCTTCATCTGCGGCTTGTAGTCGAACAGGTCCATCTGCGACGGCCCGCCCGACTGGTGCAGCAGGATCACCCGCTTCGCCTTCGGCGGAAAGTGCGGCAGCCCCGGCAAACCGGGAATGCCCTTCCGGGTCTCGGCTCCGAACAGGTGCGAGAGCGCGGCCACGCCAATGCCCATGGGCAATCGAGTGAGGAGTTCGCGGCGATTCATGATGTCATCTACTCCTTCGTAATCGTCTCGTCCAGGTTCAACAGCACCGTGCACAGATTCGTCCACGCCGCCAGCACCGCCGGTTCCACTTTGCGATCCACAGCCGACTCCCCGATCTTCAGCAGATCCTCGGCGCCGCCTGCATTCTGCTTGTAGCTCGCCATCTCGCCCTTCAACGACGCACGCAGCACTTGCAGCTCCGCATTCGACGGCGGCCGCGCCGTCACCTGCTCAAACGCCTCGCGCAGCCGCTGGTCGTCAGTCTCTTTCTTTTCCAGCAGGTTCTGGGCCAGGTTCCGCGCCGCCTCAATATAAGTGGGGTCGTTCAATGTCACCAGCGCCTGCAGCGGAGTGTTCGTCACCGCCCGCCTCGACGTGCACTTCTCGCGATCCGGAGCGTCAAACGTGTTCAACGACGCCGGTGGCACCGTGCGTTTCCAGAACGTATACATCGACCGCCGGTACAGCTTGTCGCCGTGATCCTGCTTGTACTCCTGCGCTGAAAATGCCTCGCCAAATGCGAGCTCTTCCCACAGCCCCGGCGGCTGGTAGGGAAGCACGCTCGGTCCGCCGATCTTCTCTTTCAGCAGCCCGCTCACCGCCAGCGCATTGTCGCGCACCATCTCCGCCGGCATGCGGAATCGCGGCCCACGCGCCAGCAACCGGTTCTCCGGATCCTTCTCATGCAGCGCCGGCGTCACCTTCGACGATTGCCGGTACGCCGCGGACGTCACAATCAACCGCTGCATGCCTTTCACGTCCCAGCCCGTTCGCACGAACTCGGTCGCCAGCCAGTCCAGCAACTCCGCATGCACCGGCGGCTCGCCCTGCGAACCGAAGTCTTCCGACGTCTTGACGATGCCCGTGCCGAAGTACATCTGCCAGTAGCGGTTCACCGCCACCCGCGCCGTCAGCGGATGATTCGGGTTCACCAGCCATTGCGCCAACGCCAACCGGTCCGCCTTCACGCCAGTCGGCAGCGGAGGCAGCATCGACGGGACACCCGGCGTCACCTTCTCCACCTTGTTCGTGTAGTCGCCACGCCCCAGCAGGTAGGTCTCGCGAGGCTTCTTCGCCTCTTCCATCACCATCGTCGTCGGGATCTTCTCTTCCAGCAGCTCCTTCTGCTCGCTCAGCTTCTTGAACTCCGCATAGGCCTGCCGCCACTCTGCCGGACCCGCCTTCGTCAGGTAATACTCCCGCAGCCGCCCGTACTGGTCGCCAGATCGCTTGCCCGGCGTCGCCAGCAGCACCTCGGCCGGATAGTCCACCGCCAGCCGTGCCGTCTCTTCCTGCCTCAGCGCCCGGTCGTAAACCCGCAGATCGTCCAGCCGGCCGCGGAAGAAGCCGCCCGTCGCCGTGTTGTTCAGGTCAAGGGGAGCCTTCACGTCCACTGGCCCGCTCAGTGTCTGCTTCTCGACAAGCATCTTGGAAGGCTGCCCATCCAGGAACAGGCTCACCTGGCGGCCGTCGCTCACCAGCGCCGCATGATACATCCGGCCCTGTTCAATCCACTCGTCCGACCGCAGCGCATACTCCTTCGCCGCTCCGTCAAACCAGCGCACCTGCAGATGGTGCCCGCGCCGCAGCCTCGGCAAGGTCTCCGGCTCGCCGAAGCCCACCTCGAAGCCCTTCTGCCCTTCGAGCTGCTGGAACATCTTCGATTCCTTCTGCCGCCCGATGCGGAACCAGAAGGCCAGAGTGAACGGCTTGCCCGGCTCCAGCACGCTCGCCGGCCAGCGGACTACCGCCGAGGTATCGATATCCGCCGCCCGGTTCACCGGACCGCCGGTGCCATAGTTGATGTCGCCCTTCAGCACCCGCCCGTTCCGGAAGTGCCCGCTGATGTCCGTCAGATTGCCGTCCAGCTCGTACCAGGCGCGCAGCCCCTCGGTCGGAGAACTCGGATTCGCGCCATCGAAGCTCGCCTTCTCCCAGGCCCATTGCGCGAGCATCAGATCCTCCGGCACGAGTACATCCATCCGCGCCTGCAGTGCCTGCTTCAGCTCCGCCAACTGCTTCTCCTGCATCTCGTCCGGCAGCTTCAGCAACGGCTCCGCGTTGCCCTTCTGTCCGTCCAGGCCCTTCTCCGGCAAGGTATTAAAGAAAGCGCCAAACCGGTAGAAGTCCTTCTGCCGGATCGGATCGTACTTGTGGTCGTGGCACTTCGCGCAACCCAGCGTGGTGCCCATCCAGACATTGGAGGTCGTCTCCACACGGTCGGCCACATACTCCACCTGGTACTCCTCGGGGATCGCTCCACCCTCGAAGTTGATCATGTGGTTCCGGTTGAACCCCGTGGCTACGCGCTGCTCACGCGTGGCGTTCGGCAGCAGGTCTCCGGCTAGTTGCCAGACCGTGAATTGATCGAAGGGCAGATTCCGGTTGAACGCCGAGATCACCCAGTCGCGCCACGGCCACATATCGCGGTGCGAGTCGATGTGGTATCCGTGCGTGTCCGAGTAGCGGGCCAGGTCCAGCCACTGCATGGTCATCCGCTCGCCGTAGCGGGGCGACGCCAGCAGCCGGTCCACCACCTTCTCATAAGCGTTCGGAGATTTGTCGTTCAGGAAGGCCGTCACTTCGGCCGCTGTCGGAGGCAGGCCGGTCAGGTCGAACGTCACCCGCCGGATCAGCGTCGCTTTCGAGGCCTCAGGCGAAGGCTGCAACCCCTCGCTCTCGAGGCGCGCCAGCAGGAAGCTGTCGATCGGGTTCCGGGCCCAGTTCTTCCTCTTCGTCACGGGCAGTTCGGGCCGCTGCGGAGGACGGTACGCCCAGTGCGTTTCCCACTTGGCACCTTCGTCGATCCACCGCTTGATTACTCCGATTTCGGCATCGGTCAGTGTCATGCCGGACGTCGGCGGGGGCATCCGCATGCCCTTCTTCTCGTGGCTGATCCGTTTGTAGAGTTTGCTGTCGGCCGAATGGCCTGGCGCAATCACGCCCTTGCCGAAGGCGCTCTCCCGGTCGTCGAACCGCAACCCCGCTTTCCGCGTCTTCTCATCCGGGCCATGGCACTGGAAACACTTGTCCGAAAGAATCGGCCGCACTTCGCGGTCGAAATCGACGTTCTTGGCGCCCGCGGCAAACAGTACGCCCGGTAAAACAGCAGTAATCCAGATAGCCCGCATCCCGGCCCGGCTCCTCAGTGAGTGATGCTTGTCATGTTATCTCAACGCACGCTGCATCACACCCGTCCAAGCCTAGCCAAGCCCCCGGACGGCGCTGTTGGAACCGCCTGGGGCCTTGAACTGATCTATACGTCCAACTGCGGCCGCGACGGCTCCGGCCAGTCGATGTGGAAGAACTTGCCGCGCGGCTGGTCCACCCGCTCATAGGTGTGCGCCCCGAAGAAGTCCCGCTGGCCCTGCAGCAGGTTCGCAGGCAACCGCTCTGCCCGGTAGCTGTCGTAATAAGCCAGCGCCGAGAAGAATGTCGGAGCAGGCACGCCGTAGCTGGCCGCCGCCGACACCACCTTCCGCCAGTTCTCCTGGCAGCGGTCGATCTCGCTCTTGAAGTAGGGATCCAGGAGAAGGTTCGCCAGTTTTTCGTCCCGGTCGTAGGCTTCCTTGATCTTCTGCAGGAACCGCGCCCGGATGATGCAGCCACCGCGCCAGATCATCGAGATCTCGCCGAAGTGCAGCGTCCAGTTGTACTCCTTCTGCGCCTCGCGCATCAGTTGAAAGCCCTGCGCGTAGGAGCAGATCTTCGAGCAGTACAACGCGTCGTGGATCGCCTGCACCATCGCAGCCTTGTCACCGCTGAACTTCGCCGCCGGTCCGGTGAGGATCTTCGACGCCGCCACACGCTCTTCCTTCACCGCCGAAATGCAGCGCGCGAACACCGCTTCGGCCACCGTCGGCGCCGGGACGCCCATGTCCAGCGCGCTCACCGAAGTCCACTTGCCCGTGCCCTTCTGGCCGGCCGTATCCAGGATCACGTCCACAATCGGCTTGCCCGTCACCGGATCGGCCTGGCCTAGGATGTCCGCGGTGATCTCGATCAGGAAGCTGTCGAGCACGCCCTTGTTCCACTCCGCAAAGACCTTGGCGCACTCCGGAGCCGTGAAGCCCAGTACACCGGTCATCAGCGCGTAGGCTTCGCAGATCATCTGCATGTCGCCGTACTCAATGCCGTTGTGGACCATCTTGACGTAGTGCCCCGCCCCATCCGGTCCAATGTAGGTCGTGCACGGCACGCCGCCTTTGATCGGTTTACCCGGTGCGGCGCCTTCCAGCGGCTTGCCCGTGGCCTCATCCACTTTGGCAGCCACCGCCTCCCAGATGGGACGGATGAACTCATAGGCCGCCGGATCGCCGCCCGGCATCAGGGAAGGACCAAACCGTGCGCCTTCTTCGCCGCCCGAAACGCCGGAGCCAATGAACCGCAGGCCTTTGGCCTTCAGGTCGCGCTCGCGCCGGATCGTATCGTTCCAGTTCGCATTGCCGCCATCGATGATGATGTCGCCGCTCTCCAGCAGCGGGATCAGGCCGTTGATCACGGCGTCCGTGCCGGATCCGGCCTTCACGAGAATCATCACGCGCCGCGGCTTCTTCAGCGACGCCACAAACTCCTCCAGCGTCGCAAAGCCCTTCAAGCCGCCCGGCGTGTTCGGGTTCTCCGCCACGAACTTCTCCATCGTGGCCGTCGTCCGGTTGTAAACGGAAATCGGAAATCCGTGGTCGGCAACGTTCAGGGCGAAATTCTGGCCCATGACGGCAAGGCCAATCAGGCCAATATCGGATATAGGTTCAGCCATAGCGCTCCTCTGCTGGATCTGTCCTTATGGTAGCCGCAACTACAAAGAGACAGCACTAGGAGGTATAGATTCGCCGGAACCACCGCCGGCTGCAGCAATCAGAGGCTGCCGGTGAACCGTGCCTTCACCCGGTCGGTCTCCGCGGCCCGCAGCAGCGTCACGCCCTGCTTCAGGTTCGCTCGCGAGAGCGACGCTTTGAACAGCCCTTCCGACGAATGATGGGGCTCCTGCAGCAGATAGTGCAGCAATTCGTGCGCCAGCACCCGCGCCATGGCCTTGGGCACCGCCGGCGGATACCCCACATAAGCCGCGAGTTTGTCGCATTCCACGGTCATGAGCGGACGCAGCACCCCGTCGACACTCTCGGTGGTTGCCAGCGCTCCGCCGGTCCAGGGCGACTTGCTGGCACAGCCGCCTTTCACATTCACATAGACCACGTCATTCACCTCACTCAGGTGCATCGCCCCACTCTCCACTTGCACCTGATACCGCACCGGAGTGGACTCGAAGATGGCGTTCAGCTCCTCCTGGACGGCGGCCGGAAATCCGGGGTCCGCCGCAAAGACGAAATGGAGCAGAATCGCGATCGTGTGGGTCATGGCGCTGGCCTCTACACCCACGGACGAGAGCCCGCCGGATCAGAAATAGCGCCGGTTTGTTAGGAAGTGTGAGCCCTGTTTATTCGGGGGAGAGAGGCTGCGCCAGCAGGGTACGCCAGTCGGAAGGATCCGGCGTCTTGCCCGGGTCAGTCACGTAGGACTCCCAGCGCGGACCCGCCGGCTGCCGGCCGTTCGATTCCAGCCACTCATCCAGCACCATGTGCGTCGCAGGCAGCCTTTCATAGACACCTTCGTGGACCAGGGTCGCGCAAGCGCCGCCGGGCAGTTCCACCGCCTCCACGGGTTCCTGTCCCTCCACGGGCTCGAGGACGGGCATACCGACCTCAATCTCCATCAGCCCCTGATCGTCGAAATGGAGATACCGGGTGAAGGGCGCGCCGGAGATCGTGGCGCCCTGCTCCCTCGCGCATTGCCAGATCACCGGCAGGCAGCGGTGCAGCACGGCGGCGATCTGGTCCGGCGACGTGGTCGCCCGGATTACTAATGCGGGTTGTGGAGCCAAAGTAAGGATGGTGGGTTCTGGCATCGATCCGACTTCAGTTTAACGGCTGGGCGGTGGACCAGCGGCGCAACCGCTCAAAGCCGCCCCGCAGCAGCCGCCAGATGCGGCGTGCCAGCCAGACGAAGAGCAAGAGGAAACCCAGCACCAGGATGAGCGCGACCATAGGGTGCGATGTTGTCAGCCACACCATGAAGGGCGCCGCGGCATCGCCCATCAGGCTGAGTGCCACGTTCGAGAACGGCTCCGGACTGTGGTTCACCGCCAGCCGGGTCGCCGCTTTCGTGGCATGGGTGGATAGCGCGACCCCACCGCAAAGGATGACGAGCACCATCCGGGCTACCGGATCCAGATCCGCAAATGCCGCGGCAGCCAGCACTACCGCGCCGATGGGCCGGATGATGGTGTGCACCGAATCCCAGACACTGTCCACCCAGGGAATCTTGTCCCCGACAAACTCGGCCGCAAAGGCCACGCCGGCGGCAATCAGCACGGCAGGGTGCGCCAGCACGTCCAGGCCATGCAGGCTCTCCGGCAGCTTCAGGACGCCATAGCGGATCGCCAGTCCGAGGCCCAGAACCGTGGAGTACAGCCGTAGTCCCGCGGCAAAACCCAACCCCAACGTGGTGGCCAGCAGATGTACAGCATCCATAGCTTGATCAATCCAGATGTCAGAACATGATACGCCGAAAGCGTGAAATTCGTTCCGTAACCCCCGGGGACGCCCCCGCACGCGATATCTTGGAACGGGAGGACCCAGCGGTCCAGCCCGCATCGCCATGTCACTCGACTACACCTACGAAGACGTCGCGAAGATGATCGACCACTCGCTTCTGAATCCAACCCTCAAGTGGGACGATCTGGAGCATGGTATCCGTCTCGCCCTCGCTTACGACACAGCCAGCGTCTGCATCCTGCCTTACGCGTTGCGGCATTGTGCGGAGCTCCTGCGCGGCAGCCGCGTGAAAGCCAGCACCACGATCGGCTTCCCTCATGGCGGCCACTCGACGGCCATCAAGCTCGCCGAGACTCGCCAGGCCCTCGCCGATGGCGGCGAGGAACTCGATATGGTCGTCAACATCAGCGCCGTGCTCAGCGGCGACTGGGGCTATGTCGCCAACGACATCCGGACCGTGGTGGAAGCCACCCACGCCGCCGGGCAGAAGGTGAAGGTCATCTTCGAGAACGCCTATCTCAACGACGAGCAGAAGATTCGCCTCTGCGAGATCTGCGCCGAACTGCAGGCGGATTGGGTAAAGACCTCCACCGGTTACGCGCCGTCGGGCGCGACGGATGAGGATCTGCGCCTGATGCGGCTCCATTCACCGGCTCATGTCCAGGTCAAGGCCGCCGGCGGAATCCGGGATCTGGATGCCCTGCTCCGCGTGCGCGCGCTGGGTGTCACCCGCTGTGGCGCTACCCGTACGGCTTCCATGCTGGAGGATGCCCGTCAACGCCTCGGCCTGCCAGCCATCAACTTTCAAGGCGCCGCCGCGCCCTCAGGTTATTAAGGAGATCACTGAATGCTCAAATTGGGATTCGTCAGCGCGATCCTCGCGGATCAGACCCTCACCGAGGTGCTGGAGTTCGCCGCCGAGAGCGGCTTCGATTGCGTCGAGATGATGTGCTGGCCCAAGGGGAAAGCGGAACGCCGCTACGCCGGGGTCACCCACATCGACGTGGTCGACATGAAGAAGGCGGATGCGGCCCGCGTCAAGGAAGAGTGTGCGGAAGCAGGGGTATCGATTAGCGGCCTCGGCTACTACCCCAACCCGTTGACCGCGAATCTGGCGGAAGCCAAGGTGTATACCGATCACCTGAAAAAAGTGATCAAGGCCGCCGCGCTGCTGGAAGTGCCGGTCGTCAACACCTTTATCGGGCGCGACCACACGAAGAGCGTCGACGAGAACTGGCCGCGCTTCCTGAAGACCTGGAAGCCTCTGATTGCCTTCGCCGAAGCGAATGGCGTAAAGATCGGCATCGAAAACTGCCCGATGTCGTTCACGCGGGACGAATGGCCCGGAGGCAAGAACCTGGCCACTTCACCCGCCATCTGGCGCCGCATGTTCAACGACATCCCTTCCGAGAGCTTCGGGTTGAATTTCGACCCGTCTCATTTTGTATGGCAGGGTATGGATTATGTGAACGTCCTGCGGGAATTCAAGGCGAAACTGTTCCATTTTCATGCAAAGGACGCGCGGCTGGACCAGGAACGGCTGAACGAGGTCGGGTTGCTGGCTTATCCGAACCAGTACCACACGCCCAAGCTGCCGGGCCTTGGCGATGTGAACTGGAGCAGGCTTTTCTCTGTGTTGACAGAAGTTTACGACGGTCCGGTATGTATCGAAGTGGAAGACCGGGCCTATGAGGGTAACCTCGAACTGCGTCAGGCCGCCCTGTTGCAGAGTGGGGGTTACCTCGCGCAGTTCCTTCCGTAGCCCTCGTGGCCGGGCAACGTTCGTCCCGGCCGCCGCATCTCATATAAGTAGCAGCAGCGGTGGCCGGAACTCTACGAATTCGTCTGGCAACGCGGAATCGCGTTGTAGTAACCTTATGTTTGGATAGGTACGATTCAGAGTTGGAGGTCTCTTTCTTATGTTGCGCAAGCTCCGCAAAGCGGCCCTGACGGCGGCCACCTGCCTCGTCATGGCGGGTTTGGCCTTCGGCCAGATGGGCACATTTACCGGCAAAGTCACGGGTGAGGACGGCAAAGGCCTTCAGGGCGCCGTTATCAAGATCGAACGCAAGGACATCAAGGGGAATTGGAACACCAAGACCAATAAGAAGGGCGAATGGACCTATAGCGGCATGCCCGTACCGGGTCAGTTCGTGATCACCTGCGAAGTCAATGGTCAGGTGGTGGACGCCGTGAACGGGATCCGTAGCCAGATGGGCGATCCCCAGGAAGTCAGTTTCGATCTCCGCAAGCTCGCCTCCCGGCGGCAGGCCGCCCAGAAGGCGGCGGAAACCGGCCAGATCACGCAAGAGATGGCGAAGGAAATGACGCCCGAGCAGAAGGCGGCCTACGAGAAGCAGTTGAAAGAGCGCTCCGCTCAGATGCAGAAGAACAAGGCTCTGAATGACGCTTATAACGCCGGCATGACCGCCAAGGAAGCCAAAGACTATCCCACCGCCATCGAGTCGTTCAAGAAGGCTGGTGAACTGGATCCGAAGCAGTCTGCCGTGTGGATTCAGCTCGCCGCTACCTACGACGCGCTGGCCAAGACCCAGTCGGGCGCTGACAAAGAAACTTCCCTGAATGCCGCCGCCGAGAATTACCTGAAGGCCCTGGAACTGCAGCCTGCCGACGCGGGCCTGCATAACAACTATGGCCTGGTGCTGGCAGCCCAGAAGAAGATCCCCGAGGCCAAGGCTGAACTCGAAAAGGCTGTCTCCCTCGAACCCGCGGGCGGCGGCAAGTACATGTTCAACCTCGGCGCGGTGCTGATCAACACCGGCCAGACCGACCCGGCCGTGGAAGCCTTCCGCAAGGCCACCGAACTGGATCCGAAGTATGCTCCGGCCTGGTTCCAGTATTGCAGCGCGCTCAGCGGCAAGATGACCCTGCAGGGTGATAAGCCCGTACCGCCGGCCGGCATGAAGGAAGCCTGCGAAAAGTACCTCGAGCTCGACCCCAGCGGTCCGAACGTCGAGGCCGCCAAGGGCCTGCTTCAGCTGGTGGGTGGGACGATCGAAACCACCTTCACCAATCCTGACGCCAAGAAGGGCGGCAAGAAGGGTTCGAAGAAGTAATCCTGCCCTGGTTGAGTGATTGAACCGCGCTCCGGTCCCGTGCCGGAGCGCGGTTTTCCATTGAACCTACCTATCCAGTCCAGCTTACCGATTACGCACAAAAAGGGCCGGATTCCCAGGGGAACCCGGCCCTTTCCTTTGTTCGTCGAGTCTCGCTAGACCTTGCCCTTGACCGAGCGCAGCTTACCTTTGGTATCGAAGCTGACCATCAGGCCGCTCTGGTACCGCCAGACTTCGCCTTCAGGCTGAACGTCGATCTGGTCGGGCGGACCGTGCTGGATGTAGTACTTGCCGCGATCGGTGTCCGACCCGCGCTTCCCCGACTCCTTGAACTTCTGGTTCGCGAACTCGATGCGACGCTCGCGTTCCGCCTCCGCGCTCTCGGCATCGCGCTTAGCCTGGTCCATCTCAATCATGGACATGGCTTTGTCGTGCTTCGCTACCTGCTCGGCCATCTCCGCATTGTGCTTGGCCTGGGCCATTTCGTCGTCCAATGCCAACTTCTGGCGGGACATCGCTTCCGCTTCGTGCTTAGCCTGAAGCTGCATCTGGCTGGTCGCTTCCAGCTCGAGCTTGGTCCTGGCCTGCTGCGCCGCGCGCTGCGCGGATTCCATTTCCTCGTTCGCCACTGCCTGCTGCCCGAGTTGGGCCTGCAGGCGGGCGCGCTGCTCTTCGAGCCGCGCGATGTTGGCCTGAACCTGCGCCAGTTGTTCCTTCAGTTCCGCCTGATCCTGCGCGGGGTCGTAGACAACGACTCCACCGGGGACTCCGGCAATGACCGCCGGGGGCGGAGGAGGTGGCGGAGGTGGAGGTGGTGGCGCATCGCCGGACTCGACCGCATCGGGTGCGGGAGGAGGGGGCGGCGGCGGGGGCGGTACGTTCCGTTTCTTCGCCACGGCCGGAGGCGGCGGAGGAGGAGGAGGAGCAGGGGGCGCCGGTGGCGCGAGTTGAGCGTAAACCAGCCCGCCGCATAACGCCAGGGCGACAGCCGGCCATGCCGGGGATAATCCGTTCTTGCGTTCTTCCATACCAAGTAGTCTCCCGATTCGTTCTTTCAATCCGGTGCCAGTGGCGGCCATGGCAAAGTCCACTCGAGATTCCTCCAACCGCAGCAGCGCGGTGGAGTACAGCAGGCGGTCGCCGCACGCCTCGACGGCCGCCTCGTCACAACACATTTCGCGTTCCTGCCGGGCGCGGTCAGAGACCCACCAGACGGCAGGATGGTAGAACAGCAGGCTTTCGACCACGGTCTGCAGCAGGTTGACCAGGTAGTCGCGGCGCCGCACGTGGGCCAGTTCATGGGCGATCAGCGCCTCCAGATGTTCAGGCGCCATGTTGGCCAGGGCGCAGACGGGCAGCAGCAGGACCGGCCTCCACCAGCCGAGGACCTGGGGAACCAGGACAGTGGAGGAGGCGAAGGCACGCACCATCCCGGGGATGTCCATCCGGACACAGAGCCGGTCCACCTGGGCCAGCCAGTAGCCATCGAGCGGTAATCGCCGGGCCGCGGTCTGGCGCAAAGCCCACCACCAGCCGCCGGCGGCGCGAAGAAGCAGCAGGCATGCGCCGATGAACCAGGCGGTGGTGAGGCCGGGGAGCCAGGCATCGAGAAGTCCCGCCGCCTGCTGCCACAGCGTCGGCTCCGGCAGAGCTCCCTCGAAGCGAACCCCACGGGTTCCGTCCAGAACCAGAGGAGTCACCGCCGGGCCGGAGATCCGGAGCGCGAAGGTCAGCGCCGGGGCAGCGACCATGGCGGCCAACGCGGCGCAGCAGACGAGGTAACGGGTTTCCGGCCGGCGCAGGCGGCCGAGGAGCAGGGCCGTCACCAGCCCGATGAAGGCACCCTGCCAGAGGAAGTGAATGAGCGCCCAACCCAGGGCGTCGCGGTAGATCATACAGCCCCTCCCCGATAGGAATCCAGCATCCTGCGGATCTCGTCCAACTCTTCCTGAGACGCGGGACGGGTGGAAAGGGCGCGCATGACGAGTTCGGCCGCGCTGCCGCCGAAGGCGCGGTCAACGAGATCGCTCACAAGCTGGCCCTGGGTCTCTTCGCGCGCCGCGGCGGCGCGGTAGACGTGGGCGCGGGCGGACTCCTCGCGCGCCACAAGTCCTTTTTCCGACATGATTTGCAGGAGTTTCAGGACGGTGGTGTAGCCAGTGGGTTTGCGGGCATCCAGGACTTCATGAACGCGCCTGACGGTGCTGGGGCCCTGCTCCCAGAGCACGCCGAGGATCTCTAATTCCGCTGCCGTTGGTCTCACAACCCGACAATATACGAAGTCCTTCGTAGTGTCAACGAAGAACTTCGTACTTTATGCGAGATGTTGCACGGCGGCGGCGTCGCTGAACCATTCCGCGTCGCGCAGCAACTGGGAGGGGACGCCCAGCGGATTGGCGGGTCCTTGCAGGGCGGATTGAACGGCGACGGCCTTATCGGCTCCGCTGGAGAGGACGTAGAGGCTGCGGGCAGCCAGGATGGGTTTGGGGAGCAGAGTCACTCGCCACTGGTTTTTCTTGGCGACCCAGAGGGCGGCGACGAGTCCGGTGCGGTCGGCCACCATGGGTTCGCCCGGGAACAGGGAGGCCGTATGGCCGTCGTCACCGACTCCGCATTGCACAACATCGAAGATGGGATCCGGACCGAGGGCTGATATGAGTTCGCTCTGATAGAGCGCAGCCGCCGCCTGGGCGTTCATCTCTCCGCGGATGCGGTGGACCTGGGTTTCGGGCACGCGGCCCGGGACGATCAGGTTCTCGCGGGTCATGCGGTAGTTGCTCTGTTCGTCGTCGGGCGGAACGACGCGCTCGTCCACCCAGAAGAGCAGGATTTTCGTCCAATCGAGGCCGAGCGCGCACATTTCGCGAAACATGAGCTTGGGCGTGCTGCCGCCGGAGACGGCGAGCGAGGCCGAACCCCGGGCGGCGATGGCTTCGTTCAAGCGGTCAGCGATGGCCCGGGCGCAGCCTTCCGCGGCGCCCTGGGCATCACTGAAAACGTGGATCCGGTCGGTCATCCGCGGACGACCTCCGGCAAGGTGGCCAGGGCGTCCTGGAACAGCGGGTCGCGCCCGAAGACGTTCAACTCCTCGTGCAGCAGCATGGAGTCCGTGTGAAGCGGGAAGACCGCGGTGGAGCCCATGCGTCCGGCCTCGATGCTGAGGGACGTGCGGCCGGTGCGGCGGAGGGAGACGACCTGGCTGCCGCCCTGGAGCCGGACAGCCCGGATGCGGCCCATACCAGGCGGCGGACTCTCTTCGTCCTCGCAGCGCAGTGGGACGTCGGAGCCCGAGACACGCTTGAGCCAGGCGGCGAGATAGCCGGCCGCGGTGGAGACGCCTTTGCCGGCGTAGGTGACTTCGCACCACTCCATCGGCTCGCCGCGGCGCAGCACCTGGACGATGGTTTCCCGCCAGCGGGTGATGCGGGCCCAGGTGAGGTCGGCCAGGGTCCAGGTGCCGCCGGAGAGCTTCCTGAGGCATTCCAGGGCTTTGACGGCGTCGCGCTGGGAGGAGCTATCCACCATTACCTTGCCAGCGAGGCGAAGGACGGGGCGCAGTTCTTCCAGCGAAGCCAGGGACAGATCGCGGCACCATAGGGCGACGGGCAGATCGGCCACCATGAGTCCGAAGATGATGGGCGGGACGGCGGACAGGTTTTCGCGGGTGGCGCAGATGTCGATCTGCTCGCAGCAGATCTGCTGGCGGCGGCCGAAGGGCATCCAGCACTGGAGGGATGTGCGGGCTTCGACCGGGGCGTTTCCTTCCCCTACCCGGATCACGATAGTCCGGTTGGGGTGCTCGTGCATGATCTCGGCGAGGGTTTCGCCGAGAGCCTGGGGGTCTTCTTCTGAACGAACGACCACCAGCAAGGTCATGGCGCAGGCGCGCAGAACGCCCGAACCTTCCGATTTGCCGATGGAGCGCCAGCTTTCGTCCAACTCCTTGAGCAGCCGGCCCGCGTCGATCGCTGTGGTTTCGGCCATTATGGAACCCTCCAGACGTGGCCGCGAGCGGCCAGCATCTCGTCCGCCGCCGCCGGGCCCCAGGTGCCCGCAGCGTAGTTGGGGAACTCGAACTTCGTCTCGTTCCAGACATTGAGGATGGGCTGCACGACGTTCCAGCTTGCCTCCACCATATCGAGGCGGGTATAGAGTGTCGCGTCGCCTTCCAGCGCATCGAGCAGCAGCGTTTCGTAGGCCGTGGGGGTGCGGGTGCCGAAACTGGTGCCGTAGTTGAAGTCCATGGTGACCGGGCGCAGTTTCATGCCGGCGCCGGGCAGCTTGGAGAAGAAGCGCAGCGAAATGCCTTCCTCGGGCTGAATGCGGACCACCAGCAGGTTGGGCCATTGCTGCCCGGTTTCGCCCTCGAAGATGGACAGGGGCGCCTGATTGAACTGGATGGCGATGTCGGTGACGCGCTTGGGCAGGCGTTTCCCGGTCCGGATATAGAACGGGACGCCGGCCCAGCGCCAGTTCTCGACGGTGGCGGTGATGGCGGCGAAGGTGTCGGTCTGCGCTTCGGGGTCAACGCCGTGTTCCTGACGGAACCCGGGCACATCGGCTCCGCCGATCTTCGACGGGCCGTACTGTCCTTTGACCGCGTTTTTGGCTACTTCTTCGGGCTTGAGGGTGCGAATGGAGCGGAGGAGTTTGGCGCGTTCGTCACGAACGGCGTTGGGTTCGTAGCTGGCGGGCGGCTCCATGGAGATGGTCGCCATCACCTGGAGCAGGTGATTCTGGATCATATCGCGGAGAGCGCCGGCCTCCTGGTAATAAGCACCGCGGCCTTCGACGCCGATGGACTCGGCCGCCGTGATCTGGACATGGTTCACGTAGCGGCGGTTCCAGAGGGGCTCGAAGATGCCGTTGCCGAAGCGGAAGGCGAGGATGTTCTGGACGGTCTCCTTGCCGAGATAGTGATCGATCCGGTAGATCGCGTTTTCGGGGAAGACGGCCTGGAGGTTGGTATTGAGTTCGGCGGCGCTGGCGGTGTCGTGACCGAAAGGTTTCTCGACGATGAGGCGGCGCCAGGCTCCGGGCACGGAGGGGTTCTGCAGACCAGCGGCGCCCAGGCCAGCGGCGGCGGTGGAGTAGTAACTGGGCTGCGTGGACAGATAAAACAGCACATTGCCGCCGGTCTGACGGCTGACTTCGATCTCCTTGAGCCGCGCATCGAGGGCGGTGTACATGGCGGCGTCAGCGAGGTCGCCGGAGACGTAGAAGAGGCCCTTCGCGAAGTTGGCCCAAAGATCGGCATCGAACGGGCTGTCCTCCAGGAAGTGTTCGACGCTTTCGCGCATTTTTTCGCGGAACTGGTCGTCGCTCATCTCGGTCCGGGAGATGCCGACGATGGCGAATCCAGCCGGCAGACGACGTTCGTAAGCCAGCCTGTAGAGGGCGGGCAACAGCTTTCGTTTTGTGAGGTCGCCGTTCGCTCCGAAGATAACGATAGCCGAAGGAGAAACCGGCTTTTCGTAGCGAAGCGGGTCCTCGAGAGGATAGGTCCCAGCCATGCGCCTACCATAGCATGAGCCGGGGGGGCCCTTGCCCACGGCCCCCGCAGAGGCTAAAATCAAATTTCCTGCCGTCTGTTTTGAATTCCCATGCCCAAGTCCAACAAGATCCTCGCGGTCGTTGACGACCTCTTCTTTGTCGTGAAGATCAACGACGCCGCCAAGCGCGCCGGTCTGACCTGTGAATTCCTCAAGTCAGAGAAAGACGTCCTGGAGAAGAGCGTCGCCGAGCAACCGCTGCTCGTCATCCTGGACCTCAACGCGAATTCGGTGAATGCCGTGTCCGTGATCACGAAGTTCAAGGCGATTGAGGACCTGAAGCGCGTGTCGCTGATCGGCTTTGTCTCGCACGTGCAGGGCGAGTTGAAACAGCAGGCACAGGATGCGGGCGCCAACATGGTGCTGGCGCGTTCGGCCTTTTCGGCCAACCTGCCGCAGATTCTGAAGCGCCACACCGGCTCGATGTAGGCCCGAGGGCGCGGCTTACGCGCTCTGACTGAATTCGGTGATCTGCCGCAGCTTCCTGAGCGCCGCGCCGGAGTCCACGGCCGCGCCTGCGATTTCCATGCCTTCGTGAAACGCCTGCGCCGCGCCGGCCGCGGTGAGCGCCACGCTGGCATTCACCAGGACGATATCGCGATACGCGCCGGGCGTCCCGTTCAATATGGCCAGAGCGATGTCGCGGTTGGTGCCGATATCGCCGCCCTTCAACTGTTCGAGTGTCACGCGCGGTACGCCGAACTCCTCGGGGGTGACTTCACGGTGATCGATGGCGCCTTTTGTGATGGCCAGAAGGTGTGTGGGGGCAGTCGTCGTCACCTCATCGAGACCGTCGAAGCCATGGACGACGTACCCGCGCACAAGTCCGAGGGCCGAGAGAGTGACGGCCATAAGTTCGGCGGCCTGCAGGGAGGGTGCGCCGGCCAGTTGAGCGGTGGCTCCGGCCGGATTCGTGAGGGGGCCGAGCAGGTTCATGGCGGTCTTCGTTTTGAGTTCCGCGCGGGCGGGCATGGCGTTCTTCATCGCCGGATGCAGGACGGGGGCGAAGAGGAAGCCGAAACCGATTTCGCGAATGGAGCGGGCGATGGCGGCCGGATCTGTCAGCAGTTTCACACCGAGGGCTTCGAGAAGATCGGCGCTGCCGCAGAGGGACGACATGGAGCGATTGCCGTGTTTGGCGACGGGTACTCCGCAGGCCGCGACGACGATGGCCACGATGGTGGAGACGTTGCAGGTGCCTCGATTGTCGCCGCCGGTGCCGCAGGTGTCGAGGACGGTGCGATCGGTAATGCCGTGGTCGATGCGGACGGCGCTGTCGCGCATGGCCTGAGCCAGGCCGAGGATCTCATCGGCGGTTTCGCCCTTTACTCGCAGGGCGGCCAGGAAGGCGCAGATCTGGGCGGTGGTGGCTTCTCCGGCGAGGATGGCGGACATGGCCTCGCGGGCATCCGCCGCGGGCAGACTTTCCCTGTTCAGGAGGCGGTGCAGGAGGGGCAAAAACGGCATGCTATATTGGATTTCGGGGCTTCTTTCGAGCCTACCACAAGCGGATTCCTATGAAAATTCATGAGTACCAAGCCAAGGCAATCTTGGCCAAGTATGGGGTTCCAGTACCGCGCGGACGCATGGCACTCACAGTGGATGAGGCGAAGGCGATTGCGGTGGAACTCGGCGGCCGGGTGGTCGTCAAAGCACAGATTCACGCGGGCGGACGCGGTAAGGGCGGCGGCGTGAAGCTGGCCGACAACGCGGAGGCCGCGGCGGAGGTCGCCGCCAAGATTCTGGGGATGACGCTGGTCACCCACCAGACCGGGCCGGAAGGCCGCCTGGTGAAGTGCCTGCTGGTGGAAGAGACGCTGCCGATTGAGAAGGAACTGTACCTCGGCATCGTACTCGACCGGGCGCAGGGCAAGCTGGTGATGATGGCTTCCGCTGCCGGCGGTATGGACATCGAAGAAGTCGCCGCGAAGACCCCCGAGCTGATCCTGAAGGAAGCTTTCGATCCCGGCGCCGGCC
The DNA here is from genome assembly GCA_017307505.1 of Acidobacteriota bacterium. GTDB lineage: Bacteria > Acidobacteriota > Terriglobia > Bryobacterales > Bryobacteraceae > Paludibaculum. Next base: position 65,992 of record JAFKEE010000056.1, on the reverse strand, counting down.
TGATGGGCTGGCAGGCGCGCAAGCTCGCCTTTGGCATCGGCATTCCGGCCGCCAGCGTGAGCGCCGCCGTTAAGACGATGCAGGCGCTGGCCAAGGCGTATGTCGAGACGGACGCGTCGCTCGCCGAAATCAACCCGCTGGTGCTGACCTCCGATGGCCGTGTGGTGGCGCTGGACGCGAAGGTGACCTTCGACGACAACGCGATGTTCCGCCACAAGGACCTGGCAGAGCTGCGCGACCTGAATGAAGAAGATCCGCTGGAAGTGGAAGCCTCGAAGTTCGGCCTGAACTACATCAAGCTCGACGGCAGCGTCGGGTGCATGGTGAACGGAGCGGGCCTGGCGATGGCCACGATGGACATCATCAAGTACGCGGGCGGGAGTCCGGCGAACTTCCTGGATGTCGGCGGCGGCGCGAACAAGGAACAGATCAAGAACGCGTTCCGCATCCTGATGGATGACAAGAGCGTGAAGGCCGTGCTGATCAACATCTTTGGCGGCATCCTGCGCTGCGACACGCTGGCCGCGGGTGTGGTGGATGCGTCGCGCGAGCTGGGCATGGACCTGCCGCTGGTGATTCGCATGGAAGGCACCAACGTGCAGGAGGGGCGCCTGATCCTGAAGGAGTCCGGCCTGAACTTCACGGTGGCCGACGGCATGAAGGACGCGGCCGAGAAGGTCGTCGCGCTCGCGAAGTAGAAAGGGATCCCAACCATGAGCGTACTGGTCAACAAGAACACGCGCGTGCTCGTGCAGGGCTTCACGGGCAAAGAGGGCACATTCCACGCCCTGCAGTCGATTGCATACGGCACCAACATCGTAGGCGGCGTTACGCCCGGCAAGGGCGGCACAACCCACCTGGAGCGGCCGGTGTTCGATACCGTCGCTGAAGCGGTAAACACCACGGGCGCCAACGCCACGGTGATCTTTGTTCCTCCGCCGTTCGCGGCGGAAGCCATCATGGAAGCCGCTGACGCGGGGCTGCCCCTGGTGGTCTGCATCACGGAAGGCATTCCGGCGATGGACATGGTGAAGGCGTGGCAGTACCTGAAGACCAAGCCGGGTACACGCCTGATTGGTCCGAACTGCCCGGGCATCATTACGCCCGGCGAGTGCAAGATCGGCATTATGCCGGGTCACATTCACAAGCCGGGTCCGGTGGGCGTGGTCTCGCGCTCGGGCACGCTGACGTATGAAGCGGTGGGCCAGCTGTCGGCGCTGGGCATCGGACAGAGCACCTGCATCGGCATCGGCGGGGATCCGATTATCGGCACGACGCATATCGATGCGCTGCGGCTGTTCAATGAGGACCCGGCGACGGAAGCCATCATCATGATCGGGGAGATCGGCGGCAATGCCGAAGAGCTCGCCGCCGCGTATGTGAAGGAGTTCGTGAAGAAGCCGGTGATCGGTTTCATCGCGGGCCAGACCGCGCCGCCCGGCCGCCGTATGGGCCACGCCGGCGCCATCATTTCCGGTGGATCGGGCAAGGCATCCGACAAGATGGCCGCCATGGAAGACGCCGGTATTATTGTTTGCCCGACGCCCGCCGATTTAGGCGATCGCGCCAAGGCAGCTCTCAAGCTTTAAGGAACTATGGAACGTACATTCGCCATTATCAAGCCGGACGCCGTTGCGGACGGAAACGCGGGCAACATTCTCGCCCTGATCGAAAAGAACGGGTTCAAAGTGCTGGCACTGCGCAAGCAGCACCTGACGCGGCCCATCGCCGAAGGGTTCTATGCCGTCCACAAGGGCAAGGGCTTTTTCGAAGAACTGATCGCCTTCATGACCGAGGGTCCGGTGATCCTGCTGGCACTGGAGCGGGAAGACGCGGTGGCCAAGTGGCGCGAAGTGATGGGCGCGACGAATCCGGAGAAGGCGGAAGCCGGCACGGTTCGGAAGCTTTACGGCGCGAACATCGGCCGCAATGCGAGCCATGGCTCGGACAGCCAGGAGAACGCGGCCATTGAACTGGCGTGGTTCTTCCGCGGCTACGAACTCAACTAGCCAGATCGTTTCTGTTGGAAGTGGGGATGCCTTCGCGGGCATCCCCATTTTTGCGTTTAGACGCTGGCGGCGGTGGGATGGACCCAGGGCTTGCGGTACTGCCGGGCGAGCAGCCGGTTGGCCTCTTCGTCGCCCACTACCCGGCCCTTCACCGGATCCCATTTCAGGGAGCGGCCGAGCTTCATCGACATGTTCGCGAGGATGCAGCTGGCTGTCGAGATGTGGCCCTGTTCGATGTCAGCGACCGGCTTGCCGCGTGAGGCAATGTTCTCGAGCAGGTTCTTCATGTGGCCGCGGATGGCGGGGGCGCAGTGGCGTTCGAGGTCCTTCTCGGTGCGGTCTTCGGGGTATTGCTCGAACTCGTAGGTGACGTCCTTGTGGATGGGCGTGCCCTGGACGGGGGTGAAGTCGTAGCTCATCACGCTGGCTTTGAGGGTGCCCTTGTCACCGTAGAGGGTGGCGGCCCAGGGGTACTTGGGGTCCGGCGGCTGGCCCCAGGTGCGGTGGGTCCAGACGATTTTCACGTCGGGGTAGTCGAACGTGGCGGTCTGCGTATCGGAGATGTTCGATTTGCTCGCCTTGTCCATGAGGATGCCGCCCTCGGACGAGATGCTGGTGGGCCAGCCGAGATCCATCATCCAGCGGACCATGTCGAACATGTGGATGGCCATGTCGCCGACGATGCCATTGCCGTACTCCATGAAGGCGCGCCAGGAGCGCGGGTGGACGAGACGGTTGTAGGGGCGCATGGGCGCGGGTCCGGTCCACATCTCGTAATCGAGATTCTCGGGCGGCGCGATGTCGGGGGCGTCGCCGCGGGCGCGCATCGGGTAGTAGCAGCAGATCTCGACGAGGCCAATCCTACCGAGTTTGCCGCTGCGGACGATCTGGTCGCGTGCCTCCATGAGATGGGGCGTGGAGCGGCGCTGCGTGCCCACCTGGACGACGCGCTTGTACTTACGGGCCGCGGCGAGCATTGCCTCGCCTTCCGTGATGTCCACGCTGATGGGCTTCTGGACGTAGACGTCGGCGCCGGCTTTCACGGCTTCGATCATGGCGAGAGCATGCCAGTGGTCGGGCGTCGCGATGAGGACGATGTCGAGGTCTTTCTCCTTGAGCATCTGGCGGTAGTCGGAGAAGGTGCGGGGCTTCTTTTTCGACACCTGGCGGGAAGCAACGATGTCGGCGGCATCGGAGAGCATTTTGCGATCGACATCGCAGAGGGAGACGACGTCCACAGGAGCGACCTGAATGAGGCGCAAGAGGTCGCACTTGCCGTACCAGCCTGTTCCAATCAGGCCTACGCGTTTGGGTTTGTCGTCGGCGAAGGCATTCATGGCGGCGAGTCCGGCGGTACCGGTGTGAAGAAAGGTGCGGCGATTCATGCGGCGATGGCTCCTTGTCGGACAGGGATGAGAGGAAACGTAAGAGCAGTATACGCGGGTTAGCGGCGCCAGGTCATTCCGCCAGGAGGCTACTGGCCGGCGCCCGCGGGTTCCGGCTTGTTTGCGAACTCGGCTTTGGCTTTCTCGGTGACGGTCCAGAGATAGAGGATGCGGCCGTCGGCGTCGAACTGCTTGTCGGGTTTCCAATCGCCCATATCGAAACTATGGGAGACGATGCGCGAGCCGGGCTTCAACTGCTGGAGGAGGCGGGGCCGGAGTTTCAGGTTCACCTCGGGGAGGAGGTAGAGCGTGACCAGGGTGGCCGGGCTGACGTCGGACTCGAACAGGTTCTGCTCCAGGAACTTCACCTTTTCGGCGACGCCGGCTTTACGGGCGTTTTCGTTGGCTTCCGCAATGCGTTTGGGGTTGAGGTCGATGCCGGTGCCGGTGGCTGAGAATTTTTCGGCAGCCGTGACGACGATGCGGCCGTCGCCGCAGCCGAGGTCGAAGACGACATCGCCGGGCTGGACATTGCCGAGTTTGAGCATGGCATCGACAACGTGTTGAGGAGTTGGCACATAGGGGACGTCACCGCTCTCGCCGTAGGTCTGCGCGTGGAGGACAAGCGGCGCCGCCAGAGAGATGAAGAGGGCCGGAGCCCATCGGAAGATCCTCATGGGCGAGAGCTTATCATGGCAGGGCGGTCAGGCATAGGGGCTGATGTGGGGCGGCTGTGGACAAGCGGGGTGGGTGCTGTTGTACACTGAAGTTTCACGCCTTAGGGCGCGTAGCTCAGTTGGTTAGAGCGCCTGCTTCACACGCAGGAGGTCGCAGGTTCGAGTCCTGCCGCGCCCACCACTCCCTTTCAGATTCAGGCCAGGTTGATCCTCGCGATCGGCATCGCTACGGTCCAGGCTAACGCCCCACGCCGGAACGATGGGCATTCTCCGGCTTCCACCGGGCGGAACCGTCCTTGCCGGGGGCATTCGCACAAACAAATGAGGATCGGGGCGAACTTGAGAGATAATCAGATGGCAATCCACCTTGGAACCCTTTCGTATCATGGCTAAGATTCAAGTGAAGAACCCCGTCGTCGAGATGGACGGCGATGAGATGACACGGATCATCTGGCAATGGATCCGCGAGCGCCTCATCCTTCCGTATCTCGATATCGACCTCAAGTACTACGATCTGTCGGTGCAGAAGCGAGACGAGACGAACGATCAGATCACGATCGACTCAGCGAATGCGACCAAGCAGTACGGTGTCGCTGTGAAGTGCGCCACGATCACTCCGGATGAGGCGCGCGTCAAGGAATTCAGCCTGAAGAAGATGTGGCGCAGCCCGAACGGCACCATCCGCAACATCCTCGACGGCACGATCTTCCGCGAGCCGATCATCTGTAAGAACGTGCCAAGGATTGTCAGTCACTGGGACAAGCCAGTGGTGGTCGCACGCCACGGTTTCGGCGACCAGTACCGCGCCCAGGATTTTGCGTTCCCGGGTCCCGGCACCCTGAAGCTGGTTTTCACTCCGGCCGACGGCAGCGCCCCGATTGAGCGGGAGATCATCGATGCCCCCAGCGCCGGCATTGCTCTGGGCATGTTCAACCTGGACAGCTCGATCTCAGGTTTCGCGCGCGCCTGTTTCAACTACGCGCTGGATCGCTCGTACCCGGTCTACCTGTCGAGTAAGAATACGATCCTGAAGGCCTACGACGGCCGGTTCAAGAACCTGTTCCAGGAGATCTTCGACGCGGAGTTCAAGACGGCCTTCGAGGCGAAGGGCCTGACGTATGAGCACCGGCTGATCGACGACATGGTGGCGGCCAACCTGAAGTGGAGCGGCGGCTACCTGTGGGCCTGCAAGAACTACGACGGCGACGTTCAATCGGACACGCTGGCGCAGGGCTATGGTTCGCTGGGCCTGATGACGTCGGTGCTGATGTCGCCGGACGGGAAGACCGTGGAAGCGGAAGCGGCGCATGGTACGGTGACCCGGCACTACCGGATGCACCAGCAGGGCAAGCCGACTTCGACCAACCCGATCGCCTCCATCTACGCCTGGACGCGCGGCCTGCATCATCGCGGCACCATGGACGGAACACCGGACGTGGTCAGCTTTGCCAGCACATTGGAGAAGGTCTGCGTGGATGTCGTGGAGTCGGGCAAGATGACGAAGGACCTGGCGATTCTCATCAGTCCCAATCATCCGTTCCTGACGACCGAAGCGTTCATGGCTGAGATCGACGCTGAACTCAAACGGCGGCTTACCTAGCAAAAACGTCCATTGAAAAAGGGGCCGCTGCCGGCGAGGGCAGCGGCCCCTTTTTGTAGATCCAGACACTGCCGGACGAGTTGCCAGCTTACGGCAGGTACTTCCGGATGAAATCCTGAGCGGCCGGCGTGTCGATGCGGAAATTGTAGTCCACACCGATGCAGGGCGTGATGCCCCAGGAGACGACCGCGACGATCATATTCGTGGTGCTGTAGAAGACGGGCCCGCCCGAATCTCCGTAACACGAGCCGCCCGAAGTCTTTCCAGGGTTGTTGGTGAACTTGGCGCTGGCCGCATCGCCGTCGAAGGTGCTCTTCAGTTCCACCAGGCGAATCTGTCCGAAATAGCGCTCCCAGGTGTCGGAGTGGAACGGCTTGATGTAGCCCTGCATTCCATATCCCACCACATTGAAGAGGTTGTTCCCGCTGTTGCCACCGCCGATGGTCTGCAGGAAACCCAGCGGCGGAAGCGCCCCGAATACGCCGGGATCCACGGCGGATTTCAGGATCACAATTCCGACATCGTAGGTGTTGGGGTAGGAGCCGTGGTACTGGGGATGAGGAATCACCTCAGTCACCCCGATCCAGCCGTTCTTCGGGTTGTCGAGGTAAGCCGCCACGCTCTTGGCCTTGTCCAGGCCGGGGAAAGAGATGACCGGATCGAACTTCACCCAGGTAGCGACGTTTTTGACGCCATTCTCGATCGTGCAGTGAGCCGCGGTCACCATCACCGTGGGGGCCAGCAATGTGGCGGAGCAGCTGTAGTAGAAGCCATCGCCCGCCTGAAAGAGCATCGTGCCAACCCAGGGGTGGCGGGCTCCATCCGGCTGCCCAAACGTTACCGCCTGCATTGGGACGCTGCTGAGCCCAGCCAGGACAAGCAGAGAAAGTGAGAACCAAGACTTGTGCATCTGATTGCCTTTCTTCGTATGCGAAGTTCGATCTCAACGGAGTGAACGATAACACAATCGGGCATCGCCGGGCGCCCTACGGAAGCGCGCGGCTACAATGAGGATCGATGCGGATACGCGTTCGAACCTTCCCGAAACTGTGCCTGCTGCTGTCGGTGTGTGCTGCCGCCGGAGTGGCGCAGAGCGCGGCGACGACGCCGGCCGATCGAATGAAAGAGCCCTGGTGGGCCAGGCGGCATGCGGCAATCCTGGAGAAAGTGCATGCGGAGAAGGATGCGGAGCTGATCCTGCTGGGCGACTCCATCACCCAGAACTATGAGAAGGCTGATCCGCCGGATGAGGATTTCCAGCCTACCTGGCGGCGCTTTTACAACACGCGCAAGGCACTGAATCTCGGCTTTAGCGGCGATACGACGGCGCACGTGCTCTGGCGGCTGGAACATGGCGAAGTGGACGGGCTGCGGCCGCGCGCGGTGGTGCTGCTAATTGGGACGAACAACACGGCACGCGGGCAATCGGCCGGGGAGACGGCACAGGGGATCGATGCGGTCATCGCGAAGGTGCACGAGAAACTGCCACAGAGCGCCATTCTGCTGTTGGGCCTGCTGCCCAGCGAAGTTTCACCGGAGAAAAGCGCAGCGGATGCGGAGGTGAACCGCTATCTGGCCAAACACTATGAAGCGGAGGCCTCCGTCACTTACCTCGATGTGAGCCCGGTTTTCTACCAGGACAGCCAGCTGAATCGAGCCATCTTCTACGACGCGCGGCTGAAGACACCGCGCAGGCCGCTGCATCCGGACACCAACGGGCAGCGCCTGATGGCGGAGGCGATTGAACCGACGCTCGCGCGGCTGATGGGGGATGGTCCGCGGCAATACCTGGCTGCCCTCAGCGAGGTGAACACGGCCCTGATTCCGGTGCCCAGGCTGGAGCGGGATTCCTATGACTGGGACCAGCGGCATCGCGATGTACTGGAGGCCCAAGCGAGGATGAAGCCGGAGATCGTCCTCATCGGCGACTCCATCACACACTTCTGGGGCGGCCCGCCGAAGGCCAATCACGTCAACGGGCCGAAGTCCTGGGAAGCAGCGTTTGGCGGCATGGAAGTGCTGAACCTGGGCTTCGGCTGGGACCGGACGCAGAACGTGCTGTGGCGCCTGCAGCATGGCGAGTTTGCGGGCCTGCACCCCAAAACCGTCATCCTCAACATAGGAACGAACAACCTCACGGGCACGGTGAACGCGAGGGCCAATACGCCGGAGGAGGTGGTGCAGGGGATCCTGGCGATCCGGGACAAGATCCAGGCGGCGTCGCCGCAAAGCCGCATCCTCGTCATGGGTATCTTCCCGCGCGGATTCCAGCCTGGCTCGCGTCTGCGGGCTCCGATCGCCAGGGTGAACCAGTTGCTGGCCGCCGCGCTGGCCGGGAAGCCCGGCACAACGTTTCTCGATATCTCCGCGCGCTTTCTGGAGCCCGACGGAACGCTGCCCAAGCGCCTCATGAACGACGGCACACACCCCACCGACGAGGGGTACGCGATCTGGGTGCACGCTCTGGCCGAGGCTGGCGTACTGCGTCCGCACTGAGTCAGCCGTTGCGCCTGCGATTGGAGGGCAGCGGCTGCGGCGTGGTGACCGGGCCATGCACCACCAGCGTGCCGTCCTTGCGAATCTCCATGCGATCGAGGAACAGCACGCGGCGCTGCCCGGTGGCTGCTGTTCTACCGGCGTAAAGGCACAGCATCTCCGAGCCGTCGGGTGAGTAGGTGACGCAGTTGTGCGCCGGGCCCGTGACATTGCCGCCGCCATCGGTGTTCTTCTTCAGTACAGGGTTATTCGCGGCCTTGGTGTAGGGACCCAGGGGCTGCTTCGCCGTTGCGTAGCCCAGCGCATAGTTCTCGCCCAGGTAGTGATTGGCGGAGTACATCAGATAGTAAGTGCCGCCGCGCTTGAATGCGCAGGGGCCTTCCGTCCAACGGCGATTGACTTCCTTCGTCGTGACGGAGAGGTTCTCCCAGGCCGCGTTCCTGTCGGAGAGGCTGACAGGCGGACGCAGGACCATGACGGGCTCGCCGATGGTCCCGGTGAAATCCGGTTTCACTTCCACGCCATAGATCCAGCTCTCCTCGATCTCGGTGTAAAGCTTTTCCTTGCGAGCCCAGTCGGCGAGTTCACTCTCGACAGGGTGTTTGTAGCAGCAGCGCGAGTAGAAGAGATAGATGCGGCCATCGGTATCGAACAGGAGTTCGGCATCGATGGAGGGATAGCCGGGGTCGAACAGCGGAGCGTTGCGGATGTCCCGGAACGGGCCTTCCGGCCTGTCGGAAACGGCGGCGCCGATGCGATAGTTCTCTTTCTCTTTATTCGGATTGTCTCGCCATTGGGCGCTGTAGAACAGGTAGTAGCGATCCTTTACGTGGTAGACGGCCGGCGCCCAGAAGGTGTCGGTACACCAGGCGGTCGCGGGGTCTCGAGAATAGACTTCGCCGATGGGCTTCCAATGGACCACGTCGGTGGAGGTGAACGCCGGATAGGCGGTGGTGCCCCGGCCGCCTCCGGTGCAGTATACGAAGTACTGCCCGTTCGGTTCGCGGAGGACGAAGGGATCGGCCACGGCGATCCCGAGAGGGTTGGTGTAAGTCTGCGAGCCGTCCTGCCCCGCCGCCAGCCAGGGTGCGGCAACCGCGGCGCCCAGGCCGCGCAACAGGGTACGCCGGGAGGCGGCCGGAACCGCTGGAGCCTCTTTGGGCTTGTTTCGATCCTGCATGGAGTGATTCTTCCTTCTACTACTTTGCCGCACGAGCCGCACCGGCCACGATTCTATTCGCGGCAGACATAGTTCCTGGCATCCTCGGGGTCGCCCTGTCCTGTATAGTGGGCGGACTTCGGATAAGAGCACAATGGCCTGCTCCGGCCGGGGAACGCCTTGCCGGTGGCCACGACGGAGTCCGGCGCAATGCCCTTCTCCACCCAATCGACGACTGCAGTCAGCATATCGAACGTGTCCAGCGCCGCGTCGCCGCCGCCACAATGGCCCATGCCGGGCACCAGGTAAAGACGGCTCCAGTTGGCGACTTTGGGCAAGCCGCCGTTGGCGGCGCTCATCTTCTGGTAGTACTCCAGCGTGTCCAGGGCCGAGAACCAGGGGTCACTGACTCCGTGATAGAACAGCAGCTTGCCACCGTGGCCGGAGAAGGTCGTGAGATTGGTTGCGACAGTGTCCACCAGCGGATTCGCGACGAGCATGGCTTCCTTGTCTACATCCTGCTGCGTGCCGGTGTTAGGCGGGCCGACGGGGCTGGGGCCCGGATTCAACAGGCCGGGGATGCCGCGCTTGGCTGTGATGCCGGTGTCGAATGCGAAGCCGGGGTAGACCTGGACACCGCGGGAATCCCGGGGGCCTCCAAAGGCCCGCTTGAGAGCGCCGGCCTGCTGGGCCGTAAGGCAGGTGTCGTCCTTGGTTCCTTTGCAGACGAGCGAAGCGGGATCGAAATCGCAGCCGCTGATGTTGAAGATCATGCCGTCCTGGACGCCGTCTTTCAGGTCGCATTGCTGCAGCAGCGACTTCACGACGAGTTGACGGTCACTATCTGTGAACGCTCCGCCCGGCACGGGCTTTCCCTGGGCGTCCTTCGGAGCGATCTGGTTGAAGCTGATCGCCACCCAGCGGTCGGCCAGGTTGGAGAATCCGGTGCGCATGGCCGGTGCTCCCGAGACCACGCCGTCGAAATAGAGAGGATAGCGCTGGGTCATCAGCATCGCTTCCCGGCCGCCTGTTGAGCAACCCGAGAAGTAAGAGTGCTCAGGCGCCTGGCCATAGTAATGGGCAATGATGAGCTTCGCGACCTGAGCTACGCGGCCGACGGCGATGTAGGCAAAGTCGAGGCTGGCCTGCTGATCCTGGAGGAAGGAAGCGTCGAACGCTCCGGTGCCGGTGTGGCCGGAATCGGTATTGACGACGGCAAAACCGCGAGCCAGGGCGGGCGCGGTTCCGGCTGCCTGGGCGCCCAGCGGGAATTGGACCGAACCGTTCAAGCCACCTCCGCCCTGCATGAGGAACCGGTGATTCCATTCCGCAGGCAGGGTTAGCGCGAACCCGATTCCATAGGGCTTGCCGCCCTCACCGGTGCGCTTGTCGAGGACGGCGTCCAGGCGGCAGAAGGCCGGAAGAGGGCCGGTATACCTGGGCGCCGCCGGCGGGGTTCCGGGCGGAGAGGCGGGTATCCACTCCGTCCTGGTGATCGCCATCGACAGATTTGGAATCTGGAGCTTCGCCAGATTGGCGCAATCGGCCGGTCCTTGCGCTTGGGCCCATCCAGCCGCCGCCAGCGCAAGGACAACAAGTCTACTCGATGAGATCCATTTCATTCGCTTTTTACCTCTGATTCCCTGATATATGCCCGCAGGGACACTATTTTACTCGTACCGATAAAGGGTGACACGCATGACGGTGTTCGGACGCAGCGTCAGGATCTCGCCCTGGCCGGTGTCGTCGCCGCCGAGTTGCCGGACAACTGTCCATTTGCCGTTTTCAAACCGCCCCTCCTGCACGTCACCGATGCCCACGGTGGCTGGTCCCGCGGTCTTGGGGGTGAGGTCGATGCGGAAGGCGCCACCGACGCCTCCGAGGTAGAATTCGCTCGGCCCCGAGGCTGCCAGGATGGCCGCGCCTTGGACGGGTCCGGCCTGCGCCGGCTGCGTACCGGGAGGGGCAGGCTGGGCGGCGGTGGGCGCCGCGGGCTTTGGTTCGGGCGCGATTGGAATGCGGCCCCGGCCCAGGAATGAGACTTTCAGCTTGTAGCCGCCGAGATCGAATTGCTGCGGCGCGTCACCGAGTTTCATCCGAATCGCCGTCATGGTGTCTTTTCCCTGGTGTGCGGCAATGGCGGGAGCCATGTTGGAAATGACTTTGTAGGCGGCTGCGAGTTCGGTGTCCGGGCCTGCGGACCTGTCGATGTAGAACGGTGAAAAGCCCATGGCCCCGTGCTTGCCGAAGGCCACCAGGGCATTCGCCGCATTGACAGAGGTCTCGGGGATGAAAAAGGGATTGCCGTTGCGGATAAAGCGCTCCGACACTTCATCGAAAACCGGCAGGTAGATATCGGGCGTCAGCATGTCGCAGGATGGAGCTCCGGCCCGCCAGATGTCATGCACCTGCGGCAAGGGACCTCCGCTGGGATAGCTGCCCGGCCAGGCACTGTTCGGTCCCTGGAGCCAGGCGTTCACGAACATCGGCAGGTTGTATTCGGCTTTGCCCTCCTCGATGATGCGGTTGATGTAGCGGGCATACTGCCAGGCCATGAAGAACTCGTCGGAAGGCCAGGTGAGTTTGCGCCAGGCAGATTCGTGCTCCTCCGCGCTCATCGGAGGGCTGGTGGTTTGGATGGGGATCTCGACGCTTTCGGGTTTGCCGGGCCCGAACACCTCGGCCCAAGTACCGGCAGATTTGAAGCCGTTCCCCTTCCAGACCTCCAGCAGTTCGGGAGCCAGAGTGTTGCGGTGCTGAGCCAGGTACTGCATCAGTTCCTTCGGAACAGGGGCGGAATAGGCCCGGTTCGCCGGTTCGGAACGGTCGCGGGAATCGCGCAGGACACCCACCTCATTCTCCACCTGAATCATGAGGACGGTGTGATCCCGCGCGTCAACGGACTTAAGATGGCGCATCATCGCCCGGAATGCTTTTGCGTCGGCATCGCGGCTGGCGTCACCGAAGGTGCTGAGAAGTTCCATGCTGCGGCCGGAACCAAGGCGAATGCGCGGAAAACGTTTGTAATCCTGCTTCACCCAGTAGGGCACGTAGCTGGAGAGGCCGTTCTTCCAGCTCCCGAACCAGAGCAGGACGAGTTTCAGCTTGTTGTGCCGTGCCTCTTCCAGCAGGCCGTCCAGGAGCTCGAACTGGAACTTGCCTTCCTGGGGTTCCAGCTGAGCCCATGAAACCGCGGCCAGCACAGTGTTCACATTGGCGGAGGCCAGCCGCGGCCAGATCGGCCGCATGTATTCCAGGCTGCTGGCGGAGTTGTTGCCCAACTCTCCGGCCACAGCCAGGAACGGCTGTCCATCGACGATGAGTTGAGTGGCGGTGCCTTGTTTGCGCAGGTGGGGAAGCTCCTGCGCACATAACGCTGCAGCCAGGGCGGCCGCGAGGAAGGTGGAAATGAAACGGACGGTACTGCTGAAGTGCATGTTGGTACTACCGAACTGGACCCAGTTTATAGACTGTCGCGGTGCGGCGCGCAAGGGTGAAGGGCCGGTTCGAACCGCAAAGACCCAAACAGCTTCGCCGTGGCGGAAGGTGCGGCCCTGCATTGACTCAGGTGCGCGCCGGCGCCGGATTGATGCAAACTGTGAAGAACGCTTGTGGCTGTTTTAACAATTGATCTTGCCAGGGACGCCGATCTTGCATGGTGCGCGCACCTGATGTCGACCAGTGAGCCGTGGCTCACTTTAGGACGCGGCTTCGAAACCTGCCTCGCCCGCTGCCGGGGCCCGGAGTTCGTCGTCCTGATGGCTCGCCGGGGTGAGGAACGGCAAGGCTTTCTGCTGCTGCATCCGACGGGGGTCGCGGGCTCGCCCTATATCGCGGCCATTGCAACAAGTGAAACGGCTCGAGGCCAGGGTGTCGGCTCCGCACTCCTGGATGCGGCGGAGCACTGGATTCCGGCCGCGCGCCACATCTTTCTCTGCGTCTCCTCGTTCAATGACCGGGCCAGGAAACTTTATGAGCGGCGCGGATTTTTGCAGGCAGGCGAGTTTCCCGACTACGTCATTGAGGGGGCGTCTGAGATTCTGATGCACAAGCGTCTGGTGCGTCCGTGAACCGGCCCTGGCGGCTCGTTGCCCTGCTTTCCGCAACTGCCACGGCGAGCTATCTGTGCCGTGTCAACGTGTCGGTGGCGGGCGTAATGATGATGCGCGAACTCGGCCTCTCGCAGCAGGCGATGGGGCGTGTCTTCAGTGCCTTCCTGGTCGGCTACGCGCTCTGCCAGATTCCGGGAGGGATGCTGGCCGACCGTTTTGGCGCGCCGCGGGTGCTTGCCTGGGCCTCCCTGGCCTGGGTCGCAGCGACCGCCTGGATGGCTGGCGCCGGCGCGAGCGTGGCGGCGCTGCTCGGAGCACGGTTCGCCCTGGGCGTAGCGGAAGCTCCAACCTTCCCGGCCGCCGCCCAGGCGATATCGCGAGCATTGCCGGCTGCGAAGCGCGGGCGGGCGAACGGACTGGTGGTGGCGGCCATTGGGTTGGGCTCGGCGATCGCTCCGCCACTCATTTCCTTCCTGATGATCCGGCTTGGATGGCGAACCGCGCTGATGGTCTCTTCCCTGCCCGCGCTGGCCGTGGGACTGGGTTGGCTCTGGATCCGGCAACGGATGGAACCGCCGCCACTGAGAGATCATATCAGTGCGCCTTCAGGACGCCCGCAGCCTCGCAGCTTTCTACTCCTGACTCTGAGCTATTCGCTCCAGGGCTACGTGGGCTACATCTTCGTGTTCTGGTTCTATCTGTATCTCGTCGATGTGCGTCATTTTGATCTCCTGAGGGGCGCACTGTTCGGCAGCCTTCCCTGGCTGCTTTCCATCGTGTCCATTCCTCTGGGTGGCTGGTTATTCGACCGGATCCCGATAGACCGCCGGGTAATCCCGATTGGGGGCTTGGCGGGTTCCGGCGTATTCATTGCCATTGGAGCCCACACGCAACACGCCTATCTGGCCGCGGTTTGTCTGGCGCTGGCCACCGCGCTCGTACTGAGCGTCGAGGGTCCGTTCTGGGCAACCATGACTTCCGTCGCAGGCGAACGGAGCGGCGCGGGCGGCGGGGTGATGAACATGGGCAGCAATATCGGCGGCCTGATCTCTCCGGCCCTGACGCCGGTCCTGGCTGCGTCGATCGGTTGGGAAGGAGCGCTGCTGGTGTCGGCGGTCCTTGCTATTGTGGCCGCCCTCCTTTGGTTCTGGATTCAACCTCCGGCGGCGCAAATCCCACTTCCCGACCAACCCGGCGCGGGGCAGTAAACGATAGATCAGCGTTTCGAAGCGCGTTTGGTGAGATCCTTCACCGCATCCTTCCCTACCCAGCGAGCTCCGGGATGCGTGGATTCCGCGAGACGCCGCGCGACGACGAGCGCCGCCTCGCAGACGGCGGATCCCCTTCTTCCGAGACCTCTCAGCGCCCAACTCACCCCTTTCTTGACGAAGTTGCGGTCGTCGAAGGCGGCCTTTTCGATGAGCGGAAGACTGGCGAGGAATGGCTCGTCGCCGGACTTCTTGTCGTGGCCAGCCAGGCTGGCCAGCAGCGCGAAGCCGGCGCGTTTGATGAACTCTTCCTCGCGGGCGCCCCATTCGGCAACCTTGGTCCAGGCGTGCGGAGTGCGGTCAAAGAGGCAGAAGCAGAGTGTGTCGCAGATCCCCCAGTTGTCGAAATCGCGGCACCACCGGTCCATCTGGTCCGGAGTGACGCGGGCGGGCTCGTCGACGAACGCAGCGAGCATCCGGGCCTCGTAGATCCCGGTTGCCCACAGGGCCGCCGCCAGTTCGTGGCTGCGCCCGAGGCGTTTCGCGATGGACTGGATGTTGGCCATGGAGACGCCCAGCGCCTGCTTGGCGTTGATGCCGAAGCGAACGAGGTTCTCCCGGTCGTGTGGAGTACTGGCCTCCTGCAGCCAGGCAAGTGCCTGCTCGATCTGCTGGTCCAGATCGCCCGCCGGAGGAGGCGAGGCCGCGGCACGTTTCTTGCTCGGTCGTTTCGATGGCATACAGTTCCGATGTCGTTGCCGTTTGCCCCACCCGCTTCGTATCGATCAGGCTAATCCAGCCTGCCTACTGCGGTTGGGGCGGCGCCACGCAGGTGAAACTGGCAGCCTGGTTTGGATCTCCGGAACCGTTGTAGCGCAGTACCTGCGGGTACTGGCAGAGCGGCCGGGTGAGGATGGTCTCCGGATTGGAGGTGGAGCGGCCAGTCCCGATGAAGCGCTCCGGCGCAACGCCCTGCTCCACCCAGCGATCCAGCGCGGTGAGGAGATCGCGTTCCGGATCGCCCACAAATTGGTTGCCCGCATTGCCAAAACTGTTGGGACCGATGCCGCCGGCGCAATGGCCCATGCCGGGGACCATGAAAAGCCGGTAGAAGCTGGCGATCTCGCGGTCCTTGGCACGGGGATCCGGGAACCGGCTCAGGAACGAGCGGACCTTCTCGTAGTAATTGATGGAGCCGAACGGAGAGATGGCCGCGTCGGCCCAACCGTGGTATTGGATGAGCTTGCCGCCGTGGGCGCGGAAGCTGCGCAGGTCCGGACTGTTGGAACTGATCACCACGCCAGCTTTCTCGGCAGCGAAAGCAATGTCGGAATCAAAGTTCAGTGTTCGGTAGTCCCAGGCGGGGTCTTCGAAGACAGCCTGGCCGAAGTACGAGTTTCCGAACTGGCTTTGCGGCGATTGCTGCGTGGGCGTGGCGATGATCCAGGGCCGCCAGGCTCCAGGAATGGCTTCGTGGCCGGGCGGATAGCCGGGATAGATCTGATGGCCCGTGCGCTCATTCTTCGGTCCGCTATAGATCTTCTCGAGTGCGGCCAGTTGCGCCTCCGTCAGGCACTCAGCGGTCTCGCCGCCCTTGCAGGCAAGGACGCCGGGATCAAAGTGGCAGGTGCGGGGATCCTCGATGAGTCCATCTTTCACGCCGTCTTTGGCGTCGCAGACTGCAAGGACTGCCTTCTGAATGGCCGGCAGTTTTTCGGCCGGGATCGCGCTGCCCGGGGTTTTGGTGAGCGCCTGCTCGTTCCAGACGAACCCGGCGAAATGATTGGACCAGTCGTTGGCCGGGGCTCCGGCGATGATGCCGTCGAAGTCCTCCGGATAGCGCTGCGCCTCCATGAGGGCTTCCCGCCCTCCGTCGGAGCAGCCGAAGAAGTAGTTCCGCGACGGCGGTTTTTCGTAGTAGGCGCGGATGACTGCCTTGGCGAGGACGCCTGTTTCGTGGAGCGCTCGATGGCCGAAGTCAATCAGTTTCTCGGGATGCCCGACCGCCCAGCCGGCCGGTCCGCCGCCGGCAGAATTGGAGTGGCCGTCGTCGGTGCCTGCAGCCGCGTAGCCGCGTTGGATGAAGGTGGCAAGCGTCGAAACCGGAATCGAGCCGGCCCAGCCGCCGTTGCCGGACTGCAGGTATTTGCCGTTCCAACCCGTGGCCGGGAGCCAGACCTCAATCTTGATCTCAGAATCCGAAGTAGGGCGAGCGATGGCCTTCACCACGCAGCGCGCAGGCAGGTCCACCGGCTTCGCACTCGGATTGGCTCCGGGCATAGGCCCCGCGGGCAGCGCCGCGGCCGAGGTGATCTCCGTGTGCGCCAGTTTGAGCTCCGCCAGCTTCTCACAGGACTGCTGGGCGTGGACGGTCCGGGCAAGGGCAACGATTCCTAACAGGGCAAGGCGGTGGAACATAGGGTGGCTCCAGGAAAAGACATCCTCAACGACAGTCGATTTGACAACGCCGGACGATCCGGGTCTATTGGGCCAGATTCTGCAGAGCCGCCGCGGCCAGCGCTGCTCCCGCAGGGGGTGTGAACGGGGTGACGGTGGTTTCGTAGCCGCCTTCCGGGAAGGCCTGGGCGGTGGGCAGATAGCCAAGCCAGCCGTTTGCATAGCCCACATAGAACGTGTTCTTCACGGGAGACTTGGCGCGGACCTCCATGGCAATCTCGCAGAAGAGCTCCAGCGGTGCCGCCCACAGCGCGGTGTCAGCATTGATCCGCAGGAAGCGGACGGGCAGGCGCACCTGCGATTGTGGGGTGAGGTAGGCCGCGAGTTCCGAAGGCCATTGGAGTCCGGGCTTAAGAGGCGTTTCCAGCACGTGTTCTCC
Organism: Acidobacteriota bacterium; assembly: GCA_017307505.1. GTDB lineage: Bacteria > Acidobacteriota > Terriglobia > Bryobacterales > Bryobacteraceae > Paludibaculum. Next base: position 48,570 of record JAFKEE010000056.1, on the reverse strand, counting down.
GGCTTTCAACTTGACTGGCGTAGAGGCCGCGGGCAGATCGCGCACGGCTTTCAGGATCCGGTCACCCAGCAGGACGTTGAATTCGGTAATCCGCACCTTCTTGAAATCGTCATAGACGCTGTAGATCGGGGCAATGTCGCCAGTGGCCGAGTTCAGGAATAGCATGGGCGCTCCGAGTTTCTGTTCGACATAGCTGGCCACAATGCCCGGAGCGTCACCGCTGATGAGCTGATTCTTTCCGCCGAGCACGGTGCCGTGCATGGCGTAATTGGCGAGCAGAGCGATGGGCGAACCATCGGGGCGGTCAATGCGGATGAGCCCGACCTGCCGGTCGACGGGTCCGTCCGGGTTGAGCCCCAAGGCGATGCGGCCATCGACATCGCGGGCCCGGCGATTGATGTTGGCGTTGGCGGTGGTGACGCCGACGCTGAGCCGCGCGGGCGACAGCCTGGTGCGCGCCTCCTGGATCCCCGCGATCAGCTTCTGTTTCACTGCACGGGCGTACTCCCAATCCGGCTCGTGATCATAACGGCCGGCCAGAAACGCCCGGGCCAGGCCTGCCGGGCCGAGTTCGGGCGCCGAGTGCGTGTGCGTGACGGTCCACCAGATGTTCATGCGATCGATGCCCGTCTGCTGTTTGAGCTCCGCACAGAACTCGTCATAGAAGGCGGGCGAGAACAACGCAATGTCGGTGGAGACGAGAAAGAACTGGGTGGAACCGTCGTCGAGCGCAACGATGCGATGGAAGAGGGGATCGTGGACGCCAGTCGATTGCCGGGCTCCATAGCCGAGCAGCCACTGCGGGGTGGTAGGCGTGATGTCGACCTTGACGGCAGCGGCGCGGAACTGAGCCGAGGCGGCCAGCGAGGTCAGGAGCAGCGCGAGAATTCGGATGGCCATGAGGGTCCTTGATTGTACTGCGATCCGGCTAGGCACGGAGCGCGGCCGGGTACGCCTTTCGAACAGCAGCCACGATGTCGTCGGTGTCCTGGCGAGAGTATTTGGGGCCCACAGGCACGCCGGCGAAGCGCGAGAGGATGTCGATGGTTCGGGGGCAGGAGGCGGCTCCGTAGCGGATCGCCTTGCCGCGCTCAGACTGCCAGGTAGGCCAGGCAGAGTGGATGGTGATCTTGTTCTCGATGTAGGGCTGAATAGGGAGGACGACGGAGCCGCTGGGCCCATTGGCGGGGACATTCTCCGCTTTCATCAGTTCCAGGAAACGGTCCCGCTGGGCCTTGGAGTCGAAGCGGATGAAGACGGGTGCGCAGAGATCGCCGGCTGGATCAGGCCGCAGGCGGAAGCGCAGGCCGGGGATGGACGCGAGCGACTGGTACACGCGCTCTGCGTTCGAGCGGACGGAAGCCAGAATCTGGTCCAGTTTACGGAGCTGAGCGAGCATCACACCGCCGGAGAATTCGCTCATACGAAAGTTGGTGCCGACGAAGGGCGACAGGCGGACATCGCCGAGCTGGTCCTTATGCGGCGGGAAGATGTTCCCGACGTCGTGAAAACGGACGGCCCGTTCGAATAGTTCGGGATTGGACGAGACGAGGGTCCCGCCCTCGCCGGAAGTGATGGTCTTGCTCTCCTGATGACTATAGGTGCCGATGTCGCCCATCGATCCGAGGCGGCGGCCTTTGTAGGAAGCGCCAACAGCCTGCGAGCAGTCTTCGATCACGCGGAGCTTGTGCTTGCGCGCGATGGCAAGAATCGGATCGAGATTGGCGGGATTGCCCTGCAGGTGGACGGCGATGATCGCTTTGGTCTGTGGGGTGATGCGCGCCTCGATATCAGCGGGGTCGAGGTTGAACGATTCGTCAATCTCGGCGAAGACGGGCAGCGCTCCGGCGCGGACGACGGCGGTGGCGTCGGAGTGCCAGGTCCAGGCCGGTAGGATGACCTCGTCGCCAGGTCCGATCTGCAGGGCGGCGACGGCGCACTCCAGTGCGGCGGTGCCAGAGCTGACAGCCAGCGCGAAGCGGGTGCCAATCTTGGCGGCGAACTCCTTCTCAAACGTGGCTACCTTGACTGGGGCGACGCCGCGGCGGCCCGAGAACCGGAAGGGCACTCCGGTGTCGACGACCTCATCGACCTGCGCCTTCTCGGCGGAGTCGAAGTGGAGCGGGCCCCAGCTATCGGTACGCAATGGCTTGTCGCGAACGGGTGTGCCGCCCTGCGCGGCCAGGGCGGGTTCAGAACTGGCGGCCGCAGCGGACACGGCGGCGGAGGCGAGAAAGTTCCTGCGATCCATGGTGTACTCCTTCCAGCGACGAGGCGACTCCCATTATTCTGCGGATGCGCGGGAAAGGCAAAGCCGGCGGAAGGGGGCAACGGCCATGGCGGGAATCACCTACGATGTGTAGGATGCAATCGAACGAACTGGGCGGGCTGAACCGTTGGTGGCGGGTTGTGGGCGGGCTTTCCATGAACCTGGCCCTGGGTACGCTCTATGGCTGGAGCGTGTTCGTCGCGCCGCTGGAGGCCCAGTTCGGCTGGAAACGCGCCGACACCTCGATGGTCTTCACCATCGCAGTCATCGTCTTCGCGCTGAGCTTCGTGGTGGCCGGCCGGTTGCAGGACAAGTATGGCCCGCTCGCCTGTTCCTTGACCGGCGGGATCCTGGTGAGCCTCGGTTTCTACCTTTGCTCTTTCACGACGAGCCTGAACTACCTGTTTTTGTGCTTCGGCGTGATTGGCGGGCTGGGCAATGGCTTCGGCTACGCGACGCCGATCCCCGTCATGGCCAAGTGGTTCCCGGATAAACGGGGGCTGGCTGTGGGGTTGGCTGTCGGCGGCTACGGGGCGGGGTCCGCCATCTTCGGCCCGCTAGCCCAGTTGAAGCTGATTCCAGCGTACGGGCTGCCTGCGACGTTCCAGATCCTGGGCGCCATCTTCCTGGTGATGACCATCGCGGGCGCACTGCTGCTGCGGAACCCTCCAGCCGGCTATCGCCCGAAGGGCTGGACGCCGCCAGCGGTGCAGGGTGCGTCCGCAAGCCGCGATTTCGCGCCTGGCGAAATGCTGAAGACCGGCACGTTCTACCTGATGTGGCTGGGCTACGCACTCGGCTGCTCCGCCGGATTGATGGTGATCAGCCAACTCGTCCCGTTCGCAAAGAGCGTGGGCATCGGAGCGGCGGCGCTGTCGACCATGACGCTGGTGGTGGGTGCCTTTGGCAATGCATCGGGGCGGATCCTGTCCGGCTGGATGTCTGACCGTCTGGGGCGCATCAACGTCTTGCGGACAATGATTGCCATTTGCGTCGTCGCCATGCCGGCGCTCTACGCGGCCGGCAGCAACGTGGCGCTGCTCTATGCGGCGGTCTTTGTCGTCTATTGGTGCTATGGCACGCAGTTGTCGGTGAACGGCGTCGCGGCGTCGGACTTCTGGGGCACTAAGAATGCCGGCATCAACTACGGGATTCTGTTCACCGCGTGGGGCGTGGCAGGCATCATTGGGCCGCGCATCGGGGGCGTGCTCTACGACCGCTATCACAACTATCAGGCCGCGTTCTACACGGCGGCCGCCCTGGCAGGCGTGGCCCTGCTATGCGAACTGGGGGCCCGCCGACCGGGCCTGAAGGCGTAGCACGGCCAAACGGCAGGGAACATCCGGAAGGTTCCGCTGGCCTCGGCCCGGCAACAGGTGTATCCTGCATGCGGAATTATCCCGAGTATCGGGCCTGGAAGTATCTTGCCATGAACCATGCGCTGCAACGTTGGCTGGCCGCGGCTGTGTTGGCAGCCCTGGCACAGGCTATTTCATACGCCCAGGAGTCAAAGCCGATTTTCAATTGGGCGAATGTGATGGCGCTCGCTGCCGGGTCGGAAGTTCGAGTCAGGGTAGCGGGCGGGAGAGACCTGCGCGGATTCGTCCAGCGCGTCACGCCGGATTCGCTGCTGCTCAATGCGACTACAAGCCAGGAGACGCTGGCACGGGCCGATGTCCGCCGCTTGTCCCTGAAGAAGCCCGGACACCGTGGCCGCAATACCCTGATCGGTTTGGGCATTGGAGCCGGCGCAGGTCTCGCTGCCGGCGCGGGCATCGATGCCCAATCCAATGCCAGTGACTGGTTCCCCTATGCGGGCAAGGCGGTGTTCGGTCCGCTGGGCGCCATACTCGGCACAGTCATTGGCGTAGCGTGGCCCACCGGCGGGTGGCGGGACATCTACCGCGCGCCCTGATCCCTGACCGGATCATCAGTCGAAAGACGTCGGCCACTCCGGATGGCGGTGGTGTTCGAAGAGATGCGCAATCAAGGCCGGCGTCACTCGGGTGAGTGAGAGCGGCGGAATCTGGTCCTCCGGAAAGAACTCAACGGCATCGGTTTCATAGCTCGTCTTGGCTTGGCCGCCCACCAGGTCACACAGGAAGTAGAGCTTGTAGGCATGAAACGGGATGGGTGGATGCCCGTGGAGATTGCGGTCATAGACGGCTGCGATCTTGGTGGCGATCACATCGTAGCCCGACTCTTCCTTCACCTCGCGCACAGCGGCCTGGCTGGGCGCATCCCCCACATCGGCCCAGCCTCCGGGTAGCGTCCAGAGTCCGTCCTCGTGCTCCTTCACAAGCAGGATGCGATCCTCCTGAAACACGGCGGCACGAACATCTACCTTGGGTGTAGCGTAGCCGGAGTCGCGGCTGAACAGATCGAGAATACGGGCGGAATCGGGCAGGCCGGAGCCTGCCGCGGCCATCTCCGCGGCGAGGCGTCGCAGGGTCTGGTAGCGCTCGATGTCATAAACGTCCTTCGCATACGTCAGCCCGGTTTGCGCGATGGCCTGCAACTGCCGGACCCAGGTGAGCCATTGCGGATCGTCCATGGTGATGCTTCCATTATCGGCAATCGCGCCAGGACAAGACCGGCGGCAGGAAGGCCGCGTTATTCTGAACAAATGCCATCAAAAATCGTTCACAGAATTGAACGCGAACTGGGGATGGCGGGCCTGGCGGAAGCACTGGCCCACAAACTGCCGGCCAGCGATTTGAGGTCGCTGCTTCTGGAGGTGTACCAAGTCCGGGCGGACGCAACGAAAGAACCCGCCGGGCTCGCGCAGGCGGGGCGCGATGCGCTGGTCAAACCCAGCAGCGTCAGCGCACGGGATTTCGCGGCCTTCGACCTGGCGGCGTTCGAGGCAGCAGAGCATTTCGAGGCCCTGGACCTGTCGCCCGTCTGCCCGTTCGGAGTCAGTTCCAAACTCGGCAGCACTCATCAGAACAATCTGTTGACGACGATTCGCAATGTGGAAGGTCTGGGCGATTCGACCATTGCCATGGCCCTGGAAGCCGCGCACCGGCGCAGTTCCGGCGAGGTGATCCGGCTCTGCGCCAGCCATCGCGTGATCCGGCTTCAGCCATTCGAGGGTCCGGGCCTCACCCCTCACTTCCGGCTCTTCGCGATGGTGACGGCTGGCCGGGACAGCGGGTCGTGGAATTTCGAGCTCGAACAACTGGCGGATCACCTTCGCGTATACCTGCGCATGTTTCGCATGCTGGAGGCCGCCGGTTTCTCGATCCGAGGCCCTTTGGTGGAAGTGTCTGATATGGACGCGGTGGAAGCGGCGCTGCACACGGCCGGCGTGGATCATGAAGAGGTCCGGCGGAATATCCGCGCCCACTGGTTCGGCGGATCAGACCGGTTCCTTCAGGAGCACGGCATCGACCTTGCTCGCGATGCGGAACACCCTCTGCTGGAAAAGGCAGTGCTTCAGCCTTTGCGCGCCGAGTTTCCTGAAGCCGAGTTGCGAGTGAACCAGGCCCGGCTGGAAGGCTTGGGCTACTATCGCGGCTTCGCGCTGCGCATTTCGCCTCTGGCTCCGGATGGGAACCGCTACCCCGTCGCTGACGGAGGTTTCACCGATTGGACGGCGCGGCTGCTTGGCAACCGGAAGGAGCGGTTGCTGATCTCCGGCATCGGTAGCGAGTTCCTGTGTAAGAAGTACCGGCTCAGCGAATGAGCCCGACTGCTTAGTGAAACAGCCCGCGCTTGCCCGAGGTGAAGTCATGCCACTGGCCGAAGGCCTTCATCTGCTGGTCGAGTTTGGTGTCGATCAGGAGTTGCTCCACCTCCGCTCTCGTCTGTCGTTTGAGCCGCTCGGGGCTTTCCGCCAGGGCCCAAACCAGAGCGGAGGCGATGGCCGCTGTGACCTTCTGCTCCCGCTGATTCACGCGATCAAAGGTGTCGGACTCGGCGTGATAGTCAGGCAGGTAGGGGAGGGGATCCTGAATCCCGATGAGGTTTGGTACACCGGAGAGCAGGAAATCGAAATTGTCCGTCCCATCCATGGCGTCGATCAAGTGATCACTGGCCTGGAAGCCGCTGAGGGGCGCGAGAGCGGCATTTACGGGAGCGCGCAGATCCTCTCGGCCGTTCAGGAAGAAGCCGCTCAATCGTCCGGAGCCGGTGTCAAACGTGACCATGGCGGCGAAGTTGTCGAGTTCCGCTCGATGCCGTTCGACATAGCGGCGTGAGCCCCACATGCCCTGCTCTTCGCCCGAGAAGAGCACGAACCGGATGGTGCGGCGTGGAACAATGCCCAGTTCGTGGAAGCCGCGGGCCACATCGATGACCATGGCGACGTTGACTCCGTTGTCCTCGGCGCCGGTGCCCAGATCCCAGGAGTCGAGGTGGGCCCCGATCAGGACAACCTCTTCCGGCTTCTCACGGCCGCGGATCTCGGCGACGACGTTGTGCGATTCATACTCGCCTCCGGTCTGGTTCTGCAGGTTGAGCCGCAGCCGGACCTCGCCTGCCTGGGCCAAACGGGAGAGGCGCTCCGCCTGTTCCCGGTGAACGACGGCCGTGGGCACCGAAACCAGGGAGCCGTCGATACTCATCGGATGGCGGTAGAGCAAACCGCGCGGCCGGGTGGATTGCAGCAGCATGGCGGAGACACCCGCTTTCTTCGCGGCCGTCAACAGGGAATCGTTGCGAAGGTACTCGGCGAAGAGGTCGTCAAACGACTTCATTTCCTTGCTATGCACCAGCACGATCGCGCCCTTGGCCCGGGCGCCGGCACGGGTGAAATCCTGCTGGGTGCCTTCGCCCACGTCGATCAGGCTCGCCTCCAGCGTGCCCTGGGTGGAGGCGGTGAACGGCGCGGCCACCAGCCGGAGCGGGAACTGAGCCGGAGCGATGGCGGAGGCTTCGGCCGTGCGCGGCAGCCAGAGCTGAGGCATCTTGAACGCCTCCGTGGAAACAGAGGTCAGGCCTGCATCGCGGAAGGTCTTCGCGGCCCACTCGACGGAGCGCTGGGCCGCAGGCGAACCAGTGGGACGGCCACCGATGCCGTCGCAGAGTGCGCGCAGGTCGCTCCAGATTGGTGTGTCGCCCAACGCCCTCGCAGCCAGGCGCTTGGGCGCATCATTCTCGGCTGCGGCCGCGAGCGTGGCGCACAGGAATAGCAGCTTCGCACTTCTCATGATGGATCCCGATTGCCCCCTGTTCCAAAGTCAGAAGTCAGTATAGATCCAGCATCGCATCCAAAGGACAGTTTTCGAAATCCCGGGGCCGGAACAACTGTGGGGAAGATTACTGAGCGAGGACCTGGTCCACATACGCCTTGGCCAGCGCGAGTTCCGCCATCGGCTCAGTCTTGCGGCCGCGAAAGACGTAGTTCTCGATCACCACCGGTCCACGAAAGTGCGCGGCCTTCAATTGCCGCAGGCATTCCCGGACGCCTGCCTTCCCTTCCCCCAGACGCGTTTCCGCGCCGAGGCGGGCTGGATCTTCAGGCGGAAGCCCATCTTTCACGTGAACCGAAGTCACTTTCGGCAGGAGCATGTGCAGCGCCGCCGGGGCATCGTCCTTGCCGTACAACACCAGGTTCGCCATGTCGAAATTGACGCCGACATTGCGCTGCGAAACCTGGCTGATAAACTGCAGCAATTCCTCCGCGCTCTCCTGGCCCGTCTCCAGCGAGATGGTGACGCCGCGTTTCGCGGCGTACTGCGAGACGTCCCTCACGGCACGCACCAGCCGTTGATAGTCAGGATCCTTGGACTCCAGCGGGAGGAAGCCGACATGGAACGTGACGATCTTCACCTTCAGGGCCGCCGCGAAGTCGACGCACTTCTTCGTGTAAGCGACGCGCTGCTCCATAAATGCCGCGGGCATGAACCCTACGGTGGCGCGGATCGTCGGAATGTCCTTGTAGTTCTCGCCATCGTAGACAGCAACGACAGTACTGGCCTGCACGCCGGTCTCTTTCAACAGGGTGGCGAACTCCCTGGCGCCTTCGGGCGAGTAGAAGCGGTCGGGCAGTTTGCTGACCTGAACCATGTGAAGCCCCAGGCCTCGAACCGCCTGCAACGCCTCCCGGGGTTCGGTCTTGCCAGTGCAGCGCAGAAAGATGCCGACATCGGCGGCATCGATCGAATCGGGTGCGGCGCCCCAGCAAAGGAGATTGAGGACAACGAACACGGTAAGCACTCTGCGCATGTTCCCACGATAGACCAACCGCCAGCGAATGGCGCATCGGACCGGGCGGCGGTGGGATGCCAGGCTCGAAACAGGTGGTCTGCGCATGTCCGCAGCACCGGAAAGGCTACCGGGTCAATAAACCGTACAACTCGGGCCGCCGGAACCGGAACGTGTACTCGAAGGCCGCGCGGGCCTCGAGCAAGCCCTGTGCGGTGAAGTCCGCCAGCAGAATCGGTGCCCCACCTTCGGCGAGAACCTGTCCCCCCGGCCCGAGCGCCATCGCTCCACCCGGAAACGACTGGCTGGCGCCCGCGAACTGAACATTGCCGAGATAGTTGCAGGCGACGCCGAAGAGTCCATTCTCGGCGCAGCGCGCCTGCAGCACCGGCCGTGCCCAGGCCGCCCAGGCTTCGGCGGTACCCGGCGCAGGATCGGCCGCAAACGGAAACAAGCCGATCTCGCACCCCTGCACCGCCAGCAGGCGCGTGGATTCGGGCAGCAGGGTATCGAAACAGATATTCGCGCCGATGCGGCCCAATGGCGTATCCACCACTTCGGGGACGCCGCCGCCGTTGTACACCTGCATCTCGAACATCGGGATGTGCATCTTGCGCCAGCGGGCAAAGATCCGGCCTTCGCCCACCAGGACGTGTGTATTGAAGAGCACGTTCCCCGCATTTTCCAGCAACCCGGCGGAGAGAAACACACCCGACTCCGCGGATATCCTTACCAGTTCCTGAACTGCCGCTCCATCCAGCGGCTCCGCCATTTTCCATGCACCCTGCAGCACCTGCCCCAGCCAATGCGCATGCTCGCCGGTAGGGTGGTTCGGCACAAATCCGGTCACGCACAATTCGGGAAACAGCACCAGCTCCGCGCCTTGCTCCGCGGCCTGCCGGGTGCAGCGCCGGATGGTCTCGAGGTTCTCTTCCGTGCGGGCAGGGTGGCTCTCGGCGGAGATGGCGGCAATTCGTACAGAGGACTTCATCAGGGTTTCGATCTATCGTCGCACGGCGGAGCGGATTGCCCCGGCTGACTCGCTGCGCCCGCGACGAGTGGAGGAACCAAGCCGCGGCCGCGCCCAAACCAGCGATCCGACCCCGTATCGAGCGGGCAAACACCATCGCGGCGCCGGGTATTCCAGAGAATTGGGGCCGTGACTGACAGCCTAAGGGCTCAATTTCCGCGCTCGCCGCAGAAACCGGCAGCTCCTCCCTAAGCCACTCATTCCAAATATGTTGCAAGTCCGACCAGGGCTCCCTCTCCAGATGTTACACATTTCTGTACGGATTTCGGTTGACATACCGACCGTCTGGACGGTACGTAATAGATGAAGCCAATTTCACCCGTCTACCCCCATCGATGCGCCAACCTGAACGAACCAAAGCCGCCATTCTCGCGGCCGCTGAACTGATCCTGATTAAGAAAGGCCTCCGGGGCATGACGCTCGAAGAAGTTGCCGCCGCTGCAGCCGTGAGTAAGGGCGGACTGCTGCACCACTTCGCCGGGAAGGACGAGCTGATTCTGGGCATTCTCGAACGCCAGATGAAACAATTCGAACAGGACGTGGAACGGCGCCGGCAGGAAGATCCTACCGAGCCCGGAGCCTACACGCGTGCCTTCCTCCGCGCGAATCTTGAACCGGACGAGCACGCATCCAAAGTATGTATCGCCTTTTTGTCTGAATCCCGAACGATTCCCGCTTCTCTGGACGTCGCCCGGCAACACTGCGACGAGTGGAGGAAGCGCCTGGAAAACGACGGCATCGACCCTGTGGTGGCAGCCATCGTCCGCTATGCCGGCGATGGTCTGATGTTTTCCTCCCTGTGGGGCATGCCCAAGCCTGATAACTACGATGCCATCGTTGAGCGACTCCTGCACTTAACGCAAGCCTCGGAGGCAAAGTGCCTCCAGGCCCCGTCGACATTTTAAAGAGAACTAAAACATGAATCGAAGAACACTCCGCCTCGCGGCGGTTGCATTACCCCTGTTGTCGTCCGCCATTCTGCTCACCGGTTGCGGCGGCCAGGCCTCCGGCGGCCCTCCGCCGATGCAGCCGCCTGCCGTCGATGTCACTCCCGTCGTCACCGAAGATGTCCAGGTCAATAGCGAATGGGTGGCCACGATTGAAGGCAGCGTCAACGCCATCATCCAGCCTCAGGTGACCGGCTACCTCGTCCGTCAGGTCTACCAGGAAGGATCCTTCGTCCGCAAAGGCCAGGTCCTGTTCGAAATCGATCAACGCCCCTTCCAGGCGCAGGTGGATCAGGCCGCCGCTCAACTCGCACAGGCCGAGAGCCAGGTGGTCCAGGCCCAAAGCCAGGTGGAACAGTCTCAGAGCCAGATCGCCCAGGCCGCCGCCCAGTTGAGGAAGGCGGAGTTGGACGTGCAACGCGATACGCCCCTCGCCCAGGCGCGTGCCATCGCTCAAAGCCAGCTCGACACCGAGATCCAGGCCAAAGCGGCCGCGGACGCGGCCCTGCAGGCAAGCAAGGCGAACCTCTCCACTAGCCAGGCCGCCGTCAAAACCGCGCAGGCCGCGGTCAAGGCGTCCAAAGCCGCCCTGGCTCAGGCGGAACTGAATCTCGGCTTCACGCAGGTCCATTCCCTCATCGACGGCATCGCCGGCGTGGCGCAGACTCAGATCGGCAACCTCGTGAAGACGGACACGACCCTCACCACCGTTTCGCAGGTGGACCCCATCCGTGTTTACTTCCCCATCAGCGAACAGGAGTACCTGAACCTCGCCGCCGGCCGCAAGCCGGGCGAGCCCGCCGGGCTCCTGGCGCCAAACCAGACGCCGGCGCTGGAGCTTGTGCTCTCCAACGGCACTACCTATCCGCATAAGGGCAAGGTCACGTTCACTGACCGTCAGGTGGATTCGCAGACCGGCACCATCCGCGTGGCCGCGTCTTTCCCGAACCCCGGCAACGTCCTCCGGCCCGGCCAGTTTGGGCGCATCCACGCGCTCACCGGCACGCGCAAGGGCGCGCTGCTCGTTCCCCAGCGAGCCGTCACTGAGATGCAGGGCAAACACCAGGTCGCGGTTGTACTCGCCGGCAACAAGGTTCAGATCCGGCAGGTCACGCTAGGACCAGCGGTCGGCGCCCGCTATGTCATCGAGAGCGGCCTGCGGTCGGGCGAAAGCGTAGTTGTCGAAGGTCTGGCCAAGGCCATGGACGGCGGCACCGTCGTCCCGCAGCCCGCAGCCAGCCCTGCCGGTGGGAGCCACTAACTCATGGCAAAATTCTTCATCGGCCGGCCCATCGTGGCCATGGTGATCTCCATCCTCATGGTGATCATCGGCACCGTGGCTCTCTTCAGCCTGCCCACCGGGCAGTTCCCGGAAATCGTTCCGCCGGAAATCAATATCACGGCCATCTATCCCGGAGCCGACGCCCAGACGCTGGAACAGTCGGTCACCACTCCGCTGGAACAACAGATCAGCGGCGTCGACAACATGGAGTACATGAGCTCGACCTCCGCCAACAACGGAACGTCGACCATCACCGTCAACTTCGACATCAAGACGGATCCCAACGTCGACCAGGTTCTCACCCAGCTGCGTACTTCCCAGGCCGCCTCCCAGCTGCCGGTGGAAGTGAATACCACCGGACTCACGGTGCAGAAGTCGCTGGCGTCCCCCCTGATGTTCGTCAGCCTCTACTCGCCGAAAAACACCTACGACGACATCTTTCTGTCGAACTACGCCTACATCAACCTCGTCGATGAACTGACCCGTGTGAAAGGCGTGGCCCGCGTCCAGACCTTCGGCGGCGGCCAGTACGCCATGCGCATCTGGATCAAGCCCGATCAGCTCGCCAAGCTCAACGTGACGGTGCCCGATATTCTCGCCGCCATCCAGGGGCAGAACCGCGTGAACCCGGCCGGCAAGCTCGGCGGCCGTCCCGCGCCCAAGGGCCAGGAGTTCACCTATACCGTCATGGCGCAGGGCCGCTTCAACACGCCCGAGGAGTTCGGCGGCATCATCGTCCGCTCGAACCCCGACGGCTCCACCCTGCGGTTGAAGGACGTCGCCCGCATCGAAATGGGCGCGCAGACCTACGACATCATCAGCCGCTTCAACGGCCGAGCCACCGCCGGTATGGCCATCTACCAGTTGCCCGGCTCCAACGCCGTCGAGACCGCTAAAAACGTCACGGCCCATCTGCACCAGCTCGAGAAGCGCTTCCCCAAGGACCTCGCTCTCGACATGACCCTCGACACCACCAAGGTCGTCACCCAGGGCATGAAAGAAATCGCCATCACGCTCTTCGAAGCGCTGGCACTGGTCGTGCTCGTCGTCTACCTCTTCCTGCAGGGCTGGCGCGCCACCCTCATCCCCCTGCTGGCCGTGCCCGTATCGCTGGTCGGCACGTTCATGCTCTTCCCGCTGCTGGGCTTCTCAGTGAACACGCTCTCGCTGTTTGGCCTCGTGCTCGCCATCGGACTCGTCGTCGACGACGCCATCGTCGTGGTCGAGGCCGTCGAGCATCACATTGAAGAGGGCATGTCGCCTCGCGACGCCTCCCTCAAAGCTATGGAGGAAGTGTCAGGACCTGTCATCGCCATCGCGCTGATCCTGGCCGCCGTGTTCATCCCCACGGCCTTCATCCCCGGCATCACTGGCCGTCTCTACCAGCAGTTCGCCGTCACCATCGCCATCTCGGTGATCATCTCGGCCTTCAATGCCCTCTCCCTCTGCCCGGCGCTCTGCGCCCTGCTGCTCAAGCACAAAGAGCCTTCCCGCGGCCCCCTGGCCCGCTTCTTCGACTGGTTCAACCGCGTCTTCAAGACCGGCACCGACCGCTACATCAGCATCAGCACGTCGATGATCCGCAAGTCGGCGCTCAGCCTCGGCTTCCTGGTCGTCGTTACGATCCTCGGCGTGGGCATCGGCGGGCGCCTGCCCAGCTCGTTCCTGCCCAATGAGGACCAGGGCTATCTGCTGGTCGCCATGCGCCTGCCCGACGCCGCCTCGCTGGAACGCACGGACGATGCCGCCCGCAAGATCGAGCAGCGGGTGATGAAGATCCCCGGCGTCGCCAGTGTCTTCTCGGTCGTCGGCTTCGACCTGCTCAGCGGAATCCAGAACACCTACAACGGCATCTTCTGGGTCACGCTCAAGGATTGGAGCGAGCGCAAAGCCGCTAACGAACAGTTCGAAGTCATCCAGGCCAACCTCGCCGGAGCCATCTCCCAGGTGCCCGATGCCTTCGCCTTCCCCATCACCCCGCCCGCCATTCCAGGCGTCGGCAACTCCGGCGGCTTCACCTTCATCCTGGAAGACCGCTCCGGCGGCAGCACCGAAGACTTCGCCAAGAACGTCTTCAAGTTCGTCGGCGCGGCCTCCAAACGCAAGGAACTGGTCGGTATCAACTCCACGTTCCTGCCCAGCGTGCCGCAGCTCTATGCCAACGTCGACCGCGAGAAAACCGCCCGCCAGGGTGTCGCCATCAACGATGTCTACAACACCATGCAGACCTTCCTCGGCGGCTATCTCGTGAACTACTTCAACCGCTTCGGGCGCCAGTGGCAGGTCTATCTCGCCGCGGAAGGCGACTACCGCACCAAGCCCGAAGACATCGGGCAGTTCTACGTCCGCAACAACGCCAAGACCATGGTGCCCCTCAGCGCCGTCACCACCATGGAGCGCCGCGCCGGGCCGGAGTTCAACTTCCGCTACAACGAATACCGCGCCACGCAGATCTTCGGCGGCGCCGCGCCCGGTTACAGCTCCGGCCAGGCCATGGAAGCCCTGGAAGAGGTCTTCGCGCAGACAATGCCCTCCAACATGGCCTTCGACTACACAGGCATGTCTTATCAGGAGAAGAAGGCCTCCGAAGGCATCCCGCCGGCAGCCATTTACGGCATGTCGATCTTCTTCGTCTTCCTGATCCTCGCGGCCCAGTACGAGAGCTGGTCGCTGCCGTTCAGCGTCCTGCTGGTGACACCGGTGGCCGTGCTCGGCGCTTACCTCTCCCTCTGGCTGCGCGGCTTTGAAAACAACGTGTACGCGCAGATCGGGCTGGTCATGCTGATCGGCATCTCGGCCAAGAACGCGATTCTGATCGTGGAATTTGCCAGGGCCGAGTACTCGAAAGGCCGCTCCGCCATGGATGCGGCCATCATCGCCGCGCGTCTCCGCCTGCGCCCCATCCTGATGACGGCCTTCGCCTTCATCCTGGGCTGCGTCCCGCTCTGGGTCGCCTCAGGCTCCGGAGCCATCTCCCGCCGGATTCTCGGCACCGTGGTCATCGGTGGCATGCTCGCTGCCACGACCATCGCCATCTTCCTCATCCCCGTCACCTATGTGGTGGTGGAGAACATCGCCGCGAAGTTCGGCAAGGCCAAAGCGCCCGTCCAACTCGAAGGCGAAGGAGAACCCGCATGAGGTACCACTTCCTCATTCCCGCCTTCCTCGCCTCCGCCAGCCTGATCCAGGCCGGCGGCATCGGCCCGAAGTACAAACGGCCCGACGTGACCGTCCCCGGCGCCTACCGCGGAGCCACCACCGACACGGCTACGGCCGAATCACTCGGCGACGCCAAGTGGTTCACGCTGTTCCAGGACCCCGAACTCCAGGGCCTCATCCGCACGGCCCTGGAGCAGAACCTGGACATCCGCATTGCCGCCGCCCGGGTCGCGCAGGCCCAGGCACAGGCCGGCGGAGCCCGCGCTGAGCAGTTCCCCAACATCAGCGCCACCGGCTCAGCCTCACGCCAGAAGAGCGCCAGCACGCCCTTCTTCCCCGGCTTCGAATCAAACATGAGCCAGCTCGGACTCTCCTCCATCTGGCAGCTCGATTTCTGGGGCCGCTACCGGAAAGCGAACGAGGCCGCCCGCGCCACCCTCGCCGCCAGCGATTGGGGCCGTAAAGCGGTCATCTCCTCGCTCGTGGCCAACCTTGCCTCAGCCTACTTCCAACTGCGCGAGTTCGATCTTGAACTCGACATCGCCCGGCGCACACTCGCCGCCCGCCAGGAATCGCTCAAGCTCACTCAAACCCTGGAGCATAACGGAGCCACCTCCATGCTCGACGTGCGCCAGGCCGAAAAGCTCGTGGAAACCGCGGCACGCCGCATCCCCGATCTGGAGCTCCACATTACCCAGCAGGAGAACCTCATCAGCGTCCTGCTGGGCAACAATCCGGGCCCCATCACCCGCGGCCAGCCCCTGCTCGCCATGCAGCTTGCGCCGGCTGTCCCGGAAGGTCTGCCATCAACACTGCTGGAGCGCCGCCCCGACATCCGCCAGGCCGAGATGCGTCTCGTCGCGGCCAACGCGCAGGTCGGCGTCGCCAAGTCGATGTACTTCCCCCAGATCTCGCTCACTGGTTCCGCCGGCTGGCAGGCCTATTCGATGACCGGCCTGTTTGACTCCAAGGTGTACAACGTTGGAGCGAACATGACCGCCCCCATCTTCGACTTCGGCCGCATCCGCTCCGGCGTCCGCCTGAGCGAAGCCCAGAAGGAGGAGATGGTTCTCACTTACCGGCAAGCCGTCCAGCAGGCGTTCCGCGAAGTGTCGGACTCCCTGGTGGCGGTGCAGAAGAATCGCGAATACCGGGAACGGCAGGCGGCGTTGACCAACTCGGCCAGCGAGGCAGCGAAGCTCGCCGACATCCGTTACAAGGGAGGCGCCAGCAGCTACCTGGAGGTGCTCTCCAGCCAGACGGACCTGTTCGACGCCGAGATCGGACTGGCCCAGGCGCAGCTCAACGAGCGCGTTGCCGTGGTTCAGCTCTACAACGCACTGGGCGGCGGCTGGCAGCCGTAGACCTTCCCTGCCCGATTCCCATCCCGAAACGAGGCCGCTCCATCCGGGGCGGCCTTTCTCTTTTCCGTCCTCCGAAACCACACCGCCTGAGCGCGCGTCAGCAGTTGGTGACCGGCCCTGTCCGCTGGCTATACTGAGGGCAGTCATACCGGATCGCCGGTTCTCTCTCTCGGAACCGGCCAATCCAGCGGATGCTGGTGGCATCGATTGTTGCGGTTGGGCTGCAATCGGGAGGCCGCCGTCGGAACGTAGTGTGTTCTCTCGCCCAGATGTCTGAAACTGTTCTTACCTACGCCTTCACACTGATCGTGATTCTTGTTCCTCTGGCTATCTATCTCGCGCGCCAGAAGAGCAAAGCCCGGAAAGCGCGCGAAGCCATCCAGCGCGGCGAACTCTACTCCGAGGGGCCCAAAGCCCAACATCCCCACATCGACACCACCTACTGCATCGGCTGCCAGTCGTGTACAACCGTCTGTCCGGAAGGCGACGTCCTGGCCATGCTGGGCGGCAAGGCGGTCATCGTGAACGGCTACAAGTGCATCGGCCACGGTCTCTGTGCGGACGCCTGTCCCGTCGGCGCCATCACGATGGTGATGGCCAAGCCGGCCATGGGGGCGGACATGCCCTTCATCACCAGCGAGTACGAGACCAGCGTCACCGGACTCTTCATCGCCGGTGAACTGGGGGGCCTGGCCCTGATCAAGAACGCCGTGAATCAGGGCCGCGATTGCGTCGAAACCATCACCCGGCGCCTGGAATCCTCAAAAACATCGAAGCCAGAAAATGTTCTCGACGTCCTGATCGTCGGCGCCGGGCCTGCCGGCATCAGCGCCTCGCTCAAGGCCATCGAGAACAACCTGAACTACCTCACCATCGAACGCGACGAGATCGGCGGCACCGTATCCAAATACCCTCGCCAGAAGCTCGTGATGACCAGCCCCGTCCAGTTCCCCATGTACGGCAAGTTCAATAAGACTGAGCTGTCGAAGGAGAACCTGCTGGAGTTCTGGAACAAAGTGCTGGGCCGCGCTGACTTCAAAGTCCGCACCTCGGAATCTGTGGAAGACATCCGGAAGCGCGCCGACGGCGTCTTCGAAGTCACCACCGGGAAGGCCCGGTATCTGGCTCTCCACGTAATCCTGGCTCTCGGCCGTTCCGGCACGCCCCGCAAACTCGGGGTGAAGGGGGAGGAACTGCCGAAGGTCATGTACCGCCTGATCGAAGCCGATCACTACGTCAACAAGCGGATCCTCGTCGTCGGTGGAGGTGACAGCGCCATCGAGGCGGCCATGGGCCTCGGCCATCAATCCGGCAACCAGGTGACACTCTCCTACCGCAAAAACAGCTTCAGCCGCATCAAGGAGCGCAATGCGCAAAGGCTTCAGGAGTGCATCCGGAAAAAGATGGTGAATGTGATCTTCAACTCGGAGCCCGTCGAGTTCACTCCCGAGACAGCCGTCCTGACGGTGAACGGAGAGCGGCACGTCTTAGCCAACGACTATGTATGGATCTTCGCCGGCGGTACGCCGCCCACCGCGTTTCTGAAACAGGTCGGGGTTGAATTCGGGCAGAAGGACATCACCCTCGAAGCCAGCCTCGAGGTCAATCAGCAGCGCGAGCTGGCGCAGGGGAATCGCTCGTAGACCGCCCGCTCATTCCGCAAATCGCCGGGATCCTTCACTGCGGATGCCGCCGGACTCAAGGCGAAGCTTTAGAGAACACTCCTGGCGCACCGCTCGAGGCAGCCCGTCACGGAAGGCTGGATCCAGCCACGCCGCATCATCGCCGCCCCAGCACGCGGACGCGGCCGCATTGCGGGCGTGCATCACGCGCTTCACTGCCGCAGAAACTCTACGCGGCATCCTGAAGGCCCTTGCGACTCGTGTGCGTGTCGCTCTCTTCCACGTCAGGCATTTCACTCTGCGCCTCAAACGCTTCCTGGCAGCGAATGCAGCGCGAAGCCCACGGCACGGCGCGCAGCCGGTTGGGTGCAATATCCTCATCGCAATCCGCGCAGATTCCGTAGGTGCCGTCGGCCAGGCGATCGAGCGCGAGGCGGATCTCGGCCAGCTTGGCGGACGTCCGGTCCGCCGTCTCGATCGCGAGCTCCAATTCCGCCGCCTGCTGGATCTCATCCAGCGGATCCGCGAACGTTTCGATCGTCAGATCCCGGCTGCGCAGGATGCGCTCCAGTTCGCGCGCCCGCGCCAGTAGGATCTCCTTGGGCCGCAGAGATTCCAGTGTCTTCATGACTGCATCTTTCTCCACTCAAACTGCTGTGGAACTTCAATAAGTTGTCCCCATCCTAGGCCACGCGCCGGATAGCGCACTATCCTGTCTCAACAGTATTTTCGGGCCCCGTCGTCATGGGATCCCCCGCCACCATCGCTGCTCTAGTTCATGCGCGCCCGTCTGGCCGGCACAAGGTTCACCGTGATCTCGTCGGGCCGCAGCCATTCCACGGAGACAGCCGGCGGCAGATTCACCACGTCGCTGGGACGCACTAGCCTGGTCGCACCAGTGCCGGACTGGCCCAGATCGAACCTCACCGTGAACTGGTCCGGCCGCAGCGTCTCCACGGCCCACCTCGGCCCGCGCACACGCATCTCCAGGTGGGTCGCCGACGGCTTCGAAACATCCATCCCGACCGGCGGATTGGTGAACTCCACCGGCACCTGGAAATCCCGGATCGCCGTGCCCGAGGAAACCAGCGTGAAGCCCCACACAACCCCTGTGATGGCCAGCGCCGTGAACTTCTGCTTGAAATGCCCGAACACCAACCCGCGCAGGCTCAGTGCCACCCGTGGAGGTTCCGGCTGCCCCACCGGGCCCAGGAACTCCACCAGCTCTTCTTCCTCCTCCGCATGCCGCCAGCACTCGCGATGAACCAGCGTCACGTCGCCCCGCTCCTCAGAAACCACAACCACCTTGGCATCGCAACGCTCGCTGATACCCAGCGCCGCCCGGTGCCTGGTTCCAAACTGGGCAGGCAGGTCGGTTCGATGAGTCAGCGGAAGAAGAACGCCGGCGCGCGTAAGCTTGTCGAGTTCCAGAACCACCCCGCCGTCGTGAAGGGGAGAGTTCTTCTGGAACAACGCCTGCAGCAGCGGCGAAGAGGGAGTTGCTCCGATTTCCACTCCGCCGCCCGCCAGTTCCCGCACGGAATGCTGCCGCACCACGATTAGCAGCGCCCCGACCTTCTGGCGCGCCAGCGCAAACGCGGCATCTGCTACCGCCAGATGCGCGGGGGCCGGATCGCCCACGCTGGAGCGCCTGCGGAACCAGCCCTCCGTCCGCATCACCAGATGACGCAGCTCCGGTTGAAAAATGATCACCAGGAACAGCACGGCCACGAAGCCGAATGCCTGGAAGAGCCATGCGGCCAGAGGCAGATCGATGCGCGCCGCCAGCGCCGCAAGGCCGAACAATCCGCTGGTGCCCAGCAGCATGACCCGCAGCCGGTTCTCTGCCGTCCATCGCAGAAATACGTACACCGCGATCGCGAGGATTGCCAGGTCGACAACGGTCTCCCAACGATGCATTCAGACAATCCTCTTCCCATCACCGGCGTGGGCCGCGGGCCTCGCCCTTGCAGGACAGGCACTCTTCTCTGTCAATTGCTGAACATGAGCTTCAACTTCGTCCCGCCCAGGTCGATGCCCGTCATGCGTTCGGAGTTGTCCGGCTCCTTCGCAATTCGCACCTCGGTCCGTTCGAACTTCTTCGCCTCGGTGGTGACGTCCACGTGTGCCTTGGCCGCCTCTTTCGAGTCCTCATCAAGGAATACGGCCGTCTTGTCTTCAATCCGCATCCGGTACTCGCCCGGCTTCAACAACCCCGAACCGACGACGACCTTCTCCGGCACGTTCACGTGATAGGTCTTGGTCCCGGCACAGGCCAGTCCAGCAAACATTCCTGAAACAGCAAGGATCGTGAGGAATCTCGTCATGTCAGTCAGCCTCCAATCTAGAATCTGATTCCGAACGTTACATTCACCCAGTCATTCGTGTTGTGTGCGATAAACCGGTTGAAACGCACATCGGTGAACACCTTCATGCCGGTATCGCCCAGGGCATAGTTCAGGCCGCCTCCCACGTTGTACCCGCCCTTGAAGTTGTTGAAGTCCGCCACCACCGGAGCGCCGCTGTTGTAGCAGTAACCGCTGAACTGATCGCAATAGCCGACCGCCTGCGAGGGATCGGTAAACGCCAGTCTGCGATGGTAGATGCCGTAGCCGGCTGTCGCATAGGGATTGAGCCGGCCCTTGGGATTGAAGTCATAGCGTGGATTTAACGTGAACGCCCAGTAAGTGTTGAACCCGTCAGGCTGGTTGTTGTTCTGCAGCACCGCATTCGTGAGCGAGAACCGGTCCACCTGGTACTCCAACAGGCCGGAGATGTGACGGGTAAAACGGTACCCGCCTCCGAAAAGGAGGTTCCAACCGGTGTTGAACCGGTCGCCGGCCGCGCCGGACGGCATGGAAAACCCGCCGCCTCCTTCGAACGTGTACTTCGAGAACTCCTGCCCGATCGCAGTGAAACTGAAAACCAGGCACACGGCTGCTATCTGAATTGGTTTGAACATGGAGGTCGCCTCCACGCGACGCTGATTCCGTACTCGTGGTTGCCGGGGCCCGCCTTGCGGGCAGGCAACGTGCCAACGCCTTGTCCGCGATGTTCAGGATGCAAGGCAGTGCACTATGTCACTGTCTCAAGCCTAATTCCGCGCCGGCCGGGCGGCCATCCTGTGCGTGCGGTATTTCCACGGGGGCGCGCCTAGTACTTAGCGCCGTCTGCGGCCTACGGTGATCCGGATGACATTCTGCTACTCTGGCGGTGTGGATGGGCAGGTGGAGCTAGGTCTGCCGGAATCCAGGACGGAATTGCCGATACAGCCTAAGGCCTTAGCCGCGGCTGGCTGGGGACGCAGGTAGACTTCCATGCATGACTATCGCATCGCGTGGACCAATCACCCCGCGCCGTTTTCAGGAGAGGGAAAAGTGAAGCATGAGCGCTCCTGACGGATTCCCGTCCGGCGGCCCAACCCGGTTGTCCCCCGGCGAAGCCCGGCGCACGTCCCATGCCCGGCCTGGTCTTCTGCGCAGGGAGGGATCCCTGTGCACGTAGGCAAGGGGCTCGACGCGGCGCAGGCGGTTCGTGACTCCAACCCCACCCAGAGCCGTGACATTCTGCTGCAGATCATCGAGGGCATCTCGGAAGGCGTCTACTTCGTCAACGCCAACGCGGTCGTCACCTATTGGAACAAGGGCGCCGAGGAACTCACCGGCTACAAACGCCAGGATGTGATGGGCCGCGAATGCCACTTCCTGCAATACTGTGGCCCGAATGCGCGGAAATTCAGCCTCGAGGAAATCCCGCTCATCGCCACCATCCGCTCCGGCCAGCCGCACAGCACGACCGTCTTTCTCCTGCACGAAGGTGGACACCGCGTACCGGTCTGGATCACCTGCACACCCATCTTCGACGAGCATCAGCAGTGCATCGGCGCGGTGGAAGTGTTCGACCGCAGCAGCAATAGTCCGGTACGTCAGCGCCGCCGGCGCGATTTCAACGACGCGCAGTTCATCGTACCCGACACCGGGGTCCGCAACCGCGTTCTCACCAAGGTGCGGATCGACGACGCCATCGAGTTCTCCAAGGTGAAGCGTCGCCTCACCGGGCTGATCTACGTCGAAATTGACGGTTTGAGCCAGATTCGACTCCAACTCGGTGTCGACGGCGGCACCCGCTCTCTGCGGATGGTCGCCCAAACCAT
This sequence comes from Acidobacteriota bacterium, assembly GCA_017307505.1. Classification (GTDB taxonomy): domain Bacteria; phylum Acidobacteriota; class Terriglobia; order Bryobacterales; family Bryobacteraceae; genus Paludibaculum. The sequence goes on along the minus strand of JAFKEE010000056.1, from coordinate 26,594 downwards.
GGACAACTGCCTGCGCGTGACCGACTTCGTCGGGCACTGGGAAGACGACCACTTTGTTGTGATTGTCGACATCCGGCAGCCCACTGATCTTGAGCTGGTCGCCAGCCGCCTCAAGGATCTCATTGAAAAATCGGGCTTTAGCTGGTGGGGCAGATTCATCAGCGTCACCGCCTCCATGGGCGCAACCCTCGTCCGGGGCGAAGATTCGTCCAACGCGGTCATTCTGCGCGCCCGGGGCCTCGCCTCCAAAGCGGTCTCCAGCGGCGGCAACCAGATTCGCCTCGGCTGACCCCCTTCGAAAAAAATCCAAAAACTTCCTCAAAGGATCCCGATCTGCGTCGACAAGGTACACAAGGGATCCCAGGAGACTATGAATTTACTGAACTGGCGCAAGGAGATGTCACTCGGCATCGAGGACATCGACCGGCAGCACTATATGTTCTTTGAGATCCTCGGGCGCCTGCACGAAGCAGCCGTCTTCGAATCGCACATCAGCGTTCTCAAAGGGCTGGCCGGTGATCTCTGCTGCTATGCCTCACTGCTGTTCCGGGGCGAGGAGAACTTCATCGCGTTGACGCAGGACCCCACCGCCCGTGAACATCTCATGGAACACGCCGAGTTCCTGCACCGCGTTGCTGTTCTGGAAGATGTGAAAATCCTGGCGGATCGTTCGCGCGTGCGTGATATCGCCGAAGAACTCGGTGACTGGCTGGAAGTGCACATCGGCAGCTTCGATCATTCCCTGGCGTTACGTGCCCGGCCCGCGCAGGGACGCACCGCCCTGCTGCACCCTACGCCCACGATGGATCTGCCCCGGCTCTTCGAATCCGTCGCCTCCTGACGAACCCTTACCCCTCGGCTGCTTCGTTCTCTCGACGGTACAGCCCGGCCAGGTAGCTTTCGCCGGCGACGATTTCGCCTTCACGCAGACTCTCCAGACGCCAGGTCTCCAGGGACTTCGTGCGCAGCGTGTCCAACAGCTTCTCATCGCTGCGCGCCTTCTGGTGACGCTTCCGCGCTGCCTCGATCTCGCGGTCGACAGCAGCAATCTGCCCCAGCACCACCTGCTCCTGCCGTCTCGACGCCTCAACGTAATCCCGCAGCAGTTGCAGAACTCCGCCCGTCACTCCATCCGTGCGGCCCGTCTGTTCCGCCTCGACCCGCTGCGTTTTGAGTTCGTTCAGGAATGCCACCAGGCGGACCCGCCGCGCCAGCAGCTGTTGCACTTCCGCCTCCCCCCGCCGCGTCTGCGTCTCCCGGTAGCGCAGCACCGATTCCAGCCGGAACGAGAATTTCTTCATGTCAGCCTCACAGCGTCGACGCCAGCGCCGTCAGCTTCTTCAGGGTCTCGTCTTCCCGCGCCCGCGCATCCGGCCGCTGCTTCAGGAAGGACAGGATCTCCTCCCGCCGCGCGATCGCCGTATCCAGCTTGGCATTCACGCCGCTCACATGCGCCCCCAGCAGGATGAGATCCTCTGATCTCCGGTACACCGCCAGCGACTCCTTCACTTTCTGCGCCGCCGTCAGGTGGTCCTGCGCCGATATCTCCGTTGCCAGCCGGCTCACGGACTGCAGCACGTCGATCGCCGGGTAATGGCCGGAGGCTGCCAGTTCACGGGAAAGAATGATGTGTCCGTCCAGGATGCCGCGCACCGCGTCGCAGATCGGCTCATTGAAATCGTCGCCTTCCACCAGGACCGTGAAGAAGCCCGTAATGGATCCGCGATCAAAGTTGCCCACTCGTTCCAGAATCCGTGGCAGCAGTGCAAACACCGATGGAGTGTAACCACGCTGACTCGGAGGCTCCCCCGCGGCCAGGCCGATCTCGCGTTGCGCCATGGCCAATCGGGTCACCGAATCCATGATCAGCAGGACCTTCGCCCCCTGATCCCGGAAATACTCAGCCACCGTCAGCGCCACATAGGCCGCCCGGATGCGCACCGGGGCCGGCTGGTCGCCCGTCGCCGCCACAACAACCGAACGCTTGCGCACATCGCCCTTCAGCTCATTCTCGAGAAACGCCTTCACTTCGCGATTGCGCTCGCCCACCATCGCGATCACCGTGACGTCCGCCGAATTGTCGCGCGACATCACGCCCAGCAGCGTACTCTTCCCGACGCCGCTGCCGCCGAAGATGCCCATGCGCTGTCCTTCGCCGCACGGCAGCAGGCCATCAATCGCCCGGACACCCGTCGTCACCCGCCGTGTGATCATCGCTCGTTGCAGAGGGTTCGGCGGCGGCGCGTACAGATTGTAGTGGTCTTCAGCTTCGATGCTCGGCCCACCATCGATGGGGCGGCCCAAACCGTCCAGCACTCGCCCCAACAGACCCGGCCCGACATGCAGCAGCGATTGCCCGCTGCGCGCCACAATCCGGTCGCCCGGACGCAAGCCCGTCGGCTCTTCCAGCGGCATCGACAGCACCGCACCCTCACGGAATCCGATCACCTGCGTCAGGAATGATCGTCCCGTGGATGTACTGATGCAGCAGAAATCGCCCACTGCCGTGGCCGGCCCGCGCGACTCAACCAGCAGCCCCGTCATCCGCGTGACGGTCCCGCTCCAGCACCTCGGTTCGATCGAGTCGAGATGGCTCAAATAACGTTCGGCGCTGAACCGCTCCGGCAGATGGCGCTCGGCAATCATACTTTCCGTTCCTGCTCCCATCACATCCGGTCGGCGAACCCGTTTTCAATCTCGGAGAACTGAGTCTCCAGGCGCGCGTCCAGTTCGCCTTGCTTTGTTTCGAAGAGAATGTCGCCCAGGGCCAGGGCGTTGTCGCCCACCACTTCCGCCGTCATCACGCCCTCTTCTTCCAGCGCGGCCCGGATCTGCTCCACATGCCCGGGATGGACGTGGATCTTCTGCAGGTCCTTCTTGGAGATCTTCGACAACCCGGCGTTCAGCAGGCCCAGCACCGTGTCGGCGTCCATCGACAATTCTCGCCGCACGATGCGACGCGCCACGGCAAAAGTCAGCTTGAGGATCTCGTGCTCGGCCTCTTTGCGCAGCTTGTGCTTCAGGCTGGCCAGTTGAGCCGCGGACACCGCCAGGCGGTCCAGCACTGCCTGCAACTCTTCGCGGGCCTCCGCCCGCGCCGACGCCAGACCTGCCGCCACCCCTTCCTGGTAAGCCTGCGCCTTCACCGCCTCCACCTGCTGGCGGATCTCGTCCACTTCCCTGCGCGCTTCGTTGCGGCGCTCCACTTCCGGCGGCGCCGGTTCCTTGGCAAACAGCGGAATGGGCCCATGCCCGCCATGCGCCTGCCGTTCGAACCAGGGCCGGACCGAGCGGCCGGCTGAACTGTCCAGAACTCTAGACGACATATTCTTCCGCACCCGCCGACCGCAGATCGATCAACCCCTCTGCTTCCATCTGACGAACCACCGAGATGATCTGCTGCTGCGCCCCTTCCACTTCCCGCAACCGCACCGGACCCGCTGCATCGATGTCCTCCAGCAGCATCGACGCACCGTTCTTCGACATCGAACCCAGGAACTTCTGGCGGATCTCTTCGCTGGTGCCCTTCAGCCCCAGCACCAGGAGTTTGCGGTCCACCCTCGAGATCAGCTCGCGCATCGCCTTGGCGTCCAGCTTCAGGATGTCGTCGAAGACAAACAGCAGCCGCCGGATCGATTCCGCCAGTTCCGGCGCCTGCGAGCCCACGGAATCCAGCACACGAACTCCATCCTCCGGATCAAGCCGGTTGATGAGTTCCGCCGCCAGTTGCACGCCGCTCGCCCGCTGCTTCTTCGGAGGCCCGCCTGCCGGCAGCCTCTGCAGCAGCGACTCGGCAATCAGTTCGATCATGGCCGGATCCGACTGGTCGATCACCGCCATGCGGGTAAAGACTTCATACTGGCGTTCCGGAGAGAACGACGACACGATCTTGGAGCCCGCATCCGGGGCCATCGCCGACATCAGCAGCGCCACCGTCTGTGGGTGCTCCGGTTCCAGGATGCGCGCAAGCTGCTCGCTGTCTGCTTCGGCCAGCAGGTCGAGCGAGGTTTTCTTGACCTCTTCCCCGGTCAACTGCATCCCGGTCTGCCGCGCGAACTCCTCACCGAAGGTCCCCGACAACAGCTTCATCGTGTAGCCAGGCCCGCCGCAGCCCATGATCTGCCTCGTCGACGCCTTCTCCTCGAACTCCTGCAGAACCTGGTTCGCTTCGTCCACCGGCACCGGCCCAAGAGCATTCAAGGCCGCGCTCACCAGCCGGATCTCTTCCGGTTCCAACTGCTTCAACAATTTGGAGCTCGCTTCCAGGCCCAGAGCCGCCATCAGCACGGCTACTTTCCTGGCGCCCGGATTTGCTTCCGTTGGTGGCTTCATCACGCTCCCGCTTCCTGCTCAGATAACCACTGCTTCAGCACAATCGCACACTGCTCCGGCTTCTCTTCCACCAGCATCACCAGCCGCGCCACCGGGTCTACCTCCTCGGCCTCCAGCGCCTGCTGCTCCTGCATCGCTTCTGCCAGCGCACCCGGAGTCCCCGTCGGGGCCGGCAGCGCCGGCATCGCGTCCACTACCGTAGACTTGCGCGCCTGCTTCGCTTTCTTATATCGGCGGAACTGCCACGCTCCGACACCCAGTACGAACACTCCGGCTAAAATTGCGCTCAACGGGATCAACTGCTTCTCGTCATGCACGAGATTGGTGACCTTCGACTTCCAATCCTTCGCCGCTGCCGGCGCCGGCGCCTGGTCGGCCAGCGGATCGCCATGCAGGTTCATCTCGAACGGCAGCACTTCCACCACAATCTGGTCGCCACGCTCCTGCGAGAACCCCACCACGCCGGCCACCAGGTCATGAATCGACTTCACGCGTTCCGGTGTCGGCGGGACAATCACCTTCTTCCGGCTCGCGCCCGTCCCCTGCCACTCCACATCGTTGTCCAGCAGGACAGAGACCGACACACGCTTCAACATCCCCTGCGGAGTCTTGCGATGCCGCACTTTCCGGGAAGTCTGGTACGCCACGTTCTCGGTCTTGCGCGAAGTACCCATGGGCCCCTTCGCTCCTTCATTCGACGGCCGCGGCAGCGACGAGGCTGTACCGGGCACTCCGCCCGCCGGCGTGTGCATCGAGCTGTCTTCGCTCTTCTGGCTGCTCGTCATGACGGAGCGCTCGGGATCGAAGATCTCCTCGCTCTCATCCGTGCTCGTCAGGTCACATTCGGCCGAGACTCCGGCCCGGAAGCGATCCGGCCCCAGCAGCGGCTCCAGCGTCATATTGATCTTCGAAAGCAGCTGCTTTTCCACCGTCTGCTGGTACTCCAGCGCATAGTCGTTGAGCTCTTCCCCGGTCTGCGACTGCGTCCGCCGCGGGCGGCCCAGCAGATTGCCGTTCATATCCAGCACGGAGACCGAATCCGGGCTTAGTCCCTCCACCGCGCTCGAAATCAGGTGCGCGATCGCCTGAACATTCTGCTGCGAAAGCTTCGCATACGGCTTCAACTTGATGAGGACACTCGCCTTCGCCGGCTGCCGTGCTTCCGTATACACCGACTCCCGCTTGAAAGTCAGGTGGATGCGCGCCTTCTCGACTTCCGCCAGCGAAACAACCGACCGTTCCAGTTCGCCTTCCAGCGCCCGCCGGTAGTTCACCTGTTCCGCAAAGTCCGTCACGCCGAAGTTCACTTTGTCGAACAGTTCAAAGCCCGGACGGCCGCTGCGCACCAGGCCCGCGCCGGCCATCTCCAGCCGCATCTCGGCGGCCTTCTCCGTCGGGACCATCACCGAGGTTCCACCTTCTCCCAGCCGGAACTCGACGCCCCGCTCCTTCAGCTTGGCCACCACGGCCGAGGCATCCTCGCTGGTCAGCTCCTTATAGAGCGGCTCAAACCCACGTTCGTGCTGCCAGCGCGAGATGTAAAAGAATCCGGCGATGATCGCCAGACAGATGATGACAATCGAGCCCCGCTGCTTCGGGGTCAGAGAGGCATAGATGCTGCGCAGTTGATTCATTGGTTCCTAGTGCGGCCTCAGATCTGCATCCGCATGATTTCCTGATAGGCCGAGACGACTTTGTTCTTCACTTGCAGGGCGAGCTCGAAGTCCAGTTCGGCGCGCTGCACCGCCATCACCGTCGAGTGAATCTCGTTCTCTTCCCCACTCACAAACTGATTCACCGCGGTCTCGGCTGTGTTGTGCGAGAGCTCGACACGATCGATCGCCGCTTCCAGCAGATTTCCAAACTCCGAACTCGCCGGACCTGTGGACCCTACCCGGTTGGGCGACCCCAGCCCCGTAATGTTGTCGATGCCGGCAATGTTCGCCATCGATGTCACTGGCGGTATCATCTGGACTTCCTCCCTGCCCTCTACCGCAGCAGATCAATCGAGCGGTGGATCATGTCCTTCACCGCGCTCATCGCCGTCACATTGGCCTGGTAGTTGCGCGAAGCGCTCATCAGGTCGACCATATCCTCGGCTGGATTCACGTTGGGCAGCTTGACGTAACCTTCTTTGTCGGCGTCAGGATGGCCCGGCATGTAGCGCCGCTCGGGATCGCGCGTGTCCGTCACGATCTCGCTCACCTGTACACCCGACGCCTGGTTGCCCAGTTCCGCTGCGTACATCGACTGGAACGGCGTGTCGACGGTGGCCGTGGAGAAGACCGCATCCTTGCGGCGGTACGGACCGCCGTCCGCCGTACGGGTTGTCTCGGAATTTGCCAGGTTTTCCACCAGCAGTTCGGCGCGCTGGCGCTGCGCTGTAAGCCCGGTGGCGCTGACGGAGAGTGCAGTAAAGAGGCTCATGCGCCTTTACCCTCCTGGATGGCCGTTTTAATCTGACGCACTTCGGTCTTCAGGAGTGTCGAGGCGATCTGGAAACGCATCGCGTTCTCAGACAGCAGCCGCATCTCGCGCTCCATGCTGACGTTGTTGCCGTCTGTCTTGGCCGCCAGTCCCGCCGGTTCCGAGATTTTGGGTTGATCCCCCTCCATCACCGCCTGCATCTGGGACGCGAAATCCACGTCCTTCGTGCGGTAGTTGGGGGTTTCCGCGTTCGCAATGTTGGCAGAGACCAGGCGCTGGCGCAGAGCCACCAGATCCATGTATCGCTCGATACCTTCAGCGAGTTTGTCGACCATACCACTCGCTTCCATGCAATCCGCATGCCATGCGAGTTTTGTTAAGTCGGAGGGCTCTCCAGGCCCCGCTCTTCGTCAGCTATCGGACGATCACCGTCAGGATTCTGACGTTTTCGCTAGAGCCTCGTGGACCAGTGTTCGTGCTCGCCGCTGCCCATCGATGCATAGGCGGTGGTGGGTTTGAGGGTCTGAACTTGCCGCCGCAGAAACTCCCGGCTGGCGATCGCCGACCGGCGAGCCGCCTCCAGTTCACGCACCAGTTTCTCGGCTCTCTCCGCGCGCGCTTCCACGGTCGGAGCGTCGGAAAGGTACTTCTCCACAGCCGCGGCGACTCGTTCCGCCTGCTGCAGGGCACCATGCATATCCTCGCCCTGAAGAGCCGCCATCAGCGAGTTGTAGTACTCCTGCCAGCGCTCCTCCGCCGTGCTCTCCACGCTAGTTGCTCTTGTTGTTGTTGGCACCGAAGATCCCCGTAATGAGCGTAACTTGTTGTTCCAGAAGGGCGATCGCCGCGTCAGCCGAAGCCATGCGCTCCTTCAGGTTGGTACTCATGACGTCGATGCGATTCTGCATCTCCGAGATCTGGTCATCTTCTTTGGCCAGTGTCTTGGCGACCTGTGCGGTGGCGTCTGTCAGGACACCGCCAGTCAGCCCGTCCACCGTATCGAGCGTGCTCTTCATGCTCTGCAGGAATCCGCCCGTGGTCTCTCCACCCAGGAACGACCTGACCGCGTCCCCATGGTCCGCGAAGGCCGCGGCGAAGGTGGACGAATTGAACTGCAGCATGCCGCTCCGGTCCAGCGACAAGCCCAGGTCTGCCGGGTTGCTGATCACCGCGCCGGTCGAGTCGTACTTCATCAGTTGCCGCAGCGAATTGCCCAGTTCCGAAGGCAGGCTCTGGCCCGACAAGGCACCGGTCCCCTGACCGCGATGTGTATCGATTTCGGTCGCCGCTGCATTAAAAGCAGTCACAAAGGCCGAAATGTAATCCTGCAACTTGGTGCCGTCCGGACTGAGGTTGATGTCCGTCGTCCCCAGGGTCACCAGTTCGGCCGTCACTCCGGGTGCAATCGTAACCTTGCGCGAAGTGCTGTCGATCGGCGTCGAGGGGAAACCGTTCACCCGGTATTGGGCCAGGGTTCCGGTGGAATACTGCGTCGCGATACTGCCTGTGGAATCAGCAAGATCAATGGTCACGCCACCCAGATCCGTACTGCGCAGCGCCAGCCGGTAGTCGGGCGAACCGGGCCCGCCGATGTTCACCACCGAGGCCTGAACACCCGCGTTCTTCTCATTGATCGCCTGCGCCAGGGCATTCAGGCTGCCCACCGGCGGCAGGATCTCCATCGGCACCCCGTTCACTGTCAGGGTCACCACCGTATCCGCCGTAATGGATTGAGTCGATGGATCGGAGACCTTCGTCAACCCATCTTTACTTAAGGAAGTGGAGTACGAACCGAGGTTGATCACCTCCAGGTTCATCTGTGTGGGCTGGGCGCCCGAACTGGCCGTCACCCGCGCAACCAGCGAGTCGCTCAGCGTCGCCGTCGGCGCGGCGCTCGTCCCGGAATCAATATTGTCCAACGCAGTGCGCAGAGCCGAGAACTTCGAGGAGAGGCTGCTGATGGCCGTTTGTTCACTCGCGGTGTTGCTCCGCTGCTGCTGGAGTTGTGTCAATGGTAGCGACGCGATCGCGACGGACCGGTCGATGATTGACTGAAAGTCACTCGCGTAACGGCTGTTACCGCTAAAAATTGCACTACTCGACGACATATTACTCTCCTGGCTTCCCCACGGAGCCGTGATCCAAACCAACCACTAATGCACGTATGGGGCCGATCCGAAGATCGGCCCCCAAATTGGTCAAGAACGAGCCGGAAGTACTACCGGAGCAAGGACAGGACCGACTGCGGAGCCGAATTCGCCTGGGCCAGAGCGGCCATCGACGACTGCTGCAGAACCTGAGCCTTGGTGAGGTTCGAGGCTTCCGCCGCGATATCGGCATCACGGATGCGCGACTCGGCGGCCGAGATGTTCGTGGCCTGGGAAGACGCCAGGTTCACGGCATACTGCAGCTTGTTCTGGCTGCTACCAACCTGACCCTGGATGGTGCCGAGGGTCTTGGTCGCCGCGGTGAGGTTCGTCAGAGCCGTCTGGGCGTTCGCCTTGCTCGTCAGATCGTCACCGTCCACACCCAGACCGGCCGAATCCACAACACTGGTCGCGGTCAGGTCGAGGGTCACAATCGAATTCGCCTGCGTGTCGCCGCCGCCCACAAACACTTCGCCGGCCTTGGCGTTGGCGCCGCCAGTGATCAGCCCGATGTTCGCAGCCTGGCGGTCGATTTCCGTCTTGATCGCGGTGAACTCATCATCCAGCGTCGTCAGGTCGCCCGTGAACGTATCGGAAGCGGCCTGGGTCGCCAGCGTGCGCAACCGGTCCACCATCTTGGAAATGTTGTTCAGGCCGCCGTCCACGATCTGGAGCTGGCTCAGGCCGTCGTTCGCGTTGCGGATGCCCTGGTTGAGCTCTGCAACCTGCGTACGATAGCTGTTGGCCACGGCGAGACCGGCCGCGTCGTCACCAGAAGCGTTGATGCGGTAGCCCGAAGTCAGCCGCTGGATCGTCCTGGCCTGGAAATCGGTGTTAGTCCGAAGGTTGTCCAGCGCCATCAAAGAGCCGGTATTGGTTTGAACTGAGATCGCCATTTCTACTCTCCCCTTTTATTTCTTTTTTTTGAATTCCCGGTCTCGCCTTTTCAGCTCGCCGAGGACATTCATGTTGTCGCAAGGCATAGAAATTCCTTTAAGAAATTTCTTTAGCCTCTTGACAGAAATTTTGAGGGGGCGGTCAGTTCAGTCATCGGATAGTCCACCCACTGGGGAACCATCCAGGCCGGCTCGTCCAGCCCTGGCCGCGTGCACATATATAAGGTGCGCTCGGCCCGGCAGCTTCCGGATAGGGAGCACTGGCGGCTCTTCCAGCCTGGAGAATCCGGGTCCGGATTCCACTGCCACCGCCTAAGTGATACTGCCTATGCATTTGCTTAGTCCTTTGTCGCACACGCATAGTAATGTTTGAGGGAATTTGGGCATGCGCGAGGACCGCGCACACAAATAACGTGGGATGCGGACGCACCCTTTGACTCGCCAGGATCCAACCAGACTCACACCGGAAAGAGTCTCGCCAGGCGCCTCTTCAGCAACCTGCAGCTCGCTCTATCCCCGCAGTGGGCAATGACTTAGCGCTTTCATGCAGCGCCGCCTCGCCGTTCCTGCCGCCGGCTGGCCCACCTTATCCCTGCTGCTCGATCCACTCGAGCGCAGGCCGGACCGCCAGGTTTTTGAATTTCCGGAAAACGTGGACACACATCAGGCGCGGTCAGGCCATAGGACCCGTCCGGGCGACAGCCCAGGCTTCCCTTTTTCTGTTCCTCTCTCCTCCTTTCAGGAAAGAATCTAGGCCGCGGAGCCGGATTACCGGCCCGCGGCCTAGGCTTCGCAGAATGTCGCGGAGACCTACCGCTGAACTCCTGGCGGCCTCAGGTCCACCCTGGCGGGCGGTTCCTAAAGACCGGAGTCAGCGCGATGTTCCCCCTGCGAGGCCAAAAAGAGACTGTTTATCAATGCCCAAGGTGGCCCACCGGCACGCGCCGGCGTCCTGCGATCCCGGTGCTCCAACTCGTCGTGAGACGCGGTCACTCAGGAACGCTCGCCTGGACAGACACGATGGAAAATCCCATCGGGATGAGCTTCCGGTTCCTACTGCCGGAGCAGCGTCAGAACCGGTTGCGGTACGGAGTTCGCTTGTGCCAGCGCCGCCATCGAGGACTGCTGTAACACTTGCGCCTTGGTCAGATTCGAGGCTTCCGCCGCTAGATCCGCGTCGCGGATGCGCGTGTCGGCGGCTGCGATATTCGTCGCCTGCGAAGAGGCCAGGTTGATCGCGTACTGCAGCTTGTTCTGGCTGCTGCCGGCCTGGCCTTGAATTGTTCTGAGCTTGGAAGTGGCGGTGGTGAGGGGGCTCAACGCGGTCTTGGCCGCGGCCTTGTCCGTCAGGTTGTCGCCATGGATCCCCAGGCCCGTGGAGTCCACCACGCTGGTGTCGCCTGCGAATACTTCCAGACTCCTGGCGTTGGGCGCCTCCGGGGTCAACCCGATATTGGCGGCCTGCCTGTCAATTTTCGTCTTGATCGCATTGAATTCTTCATTCAGGGTGCTCAAATCTCCCGGGAAAGTGTCCGATGCCGCCTGGGTCGCCAGGGTGCGCAACCGGTCCACCATCTTGGATATGTTGTTCCGACCCCCATCCACAATCTGCAGCTGGCTCAACCCGTCGTTCACATTGCGGATTCCCTGGTTCAGTTCCGCCACAATGCTCCGGTAGCAGTTTGCCACCGCCAGGCCGGCTGCGTCGTCGCCCGATGCGTTGATGCGATAGCCCGAGGTCAATCGCTGGATCGTCCTGGACTGGAATTCCGTATTCATACGCAAGTTATCCAGGGCCAGCAAGGAACCGCTGTTTGTTTGGACTGAGATCGACAACCTCTGACTGCCTCCACCCCTTTGTTCCGGCGCGCCGTGTTCGGGGCACCACCCGGGGCTATGTGAGTTGTCGAGTCCACCTGGAAATCCTTTAGTAAATCAGCTAAATCTCGTCAAGATTGACAATTTCGTTGCCAATGAAAGACGGTGCGTCTGGGGGATACTTGCCAGGCCAGTTTCAGGGCTGCTTGCCCACAAGCGCCTGCGCGCTTCCGGGGAGCTCCCCCGCCAGACCCGCCTGGTGGGCGGGCCGAGCCAGCGGAGCCGGCAGCCACCGGATTCGAGCGAACCCGGAGCCGGGCTGGTGCACAAGGCCAGCCGGCCTTCAACCTGTGAGCGATTTCAGGAAAAGACATCGGAGGAAGCTTCGCCAGGGATGGACGGGCTGCCCAACCAGGCTGCGAAGATCGAGAGGAACCTGAGCGCGGCCGCCGTCATCGGCAATCCCCCCTTGGGTCGCCGCACTGGAACCGCAGGCGGACCGCGCCACCATGAATCCTCTGTCTTCCACTTCCTCGCCGGAATCGTACTGAATCACCGCCGCCAGCCCGCGGGAAGATGGTCGGCGCGTTCTACCAACCGTCCAGGCACACTCCATGCCTGGCCTCGCCGTCTGCGGCGATCTTCCTGACAAACCGGAACAGTTTTCTGACAATCAGTACGGGCGACGGCCCCGTGGCTCTGAATGGCCGTATCCAACCCCGCTCCATCGAGTCGGTCCTGGCATCGTCCTGCCGTTCCGCGCCGTCAACTGCGTTCCGGGGCGGGGCGCAAAGCGTTGCCAATCACAATCAGGCCGGCTCGACTCCGCAACAGATCAGATCGTCTGCTGCTGTCTGGGGTGGACGGGGCGGTCTTACCTTGCCGGAATGAATCCGCCCGGTCCTACTACTGGCGGAGGAGGGTCAGCACACCCTGGGGCACGGCGTTCGCCTGGGCCAGGGCGGCCATGGACGACTGCGCCAGGACTTGCGCCTTGGTCAGGTTCGAGGCTTCCGCGGCGATATCTGCGTCACGGATGCGGGACTCGGCGGCCGAGATGTTCGTGGACTGCGAAGAAGCGAGGTTCACCGCATACTGCAGCTTGTTCTGGCTGCTACCAACCTGGCCCTGGATGGTGCCGAGGGTCGAGGTGGCGGTCGTCAGGTTGTCCAGAGCCGTCTTGGCGCCGGCCTTGCTCAGCAGGTCGTCCGCATTGATGCCGAGACCGGTCTGGTCGACCACGCTCGTCGTCGTCAGGTCGAGGGTCACCACGGAGTTCGTCATGCTGCTGCCGCCACCCACGTACACTTCGACGGATTTGGCATTCGCGCCGCCGGTGACCAGACCGATGTTCGCCGCCTGGCGGTCGATTTCTGTCCGGATCGCCTTGAATTCCTTGTCGAGGGTCGTGAGGTCGCCTTTGAACGTGTCGGAAGCTGCCTGGGTCGCCAGAGTACGCAGCCGGTCCACCATCTTCGTGATGTTGTTCAAACCGCCGTCTACGATCTGGAGCTGGCTCAGGCCATCGTTCGCGTTGCGGATTCCCTGGTTCAGTTCGGCCACTTCCGAACGGTAGCCATTGGCCACGGCCAGGCCGGCGGCATCGTCGCCGGAGTTGTTGATACGGTAGCCCGAAGTCAGCCGCTGAATCGTTCTGGACTGGAAGTCGGTGTTGACACGCAGGTTATCGAGAGCCATCAGGCTGCCGCTGTTCGTTTGGATTGAGATCGACATTTTATTCTCTTCCTTACTTGTTTTTTTACTGACCCCCGGTCCAGCTTCTTCAACTCGCCGAGGACAATCATGTTGTCGTGAGAACCTCCAGTTACTTGAGTCTTTTTATTAAATACCTTGACAGAAAACTTTCGCTCAAAGTTGGATACAGACGTGCAACATCTGACCGCCCCATCTTCGTTGCCCCTCCGGCCCGGCCCCGGACATCCTAAGGGCTAACCACTAGACCAGGGGCCTCCGAGTGATCTCCCTCTGCTCCAAACGGATAACCAAATTCTCTCCAATCCACTGATTCTAAACTCATTATGACGCTGGCAGAATCTGACGCCAAAGAGTGGATCACAATCCTCGCCTGGCCGCCACAAACCGCATTTCTAGGTAGCACCAGTCAACTCCACTCTTCTCCTAATCCTTTAGAGCCCCAAACAGCGTCAGTTTTTTGACACTTTTCGGCGATCGTCAATAATCTGACGCTATATTTAGTCAGAAATTAGACACCCTGCGATCCGAAGAGACTAATTCCAGCTTTTCGGAAGAAAATCTGCCCTCGATAGATAGTGCCGGAGTAAGCCGGCCGGCAGGAGTAGGACCAACAGGAAGGCGTCGCCCTGGGGGCGAGACACCGCGGGCAGGGTGGACGCCATCACCCAGTACCCCGGTTTCGAAACCAGGAACCGCGGCCGCATCAATATAAGGAGTCACCCATGACCCAAGGGGCGCGAAAGCGAAGGAAGCCGCTACGAACCGCGCACGTCAGTAAGCGGGCCACGGACAGCTCCTGAGCGCGTCTTCAACGCAGCCACAAGGAAATAGCGAGGACAGCAACTCAGGCGGGGTAACTCGGCAGGAACAGGCAAAGACCCACGGTAGGGGAACAGGAACGAACCGTCAAACAGTTGAATCGGCGCGTTTTAGTGGCGGACAGTCGGCCCGCCGGAAGCATTGACGGCGGCGGTCAGATCGGCGGCCTCGATCCCCAGGTTCTGGATCACAAGATCCACCCGGCGGTTCTTGGCCCGGCCCTCTTCCGACTCGTTATCCCCGTTCGCCTGATTCTCGCCGTACCCCAGGATCGCCACCCGCTTCCGGTCGATGTTGAACTTCGTGATCAGCATGTCCATCACGGCAATGCTGCGCGCGGCAGAGAGCTCCCAGTTGCTGCGGAAGCGCGAGTTGTGAATCGGCACCGAATCCGTATGCCCTTCCACAACAATATGATTCGGCAGGGGTTGCAGCACTTCTGCGATCGGCTTGAAGACCTCGATCGCGTCCGTTTGCACCTGGTCGTCGCCCGACTTGAACAGGGCCGTCTGGCGGAAACTGATCACCAGCCCCCGAGCCCCCAGGCTCACCTGCAGCTTTCCGTCCGCAATCTCCTTGGCCAGTTTCTCCGTCAGGGCATTCATTGGGGGCAACAGCTCGGCGGGAATGGGAGGTAGCGCAGGAGTCGGATCCTTCTTGGTGCCGCCTGGCCCACGCAGCATCGCGTTGCCGATACCCTTTTCATCTACGGTGCCGCCCAGGATTCGCGCCACCACACTCCGCCCCTCCATCACGGCGCCGCGTTGCACGGCCCGGATGTAAGACTCCTGGATCGCCGCCATCTTGGATTTATCCGTCTGCGAAGCCGCAAACATCACCACAAACAGCGCGAAAAGCAGCGTAATGAAATCCGCATAGGAGATCAGCCAGCGGTCATGGCTGACGGGATGGTCTGATTTCCTGCGGCGGCGCATGGCTGGGCCGTCCTATCCCTGCACCGTCGGTACGCCCGCCGGAGCGGTCACCTTGGCGGCATCACCCAGTTTCGCCGACTTGCGGCGCACTTCCGTGCCGCTCCGCTGCTGGAACGACGCGAGTTTCTGGCGGATCATCTTTGGATTCAGGCCGTCCATCACCGCCGCCACACCCTCCATAATCATCTCATTCCGCACGAGTTGCGCCCGGGACCGGGCCCGCAGCTTGCCGGCCGCCGGCAGGAACAGCAGATTGGCGGAACCCACGCCATAGAGAGTCGCCACAAAGGCCACGGCAATCCCGGGCCCCACCTGGTCGATATTCTCGATGTGCTTCATCACCTGGATCAGGCCCAGAACAGCACCCAGGATCCCTAGCGTCGGCGCGTAACCGCCTGCAGATTCAAGCACATGCGCTTCTGCCTCGGCGCGCCGCTCGGCCAGTTCCAGCTCCAGTTCCAGCGTCTCACGGTACTCCTGCTGAGCCATCCCGTCGACGCCCAGCTCCAGCGCCCGCCGCAGGAACGGATCCTGGATCTTCTCCAGGTCGTCTTCCAGCGAAACCACACCTTCCCGTCGTGCTTTTTGCGCCAGCCGCGCGATGTCTTCCACCCGCTCCTCGAGCTGTTCTGGCGCGTAATAGAAGATCTCCGGCAGGCGCCGCACTAACCGCATGAAAAGCTCCAGGGGTGTATTCAGCAGGACCGCGCCCAGCGTCCCGCCCAACACGATCAGCAGCGCGGACGCCTGGCGGATATCGGCGAAATGGCCGCCCTCCAGAATCAGCCCGCCCACCAGGCTCAATACGGCCAGCCCCGCGCCAATCAGGCTCGAGTAGTCCAGTCTTTTCCTGACCGGTTGCCCCATGCCGTCGTCAGCGGTAGCCATGCTTACTCTCTCCCGCGAACAGGGTGGCCGCATTCCCACCACGACCGCCCGCCGGCGGCGCGGCGGCGATGGCCCGCCTGTACTCAATCACCCGCGCAACAACGTCATCCAGCGACTCCCGGACCATCAATCTCTGCCCGTTCGTCAACTTCAAAACGGTGTCCGGAGTCGATTCGACGCACTCGATCAGATCAGAATTGATCACAATCGGTTCCAGGTTCAGCCTTGTCAGTCGAATCATGATTGCGCGCAAATACCTTCAATCTTCTGTCGCAGAACTTGCGGCTGGTTTTAGCGGAAGTTGCCCTCTATTCCTGCCCCCATTCTCTGCCGATAGAAGGAGTGCGAGACAGCGTGTGGCCCATCAGAATCTAGCGGATCCAAAACGGAACGAATACACCCTGCCAGCCGGCTTGCCGGTGCTGGACGAGCTGAGCTCCGAACAGCTGCGGAAGGCCCAACTTCTGCATGAAGGGCTCACCGCGGCTCTGACGGCCCGCTTCAGCGCCCTGCTGCGCCAGCCCATCCGGGTCTGGCTCGAAAAGCTGGAACGCGACGATTCCGTTGGCTGCCTTACCCGTATCGAAGAGGACTCCACGCTGGCCGTGCTCACCGCCGGCTCTCAGCTCCGCGCAGCTATCTTCTTTGGAAACAGTGTCTTACTGTCGGTGATCGAGCGCATGCTGGGCGGCACCGCCGGCGAACATACGTCGGCCCGGCCGCTTACCGCCGTGGAAGTGAAACTGCTCGAGAAGCTGCTGGTTAAAGTGATGCCGGAGTTTCAGGTGTGCTGGGAGCGCGCCATCTCCGATCCGGTTGTGCTGGACGAGATCCACGCCAAACCCGAGATGGCCACCGTCTTCGGTTCCGATGAGGATCTCATGACGATGGCTTGCCGCATTCAGCTCGGATTCTGCGAATCCGACATGCGCATCGTGCTGCCGGTCCGGTCCATCGTGAAAATGCTGGATTCCGGATCCGGAGGGCAGACAGCCTCAAACCACCAGGAAATGGATCCGGTGAAACAGCAGATTCGCGAGACGCTTTTGCGCAGCGATGTGGATGTGGAAGTAATTCTCAGCGGCAATTCCCTGCCCCTGGCCGCCCTCGCCAAGATCAAACCCGGCAGCCTGCTGGTGCTCGACTCCAAAGTCGACCGCCAGGCCGAGGCCGTGTTCAATCAATCGGTGCGGAAAAAGGGTCAGGTTCTCAGGGACGGAACCAAGCGGCTGTTCCGCATCCAGGATGAGAAACCATCCTCCTGACGGACCGCCGGGCGTTCCGTCTGCGGCGGAGTGCAAACCTGCTCCAGCAGCGCCGAAATCGCCATGTGGCGGATCTTCGGGGATGCGGAGTACGCGCCAGGGGTCGAACCTTCGTTCATGCTGGCCGCAATCGCCTCCAGCAACTCCATCTGCTCTTCTTCCATCGTAGTCGCGGGACTGGGCATAGAGTGTTCGTCAGCCTCCATCAGGCCGGAAACGGCGCCTGCCGCCCCGGATCGACTCCTTCTGGAAACATCCAGAAGGTGTACCGCACGATCATGTATACGATTCGTCATGGAAATGGCGCAAGTCGTTGCTACCCATTGCATCGAGAGAATAGTGAAGAGTTTTAGAAAAAATTCTTCGCTACTTCAGAAAGTCGAAAAGACTCGTCCGCGGCCTGCTGGATTCGGCTGCATACGCCGCCTCCCGCGCCGTCTTATTTTGGGTGACTTCTACTGCTGCCGCCGCCATGTCGGTATCTTCGATGCCCGACAAGGCATTCTTCCAGGTCAGCTCCGCTTTGTTGGCCGCCGAAGTGGCATCGGCGATCTGGTTCTGCAGATTGCCGTAGTGCGCAAGCTGTTGATTCAAATAAGTTGAGGCCGTATCCAACGCAGCCGTCGCGGTCTGCGTCGCGGCCGGGTCATCCTGCTCCAGTGCCAATCTCAGGTCGTTCAAGGCCTTGAACACGCCATTACTGCCGGATGCATCAAAAACCGTGTCCGCGGTCAGGCCCGTCGGCAAGGGGTTGCCGGCCGGATCCTGTACTACCCTGCCAGGAATAAACTGCGCCGTCGCGTCCACGCCATTGGTGGAGCTCAGGTTCACAGCATAGGGCGCCTTCTGGTCCATACCGCCGGCAAAGATATACCGGCCATCCACATTCGTATTCGAGATGCCCACCATCTGCGTGAGCAATCCCTTCAGTTGCACGGCAAGGGCCGCACGGTCCACCGGAGCCGCGCTGCTGGAACCCTGCGCCCCCAGCGTCACCGCCTTATCCAGCAGTTTCACCGCCTGCTGCAACGACGTCTCGGCCGTGTCCACTTCGGTCTGGAACTGGCCCAGGTTCGCCCTGCCCTGGACACTCTTCGCCAGTTGCGACTTCAGGCTCAGCATCGTGCCCACTTGCACGGGGTCGTCCGACGCCGTCACCAACCGCTTGGTGCTGGAGATCTGCTGCTGCGCGCGGTCGCCGCGCTGCTGCATCCGCTTCATATCCAACAGGAAGCGCTGCCCGTTCGCGTTAATTCCGGAGGTCATTCGCTATTCCCTTTACGCCACACTATTCAACAGCGTCTGCGTCAGGTCGCTGAGGACCTGGATCATCTTCGCGTTGGCCTGGTAGCTGCGCTGGTATTCCACCAGCTTGGCTGCTTCTTCATCCAGCGATACACCGGAGATCTGTTCTCGCAGGCTTCGGGCCTGAATCACCGCATCGGCCGCGCTTTCGGCCCGCGTCGAGGCGTCGCTCGAAAGGAACCCAACCCTCGACGTCATCGAACTCAGGAACTGGCCGTAGGTCTGCCCGTTGATCTGGTCTGCCGCGGAACCCGAATCCCGCAGCCCCGCCAGTTGCAGCGCGATCCCGTTCACCGACGGCGGATTGCCCTGATCGGCGGCCGCCAGGTCGCTGGACTGAAAGCCCGCTACCACCTGCAACGTCGCCGCCGCATTCTGTCCGGTGTTGTATTGAAACAGCGGCACGCCCGCCACCGGAGCCGGGTCCAGCGTGGAGTAGCCTGCTGTCAGCAACTGATTGATTCGATCCGCGACGTTCGAAGCCAATGTGTTCAGAGTGCCCGGCTTTGTCCCGTCGCCCTCGATCTCCGCGATCGGACCCGTCCGGAAGGCCACCAGGCCGCCCAGCTTGCCGCCCGTCGCGTGGCTCGTCACGTCCTGGCCATCCGCTGACATCAACTGGAACTTCGGCGGGGCATTGGTGCCCTGCGGCGTGATGCTTACGCTGAGCGCTTTGCTTTCAGACCCCAGCACCAGCGGGATCTGGCCGTCCATCAACACGTTAGCCGTGCCGTTGGACTGCATCAGCACGGAAATATTCGTCAGGCCCGAGAGGTCTTCCAGCGCAGCGTGCAACTGCGCATCGACACCGGCGTCCGGCCCGTCTTTCTGCAGCTTGTCGTTCAGGGCCGCGATGCGCGTCGTCAGTTGATTGATCGAAGTCACGGTCGACTGCGACTGCTGGTCGGCCGATTGCCGCAACTGGCTCACCTGGTTGGCCGTCTGGTTGAACGCCGCCGCCAGATTCTTGGCGGCATTGAGGACCGCGTCCCGCTGCGTAGCGGAATTCGGCGCTGTACTCCACGACGAAAAGCTGTCCCACAGCTTCGTCAGCGCGGCGCCGACACCCTTGGTGGTATCGGCCGGCAGCACGCCTTCCAGCATGGACAGCATTTGGCTTTGAATGTCCTGGGAGCCGGAGTCGGAAACCGACCCGCGTACGCTCTGCTCGGCAAACTGGTCGCGGCTCGACTGCTCAGGCAGGCTCATCACGCCGCCCGTCAGCCCGGCGCTCAGATCGAAGGGCAGGGCCGCGGTGCTTGCCGTTTGTTTCACATAGCCGGGGGTTTGCGCGTTGTTGACGTTATTCTGGGTGGCCGCCATCTGGCGGTCGAGCACGCGCAGCGCCTGCGCGGATGTCTGCAGGGAGGATAGCAGTCCTGACATAGTGCTCCGCTCCGGTTCAGGCCTGGACTTGGATGCGTGCGGTGCGTGATTCGAGGTCGGCCTGGCCGCCGAAGCAGTCCATTGCCGGGCCCAGCAGAGATTGCAGGTAGCCGGCTGTCAGATTTGCGCCTTGATCGGTGAGTTCGCGCAATCCGTTCAATCCCTGTAAAAGGACTCGCAATTCCGATTCTTGATAGATAATTCCGTTTTCCACGGCGTACTGGATCTCCCTCGTCAGGGTTTCCAGCAATCCGGAGGCCAGTCCCAGCGACTCCAACGACGACTCCACCAGCAACCTGCGAATCTCTCCTACCTCCGCCTCCAGGGCAGGCTCGACTCCAGTGATCTCGCTAAGACTGGCGCCCCGCACACGCTTGGTCATCCACCTTGCTCCAAGTCGTTGATAATAGATTCACTCACTGCTTCTGGATCAGGTGAATAGTTGCCCGACGCAACCAACTCGGACAGCTCCTGCAACCGTGCCGGCGACGCCATCGAGCCCGCTTCCCGCGCCTTCGCCAGTAGGACCTGCTGCCCGCCGACGTTGATCTGGTCCACTAGCGATCCAGTCGATTCAACGCCAGTTTCCGTCCTTCCCGTCAAAGATTTGCCGGAGGACGTCAACGTCTGCACTTTGCCGGAGCTCGTGTTTTGTATCTGACGGTTTTCGACTTTCATATGATGCTCCTTCCAATTCTCGTGAAGTGCATTCCTACTGTCGCAATATCTGAAGACACTTTTAGGAATTCGTTCGCGGCCTGGCGGCGGCAGCCACAGTCCGCTCCGCGCGCAGGCTTTCCAACTTCCACCGCAGACGCAGATCCGACGGCAATACACCCAAATCGGCGGCGATCCGCTCCTCGCGCATGCCCAGTTCGCGCAGGCGCACAGCGCGCTCCCAGCGGGTCTCCCCCCGCGCCGGCTTCTCCGTCCGGACGGGCTGTTCCACCGCTTCCGCGGGCGCCGGACGCACGGCAGGCGGTTCCGGCTGCGCCTGAACCTGTGTTTTCCGCTTCAACTCCTCGGCCGCCAGGCGGGAGATTTCGGGCAGCACCGACAGGCCGGGCGACAGGCTGAGCCCCAGAGGCCGCGCCACATCTTCCACCGGCGAATCCGTACGTTCCACGACGGCTTCTTCTTCCGTCCCGGTCCTTTTGCGCCGCACCGTCACCAAGCCGAAAAAGCGTGTCATTCCTGCACCGTCTCCTCTTCGCCGTCCGGACTGTCCCCGTTCGGCGGCAGAACGGCATCCAAGGACACCCGCGCCGTTCCGCTGCCCGCCAACGAGGTCACTTCCACGCCGTAGCAGCCGTCAACCACGACCAACTGCCCCAGCGCCACTACTTTCCCATGCACCAGCACTTCCACCGGATCGTCTACCCGCGAATCCAGTTCCACAATCGAGCCATCCCCCAGCTCCAACGCCTGGGACAACGGCATCCGCACTTTTCCAAATCGCACACTCACCGGTAAGTCCAGGTCCAGCAAAGGCTCCACCTCATTCACCCAAAGTTCCGGCAGCGCCGCCGGCGGCATTCCTCCGTTGCGAACTTCGCCTGTGGGTCCCACGTCAGATGTCTCCTCGCGGCGTCGGCCATTTCTTGTCCATCAGCGTCTTCAACCTCAGGATTGCCTGCGTTTTCAGCTGGGAAATCCGGCTGTAATGCAGGTTCATGATCGTCGCGATCTCTTTCAGGTTCAGGCCTTCCTGGTAGTACAGGGCCAGCACCTGGCGTTCCGCCACCGGCATGCGCGCGATGCCCTCGGCGATCACCTTTTTGAGTTCCGCCCGCTCTAGAATCCGGCCCGGCTCCTGGTCTTCGCGATCCGCGAAGAAGCACAGGAACGTCATCTTGTCCGTATTCACCGGAGCGGCATCCAGGCTGCCGATGGAGACGCCGCGCGTCTGGACCAGCGTCTGCTGGTACTCTTCCAGCTCCATGCCCAGTTCGGCTGCGATCTCGTCCTCGCTCGGCGGGCGCTGCAGCTTCTGTTCCAGCTTCGCGATCGCCGCCTGCACCTGCTTCACCACTTTGCGGTGATGCGGAGCAATGCCGTCGATGCCGCGGATGCTGTCCATGATGGCGCCGCGAATCCGGTAACTGGCAAAGGTCGAAAGCTTGACGTTGTGAATGGGATCGTAACTGTCGATGGCCGCGATCAGCCCCAGGATGCCGGTCGAGATCAGGTCGTCCAGGGCGAACTCCCGCGGCAGACGCTCGTGGATGCGGTGGGCGATCCACCGCACCAGAGGCAGGTGTTCCAGAATTAATGTCTCGCGGGAGGAGGTCGCCGAAGCCACCTCACTCTCATACGCCGCGAATTGAGAGGATGCCATTTTCTCCTCCACTCACCTATACCGCCGCCAACAGAGCTGGCATAGTTCGTCTCACAAACTCTTCCGCCCGGGGTACGCCCAGGTCTTCCGGAATCTCCTGCCCCTCGCTCCAGTAAGCTACCGGCATGCGAGCCGAGATGGCGAGCGCCAGGCACGGTCCGGCCTCCGCCGTGCAATCCCCGTGCGTGAACGTCAAACTATCCGGATGAAACAGACTAAATTGCCGGGCCGTGGCAAATAGATCGGCAGGTTTTGTCGTCGCCGATAGGACCAGGCTGATGTGCGCGATTTCCGAGCTGGAAAGCTCACGCGCCCAATGCCTCGTGGTCTCCTCCTCGCGACGGGAAAACCCAGGCGTATCAATAATGACCAGCTCGCCGGCCATCTGCTCGGCCAAGGCAGGACCCAGTTCCTCGGGCGTTTCGATGCTCTGGAACGGCACCTCGAGGATGGCCGCCAGCGCAGCCAGCCGCGCGCTTGCACCGGCCGACCGGCCGCTCACGCTGACAATCCGCACCGGCCGTTCCCGTGCGGCCAGAGCCGACATGGCAATCTTCGCCGCTGTCAGGGACTTACCAGCACCCGCCGGCCCGACCAGGGCCACCGCATGGCCGTTCGGCACCACGCTTTCCCCACCCGTGCGCAGCGCGGGCAGGCGGTGGGCCAGTTCCTGAGCCAGCGCCTCTTCGGCCGCTGCCGCTTCCGGAGCGTCCATCACATTCTGCTCTTCCAGCTCCGCCATCGCGTCCTCGGCGGCTTCCGCCCGGTTGCGCAGGACCGCCACCGACTCCAGGTCCAGCAGCGGCAGGATCGAAGCCAGTTCACTGTGCATCTGCGCCTGGGCGCGCGCTGTCTCAGGATCGATCATCAGTTCGAATTCAACGTCCGGAGCCTCTTCGCCGGTCAGCCGGCGGTACACCGCACGGGTGATGTCGGTCGCCACCGCGCCCGGAAAGCCCTGCTCGGTGAGGCTGCGCCGGATGCGCCGCCATTCCACCTTCTGAGACCGGGTAGCCAGCGCCATGCGCCCATTGCGCTCCAGCGGTGTGGCCATCGGCCGCTGCCGCTCCTGACGCGGCGCTACACGTTCCTGCGCCACCGGCGCCTCGTGCACAACCGGGGCAATCCGCCGCGCCGCCGGAGGGTCGCACAATTCCACTGCCGCCGGCTTCTCCGTATATCCGCAGATGACTTCAAATTCACCCAGGTGCCGCACGTCGGCCGCGGTGCGATGACTGCTCAACAGCACGGCATCCGAACCGAGCTCCGCCCGCGCCGCGAGCATCGCATCGTGCACTCTATCCGCAAAAAACGACTTCGACTTCATCGCTTCACGCTCCTGCCTTTGCTTCCAGCTGGGCAGTCGCCCCGGGATGACCGCTGACATGGATTCTCACCTCCGCCGGGATCTCGCCGTGCGATAGCACCGCTACCCCCGGCATGTACTGCTCTAGAATCTGCCGGACAAAATACCGTACACTCGTCGACGTCAGCAGCACCGCGCTGCTGTCGCCCGTACCCACCCGCCGCCGGACCTCTTCCACCACTTCCCTGATGCGCGTCGGCGCCAGCGCCAGGCTGCTCGTCGTCTCGTGATGCTCAATCGCCTTCTCGATCAGGTGCTCCGTCTCAGGCGCCAACAGGAAGACTTCCAGCGCCCGGTCGTGGTTCAGATAGGGCTCCACCAGCACACGACGGATCGCCTGCCGCACAAACTCGGTCAAAAGAATGGGGTTTTTGGTCGTCACCGCGGCTTCGCTCATCGCTTCCAGAATGAGAACCGAGTCGCGGACGGGAACCCTCTCCCGCAACAGATTCTGCAGAACCTTCTGAATCACAGACAGAGATAGCAGTTTGGGGACCAAATCCTCGACGACTTTGGGATGCTCCTGCGCGACCCGGTCGCAGTAGTTCTTCGCGTCCTGCCGGCTGAACAGTTCGCAGGCGTATTTCCGGATCAGCTCGGCCAGGTGTGCGCCGATGATGCTCACCGCGTCGACCACCGTGTACCCGGACGCCCGGGCATGGTCGGCGAGGCCCGCCGCAATCCAGAACGCTGTCTGCCCGAAGGCTGGATCGCGCGTCGGCTTGCCCTCGCGCAGGGGCTGCGCATTGACCCCGGGAATAGCCAGGGAATGCCCGGCAAGTAGTTCATAACGGGAGATTTCCGCACCGCGCAACATCACCCGGTACTCCCTGGAACGCAGCGACAGGTTGTCGCTTACCTTCAGCGGGGGCAGCAGGTAGCCGCTCTGTCCGGCCAGTTGCCGGCGCAGTGCCGTGATCCTCAGCAGCAGCGGCGACTCGTTGCCGCCCTCCACCAGCTGCACCAGGCCCAGGCCGACATCCAACGCCAGCGGCTCCACCTTAAGTAGCGATTCAACATTGACTTGCGCGGCCTCTTTCTTCACCGGAGCCACCATCGCCGCCGAAGCGTCAGCTTTTTGACGGATCCGCCATCCGGCGTAGCCGATTCCGGCGCTGGCGGCGAAAAAGGGCAGGCTCGGCAGGCCCGGGAACATGCCCAGCACCGCCAGAACTCCGCTCGACAACAGCAGCGGTTGGGCATTCGAGAACAACTGCTGCTGCACTTCCGCGCCCAGCCGCTGCTCCGAACTGGAACGGGTGACGATCAAACCGCCCGAAATTGAGATCATCAGCGCGGGGATGACGGAGACCAGGCCTTCCCCGATAGTCAGGATGGTGTAGGTCTCGAGCGCCCGCTTCAGGTCCATGCCGTGCTGCAGGACACCGATCAGGAACCCGGCGACGATGTTGATGCCGGTGATGAGGATGCTCGCAACTGCGTCCCGCTGCGTGAATCGCGACGCGCCGTCCATGGCGCCGTAGAACTCCGCTTCCGCCGATAGCTGCTTGCGGCGGACCCGGGCTTCCTGCTCCGTGATCAGGCCGGCGTTCATGTCTGCGTCGATGGACATCTGCTTGCCGGGCAGGGCGTCCAACGTGAAGCGCGCCGTGACTTCCGAGATGCGCACCGCACCGTGGTTGATCACGACGTATTGAATGGCGATCAGCACCAGGAAGATGACAGTGCCGATGACGTAGTTCCCGCCGACGACGAAAGTGCCAAATGCTTCAATCACATGGCCCGCGGCCGAGGCGCCGGAGTTGCCGTTCAACAGGATCAGCCGCGAAGCCGAGATGTTCAAGGCGAGCCGGGAAAGGGTGAGCAGCAGCAGGGCGCTGGGAAAGATACTAAACTCCACCGCCTTGCGGATATACATCGCGACCATCAGCACGATCACCGAGGTCATGATGTCCAGCACAAGCAGGAAGTCCAGCAGCGCCGACGGCAGCGGCGTCACGAGGGCGATGACAATGGCAAGCACCGCGAGGGGCACGCCCATGTCGCTCCACTCCGCGTTGCGGAGCAGAGTCCGGGTAGACGCCAGGGCCGAGCTACTGGTGGAGTCGTTAGCCATGAATGTTCACAGGTCTAGGCAATCGCGAAGCCAAGGCTGCGGGCCTTGTAGAGCAAGGTGGTCCGCTTCAGCCCCAGCAGGTCGGCCGCACGGGCTTTGTTGCCGTTGGCGCGTCCCAGTGCTTCTGATAGCAGGTGCATCTCCAAACGGCGGACCGTCTCCTCCATGTCCAGGCCCGTCTCGGGCAGGACCGGAAAGCTGCTGGACGCAGGCGCCGGAGCCGGAGCCGCATGATTCGCGGGCACCTCGAGGGGAAAATCGTAGGCGGTCAGGACGGTCCTGCCGTCCGAGAGGACCACGGCCGATTCCACGGCATGCTCCAGTTGCCGGACATTGCCGGGCCAGTCGCAATCGGCCAGGCGCCGCAGAGCATCCGGGGTCACCCGGCAGCGCGGCAGCCCCTCGGCCTTACAGATCCGTTCAATAAAGTGGTCCACAAGCACAGGGATGTCTTCCCGCCGCTCGCGCAGAGCCGGCAGCCGCAGCACGACGACGCTCAGCCGGTAAAACAGGTCCGCGCGGAACCGCTTCAACCGCGCTTCCTCGGCCAGATCGACATTCGAAGCGGCGATGATGCGGCAATCCACCGGTACGGTCTCGCCGCCCCCGACGCGCTGGATCTCGCGCTCCTGCAGTACACGCAACAGCTTGCCCTGCAGCGCCAGCGGCATCTCGCCGATCTCGTCCAGCAGCAGCGTGCCGCGGTGGGCCCGTTCAAAATAGCCGGCCCGCGCGCCGATCGCACCCGTATAGGCGCCTTTGGCATGGCCGAACAGTTCCGCTTCGATCAGCGATTCGGGGATCGCCGCACAGTTCACCGGGACAAATTCCTGCTCGCGGCGCCCGCTGGCTTCGTGGATGGCCCGTGCCGCCGCCTCT
>JAFKEE010000055.1 GCA_017307505.1 Acidobacteriota bacterium | reverse complement strand
TTCGCTCCTTGGCTTACTTCTCCTCCATCATCGACGAGATCCTCCAGCAGCCATTACCGGCCGGTTATCGCGACTATCTTCGTACCAAAGCCGCCCAGGTGCTCCGGCCGTGTGTTCAAAAATCTACGTTTTTGGACGATCGCTAACAGAGATTGAGTTCAGAAGGACCGAGATTGGGGCAGACTTCGACGTTACCCGGACTCTCCCGTTATGTTTCTGAACTGAGCAGGGTGTGTCTCCGCCAATCGGGCCTGGTTGGGTCCCTGCCGGCACAGGAACGAGAGGTACCGCATTTCCTGTGTAAACTCCCACGGCCGGGGCTTGAAGCCGGTTTCCAAGTGTTATAACTTCTAACACTAGAATGTTTAACACTCGCGGACAGCGAAGCGCGCTTACTCCTCTGGAGCAGTTCATCATGGACTACGTCTGGGCCCATCCGGACTGCACGGCGGAGCTCTGCCGGGAAGGCGTGGCGGCGCAGCGATCGCTCAAGGATTCGACGATTCGCACCATCCTGCGAAATCTGGAAGAAAAGGGCTACATCGAGCACACCGTGCAGGGACGGACGTTCGTCTATCGCGCCGTCGATACTCCGCGCAACGTGGCCGTGGAGGCAGCCCGGCAACTGATCGACCGTTTCTGCGGCGGCTCCGTCGAGGAACTGCTGGTGGGTCTGGTGGACAACCGGGTACTGAAGCCGGCAGAGCTTCAGCGGCTGGCGGAGAAGATTGCGTCGCGCAAGGAGAAGAAAGCATGATCAACGGAAGTTTCCTGATCGAGTGGGCGATTCGCTCCACCGTTCTCATCGGCGCCGGAGCTGCCTTGTTGTGGCTGCTGCGGGTGAAGGACCCGTCGATCCGGCTGGCAGCGTGTATCGCCGCCGTCTGCGGCTCCCTGTGCCTGCCCGTGTTGACCATGACGTTCCCCAAGCTGCCTGTCGTGGTCAGACAGGTTTCCGCGGTGGACACCCGGACACCCGTTCCAGCGGTTCCGGCCGCGGCTTCGGAGAACCAGGTGGCGAGGGAGACGCCACGGCGCGAGACGCCACCATCGAGGGACTGGCGCGGCATCCTGGCGGGCTTCTATGCGCTCATCGCGGGGCTGTTACTGCTGCGGCTGGGCATGGGGTTGCTTCTGGCTCGCAGGCTCACGGGGCAAAGCCGGTCGACGGAGCTCTCGACGGTTGGAGTTGAAGTGCGCGAATCAGAGAGGGTCACATCGCCGGTCACAGTGGGGCTGACCCGGCCGGTGATCCTGCTGCCGGCGGACTGGCGGGCGTGGAGCGCAGCCAAGCTGGAGGCCGTGCTCGCGCATGAGCAGTCCCATGTGCGCCGGCGGGATCCCGCGGTTCAGTTTCTCTCCGCGTTGCATCGCGCGCTGCTCTGGCATAGCCCGCTGAGCTGGGTGCTGCACCGAAGCATCGTCCGGCTGGCCGAAGACGTGAGCGACGATGCGGCAGTGGCGGTAACGCGAGACAGGACCAGCTATGCCGAGATGTTGTTGGAGTTCATGCAGAGCGGGGTGCGTGTGAACTGGCACGGAGCGGCGATGGCCCGCTACGGCAGCACGGACGCACGGATTCACCGGATCCTGAACAGCACGCTGCTGTCCCGGGGCGTTCCCCGCGGCGCAGCGGGGGTGATCTGCCTGCTGGCCGTCCCGCTGGTCTATGTGACCGCGGCGGCCGTCCCGTCCCAGGCAGTGGGCGCGGTGTCGAACACCAGAGTGACCGCAGGCAGCGGGTCCGCGATTGCATTCTCCGAGCCGGGCACCGTGACCCCGGCCGAGCCCTCGGCCTTCCTCCAGGCATCGGCGACGTCTTCCGCCGGGGCGCATCCAGAGAAAGAAGCGGCTCAGCGGCGCTACATCATCGTCCTGGGCAATTCGGAGAGCGGATCGTGGGACTCGCGGGATCGTATCAGCCCGGATGCGTTGCGCTCCCGTTTCGGGAACCGCTTCGCCTGGTTCCGGAACGAAGGCGCCGAGTATGTAGTCACGGACGAGAGCGTACTGCGCGACATCGAGCGGGCGATGGAGCCGCAGAAGAAAGTGAACGCCCAACAGGACGAAGTGAACCGGCTGCAATCCGCCGTCAATCAGCTGCAGGATAAAGTAAATGCCCGGCAGAATGAGGTTAATGGCGTTCAGGATAAGGTCAATGCGCAGCAGGACAAGGTGAACTCAGCTCAATCCGCGGCGAACAAGCGGCAGGAACTGTTGAATCGCATCCACGATGCGGGCTCCGATAACGGCAGGGATTCCGCAGTCAAGAAAGTGGAAGCCCTGCTTAACGAACTGAAGACAGCGCCCGCCGCGCCCAGCCAAGGTGAGGTGAACGGCCTGCAGGCAAAGGTGAACCAGGAGCAGTCGCGAGTCAACGAACTGCAGAACAAGGTCAACGAGGAGCAGTCGCGGGTGAATGGGGAACAAGGGAAGGTGAACGTCGAGCAGGGCAAGGCGAACGAGGTGCAGTCGCGGGTGTCTGCCGAGTTCCACAAGCGGATTCAGGAGATCTTCGATTCGGCTCTCCGCAGCGGACTGGCCAAGACGATGAAGTAATGGCCGCGCTGGTGCTTCCGGAGGACGGCCGGGCCGGCTACCAGTGGCCGGCCACGCGGCTGACGGGAACGAACGGCAGGAAGTATTGCGTCTTCTCGCCCTGAAACGACCGGGCCCGTCTGGAGAAGTACTCCGGCATAGGGATTCCTGGATCCCGTTGCAGCGCTTGCGCCGTGTATTGAGGTATCGGCAGTCCCCATGCCTCGATGGCCGGCCGGGCGGAACGGATGCCCGGATACATTGCTGCCACGCGGCCGCAGGAGCCGAAATCGAGACGGATGGCCAGATGGTCGTGCAGCCACCCGGCGACTTTGCTCCGGTCGTTCCTGCAATTGGCCAGTGCCTCCTGCAGGAGGTGGGCGTTGAACCACCAATTGGCGCACTTCAGCGAGTTTGGCGTGAACCTTTCGCTTCTCCGATTCCAGTTTCGTCAAAACCGCTTGTGCTTATGATTTCGGTATGGCCAGCAACACCCTCAGGATCGTATCGAACCGTTTAGACGGATCGGCCAGATGCGGAAGTGGGAGCGGCTCGGGCTTCCTCGGCGCGCGTTCTTTATACGGCAAACCTGCTACGATGCGGCGTCATGAACCGGATCGCAATGGCGCTGGTCCTTTGCCTATGTTTTCCGCACGGTAAAGCCTACCAACACGGCTTCATTATGAGAAACTTCCGTTCGCTGTTCTCGCCGCTTTTTGCCAGCGCACCAACGCCGCCGGAACCGTTCGGGTTCAAGATCGGCTGGATTGCTGTACGAAGCACCGATATAAGAGCGGTAGCTGAGTCGCTGCCAATTCGCTCGCAGAGTCCCGCAAATTGGCACGACGGAATCGAAACTGCTTACAGGGGCGGCTCGGTATTCATCACGCCGCCAGTGAACGGATGGATCTCAATCGTCGGTGATTGGGCAATGGGGACCGAGGAGCGGCGCCCGGTACTATCCGTGAGCGTCCAATCCGAGGTTACCCACCGCTCGGTTGAGATGATTGCGAGGATTGTTGCCGACTTGAGTGCGAAATTTGATGAAGCGCAAGGATACGCCACGCACCGGGTGACGGAATACCATCATTGGATCCTGGCAAAGCAGGGTCGAGTCGTCCGGTGCTTCGGCTACATGGGAGAAAGCGGCGAAATTGTGTGCCAGACGGGAGCGGTTACGGAGGCGGAAAAGAAACTCCAGTACGCCAGTAAGCCGCCCGACCGGTGGCTGCCGGATGAACAGGACGTGATGACAGTGGCATCCGGCTGGAGCTTCGACCCGACGAAACTCTCGGCAGCGTCCGGTCCAGCGGCTACCGGGATTGTCGCCCGAATGAAATGAGCGGTTTCGCGAATCATGGCTGCGCTTCCTCCGTTTGCCTGGTGAGTCAAGTTCTTAAATGCCAAATATGCAGGTGCCTTCCTGCATGATTGACACTTCTCCGCATATGTTGGGGGCGGAATGCCGGCCGGCGGGTGTGATGAATCTTCCGTCCATCGGCTGATATACTGGCGGCGAGGTTCGGGTTAGCAATGTCCCGAGACTTTCAAGATGACCTCGGACGCGGTGCTGCGGCGCAACCATGTGACATTTTCGGGGGCGGGTTTAGGGCCGGTCCTGTTCCTCCACGGGTTTGGCACAGATCAATCTGCCTGGAGCCAGCAGAGCGCGGCGATCGGCCGGAATCATTGCGTAATTCGCTATGATCATGTCGGCTGCGGGCGGTCGGATTTTTCCGTTTACTCCCCGGATCGTTACAATTCCCTGTTCGCCTATGCGCAGGATCTTGTGGAGGTTTGCGCGGCCAGCGGCGCGGGTCCGGTGATTGCCGTGGGCCACTCCGTCAGTGGGATCATTGCGGCGCTGGCATCGATGCTGGCTCCGGAGTTCTTCCGGGCGCTGATCCTGCTGGGCGCGTCGCCGCGCTATGTGAACGACGGCGGTTACGAAGGCGGATTCTCGCGGGCCGACGTGGACGGCATTCTCGAGATGGCTTCCAGCGACTTCAGCGCGTGGATTGCCGGTTTTGTCCCGGCGATGATCGGAGTCGAGGACCGGGCCTCCGAGCGATATCTGAACGACACTTTGCGCCAGATGCGGCCCGACATCGCGCTATCGTTCCTGCGAGTGATGCTGTATTGCGATCACCGGCAGGATATGGCAGGGATCCGGCACCCGACCTGGATTCTACAGACGCAAGCCGACCGGGCTGTTCCGAGAAGCGCGGCCCGCTTCCTGCATGAGGCGATCCGGGAGAGCCGGTACCGCGAGTTGCCGACCACCGGCCATCTGCCGCACCTGACCGCGCCGGACCTGGTGACCGGCGCATTGGAGGAGATTCTTTCGACGGTGTCATGAGTTCCGAGGGCGTTCCTTCTCATCGCGATCCGGGCCAGGAGGCGGATGGCCTGCGCGACCTGGCATTGTTTTTCCGGCGTGCGTCGGCATGGGAGGAATCCCTGCGCGAAGGTGCGCTTCCTACCTTGACGAAGGCCCTGGGCGCAGACCTGGCGCTCCTGCTGCAACGAGAGGACGGGCGGTCGATGCATTGCATGGCATCGGCTCCGGGCGATGGACCGGGGGCGCTGCTGACCTGGTTCGAGTACGACGAGACCAGGCTGCAGGCATGGAACGATTATCGGGGAGCGCCGGGCGCCAACCGTCTGCTGCTGGCGTGGGGCGCCGAGTCGGTGGCTGTTGCCCCCGTTCATGCGACCGGATTGGAAGGGGTCCTGATCGTTGCCTGGAAGAACCGCAAGGCAATCGAGGATGCCGACCGGGCACTGGTGCGCGAGGCGGCGGCCTATCTGGGCACGCAGGCAGCGCGGCACCGGGGCCAGGATCGGCTGCGGCTGACCGAGGCGCGGCTGGCGAGCATTGTGGAGACGATGCCGCAGGGTGTGATCTTCGCCGATTTCTCGAGCGACCGGGCATGGCTGAACCAGCCGGCGGCGAGGCTGCTGGACCTGCCCAGCGGCGATTGCCCCGTGGCGGAAGTCGCTGAGGCGATGCGCGGCCTGCGGCGCAGCGCACTGGTGGTCGCCGACGGTCCGTTGGCGGAGGATCCGGCGGAGGGGGCGGAGGAAACAGGAGCAGGCGAGAAACATTCCAGAGTGGTGCAGGTAACGACCCGGGACCTGGTGGTGGAGAGCCGGCCGGGCCGGATGTGGCTGTTGGAGGAGATCACGGAGGAACACCAGCGGCGGACATCGACCGAGTTGGCCCTGCGGGATTCGCAGCACCGCTGGCAGTTCGCCCTGGAGGGGGCGGGCGATGGCGTCTGGGATTGGGAGTGTGCATCCGGGCGCGTCGCGCTCTCGGGACAATGGCGGCGCCTGCTGGGGTTCGAGCAGGACGAGGGCCCGATGCGGGTGGAAGACTGGCTCCAACTGATTCACCCCGAGGACGAGGGTCGAGTCCTGGAGGCCTTGCAGAGCCATTTGTCCGGCCGGACACCGGTGTTCGCGCAGGAGTGCCGGATGCGCTGCAAGGACGGGTCGTACAAGTGGATTCTGGGACGCGGCCGGGTGATTCTGCGGAAGCGCGATGGTTCTCCGGTGCGGATGATCGGGACGTCGGCGGACCTATCGATGCTGAAACGGGCCGAGGCGGAACGGGAGACCCTGCGGGCGCAATTCCTGCAGGCGCAGAAGATGGAGTCGATCGGCCGGCTGGCGGGCGGGATCGCCCACGACTTCAATAACCTGTTGACGGTAATCAACGGCTACTCGGCGATGCTGGCCGACTGGCTGCCGGACGGGGAGCCGGGACACCACCAGGCGCGCGAGATTCTCGCCGCGGGCGAGAGGGCGGCGGCGCTGGTGAGCCGGTTGCTGACATTCAGCCGCAGGCAGGAGGCCTACTTCGAACCGGCAAACATGACCCAGGTAGTGGAGGGCATGCGCAAGACGGCGCTGCGTCTTGTGGGGGAGGACATCACGATTGAGACTCTGCTGGAGGCGTCGGTGCCGCCCATCCTGGCGGACCGCACACAGCTGGAGCAGATTGTGATGAACCTGGTGGTCAATGCGCGTGACGCGATGCCGGAGGGCGGGACGCTCCAGGTAGCGACGGGGGCAGGAGCCATCGTCGGCGAGTGCGCAATCTGCCGTACCGTGCATCCCCCGGGCCGGTATGTGTACCTGAGCGTGCGGGACAGCGGCACAGGCATCGACGAAGCCGTGCGGCCGCAACTGTTTGAACCGTTTGTGACGACGAAGCAGGCGGGCAAGGGCACAGGGCTGGGTCTGGCGGTGGTGCACGGGATTGTGACGGCGAGCCAGGGGCATGTGGTGGTGGAGAGCCAGACGGGCGTGGGGACGGAATTCCGGGTCTACTTTCCCGTGATGAGCGAGACCGGGGACGAGGGATCCAGCGGCGCGGCCGGGCCGGCGTAAGGCGCAGAGAATCGTGTGCGATTCGGATGGCGTCCGGCAAAGCTCCAGAGCGAATGGCACGCATGGCGACGTGGCCCAACGGCCGACCCTCCGGCCTGTTGACGTACGCGGATCGAGGTGCGGCAATTTGTCGCGGCGCGTAGGCGCCGGTGTGCTCATCCAGTAGGATGAGGAGAGTCTCCCGTTGTCCATGTCTCCACCCATCCCGGAGGTCGCGCCGCTGATCGCGCTGCCGTGGATTGTGCGGCTGCGCTACGGGCTGGCCGCGGCCGTGACCGGGATGGTGGGCGCCGCACAGTCTGTGCTGCAGATCGACCTGCCGTGGGCCCCGATGCTGGCTCTGGCGGGCGTCATCGCGGGCAGCAACCTGCTGCTGCGGGGCCAGCGCGTGCCGTGGCTGTCGAACGCCAACCGGGTGGCGCTGGCCTTTGTGCTCGACCTGCTGTGCCTGACGGGCCTGCTGATGCTGAGCGGAGGTCCGTCGAATCCCTTCAGCCTGCTTTACCTCGTGCACATTACGCTGTCGGCGACGATCCTCACCAAACGTTGGACGTGGTTCCTGGGGATCCTGGCGACACTCCTGTTCGGGATTCTCTTCCTGGTGCACCGGCCCGTGCCCGCGCTGGAGGTGCACGGCCATCCTGCGGGCTGGAGCCTGCATCTGGCGGGGATGTGGGCGGCCTTCGCGGTGGCCGCGTTCCTGGTTGCCCTATTCTCCGGCAAGATCTCTGAACTGATTCGCGTCCATGAAGAGTCGCTGCATGCCATTCAGAGTGAACTGGCGCGGAAAGACCGCCTGGCTTCGCTGGTCACCCTGGCCGCCGGCGCGGCCCACGAACTGGGGACGCCGCTGGGAACGATTGCCGTGGTGTCGAAGGATCTCGAGCACTATGCCACGCGGTATGCGCGCGACGCGGCGCTGGCCGAGGATTGCCGGCTGATCCGGGCCGAAGTGGACCGCTGCGAGAGAATCCTGGCCGAGATGAGCCTGCGCGGCGCCGAACCGCTGGGCGAGACCCCGGGCCGCACAACTGCCGCCGGGCTACTGAGCGATCTGGCCGAAGGAGAGAATCTGTCCGTTGAGTTCGAAGAGGGCGCCGGAGACACCGAACTGGTGGTGCCCAGGCGGGCCATCCGCCAGGCGGTCGCGGCGCTGGTGAAGAACGCGCTGGAGGCAAGCGAGCCGGGCGGAGGCGTGCGGGTGAAGGTACGGCGGAGCGGAGCGCAACTGGCGATCGAGATCAGCGACCAGGGGCACGGCATGACGCCGGACGAGTTACGGCGTGTGGGTGAGCCGTTCTTCACGACGAAACCGCCGGGCCAGGGGATGGGGTTGGGCGTGTTCCTGGTGCGCGCGCTGGCGGAGCGCGTGGGGGCGAGCCTGGTCTACACCTCGGCGCCGGGCACAGGCACGACCGCGTCGCTGCGGCTGCAGGTGGCAGAAGGAGCGGTGCATGCCGGCAGCCGGACCTGACCACTGCGCGCTGGTGGTGGATGACGACGACGTCTTCCGCGCACGGCTGGCGCGGTCCCTGGAGCGGCATGGCTGGCGGGTGAGCCAGGCAGCCAATGCGACGCAGGCCTTTGCGGCGGCCGTCGAGGGTCCGCTGCAGATGGCGATTGTGGATCTGCGGCTGACGGGGGAGAGCGGCCTTGAAATCGTCGCAGGCCTGCGGGAGCGGCAACCGGGCGCATTCCTGCTGATGCTCACGGGCTATGGCAGCATCGCCACAGCGCTGCAGGCGACGAAGCTGGGGGCGGACCACTATCTGAGCAAGCCGGCCGACGCCGATCAGATTCTGGCCACGTATGCGGCTCATCGCAATCTGGAAGATCCCCCCGCGGCCGAAGCCGCGGTGCCGAGCCTGGCGCGCGTGGAGTGGGAGCACATCCAGAGGATCCTGGCCGACTGCGGCGGTAACATCACGCAGGCGGCAAAACTGCTGGGGCTGCACCGGAGATCGCTGCAGCGCAAACTTTCGAAGTACCCTCCGTCCTCATGAGCCTCTTCGGGTCCAGGTTCGGCGCACTTCTGTTGTGCTGGCTGCTGCTGCCGTGGGGCGCGGCGGCGGCGGCCGTGTGGACACAGGTCGAGGGATCGACCTGCGGGATGGCGTGCTGCCGGCGCACCGGCCGGTGCTGCTGTGACAAGCGCAACGGGGCGGAGGATTCCGATCGTCCCGCCTGGCGGGCGCCGGGCCGCTGTCCGGACGGCTGCACTCTGACGCGCGGAATGCGGAGCGGCGCAACCGGGCTGGTTCCGGCGCAGGCAGAGGAAGAGTCCGTCCGGACCGAAGCCGCCATTGCGCACCGCGCGCAGACGCCCGTCTGGAATTGCTTCCGTCTGGCCAGGCGCGGCCGCGCGCCCCCTTCGGTTCAGCCCTCTTAGCACTGTCCGCCCCCGGCCCGGCGCCGGTGGGCCTTCCTCTTTGCGGGTTGAATCGATTCCGGGAGTTTTCAATGAAAGTGGAGCTATGTGCGCGCGCGGCGCTTGCCGTGTGCCTGGTTCTGCCGCTGCCTCTGGCCGCGGCTGATGTGCGCGGCGAGGTGGCAGATCCGTCGGGCGCGGTGGTGCAAGGTGCGCTGGTGAAGTTATTGGATGGAGACCGGACCGTCGGTCAGACCCGCAGCGGCAGCCGCGGCGAGTTTGTCCTGGCAGAACCGGAGGGCGGCCCGGCGGCAGGTTTCTGGCGTGTCAGTGCCGAGGCCAGCGGATTCGAGCCGACGTCGCAGAGTGTGGCGAAGGACGGCCGGAACGTGAGGCTGGTGCTGGCGCTGGCGCCCTACCGGGCCTCCGTCGAGGTGCATGCGGTCGCTCCGCTGAACACAGCGGAAGTGGACATGAGCGGTTTGCGCGAAACTCCGGCCCGCGACCTGGGTGAGGCGCTTTCCGCACTGGACGGCGTGTCGAAGATCCGCAAGGCGGGCATCGCGAACGATGTGGTCATCCGCGGCCTGCAGCAGAACAACATCAACATGCTGATCGACGGCGCGCGGATCTACGGGGCTTGCCCGTCGCACATGGATCCGCCGGCGCAGCATGTCGACTTCGCCGAAGTGGACCGCGTGGAAGTGACCAAGGGCGCGTTCGATGTCCTGAACCAGGGCAGCCTGGGCGCCGTCGTGAATATTGTGACGAAGAGCCCCGGACTGGGCTTCCAGGTCCGGCCCGCGCTGAGCCTGGGTTCGTTTGGCTACTACAACCTGAGCCTGACTGCTTCTTACGGCAACCCTCGGTTGCGGGTGCTGGGCGGATACTCCTACCGCACATCGCGCGCCTACACGGACGGCTCCGGCCGGCGCTTCACCGACTATGTCCCGTACAGCCTCGCGGGACGGGACCGGCGCGCGTTTGACATCCATACCGGCTGGCTGGATCTCGAGTTCAAGCTGAGCGACCGGCAGCAACTGAGCCTGAATTACACGCGGCAGCAGGCGGGACTGATTCTCTATCCCTACCTGACCATGGACGGAGACGCGGACAATGCCGACCGAGCCGGGTTTAAATACGCGGCCACCGGCGTGGGCGGTCTGGTGCGCAATGTGCGCATTGACGGCTACTTCACGCAGGTGAAGCACTTCATGTCCGACAGCCAGAGGCTGAGCGCGATGGGCGGCGCATGGATGATGGCCGGCGATGCGTCGACACGGACGATGGGCGGGCGAGTGGAGACGGATCTGGGCCGGCAGGTGACGGCGGGCGTCGAGAGCTACCAGCGCGAGTGGAACCTGACGGGCCTGATGCAATCGGGCGGGATGATCAGGACGAACCCGTCGATTCCGGATGTCGCCACCACTTTGGCGGGCGCCTTTGCGACCTGGCAACGGCAGTTTACCGAGCGGCTCCGCGTGGAAGCCGGGGTGCGGTTCGACCACGCCGCGATGCGGGTGCAAAACCAACAGGCATCCACGAATCTCTATGCGCAGTTTCACGGCACGCGGCGCACGGCGAACGACGACAATTACGGCTCCGGCAACATCCGCGTTTCGTGGACGCTGCCGGGCTCGTCGGAGTTGTTCGCCGGCTTCGGCACGACCGGCCGCCTGCCGGATGCGCAGGAGCGCTATATCAGCCGGAGCATGAGCAGCAGGCCGATGGTGGGGAACCCGGCGCTGCAGGTGACGCGCAACCGGGAGTGGTCGTCCGGGTGGAGTCTGCGCCGGAACCGGTTCACCCTGAGACCGTTGTTTTTCTACTCATTCCTGGATAACTACATCCTGGTGAATCAACAGCCGGCACTCATGAGCAGTGGAATGATGACGGCGTCCACGGCACGGTCGTTCACCGGAGTCGACGCGCGGCTGTACGGGGGCGAACTCTCCTACCGCGCCAAGCTGACGGAG
Organism: Acidobacteriota bacterium; assembly: GCA_017307505.1. GTDB lineage: Bacteria > Acidobacteriota > Terriglobia > Bryobacterales > Bryobacteraceae > Paludibaculum. The sequence goes on along the minus strand of JAFKEE010000055.1, from coordinate 73,897 downwards.
CGCCTGTCGCTGGATGGGGGCGGCTCCTATACGCGCGGCCTCGCCGATGCGCGGCCGGCTGTGAACGTCAACAGCCGCAATCTGCCGGAAATGCCGCCGCTGCGCGGCTGGAGTGCGCTGCGCTACACCCTGCGGAGTGCCTTCGCGGAGATCAATACCACAGCATCGAACCGGCAGCAGCTTGTGAGCTCGGACCTGGGCGAAGTGCCGACGGCCGGTTATGCCCTGCTGGGCCTGAAGCTGGGCTTCACCATGGGCCGGCTTTCGACCAGTTTCAGTTTGGACAATCTTCTGAACCGCTACTACTTCGAGAACCTGTCCTATTACCGCGACCCGTTCGCAGCCGGCCTGAAAGTGCCGGAACCAGGACGCAATCTCTTTGCGCAGGTGCGCTACTCGTTCTAGCGTTGCCCGAATCCGGGGCGATCCGGGCTTGGCGGATCCGTAGATCATCCAGTCCGGAAGTGACAGGCCGAACGGCTTCGGGTTGAAAGCGGCGCCCGGGGCCGCTCAGGCTTGCAGCAGCTTACGGAGAAAGACGAACTGGCCGAGGTGGTAGGAGTTGTGGTCCGCCACAAGCAGGGCTTCGCGGAGCAAGGTCTGGCCCGTGCCGTGGGGTAATGGTGTGAAGAGGTCCTGTGCGGGATCCGCGATGAGGCCGCGCATGGCGGCGAGATCCTGCTGGAACTGTTGTACGGACTGCTGCCACGCTTCCTCGCCTGGTGGTTCCGCTGAGGCCGGCCAATAGTCATCGGGGAAGGTTCTGTCCACGTAGGCGGGATTGCGGCTGAAATCGAGAATATCTTCCTGAGCCAGGCGCAGATGTTCGAGCAGCTCCCAGGCTGAATGCGGTGCGCCGGGCGGTTTTGCGCCGCGCAGGGCCGACGGGAAGTCTGCTACCGCGTCATCGAAGGAGAGGTGCGCGCCTTCCATGCGCAGCAGGTTGTCCAGGTGTGTGCGAAGTGAGGAATCGTCCAGTTGAGCCATGACTGAGTCTCCCAGGTTGGGGGGCGCGGAGGCCGCCCCCCTTCTTTCGCCGGGCCAGTCCGGTCAGGCTCCGGTCTCCAGGACAACCCGGAAGCGCGCTTTGCCGCCCATCATGCGGTCGTAGGCTTCAGCGGCCTTATCGAGAGGGTACTTTTCGATCAAGGGCAGGACGCCGCTGATCTCACTGAACTTGAGGGTGTCCTCGGAGTCGATGGAGGTGCCGCTGGGCCAGCCGCGGATGGACTGGCGCTGCAGGACGAGCCCGAGCACAGAGGCCTGGACCGGCTTGCCGGGCACGCCAAGGATTACGAATTCGCCCTGATAGCCGAGGCCGCCGATGGCGGCGGACATCGCGTCGGCGTCGGTGACCGTGGCGAGGATCACGCGAGCGCCGCCCAGTTTCTGGAGGGCCGCGGCCACATCGGAGGTGGTGCTGTCGATGTAGTGGCGGGCGCCGAGTTCGCGGGCGAACTTCTCTTTATCAGCTCCGCGGGCGATGGCGACCGTGTTGAAGCCCATCTTCGCGGCGAACTGGACACCGAGGTGGCCGAGTCCGCCCATGCCGAGGATGGCGACGGTGTCGGGCGGACGCGCTCCGGTGTTGCGCAGCGAATTGAAGGTCGTGATGCCGGCGCAGAGGAGAGGGGCGGCTTCGGCGCTGGCGAGGGAGTCGGGGACGGCCGCGAGTGCTTCCGCGGGGGCCACCACGTAGTCGGCGTAACCGCCGTCGTAGGTGATGCCGGGGATCGAGGCGTTGCGGCAGGCGACGTGGTCGCCGCGCCGGCAGGGTTCACAACGTCCACAGTGGCCGCCATACCAGCCGATGCCGACGCGCTGGCCGACGCTCCACTGAGGCACGTCAGCGCCTACCTGGTCCACGATTCCGACGATCTCGTGACCGGGCACGCGGGGATATTGGATGAAGGGCAAGGCGCCGGCAACGGTAATGGAATCGCTGTGACAGACGCCGCAGGCCTGAACGCGCACTCTCACTTCGCCGGCTCCCGGGGCCGGGATTTCCCGGCTGACTACGGTCAGGGGCCCGCCTGCTTTCGGCACTTCTACAAATCTGGCTTTCATTCGGTAGGTTCCTTCCAAGGGAGTGCTTCACGGACGGGCAAGCATTCCAGTATTCGTTGAGAGGTTGGATGCTTGGGTGGGGGGAATGGCGACAGGAATCCGAGATGGTCGCGGGAGATCGCGTTCGAACGGAGAGTGGAGGGAAAGAGACGAGGGGAACGACCGGGCGGAAGGCTGGGGAGCCGGCCGGGACCGGACGGCTCCCCTTTTGGACTGGAACTTAAGAGCAGCCGGAGGTGCCGCCGCAGTTCTCGCACTTGTAGCACGAACCGTTGCGGGTCATCAGGCCGCCGCATTCGGAGCAGGCAGGAGCATCCTGCATGCCATCAGCGGGGGAGAACTGCAGTTTCTGCTGCGGTTCCGGTTCCGTGGGCCGCAGCTTCGTGCTGACGCCCGCTTCGTTTTCCACCGTGTTCGGCCCGATGAACTTCAGGGCGAGCCAGCGGAAGATGTAGTCCATGATGGACTTGGCGTACGGGATGTTCGGGTTGCCGGTGTAGCCGGAGGGCTCGAACCGGACATGGCTGAACTTGTCCACAAAGAACTGGACAGGGACACCGTACTGCAGGGCGTAGCTGACCGTGGTGGCGAAGCTATCCATGAGGCCCGAGATGGTGGAGCCTTCCTTCGCCATCGTGATGAACAGTTCGCCGGGCGTCCCGTCTTCGAACATGCCCACCGTGATGTAGCCTTCGTGGCCGGCGATGGAGAACTTATGGGTGATGGACTGCCGTTCGTCGGGCAGCTTCCTGCGCAGCGGACGGTAGACGATGCGTTCTTCTACGCGTGCAGGAGCGGGGGCAGGCACGGCTGCCTGCGAGGCGGCGGACTTCTTTTCGCCCTTGCCGCTGCCGGAGCTGAGCGGCTGGACCCGCTTCGAACCATCGCGATAGATGGCCACCGCTTTCAGTCCGAGCTTCCAGCTTTCGATGTAGGCGCCCATGATGTCCTCGACGGAGGACTCCTCGGGCATGTTGATGGTCTTGGAGATGGCGCCGGAGATGAACGGTTGAACCGCAGCCATCATCCGGATGTGGCCCATGTGGTGGATGAAGCGCGTGCCCTTGGGCGCCTTGAAAGAGCAGTCGAACACGGGCAGGTGCTCCGCCTTGAGTTCGGGCGCGCCTTCAATGGAGCCGGTGGTGTCGATGTGGGCGACGATCTTCTCCACCTGTTCCGGCGAATAGCCGAGGCGGATCAACGCGGACGGAACGGTGTTGTTGACGATCTTGATGACGCCGCCGCCGACGAGCTTCTTGTACTTCACCAGGGCGAGGTCGGGCTCGACGCCGGTGGTGTCGCAATCCATCATGAAGCCGATGGTGCCGGTGGGCGCGATAACCGTGGTCTGGGCGTTGCGGTAGCCGGTCTTCTGGCCGAGTTCGTAGGCCTGCTTCCAGGTGTCGTGAGCGGCCTGGAAGAGGGCCGGGGGCACCAGCTTGGAATCGATGCCGTTCACCTGATCGCCGTGCATTTTGATGACGTCGAGGAAGGGCTCCTCGTTGATGGGGTAGCCGGGGCACGGACCGACGACCTCAGCAATGCGGGCGCTGGTGAGGTAGGACTGGCCGCACATCACCGCGGTGATGGCGCCGGCCCAGGCACGGCCCTGGTCGCTGTCATACGGTACACCCATGGACATCAGCAGCGAGCCGAGATTGGCATAGCCGAGGCCCAGCGGGCGATAGTCGTGGGAGTTGCGCGCGATCTTTTCGGTGGGATAGCTGGCGCTGTCGACCAGGATCTCCTGAGCCAGGATGACGGTGTCGACGGCATGACGGAACGCTTCCACGTCAAAGGTGCCGCCGGCGCTGACAAACTTCATCAGGTTCAGCGAGGCCAGGTTGCAGGCCGAGTCGTCCAGGAACATGTACTCCGAACAGGGGTTCGAAGCATTGATGCGGGCGGTGTTCTTCGACGTGTGCCACTTATTGATGGTGGTGTCGAACTGCATGCCCGGATCGCCGCACTGCCAGGTGGCTTCGGCGATGGAGCGCATGAGATCACGCCCGCGGAACTTGCGAATATTTTCGCCGCTCACCACGGACTTGGTCCACCAGTCTGAGTCTTCGACGACGGACTGCATGAAGTTGTCGGTGGCGCGAACGCTGTTGTTGGCGTTCTGGAAGAAGATGGAGGCGTAGGCTTCGCCGTCGAGCGACTGGTCGTAGCCTGCGTCGATGAGCGTGTGGGCCTTGCGCTCTTCCTTTGCCTTACACCAGATGAATTGTTCAACGTCGGGGTGTTCAGCGTTCAGAATGACCATCTTGGCCGCGCGGCGCGTCTTGCCGCCCGACTTGATGACGCCGGCGAAGGCGTCGAAACCCTTCATGAAGCTGAGCGGGCCGGAGGCGCGGCCACCGCCCCACAGCAGGCCGTTCTCTTCGCGCAGGGTGGAGAGGTTGGTGCCGGTGCCGGAGCCCCACTTGAAGAGCATGCCCTCCGTCTTCGCGAGATCGAGAATCGACTCGAGCGAATCCTGAACGGAGTTGATAAAACAGGCGGAGCACTGGGGCCGGTGGTTCGATTTATCGAGCTTGTTGATCGAATCGGTGGATTCGTCGTAATACCAGCCGTAGCCGCGATTCTCTTCTTTTACGCCAACGTTGAACCAGACGGGGGAGTTGAAACAGGCCTTCTGGGTCAGCATCAGATGCGCCAGTTCGTTCCGGAAATTGGCAGCGTCCTCGAGGGAGCGGAAGTAGCGGCCCTCGATCCCCCACTCGCTGATGGTGTCGACCACACGATGGATCAACTGGGCGACCGAACGCTCCCGCTCGGGGGTGCCCATCTTGCCATGGAAGTACTTGGAAGCAACGATGTTAGTGGCGGTTTGAGACCAATCCGCGGGCACTTCGATGTCTTTTTGCTCGAAGATCATCGCGCCCTTGTCGTTGCCGATGGTCGCGGTCCGGAGCTCCCACTTCACCTCGTCATAAGGTGTTTTGCCCGCCTCCAACCTGGCAGTGAAATAGCGGGGGAAGCTGAGTCCGTTCCGTTCCTCCTTCCGCAAATTGCGGCGAAAAGTTTTGATGTGAGCGCTCAAGTCCACGCTTAGCTGGCCCATCGGTGGCTCCTTGTTTTTTAGTGAACAATGCGCCCCGGCAAGCGGTTCAGTGGACGCTGAAATCGTCAGGGGGCACTCGAAACAATACCCCAATATGTTGTGGGCGGTCAATACTGTAATCCATAGATCGTGTGCATGTGCTTGATAGCGCTAGTGATCGAATTCATGAAAGTGTGACAATCAAACGCTAGGCTGACAGAGGGGTTTCCAGTAGGTTGACATAGGACAATTCTTACTATCCAACGATAGCCAAATTCGGATTACTCGAGCAAAATCGACACACCTTTAAAGTAAAGGATGCGGGGTGGACCGATAGATGTTCAGCTGAAACCGGGTTCAGCGAACGTGCCAGCCTGTGAAAGCTGGTGGGGACCTCCGGAGAGAGTAAACTGACGGATCTTCGGTGTTTCGACGCCTTGGTGCGATACTTGACTGTTTGGTAAGTTAAACTTAATCTTCATGCGGCATCCAGCCATGTCCTCTGGGTTCGCGCCGCACACTCCCAAAATGCGCAACCCTGGCAGCCAATGGAAGCAGAGAAGTCAATCCGCATCCTGAGCGTGGAGGACCATCCCATCTACCGGGAGGGGCTCGCCACGATCCTGCGTTCCCAGCCCGATATGGTCCTGGTCGGCAACGCCGCCAGCGCGAAAGAAGCGGCTGAACTCCACCGGATCCACCGGCCAGACATCATCCTGATGGATGTGAGACTGCAGGGCGAAACCGGAATCGACGCCCTGATCACGATCCGGGCTGAATTTCCCGATGCGCGCGTCATCATGCTGACCACCTCGGAGGGCGACGGCGAGATTGGCAGGGCGCTGCGGGCCGGAGCTGCGGCCTACCTGCTGAAGAGTTCCCCCAACCATGAACTGATCAACGCCATCCGAACGGTTCACGCGGGGCAGCGGCATGTGCCGCCGGAAGTGGCTGCGCGGCTGGCGGAGTATCTGGGCGACGAGCACGTTACGGACCGGGAACTGGAAGTGCTGCGTTTGATCCGCGACGGCAATCGGAACAAGGAGATCGCGGCGGTGCTGCACATTTCAGAGACGACGGTGAATTTCCACGTGAGGAATCTGGTGGAGAAACTGAGCGCCAACGACCGTACTCATGCCGTTGCCATTGCACTAAAACGCGGGCTGCTGACGGATTGACGGTGCATCTGAGACATCAACCGGACCCGGCGCCAGGCGGTGGAGGCGGCCACTCCGGAGGAAGGCTGATTCCGCTGGGCAGAAGAGCGTTTGCATGCCTGTGCCTGCTGGCTCTGGGCCAGGCTCCCGGCTTCGCGCTCAATCCGAACCGGCACCTGACGCAGTACGGCCACACGGCATGGCGGATTGAGGATGGGGCCTTCGGCGCGAGCCCCACCGCGATTGCACAGACCGCCGACGGGTACCTGTGGATAGGGACGGGCGCCGGGTTGCTGCGCTTCGACGGACAGCGGTTTGTCCGCTGGGAGCCGCCGGCGGATCAACAGCTCTCGAATCCCAGCATCAATACTCTGCTTGGCACCAGGGACGGAACACTTTGGATTGGCACGCCCGTCGGATTGGCGCGATGGAGAAACGGCGCGCTTTGGAACTACAGGACGGGGCGAGGGCACATCAATGGCATCGTGGAAACCCCGGACGGCAAGGTGTGGTTTGCACGGTCGCGACCGGCTGAGGCGAGCGGGCCGATCTGCCAGGTCGAGGGAGACAAGGCTCGCTGTCACGGCAAGGCGGAGGGCGTACCGTTCCCCCTGGTGGGTCCCTTGCGGCTCGACTCCAGCGGCGATCTGTGGGGTGGCACCCCGGATGGACTGTTTCGCTGGCGGCCAGGCTTCTCTGAAGTTCACCTGGCCGACCGGCTGTCGGTGGCTGCCGGCCTGGCAGGGGTGACGGCGCTGGCGACTGGACCGGACGGCGCCGTCTGGGCCGGAATCGAGCGCAGGGGAACAGGGCCGTCTTTGCAGAAGCGCGAGCACGGCTTATGGCGCGGAGTAATCCTGCCCGCACCGGCGGGCGCGCGGATGGAAGTCACGGCACTGATGATGGACCGTACCGGCATGGTGTGGGTGGGTACGGCGGCCCACGGGTTGTACAGGGTGAAAGACGGAACCGTCGAACGCTTTGGAGCGGAGGACGGCCTGTCCAGCGACGGGGTGAATGACCTCTTCGAGGATCGGGAAGGTAACGTGTGGGCCGCCACCTCCAACGGACTCGACCGGTTCCGGGACCTGCTCATTACGACTTACTCCATGCGGGAGGGACTACAAGCGGACAAGGCCGGTTCGATCCTCGCAACGAAAGACGGCAAGGTCTGGATTGGCAATGGTAGGGCCCTCGAGTACATCCAGGACGGCGTCATCCATGCGATTCAGGCGCGCGACGGCCTGCCGGGGCGCAGGGTGACGGCCCTGCTGGAGGACGGCACGGGCCGGTTGTGGGTGGGTGTCGACGGCGACCTGCTGATTCTCGAGAACGGCCGCTTCCGCCGGGTTCCGGGCCTGCATGGCCCGTCGCTGGGCACGGTCTGGACGATGATCACGACGACCGGCGGCGATCTCTGGGCGGAAGTCATCACGCCCCCGCGACGGCTGGTGCGCATCCGGAACGAGAGGGTGGTGGAGGAGTTCGAGTCCGGCCGCGTGCCAACCGGGCGCGGGCTGGCCGATGCGGGCGGCGGCGCGCTGTGGTTGGGGCTGCGATCCGGAGACCTGGCTCGCTACCAGGCCGGCCGGATCGAGCGATTCCCATTGCGGGAGAGCGGGAAGGGCGAGCCGGCGCCCATCCGGGAACTGCAGGCGGAGCCGGATGGAGCGGTGTGGATTTCAAGCCGGCAAGGCCTGATCCGGTGGAAGGATGGAACGGCGAAGCGATTGGGGCAAGCCAATGGACTGCCGTGCGACACCGTCTTCGCCCAGTTGACGGATGCCCAGGGCAGATTGTGGGTTCACTCCGAGTGCGGGTTGTTCACGCTGAGCCGGGAAGAGGTCAGCAGGTGGTGGGAGCGGCCGGACTCTGTCGTGCAGGTAAGGAACTTCGACGCGCTGGATGGAGCGCGGCCAGGTCCGGCCACGTTTACGCCGATGATGACGCAGTCGCGGGATGGCCGGATGTGGTTTGTGTCCGATCGATTCGTGCAGGTTGTCGACCCGGCAGTGCTGGGCGCCTCGGGCTCGCCGCCCCCGGTTCACATCGAATCGGTCCTGGCGGACCGCCGCCTCTACCCCCCCGCGCAAGACCTCCAACTTCCGGCACTCACGAGGGAACTCGAGATCGACTATACGGCTATCTGCCTGGCCTTACCCCAGAAGGTACGGTTCCGTTATCTGTTGGAAGGGTATGATACCGCGTGGCAGGAGCCCGGTCCGCGGCGCCAGGCCTTTTACCACCGTCTGGGTCCTGGCTCGTACCGTTTCCGCGTGATCGCCAGTAACCCGGAAGGCCTCTGGAACGAGACGGGCGACAGCCTCGGCTTTTCGATCCGGCCGGCGTACTACCAGACAGCCGGCTTTCGTGTGGCCGCCGCCTTGCTGCTGTTCGGCGGCATCTGGGTGATCTACCGGCTGCGGATCCGGCAGATCGCGGCGCAATTGAATGCACGATTCGATGAACGGCTGGGGGAACGGACCCGGCTCGCGCACGAGTTGCACGATACGCTGCTGCAGACGATCCAGGGCAGCCGCATGGTGGCCGAAGATGCACTGAGCGATCCCGCGGACAACGCGCGCATGCGGAGCGCGCTGGAAAAGCTTGCCGACTGGATGGCGCAGGCCACGCGGGAAGGCCGCGCGGCGGTGAATGAACTGCGTGCCTCCACGACGCAGACGAACGACCTGGTGGAGGGGCTGCGGCAGGCGGCGGAAGAGACGCAGGTTCCGGAGTCGATGCAGATCGTGCTTGCGGTGGAGGGGCAGGCCAGGCAGATGCACCCGATTCTGCGCGATGAGATCTACCGGATTGGCTGCGAGGCCCTACGCAACGCAGTGCAACACTCAGGCGGAACCAGGGTCCAGGTGGAGTTGAACTACGGAACGAACCTTGAACTCAGGGTGCGGGACAACGGGGCGGGCATCCCGCCGGGGATTTCGGAGCATGGCCGGGCGGGCCACTTCGGGCTGGCCACGATGCAGGAGCGCGCGGAGCGGATCGGCGGCAAGCTGCGGGTTTTCAGCAATCCGGGTGCGGGCGCGGAGGTGGAGCTGGTGGTCGCGGGCCGGTTGCTGTATGTGGAGCATGCCCCCACAGGCGCCAGGTTCCTGGCCGGGCTGAGGGGACTTTTCCGGCGGGGCAAGCCGCCGGCGGGCTGACATCACAGCGGCCCGGTCCGGGGCTCTGGCGGCTTGATGGAGGCGGGCGGAACCTCTTCCTTCTTCTCCGGGATGCGGCGGCGCATGGGCCGCGGAAGGGGCTTGGCGCTCACCAATTCCACATAGGTCCGCTGGATCTCCGCCTTGCGGGCTGGATCGGCGAGCAGGTAGCTATGCTTGCCGCCGGCGCCGGGCGCGAAGCGAAGGCGGCCGTCGTCGAGCACGGAGATCGTGCCGGGCGCGGAGGTGGTGAAGCCGCTATCCGGGCGAATGGAGTAGAGCGCGGCCGCCAGCGCGGAAGCGGGCACGTCGTAGGGCTGGGCATGGTAGGCCAGGCAGGCATCCAGAATGGGGTGGCTGGTGGACCAGGCGAAGTCCTTCCCGAAGCTCTCGCCCGGAAATGGAACGGCGGTGCCCAGTTCGGCACCCACGGCCACAACCGTGGTGGGCCAGGCGGTAAGAAGCTGCCGGGCGGCGGCGAGATCGGCTTTGACGTTGGGATCGGCCGCGCCTTCAGGGTAACTGCCCCAGGCCAGCATGAGCACTTTCACCTTGGCGCGAATCAATTCCATCGAACCGCGCAGCGCCATCATGGCGGCGAGATTGGTGGCAGGCCCGGCGAGCAGAACCAGGCAGTTCTCGTCGTTTTGGGCCGTGAGGGCGTTGCGGATGAGCGCTGCAGGATCGGCCGTTTCGTTGAGCCTGGTGATGGCCCGCGGGTACAGAGGCTCGCCCTGATCGTTCTTCCGATCCAGCACGGCGCGAAGGACCGGCGTGTCCTGAGCGAGTTTCCCGTTGTCGGCCATGCCGATGGCCGGGACGGGCCGCTGGAAGCCGGCGAAGACGCCGGGGGCGGGCCTGGGCGGAGGAGGGCCCATCAGGAACTTCGTCAGCGCTTCGGCGAACATGGCCGACCGCAGCGTGGACTTCGTGGTACTGGTGGAGACCACGCGCGTTTCGCTTTTGCCTTCCAGCGCATAGAGCAGCGCCAGCGCCAGCACATCGTCGATTCCATCGCCCAGCGCGGAGTCGAACACGACCCCGATGGGCGGCTTCGTTAGACCGGAAAACTGCATAACGGCACTAGGAGAGTTCAGCCAGATTCAACTGCCCGGTGGCGTCGCCGAAGTGTTCCATATGAACGCCCATGCGCTCCATCAGCGCAAGGTGCATGTTGCACATGGGGGTCTCCCGACGGAATACAATGCGCCTGCCCGGTTTGATGGTATTGCCGCCCTTGCCGATGAGAATTGTCGGCAGGTCTTCGTGCAGGTGGCGGTTGCCGTCCGACAGGCCCGCTCCGTAGACCAGCATCATGTTGTCCAGCAGGCTGCCGGTGGACTCCTTCGTCGTCTTGAGCTTCTCTACCCAGCCGGCCATCTGGGCCACATGGTAGGTATTGATGCGGATCACCTTCTCGATGAGATCCGGCTTATTCATATGGTGGGTGCAGGGGTGGTGGCCGTCGGCGATGTCGAGTTCGCGATAGGGGCGGGAGGTGCCTTCGCGCGTCATGAGGAATGTCACGACGCGGGTCAGGTCGGCCTGGAACGCGATGGTGATCATGTCGGTCATGAGCTTGAAGTGCTCAGAGAAGTCGGCCGGCACGCCGTAGGGCTTCTCCATTTTGGGATCGATCTGGGCGTTGGTCTTTTCGGCGCGGTCGATCTGGCGCTCCACTTCGCGAATGGAGGTGAGGTACTCGTCGAGTTTGCGATTGTCAGAGGGGCCCAGGGTGGCCTTCAGCTGGCCGGTCTCGGCGTTGACGAAATCGAGGATGCTGCGGCGGTAGTCGGCCTGGCGCGCCTTGGCTTCGGGGCTGCGGACGGCTCCGGTGCCGAACAGGCGTTCAAACATCGCGCGCGGGTCGAGCAGCGGCGGTAGCGGCTGAGTCTCGCTCTTCCACGCAAGGTTGTTGGTGTAAGCGCAGGAGTAGCCGGAGTCGCAATCGCCGGCCTGGCGCGCGTCTTCCATGCCGACTTCCAGCGAGGGGAAGCGGGTCTGCTCGCCCAGATGTTTGGCGACGATCTGATCGCACGAGACACCGGCCTTGATGTCGACCATCGTCTTCTTCACCTGGATGCCGGTGAGATAGGAGCCGGAACAGCGCCCGTGGTCGCCCGCTCCATCCAGCAGCGCGCGGCCTGTATTGTGCGTCAGGTTGCCGAGCATGAGGATGTCGTCGCGATGCGGCTCCATCGCCTTGAGGATGCGCGGCAGTTCGCCCAACTGGCCCTCATAGGAAGGGTTCCAGTGGTTCATGATGATGCCGTTGGGCACGTAGGCAAACGCGAGGCGAACCGGAGCCTTGGCGACCGCGGCCTGCGCCGGCGTTGCCATCGCCGGGAGCATGGCATCCAGGAAGGGCAAGCCCACGGCGGCACCCATGCCGCGCAGGATCGTTCTTCGGGGAAGGGCTTTCCGCGTGATCTTCATCTCTGGGCAACCTCCTTGGGTTTCGCCTGTTTGTCGCTGCTCACGAATTCACCGCGCCGCATCTGGAACGGCATGCTTTTCACTACTTCAAAGATCGCCGTCTGGAAGGGGTAACCATCCGCTGCCAGCTTCTTGCCGATCTCGTCGATCACCCGCCGGTCGGGCGTCGCCATGCCCCGTCCGAGCCCGTAGATCATCAGCTTTTCGATGACGCAACGGGCAAACTGCGGGAGCTGCGATTTGAGCACGGCGCGCATCTCGGCCGGAGTCGTGAAGGACTGCCCGTTCGGCAGAACTCCGCTGGAGTCGACAGGGAATTTGCCGTCCATGGTGCGCCACTTGCCGATGCCGTCGTAATTCTCCAGGCCGAAGCCGAGCGGATCCATCTTGGAATGGCAGGACGCGCAAACGGCGTTCGAACGGTGCTTCTCCATCTGCTGGCGCAGCGAGAGCGAAGTGCCCACGGCTGCTTCGTCCAGCGGCGGGACGTCCGGCGGCGGCGGGGGCGGCGGAGCGCCGAGGATCTCCTGCAGAACATACTTGCCGCGGATCACCACGGAGGTGCGCGTGGGGTAACTGGACACCGTGAGGACACTCGCCTGGCTGAGGATGCCGCCGCGCTGGTCGCTGGTGAGCTCGACGCGGCGGAACTCCGGGCCCGAAACGCCTTCGATGCCATAGTGTTTCGCCAGCCGCTCATTGAGGAACGTGTACCTGGCATCCAGGAAGTCGGCCATCGGGCAGTTCTGCCGCAGGACGTGGTCAAAGAACAAGCTGGTCTCCATGCGCATGGCGTCACGCAGTTCGGGATTCCAGTCGGGGAACTTCTGCGGATCGGGTTTCACCACATCCAGATTCCGGATCTCCAGCCACTGGGCGGCGAAGCTGTCGGCCAGGGCAGCGGAGCGCGGATCGGCCAGCAGGCGTTTGACCTGGGCATCCAGGACCGCGGGCGTCCTCAGCTTTCCGGATTCACCCAGGGCCAGAAGTTCGTCATCCGGCATGGAGCTCCAGAGAAAGTAGCTGAGCCGCGAGGCGAGTTCGACGCCGCTGACCGGATGGACCGAGCCGGGGTCAGTCGGGTTGGGATCGCGCTCGATGTGGAAAAGGAAGTTGGGCGAGACCAGGATCGCCTGGAGGGCCAACTGGATGCCCTGCTCGGTGGACTGCCCGTGGGCTTTCGCGAGGGTCACGAACTTGAGCAGGGAGGCCACTTCATTGCGGGTGACCGGGCGGCGGTAGGCCCGGCGGGCCAGGTTGGTCACAATCCTGTCCACGCAGGCCGGTCCCGAATTCGGGTCGCAAATCAGGACTTTGGCGCGGCTGGGTGGGGGATTCTCAGGCTTGAAGGGCCCGATGAACAGCATCCCGTCGAGGTACTTGTTCGACTTCCGCTTGTAGATTTCCTTAGGTCCGAGACCCTTCACGAAATCGTCATTCAGGAAGCCGGCGCGGAAGACGTGGTCGCCTTCGGGCAGAAACAGCCGCATCTCCTCTTCGGAGTAGGGGTCGAAGTAGACCAGCCCGGAGGGCTTCGTTTCGACCAGCTTGGTGGCCAGCAGCTTGCCGTCCATCCAGAAGGCGAGTTGGACCGGTTTGGCATCCTTGGGCCGCTCGCCCGGCAGGGCGAACCGAACGGTGTAATCGCCATCGAACTCGACGCGGTGGGTGGCTTCAATGGTGCTGGGATCCACGCGGCGGATGCGCTTGTCCTTGTTGGCGTAGTCCACCTGGATGGGTTTCGGCAGCGGATCGGCAGCCAAGGCACGGGAGGCGATGCGCTCGGCGGCGGCCAGGTATTTCTCCATCAGCACCGGGGAGATGGTGAGGATGTCGGCGATGTTGTCGAAGCCCTCGCCGGAATCGTCGGTGGGGAAATCCTTCTGGGCGCGGAACTCGAGGCCGAGCAGGTCGCGGATGGTGTTGGCGTACTCGGTGCGGTTTAACCGGTGGGCGACGACGCGGCCGGGGTCGGGTTTGGCGTTGCGGTCGATTTTGTCGACCTCACCCTGGACATAGTGGATCAGCGAGTCGATGGCGGGCTGGGATTTCGGCATCCCTTTGGGCGGCATCTCTCCGTTCCGCAACTTCATCAGGATGCGGTCCCAGCCGTCGCGCTGGGTGGAGATGGAGGAGTGGTTCAGGAAGTGGTCGGCATCAAAGCCGCCGGAGGCCAGCTGGCTGTTGTGGCAGGGTGAGCAGGTTTTGGTCAGCACCGGCGCGACAGTCTTCTCGAAGGTGGGCGCCGGAGCACCGGCCGCCGCCACCGGGTTCGCGGCAGGCGCGGCGGGCTTTTTGGCAGGCCCGGGCAACTGCGCCGCGGCGAGCAGGCCGGCGACAGAGACGGCGATGGCAAAGCGGTGAGTGGTGATACGCATACCCCCTCTGGTAGGCGAATTCCAAGCTTGACAAGTTACTACGGATAGACTTGCGAGGCATGATAATCTTGACACGCAAGTAGCCCAATTTCAATCTCTGACCTGCCAACATGAACCGAACACCCGTCCTTCTTTTCTCCCTCCTCGTAGCGGGGATTCCTGGAATCGCACTGGCGCAGGGCAATGCACCTGCCGCGAACCAGGCTCCGAACCCCGATGTTTATTACCATCTGGGCCCCGATTCCCTGCCCCAGGAGGGCGTTCCGAAGGGTGAAATCCGCGGGCCGTTCACCTTGCCGAGCGAGGCCTATCCGGGCACTCAGCACACTTACTGGGTCTACGTTCCGGCGCAGTATGATCCGGCCGTGCCCGCGAGTTTGATGGTGTTCAACGACGGGCAGGCGTTCATGAACGCTGAGGGGGATGCTCGTGCACAAAATGTCATGGACAATTTGATATTCCGTCGTGAAATACCGGTAATGATCGGCGTGTTCATCAATCCGGGCCGCCGGCCGGATCAACCGGAGCCCAACGCCAAGGAATGGGGCGACCGCACCACGAACCGTCCCACGGAATACAACACGCTGGACGACAAGTATGCGCGGGTGATCGTGGATGAATTGCTGCCGGTGTTGAACAAGAGCTACAACATCTCGAAAGATCCCGAGCAGCGCGGTATCGGCGGAGCGAGCTCGGGCGCTATCGCCGCCTTCACGGTCGCCTGGGAGCGTCCGAACGAGTTCCACAAGGTGCTGAGCGTGGTGGGCAGTTTCGTCAACCTGCGCGGCGGGCACGTTTATCCGGACCTGATCATGAAGGCGGAGAAGAAGCCGATCCGCATCTTCCTGCAGGATGGGCGGAACGACAACCGGGGCCTGCGCCAGGATGGGACCTACGACGAGAAGCGCGACTGGTTCTACCAGAATGTGCGGATGATGAAGGCTCTCACCGCAAAGGGCTACGACGTGAACTACACCTGGGGCGTCAACCGGCACGGGCAGAAGATGGGCGGCCCCATCCTGCCCGAGATGATGCGCTGGCTGTGGCGGGACCAGCCGGTCTCGACGGACGTGCACGACATGGTGGAACGTTCGGTCCGCGAGGCGAAGAAACCCGCCGCGCCTGCCAACTGAACGGTTTTTTTCATTGAGTTCCGCACCGGGAAGGTGTAGTCATCAAGTACTCGGAGGAGTACGCCCATGTCCCTGGAGCACCTGGACACGCTCATTGCCTTTGCCACCGTGATGCTGGGAGTCAGCCTGCTCATCACGACACTCACCCAGATGGTCTCGGCTTTCCTCGGGCTGCGAGGCACCAACCTGAGGTGGGGCCTGAAGGCGCTGATCGAAAACATCTACCCGGATTCCAGGAAGCATGCCCACGACATCGCGGAGGCTGTACTGCGGCATCCGCTGATTTCCGATTCGTCCCTGTCCATCATTCGCCAGAAGGTACCGCTGCTGCAGCGGTGGCAACTGGCCAACCACGTCACCGTTGCGGAGTTTGTCCGGATCCTGGAACGCATCACGGTGCAGACCGGTGCCGGAGACCTGAAGACGGCGATGCACAACATCGTGCAGCACGCCCAGCCTCAACCGGGTGCCAATGCCCCGGCGGTGCCAGGCGTCGCCGAGGAGTTTCAGTTCTGGTTTGAAACGGCGATGGGGCGCACGGCGCAGCGGTTCCGCCTGCATATGCGTGTCTGGACGATCCTGTTCGCGGTGGCACTTTGCCTGGCGCTCCACCTGGATAGTCTGCAGCTCTACACTCAGCTGTCTTCGGATGCGGAGTTGCGGGCTGGCCTCGTCGCCGCCTCCTCGACGCTCAGCGCGAAGGCGCAGCAACCGGCTCAAACCGCCGATGAGAAAGTCGCCCTGGAAAACCTGGCGCAGCAGGCCCGGGAGATCAAGTCGAGCCTGGATGCCACGCGGTTGAACCTGATCCCCTCGCCCTACCCGAAGCCGTGGTACTCCACCTATGAGGGACGCCGCCACCTGCTGGGCGTATTGTTCACCATCGCGCTGCTGAGCCTGGGCGCCCCGTTCTGGTACAACGTGCTGAAGTCGTTGAGCAGCCTGAAGCCGCTGCTGGCCAACAAACCCGACAACTCGGGCGGCGCCACTAGTTGAGTACCGAGGCGACTATTCGTAGTGCAGAGCTTCGCCCGGATTGATCCGTGCGGCCTTCATGGCCGGATAGATCCCGAAGACGAGGCCCACCGCGATAGAGACGCCAAAGGCGATGACCACTGAGGCACTGGGGACGATGGTCTTCCATTCGGCGAAGCGGGCAATGGAGGGGGAGAACCCGAAGCCGAAGGCTATGCCCCGCAGCCCGCCGCCGACTGAGATCAGCACCGACTCGATGAGCAACGGGCGCACTATATCGACGCGGCGGAGCGTTCTGTGCGAGAGACGAAGAACCAGGCGGTTAGCGGAATAAACCACAATAAATCGTCGTTTAACAAGAGAACGCTCCATTTCTTAATCAATTTCAGATATTGACACCCTAAACCACGCATGCTACGGTGGCCACATGAGGTCGAAGTCACCTTTCTCTAAACTGCACCTCGTCTTGGTACTCCCTTTCATTGTGGCGTTCGTATCCGCTCAGACTAAGGAGCCGCAGCAGCAGCCGTCAGTCACTGGGATTTCGGGCCAAATTGAGATTGCACACAACCTGACACACTCGGCGGCAGTAGTCGCGATTACGCCGCAGAGTGAGCGCAAATCTTCACCGATTGTGTTCATATTGCAGTACCCAGCGACGAGCAACCCTTCTGTGTCCGAGTGGTCGGGAACGGGCAGGATATTGCTCTCGGACGGTGTATTCGCAGTGATTGGAGAGGATGGGTCGAAACGCTTATTCAAGTTCCCGGAACGTCAAATCCCCGCATCCATGCAGCGCATGTTCACGCGCGACGACGCACTCGAAATAGTTGGAATCGGCGTGCATGGACAGACGACGCCACTCACTTCGGAGCAAGTCGCGATGCTCAAAGCGACTGCCATGTGCAGCGCAATTAGCCCCAAACCAGGGTCAGGGCGGAGCAACTCATCTGAAGCATCCCCCATGAATGTGCCTGCCTGTACATCCTGCTCATCTGGCGGCGAAGGAGCTACGCAGTGTGGTTCTGGAGTTCCATTCAACTGCACAGTCACGTGCTCGGGAAAGTACTTCGCTTGCTGCAACAGCGCAAATGGAACTTGTATTTGTTGTCTTAACTAGTCAATCCTACTAGCGGCAGGATTGCGATTCGACGTAGTGCCTCCACAGCGTTTCACCCGCGCAATCAGGCAAGGAAAACGCAACCCCTGAATACAACGAGCCCTGATGTGTTTGGAGTTGAAATCACTCGTACCGCAGCGCTTCGATCGGATTAATCCTTGCGGCCTTCATGGCGGGATAGATCCCAAATACCACGCCGACAGCGACAGAGACCCCAAACGCGATAACCACCGACGCACTGGTGACGATGGTCTTCCATTCGGCGAACCGGGCAATCGAGTGCGATAGCCCGAAGCCAAAGGCGATGCCCAGCAGACCGCCGCCCACGGAGATGAGCACGGATTCCATCAGGAACTGCCGTACGATATCGACCCGCCGGGCACCGGTCGCGCGGCGGATGCCGATTTCGCGCGTGCGTTCCAGCACAGTGGCGAGCACGATGTTCATGATGCCGATGCCGCCCACCAACAGGGAGATGGCGGCGATGGCGACCATCACATAGGTGAAGATCCGCTGCGTCTGCTGTTGCTGGGCCAGCAGGGCCGCGGGAATCGTCACGGTGAAGTCCTGGGTGTTGTGGTGGGTCGAATTCAGAATTGCGTTCACGATCTTGGAAGACTCGATGCTATCCGCAGCTGGCTTGAGGCGGATGTCGATCCCGTCCAGGTCGTCGCGCATATTGCTGGTGCGATCCCAGTAGCGGTATTGGAACGTGTTCAGGGGGATGTAGACGACATTGTTGATGTCGTGGGCCCCGGCGCCGCCAGCCTGCGAAGCGGCCACGCGTTCCCCGATGACACCCACCACTTCCAGCCAGGTGTCGTTGACCTTCACGAACTGCCCGACAGCTTTGCCATAGCCGAGCAGGCTTACTTTGGCCTTCTCTCCCAGGACACAGACGGCCGCGCTCTGCTCGTCGTGCACTGCCGAGAAGAACCGGCCTTCGATCAGCTTCAGGCTGTGAATGGGGGCATAGGCCGCGCGGACTCCATAGAGTTCGGGTACATCGCCCGAGGGTTTGGGCACGACCCGCTGGGGGTGGAGGGTCCGGCGCGGGGAGAGGGTTTCGAGCGACTCCAGATTCGTCTCCACGATGCGGACATCGCGTTCCGTCAGGCCCGGTGAATTGCGGCGCCGCTGCTGGAATTCCTCGGCGCTCATGGCAGGCCGCGACTCGATGAGGATGTTGCGGACGCCCAATTGTTCAATAAAGCGCAGGGACTCTTCCTTCGCGCCTTCCCCAATCGCGAGCATGCCGATCACCGAACCCACCCCGAAGACAATGCCCAGCGCCGTCAGGAACGTACGGGTCTTCTGGGCCCGCAGATTCGAGAACGAAACGGCTATGTCGGAAAAGATGCGTGGGATTCTCATGTGCCCTTCAATGCTTTCAGAGCTCCGTTCCCGGAACCCTCGCCCTTCTTCTTCTGCATGGATTCGGGGCTGGCCATCGCCACAACCTGGCCTTCCTTCAGTCCGGTGATGACAACGCGGCTCTCGCTGCGCTGCACCAGCTTCACGTCCAGCGGGGAGAAACTCTGTCCGGCCTGTGCGTAGACGAATGTTCGGCCGTCGCTCTCAAACAACGCCTGCGAAGGCAGCCAGAGGGCGTCCTTGATGGTATCGGTGGTCACCGTGATGCGGGCGCTCATGCCGGGGCGCAGCTCCGGCAGAGGATCGTCAAGGGCAAAGACGCACTCAAAGCGCCGCTCCCAGGGAGAACCATTCGTCCCGCCGATGCTCTTGATGTGGGCCTTGAATTTCTTCGCCGGCATAGCCACCACGGTGACCTCCGCGGGCTGTCCGGCGGCCAGATGCCCCCGGTCCAATTCCGCGATCTGGGCCCTGACCTCCCAGGAGGCGAGATCGGGAATCTGGGCCACGGCCATGCCCGCACGCGCTGTATCACCCAGCTTGAAGGCAGGCAGTTGCATGCCCCAGAACATGAAGTTGCCGTTCGTGTTCTGTTGCACGTTCACATAGCCGCCCGACTTCGCCACGAGCTTCATCGAGTCGATGTTCTTGCGGGCGGTCTGGGCCTTCACTTGCGCCTTATTGCGGGCTGCTTCCTGGATCATGATGGCTGCTCGGGAGGATGCCCCACGGTTTGCAATGTCCTGCTCCAACTGGCGCAGGTGGTCCCGCGCGGCCTCCACCGCGAGCGTATTCTGCCGGGCCAGGATGGCGGCCAGCAAGGGATTCTTCCTCGCCTCCAGTTCCGCCACTTTCAGGTCGGACTTCGCCTGCAGCAGCAGCGCCCGGGTCTCTTCTTCCTTGGCCGCGGTTTCGGCTTCCGCCTGCGCCACCTGCTGCCCGGCCTCCGCCAGGTCTGCTTCCGCCTCGGCCAGGGCAAACTCCTGTTCCGTCGTATCGAATTCGACGACGGTATCGCCCTTCTTCACCAGTTCGCCCGGCTCGCGCAGGTAAGTGATGATGAGTTCGCGCGCCCCCGTCATGGGCGCCACCATCATCTCGGAGTTGCTGCCCTGCAATTCGCCGCGCGCGCTGACGGTGAACTGGACCTCGCCGCGCTTGACCGTGGTGCTGGGTAAGTTCAATGGGGCGGCCGCGGTTCCCGCAGCCTCGGGCTTGGACCAGGAGGGCCAGTTGGAGGCGGCGCCGCTGGTCACTGCGATCAGAACACCGAGCGCGGGCACCGTCATGACGGCCCCGGTCAGCCATGCGGAGCGCTTCATTTCCTGGCCTCTTTCTTCACGCCGGCCACCGGAGCGGCGTCGTCCGCTTCGGGTTCCACCAGTGTCACCTCAGAGCCGGCATCCAGCCCTTTCAACGCGACCTCATCCGGATTGCGCGCCAGCACTTCCACATGGTGAGGCCGGTAGCCGCCCGCTGAAGCGAGGTACACAATCGGCTTCCCGTTCTTCGTGAACACCGCCTTGGCCGGAACGCTGATGGCGTCCTTCAGGCGGTTGACGATGACATCCATCGAACCGTTCATCTCCGGCCGCAGCCGCGTGTCGGCGCTGTCGAGTTTGGCGTACGCCCGGAAGCTGTAGCTGGGGGGCCACTCAAACGAGACCTGGGCCATGGTCGACATCTCGGCCAGTTTGCCGGGCAGCGTGAGTTCCGGCAGGGAATCCAGCCGGATCTTTACATCATTGCCGGCCTCGATGCGGCCGCGGTCGATCTCTTCCACCTTGCCTTCCATCTCGAGCGTCTTCAGATCGGGGATCACGGCGATGGTGGCGCCCGGCCAGGCCTGGTCTCCCACCTTGAACGGCTTGGCGTTCATCCAGCCCTGCGAGTAGTTTGGCTGGCACACGATCACACCGCTGAGCGGGGATCGCACTTCCATCTTCGACAGTCGGCTTTTGGTGAGATCCACCTCGTACTGAGCCTGCTCAAGCACGCGTGTGAGCGAAGAGGTCTTCGACTTGGCAGACGCCTCATGCAGGCCGACCGTGGCCTTCTGCGTGCTCTCTTTCTGCTGGGCGGACTCGAGATTGACCTTGGCGGTTTCGGCGTCGAGGACACTCAGCAGTTCCTGCCGGCTCACCTCCAGTTTGGCCTTCTCCACTTCATACCTGGCCGCCGAGAGGGCCAGGCGATCTGCTTCGGCCGTGATGCGGGCTTCCGCCACGGCCTGGTCCAGCGTGGCCTGCGCCTGGCGCAGCGCGGCTTCTTTTTCCTGCAGTTGCTGCTTCGCGCTGCTCTGGTCGAAGCGGATGACAACGTCACCTTCCTTGACCAGGGAGTTCTGCGCAGCCAGCCACACTATGCGGAGATCCGGTACGTTCTGCGGAGCCGTGATCGAAACCGAGCGACGCGCCCGCAATTCGCCGCGGCAACGCGTGATCACCAGGAACTCGCCTTTGCGTACCTGCGCCGTAGGCAGCGCGGTAGCCGCCCGCACTTCCCGCAGGCGCAGCACAGCCACTACAGCCGTGGCACTGAACAGCAGTGCGCCGGCCCACTTCAGAACGCGTTTCAGTTTCATGGATTCGTTCCCGGTTTCCGGCCTGTGATAACAACAGCCGCCGAGAGATCCGGCAGCAAATGCGAGTCGCCCTTCTCGATGAGGAACCGTGCGGAAAAGCGCTTGATGGGGCTGCCAAGGTCCGCGGTCGCTACGGGGCTGGCCGTCAGGAAGCGCGCGGGAAAGACCAGGTCCGGGTAGGCGTCCAGACGGACATAGGCCCGCGCGTCCGGCCCGAGCACGGCGCCATCCGGTTCGCCCACCGACGTGTGGACTTCCATCTCAGTCGGATCAAACAGCCGGACCAGCGGCTGGCCTGGATAGACCTGGTCGCCTTCCTGGGCAGGACCGCGGGAGTCGCCGCGCCAGATTGCCTCCAAGGCAACCATCCCGGCATGAGGAGCTTTAATCGCTAATTTGTTTACATTTGTCTCGGCGCGTTTTAGGGAAACAGCCTGGCGATCCCGTTTCAATTCAAGAATGCGGACCGCGGCCACATCCGCCTTCGCCCGAAACTCATGCGACTTCTTCAATGAGTCAATTTTCAGCAGGGCGGCTGCGGCTTTCTCTTCATTCTTGGCGCGTTCAATGTCGCTCAAAGTTTCGTTGCGGCGAAGTTGAATCTGCGCTTTGGCCAGATCAGCGGAAGCCTGCTGCTTTTCGGAAGCGCGTGTTTCCGCGTTGGCGCGGTTCTCCGCCTGCTTCTGCGCGATCTGGTGATTCAGGTCGTCCAGTTTGGCCTGGGCCTCGCGCGCGTTATCCAGTTGCTGGGTCTGGTCGAATTCCGCCAGGATGTCGCCAGCCTCCACTTTGCTGCCGCTGGCGATGATCTTGGTCACGGTGAGGCGGCTCGACTGGCCGGTGAGCCCGGCAATCTGCGGCACCTGCACAGTGAATTCGCGCACGGCCTTCACCTTGCCCGTGGCACGGATTTCACCGGACGCTAATGTCGATTCAGTTGGGGCGGAAGATGTGGACGCTGCGACAACGGCCGGGGCGACCGGTTGCCGGTTGCACGCGGCCAAAATCAGAGAGGCGGCAACTGCCGTCAGAATTCGAAACATCTGGACCTGTGCTCTTTCGTTAGACGCCGTGACGAATAAAAGTGTTGAGCGGTTGCATGAAATATTTGTATTTACTTCGCAGACTGTGTCCGGTTACCCGATTCCTGGTCCGTCGGGATGAACGAAGTAATGCTTGCGGCCGGAGGGACCAGGTGATACCCATATCCAGACAGGACTCCGGAGGCCGCGCGGGCGGCGGGACGTCCCGACCAGGGAACATTCAAATGATGAGCATGCACAATTTGGCCAAGATTCTCGCCCTAGTCTTGACGGCTTCCTGCGTCTGCGCCGCCGACTCGAAGCCGGCCCCTGGCCGCTGGGCCGACAACTTCAACATCCCGCTCTGGGAGGAAGGCAAAGTGCCGCTCGCCCTGGGCACCGGTCCGCTGGACAAGCCTCTGCTGACGGTTTTCCTGCCGCCGCCAGGCAAAGGGCACGGAGGCGCGGTGGTCGTCGCTCCGGGCGGCGCCAACATCATGCTGATGTATGGGGCGGAGGGCATGGAGATCGCGGAACGGTTCAACGAATGGGGCTACGCGGCGTTTGTCCTGACCTACCGGCTGTCGCCCCGCTACAACGACGCGGCCCGGATCGCCGATGCACACCGGGCGGTGCAGATCATTCGGGCGCGAGCACCGGAATGGAAACTCGACCCGCACCGGATCGGCTTCGCGGGCTTCTCGGCCGGCTCCATGCTCGGCCGGATCATGGCGGCCTCCGCCGGCCCGGGCAAACCGGACGATCCGGATCCGATTGCCCGCCAGAGCACGAGACCGGACTTCCTCGTGCTGGTTTATGGACCCGGACGCGCCACGCCCGGCGAGCAACTCAAGGACTTCCCGCCCACCTATCTCACCGCGGCTGCGGCCGACCGCATGGCCGCTGACGCCTCCGCCCAGCTCTTCATCGATCTCAACAAAGCCGGAGCCACCGCCGAACTGCACCTCTATCAGAAAGGCCGCCATGGATTTGGCGCGGCCTACCGCAGCCCGGAGTTCTCGCTGTGGATGGACACCCTGCGCCATTTCCTGAAGCAGGGCGGCTTCGAACAGGAGGCTCATTGATCATGCGCGGACTCTTCCTTGTCTGCATCCTGACCGGACTGGCGGCGACGGCATGGCCTCAGGGTTCCGGCTCGCAGCCTGCCTCCGTGAATGACGGTTACGGCGACTTCGTTCTGGTCCCGGCCGGCAACTTCCCCATGGGCGACAACTTCGGGGACGGCGAGGCGCGCGAGCGGCCGGTCCACGTGGTGTATCTGGATGCCTACTACATCGGGAAACTGGAGGTCACCAATTCGGAGTGGACTCGCTTCCGCAATGATGCCGGCTATGACGATCCCAAATACTGGCCGGCCGGGCGCGTGGTGCCCAAGGATCAGGTGCCCTTCTGGAATCAGGCCCAGAATCATGGCGGCGGCACTCCGGACAGCGGCGGTTATCCGGTGATTGGCGTGAACTGGGACTCCGCCACGGCGTACTGCAACTGGCTGAGCGCCAGGACGGGCCGCAAGTACAGGCTGCCGACCGAAGCCGAATGGGAGAAGGCCGCCCGGGGCACTCGCCAGACCAGGTATCCCTGGGGCAACGACATCGGGCGCGACCGGGCCAATTACGTTGGGGCGCAGAAATACGACACCGTACAGCTCGCCGGCTTCTACGACGGCAGCCTGCGCGGCGCCCAACAGACGAAGAGCAACGCTTCGCCTTACGGAGTGCTGGACATGGCCGGCAACGTCATGGAGTGGTGCAGCGACTGGTACGGCCGGACGTATTACTCCGAGTCGCCCAAACGGAATCCGAAGGGACCGGACACGGGGGCATTTCGAGTGGTGCGCGGGGGCTCTTTCTTCGTGGAGGCGCCGGACTTGCACTCCTATGCCCGCTCCGCCGCCTGGCCTTCGTTCCAGGCCCACCGCATGATCGGTTTCCGCGCGGTGCGCGAGCCCTAAGGTCAGGCTTTCGCCGGCAGGTTCAGCAGAGGCAGGATCGTCTCCGGCGTCGGCGTGTGGTTTTCCAGGTAGTCCATTCCGTCGACCGTGATCTGGATGTTGCTCTTGTCGTCGGAGATGATCAGGTTGCGCTGCTTCAGGTACCAGATGCAGAAGAACATCTCATCGGTGCTGATGGCCGTGGTGCGTTCGATCTCGCGCACAGAGACTCCGGGCACGGCCGGCCGCAGCCTGCGGCGATCGTACAGCAGGCAGAGGATCGCCATGCGCCGGGCGCTCTCGCCCCGGATAGCCGCAAAGAACTCGTCGCTCTTGAATTCCGGACTGTCCATCACCTGCCCTTGCGGGAGGCTCGCCTCAAACGCCTTGCGGCTCTCGGGATCCGACAGCACTTCATAGGCCCGGTTGACGGCGTTGAACATCTCCTGGTCCCGGGTTTCCCGGTTGGAGGGATGGTACTTCGCCGCCAGTTTGCTGTAGGCCTGGAAAACCTCTTCCGTCGTCGACTTCCGCTGGACCCCCAGCACCATGTAATGATCCTGAAACTTCACGGCTGTCGGAGTGCTCATCACTAGACCTATCGGACGCTTCGACTGGAGACTACACGGCGGTTCCAGGGCAATCTGGGGCTGGGCCGTCACGGGTGCTCTCCGCGTCCAGCCAGTAACGCGGACCCGAGCCGCGTAAGCCGGCTCGATCGTCGGGATTGGCGAATTTGCAGTGGTCAAAGGAGAGGCATCCGCAGCCGATGCACTGGGTCATCCCGGCCCTCATTTTCTGGAGTTCGGCGATGCGGTCGTCGATGCGCTGCGTCCAGGTGCTGGAGAGCTGGGCCCAGTCGGCCCGTTCCGGCACACGGTTGTTCGGCAGCTTCGCCAGCTCCCGGCCCACTTCCTCCAACGTCAAGCCGACACGCTGGGCGAAGACAATGAAGGCGACGCGGCGTAAGGTGGCCAGCAGGTAGCGGCGATGCCCGGACTGGTTCCGCTCCGCCTGGATCAGGCCGAGTTCTTCGTAGTAGCGCAAGGCTGAGGTGGCCACGCCGCTCCGCCGCGCCAGATCTCCAATCGTCAACATGGCCTTTTTTCCTCTTGACTTCAAGTGTACTTGAACTTTTACGCTGAACTCACATGCCTACACAAGTCACCCCCGTCCGAACCCGCCCCAATCTGATGCGGCCGGAGTGTGGGGTTGTTGTCGTCAGCGAGTGGAATGTCGAGTCGCCGGAGCGCCAGTCCAGCACGGTTGAGGCGTACGCCGAAGCCTGGGACAGCGGCACGTGGCCCGCGGGACTGCTTACCTGCAACCTGTTGAGGAGTAACGACGGCCGGGAAATCGTGGTGTACGGGCAGTGGATTTCGGAGGCACACTACTACGCTGCGATCGAGAGCCATATCCGGCCGCGGCTGGCCGAGGTGGATCGCGCCGTTCCCGGCATCCACCGCCAGGCGCCGGATTTCTTTCACCTCCACCGCAGCCGGATCCGGGACACCTCGATCTTTCCTGGATGTATCGTACTGATTACTTTCGAGTTCGAGAACCCGGACAGTGAACGGCAGAAGAGCTTCATCAGCACCGTGTTTCGAACCGTGGACGCGACGCTGGAACAGCCGCCCGGCGCACTGGGCGGGCACTTCCACATCAGCACGGATGCCTTGCGGGTGCTGAACTACGCGGAATGGGCGACGGAGGAGGACCACCGCCGGGCGGTCGATGGAACAGGACAAGGCCGCATCGGCAGCGGTCCGGGCTGGGAGGCGGTGAACGGTTTCCCCGGACTCAAGGCTGCCCGGTTCCGGCGGTATGCGCCGGCCCTGCTGCTGACGCAGCCGAGAGGATGACCCCCATGCAGGAAAAACCAATCCGACTTGCCCTGATCATTGCGAGTACGCGCCAGGGACGGTTTGCTCCGACGGTGGCCCGGTGGTTTGCCGCCGAGGCCGCCAAGCGCGACGACCTGACGGTGGACCTCATCGACCTGGCGGAGGAACGACTGCCCGATATCCTTTCGGATCAGCGGACTGAGGCGGTCTCGAGGGTCTCCGCCCGGCTGTTGCGAGCCGACGCCTTCACCATCGTTACGCCTGAGTACAACCACAGCTTTCCTGCTCCGCTCAAGACGCTAATCGACTGGCACTCCCAGGAATGGCACGCCAAGCCGATCGGGTTCGTTTCGTACGGTGGAATCTCCGGCGGCCTGCGGGCGGTGGAGCAGCTCCGCCAGATCTTCGCGGAACTCCATGCGATGACGGTACGGGACAGCGTCAGCTTCGCCGGAGTGTGGACGCTTTTCAAACCGGATGGCGGACTCGTGCATCCCGACCAGGCCAGCCGGACCGCCACAAAGATGCTGAACGAACTGGTCTGGTGGGGCCGCGCCTTGCGGGATGCGAAGTCGAAGCAGCCCTACGCCGCATGAAGGGGCAGGACCGTCAGATTTCACTTGATTAGTGTACTAGTTAAATAATACACTAAACCAGCCTACCAAGGCGGGGCATATGACTCGACGGTCCTTTTGCGCGCTTGCGCCGGCAGTTCTGGCGGCGGCTCCGGCGCCGGTCGTGGTGCCGGTCTCGCTGGTGTTGGACAGCAAGGCCAAGCTCACACCGGAGGTGAAGCAAGCCTTCTGGTCGAGCTTGTGGCCGCAGGCGGTGCGGGATTTCGCTGCCGGCGGAATCCGTCTGGATTGCAGGACCGTGGCGGGCGAGGTGCTGCGACCGCCGGGCCGGCAACCCGTAGTCTCGGGGCTGGACCCGGCGAGACTGAACGTCGTGCTGACGGGCACCGTCCCGATGGAGTGGGACAGCGGCCGGTCTCTGAGCGGGATGACGCTGCGCTACCGGGGCCGGCACCTTTGCATGGTCTCGCTCTACCGGGCGCACGGGCACCTGATCCCGCTGGTTTCCGTGAACACCTGCGTCCACGAGATCCTTCACGCGCTCATGTTGGACATCTTCGAGCAGAATCCGCAGGGGATTGCCGGGGCCGGACGCGAGTTGCGCATCGATTACCTGGCCACGCGCTTGTGGCTGTTCCATGACGGCGCGGAGATCCGGAATTCAGCACAGGTCTATGTCCGGAAGCTGAGGTCGGATTCGGAGCCCTGGCTGGCGCAGCCCGACTTCCCGGACGGCACTCGATAACAGGAGATTGGGCGGCGGGAGTCTCGTCAGAATCACACTGTTCTTCTATTGACAAGAAAAGTTGTCAATGGTTCAATGGCTGCATGCTTGACGTGGCAGTCATTGATGACCCGGCGGCCGCGGCTGTGGCCCTGGGCCCCGTCCGGAGCCGTCTGCTGGCGGAGTTGGCGGAGCCGGCCTCGGCTGCGGCGCTGTCCTCCCGGATGGGGATTGCGCGCCAGAAGATCAACTATCACCTGCATGCTTTGGAAGCCCACAACCTGATCGAAGTGGCCGACAGGCGCCAGTGGGGCGGGCTGACGGAGCGCCGCATGGTGGCGACCGCCGCCAGTTATGTTGTTTCGCCCGCAGCCATGGGCCCGGTGGCGGCCGACCCGGCCCGCTCAGCCGACCGTCTTTCCGCTTCGTATCTCATTGCTCTCGCCGCGCGGGCCATCCGCGAAGTGAGCACGCTGCTGCGCCGGTCCAGGGAAGAAGAAAAACGCCTGGCAAGCCTCTCTGTCGATACGGAAATCCGTTTTTCATCGCCCGCCGACCGGGCGAATTTCACCCGGGAACTCACCACCTTTGTGACCGCACTGGCGGCCCGCTATCACGACCCAACGGCTCCGGGAGGGCGCCCTCACCGGGTGCTCATCCTGGCCCACCCCTTACCCGTGGAAACAGTCGCGCCGAAGCCGTCCTGACTTCCGCAGACGCAAGGAGATTCCTCTATGAACCGTCGCAGTTTCGTAAAACGGGCGCCCGCCGCGGCCGGCCTTCCGCTGCTTGCTCAGTCCGGCGGCCGCTCCAGCATTCGCATTTCGTTGACCAGCGTGCTTGTGGATGACCAGGACAAGGCATTGAAGTTCTACACGGAGATCCTGGGCTTCGTGAAGAAGCACGATTTCCCCTTAGGCGAATTCAAATGGCTGACCGTGGTCTCCGCCCGGGAGCCAAATGGCACCCAGTTGCTGCTGGAACCCAGCAACAATCCGGCTACCCAGACCTTCAAGCAGGCTTTGAAGGCGCAGGGCATTCCAATCGCTACGTTCCAGGTCGACGATGTTCAGGAGGAATACGAACGGCTGCTGAAGCTGGGCGTCGTCTTCCGGACAAAGCCGGCAAGCGGGGCGCCAGTACCGCAGCCGTCCTGGACGATACCTGCGGCAATTTCATTCTGCTTTTCCAGGTGTAGAGTCCCAGACCCAAGAATCAGGAGCCAGTATGAGCGTGAAGAAAGATGCGACAGGCCGCCGTTTTGTGCAGGCCGAGGTGGAAGTTCCAGGATCAGTCGAGGAGGTCTGGACAGCGATCGCCACGGGACCCGGAGTGAGCTCGTGGTTTGTCCCCTGTGAAGGCGGCGGCGAGGTGGGCGCAACGGTGACGACCCACTTTGGCCCGGGCATGGACTCGGTGGCCACGGTGACCGCCTGGGAGCCCATGCAGCGCTTCGCGGCCGAAAGTGGGGACCTGGGCCCGAATGCGCCGAAGCTGGCTACGGAGTGGACGGTGGAAGCGAAGGCAGGCGGGACCTGCATCGTGCGGGTAGTACACAGCCTCTTTGCCGACAACGACGACTGGGACAACCAGTTGAACAGCATCGAATCCGGCTGGCCGTCATTCTTCCGCATCCTGGGGCTCTATCTGACGCACTTCCGGGGGCAGCGGGGCTCCATGTTCCGCGCGATGGGGATGAGCCCGGAGCCGGTGGACGCGGTCTGGGCCAAAGTGGCAGGCGGGCTTGGGCTGGCCGGCGCGGCTCCTGGCGAACGGCGGAGCGCTCCGCAGGACGCCCCAGCGTTGGAGGGTGTCCTGGAAACGCCGGCGGGGGCAGGCCATCCGCACCAGGCGCTGCTTCGCCTGGATGCACCGGGGCCCGGCATCGCACACCTGTTCACGATGCCGATGGGCGGCATGGTGGTTGTTTGCCTGAGCATGTATCTCTATGGGGAAGACGCGCCGGCCCGTGCCGCGGCGAACGAACCGCACTGGCAGCGGTGGTTCGGCACGCTGTTTCCGCCGCCGGACGGCAGCCCGGTGTGCTGAGGACCAACCCGTCATGTTACGGTGGGCCTACGGGATGCCGTCGTATCGTCGATGCGGCGCAGGCCTGACAGGAAGGCCCCATGCAACAGACGCTGAACTTGCGAATCGTGCTGCTGAACCCGCCGGCGGGCGTGGATTTCGGGGTACAGAAGGGCCGCGGGGGCGCCTATGAGACGATCGCGAAACAGCGGTCGATCGGCGGCGACCTCGCTTTCGAGTTCACGGTAGACCTGAAGCCGGGCTCGCTTCCTGGCGAGCCTGATTTCGCCGGCCCGATCGTGCAGGGTCCCCGGGGAGCGCGCTTCCTCTACCTCGACATCGGGACCTACGCCGGGCAGGTGGATTCTCTCTGGAGCCGCCGCCTGAAGGTTCCATTGCGCGGTTTCACGAAGGTCGCCCTGGACCGGTGCGCCGCCAACCCGGCTACCGTCCTGGAGACCCGGATTCCCGGCACCGCCCGCGATGGCGGGCCCACCTGCGGCTCGGTGAAGACGTTCGTCGGCTGGGTGCCGGTCCCGAAATAGACTGCGTCAAACCGGCAGAGTGTTGTTTTTGCGCACTACCCAGGTGGTCATGCAGCGCTGGTTCTGCACCACCGTCGTCTTGATGGGATCCAGCAGCTGCCCGCCCAGGCCCGAGGTGAGTTGGACAAGCATCGGCTCGTCGACCAGGAACCGTTCCGACCCATCGGGCAACAGATACCGGCGCCGGCCCAGTGCCTGAACTTCCGACTCCATCCCAATGGAAGACGCCAGGCGGCAGAAGAGCATCCCCCCGGGCTTGAGGGCCTGCCAGGTGCCGTGGAGCATGTCGTGAAAGTGCTGCTCGTCGCGGGCGAAATGCAGCACGGCGCTGCTGATGACCACATCGGCGAAGGCGGCCGGCCAGGTCATGCGTTCGAGATCGCCGACCCGGAAGTTCTCGGGCGGCAGATGCGGAGCCAGCTGCGCAGCCAGCCGGCGCACACTCTCGACGGCACCGGCGTCGGTATCCATGGCAAAGACTTCGTAGCCTTCGCGCAGCAGGTGAAACAGGTTGCGCCCACCTCCGCAGCCGGCATCGAAGATCACGTCGCCCGGCGCAATGCGGCCGCGCAACAGCTGGTCAAAAAGGTAAATATCGATCTGCCCAAACTGCTCGAGCAGGGTGGGCGTGGGATGCCCACCGGGCGGTCTCGGCGCTGCGGTCATGCATCGAGGATGACATGGAGAGGGTGCCACGATTCAAGTTTGCTGCGGCTGAACACGCCTGAAACGCGGGCGCAACGCTTCCGTGGGAAGAGGGCGAGATGCTGGCGGACTCTTTGAATACTGCGCGGGCGGAGGGAACGCGGCGCGGTCCGAGCCGTCTCGGGCAGGGACCGCACCAGTGGTTGAGGAGTTGCCGGTTAAGCCGGGCCGATCTGCGGCAGGGAGGCAGCGGCTGCCGCCTGGCCCACGCGCCGGCTGGCTTCGTCGGGCAGACGGACGTCGATGCTGAGATGCGGGAACTCACGCGCCAGGACTTCGTTTGCAACCTGGAGAATGATGTCGCCGCCCTCGCCCGTGGTGACCCGGCCCATGACGAGCACGGTGCCGATGTCGTAGTAGTTGGCGTAGTGCGCCAGCGCATAGCCGAAGTAGGAACCGATGGTCTGGTAGATCTTCGGCGGGCGCGGGTCGCCTTGCTTCATGAGGGCCTGGACCTGCTCCAGCCGCTCCGGAACGCCCATTTCCGCGGGGAATTCGATACCCGCTGGGCCCAGCAGGCGGTTGACAGCCTGTTGGGAGAGGTACTGCACGCCGCAGCCGCGGTCGCCGGACCACTCGTCCGCCGGCGCCAGCGGATTCATGTCTACCGGCACGAACGCGAGTTCGTCCAGCCAGGTGGTGATATTGCCCGTGCCATCCACATAGCCCGCGGCCAGGCTGCTGCCGAAGGCCACACCCAGCACACGATTGCGATTCAGCGACATCGATCCGGCCAGAGCGGAGACAGAGCCGTCGTTCGCCACCACCACCGGGATACCGCCGAACTCTTTCTTGATCCGGTGATACATGGGCACGATGTCGCTCTGGAACTTATCGCGCGGCACACCGCGGAAGAGCGAGGCAACGCGTGCTTCGTTGTCCACATAGACCCCGGCCGAGCTGACGCCGATGGCGTCGACGCGCGGCAGCGTGGCGGCGGCGGCCTTCAACGCATGAAGGATGTGCTCGTAGTGGTAGGCCGGATCGCTTTGCGGTTTCGGGTCCCACTTGAACTCCGAGGCGAAGGTCTTCTGGCCGTCCATTTCCGCATAGGCCTTGATATCCGACGCGCCCTTGTCGATGGCAACGCGGCAGCCACCGGTGTGGCGGCCGAGGGGCAGGGTGACGTGTGAGGCCTGGGGAAAAGCGGAGCCGGAAGCGTGGAGGATCTCGAAGGGCTTCCCGTAAATGAGCGGCCCCATGATGTCGACATCGAACAGGCGGTTGGGCGAGTAGCGGTAGATGTAATCGCGCAGCAGGCCGACCAGCAGTTCAGGGGCGTCGATATGGATGCGGCAGCCTCCGACGGCCCAGAGCAGGCACTTCAACTCGCGCTCCAGGAACCGCAGATTCACAGCGGTGGCGGCGCTGCTGGTGTCGCGGGCGATCGCCCGTTCGAAGACATAGGTCGAGCCGTTGCCCTGTTCGACGGCAATGCGGATGGGCAGGGACTGGCCGGCGATGTGGTTCGCAAAGGCACGCCAGGCCAGGGCGGCCGGGCGGAAATCCGAATCCAGAACCGGCTTCACTTGCGGAACGATGAGTTCCATTCACTCCTCCAGACTATTGAGCGGGTATGTAGGCGCCGTCCTGAAAGACCACGCCGGGGCAGTGCGTAGGAGTTATGTCCATACGGATGCCCAAACGGTCGAGCGCGGGCTTGAGGAACGCCGCCGCATTGGTGGTGACGGCGCGCTCCACTGTGTCGCGCGGGATGCCCCAGCCGAGGGCGATGTTCATGCACTCGATGAGAGAGGTGCACGAACCACTGAGATCGTAGGAGCGCACGCGGCCCGCTTCGTCCAGCCGGACTTCGAAGGTGCGGCCCCAGAGTTGCGCGGTGGTGGGCACGGGCGCGCCGATGAGCGGGCTTTCGTCGGCCACGAAGATGACCTTGTCGGGCCCTTTGGCCTGGCTCATCAATTGGACGGCGTATTCCGGAACGTGGATCGCATCGGGAATGATCATGGACCAGGCGCGCCGGTCTGTGAACTGCGCGACGATGCGGAGATCCTTGGCGCCGAACTTGTCGCGGGTGGCCGCGTTCAGGACATGCGTGAAACCGGTGGCGCCGGCCGCGAGTCCGGCCTGAATCTGTTCGACACCCGGATTCTGGTGGCCGAGGCTGACGCTGACGCCATGGTCGGCAAGGTAACGGATGACCTCTGGCGCGCCGGGCCGCTCGGAGGCCATCGTCAGCCAGCCGATGAAACCGCCGGACCACTCCAGCAACCGGGCGGCAAACTCCACCGTGGGATCCTGGCGGAGCGCCGGGTTGTGAGCGCCGATACACTCGGGCGCCAGGAACGGGCCCTCGAGATGTGGCGGCAGGATGCCCTGCCCCCACTCGAAGTCGCGCGCCTTCCGGATCACCGGCAGGTTGGTCTGGTAGGCTTCGGCGCTGGCCGTGACCAGAGTCGGACAAACGTAGCCGTAGCCCAGACCGTAGTAGTACTCAGTGACTGTTTTGAGCTGATCGAGTGTCAGGCCGGGCGTGTCGAAAGCAACAAATCCAGACCAGGCACCGTCGTGGAAAATCGGCCCCCCGTTCACTTGCAGGGACGCGGGGTAGCATCGAGCATTCACAGATCCATTTCTCCCGTGGGTTAACCCCAAAATCCACGATACACCCCGCTGTGAGCACACCACAATCGGACGGATGAAGAGGGCGCTCTGCCCGGGTATTTGAGGGGGAAGCGGCCTGGCCCTCCGCCGGGCGCGCTGACTCTCAAGATCGGCCATCGTCCTGCCGATAACAGGGGAGTGAGGATCGTTCTTTTCGCGCTGCTGCTCTCCCTGCCGGTGGGAGCGGCGACGGTCGGCGACTTGCGCCTGGGCTCGGCGGCCAGCGAGTCGTCGTGTGCGATTACCCGGGCGTCGGCCCGGTTTACAGCGGATTCCGAACAGGCCTTCGTGCAGTTCGTGGCTCGTGGAGTAAGGTCCGGCGACCGGATGCGGATCGACTGGGTGAATCCAGCCGGGCAGGTTTCTTCCACCGTTTCCTACGACACGCTACCGGCGGCGGCCAACCTTTGCTTCCTGAGTGCCCTGCCGATCGGCGGGTTCGAACCGGCGACTCAGCCGGGGCTATGGACAGTGAGGGTGGTGGTCAATGAAGCAGTGATCCAGCAGACGCGCTTCGAAGTCCAGGGGGCGGCGACCTCCCTGGCGGCACGGGTAGTTCGGGTGACGGACCGGGAACTGGTGATCGACGCCACAGGTGCGACCTCCGACACCTCGATCAATATCGCCCGTTATTCGCCTTCCGGCGGCTGGCAGTACATTGCTCCGTTGCTGGCGGAACGGCAGGATGGCAACCGGATCACGGCCCCGATTCCGAAGCTCGACGCGGCGGAGTACCTGGTGATTCTCAAGAATCCGGACGGGAGCCAGAGTCCGCCCTCGCGGTTTGTTGTTTCGACCGGCGGTGGCTACGCCATGCCGACGCTCGCCAACGAGCACTGGCGGATCTCCCAACGGCCCTACGGGTCGTATTCCCACTGGGGACGCAGCATCCATGCCTATGACATTGCGCCGGTGGATGCCCGGTTTGTAACGGCCATGCGCGGCGGCGTAGTGTCGGCGCACGACTTGGGCTACGGCCAGACACCCAACCTGCGGATCTTCGGCAACTACATTACGATTCAACACGATGACGGCGAGTTCTCCCACTATGCCCATTTGAAGACGGGGACCTTCCGGGTCCGTTCGGGCCAACGGGTGGACGCCGGCGACGTGCTGGCGGAGGTGGGGACGAGCGGATACTCGTTCGGCCGGCATGTCCACGTTCACGTGACGAAATCGGCGTCGATCTCGGCGCAGAGCATTCCGTTCCGGTTTGAGGAGAAGTCCTCTGTTCTCACCAAGGTAGTGACTCCGGGCAAGGTGCAGGCAGCCAAGGCGCCCGTAACGAAGCCTCGCTGGAATGGAGAACTGGGCTTCGCCGAGTGGTGGACCCGCATTCTGCCGGTGCCGCGCGGGGCGAAAGCCTTGGAGGTCAAACTTGGTTGGGACGACCAGGCGACCGACTTCGACCTGTATGTGGTGAGCCCCAGCGGGCACACCTACCGCCCGGAATCAGAGGCAGTGCGCATCGAGACGCCGGAACCCGGCCAATGGAGAGTGTCGGTGCAGGCCGTCCGGGGGGCGGGTAATAACCTATCTTTCTGGCTGGAACCGTCCACGCGGTAACCCATTGCCAAAATAGGACTTATTAGTCCGATATAGCCCGTTTGGAGGCTTTTGGGACCCTCCCCCGAGCGGCTTTTCTTACTTCATATCAACGTATTAGCGACATTCGTGAACGGATTGCCGTATACTGGGGGCAAGGTGACGCATGAAGACCTACGCTAGGTTTACTCTTCTCGTGGTTGCGATTGTTGGCACGTTGGCCTGGTTGGCGGCCAGCGGGATTAACGAATCGAAGACCTACTACAAAACGATCTCCGAATTGAAGCAACTGCCGGGTGGTGAGGCCACGAAGCGGGTCCGCGTTACCGGCGATGTAGTCCCTGGCTCCATCAAGCGGGATGGCGAGCGTGTCCATTTCCAGATCGCGGAGAAGGGTCACCCCCAGATTCTGAACGTCGTGTACACGGGTAAGGATCCCCTGCCCGATACCTTCCGAGACAATGCCCAGGCGATGGCCGACGGCAAGTTGCAGGCCGATGGCAGCTTCCAGGCGAGTTCCATTGCCGCCAAGTGCCCCTCTAAGTATGAGGCCGCGCCTGGCGGTAAGCCGGCAGCGCAGCCCCTGAATGGCGCCAAGCCGCCGTCAATGTCGTAGCACACAATTAAAAGGGAGCGCACTTCATGGAGACTCTCGGCGCATTCGCCATCCTACTGGCCTTTTGTCTTGCCATCTACGCCTTCTCCGCCTCACTGGTAGGTTCGATCCGGAAACGGGCCTTCCTGATTGTGAGTGGCGAGCGTGCCGTCTATGCCGTGTGGGTGCTGATGACCACGGCCGCGGGCATCCTGGTGTACTCCCTGATGACCAGCGACTTCCGGTTGGCCTATGTGGCGGCCCGCTCAAACCGGGCCATGCCGATGGTCTACAAGTTCGCCGCCTGGTGGGGTGGTCAGGAAGGCTCGCTGCTGCTGTGGTCGTGGCTGCTGTCCACTTTCTCGGTCATGGTTCTGTGGACGAACCGCCGCAAGTTCCGCGACATGATGCCCTACGTCATCGCGGTGCTCAGCTTCACGCAGATCTTCTTCTGCACCCTGAACGCCTTCATTGAGCCGCCCTTCCAGGTGCTGGCTGTGGGCAAAGGCGTGCAAGCCGTCGCGGACGGCAATGGCTTGAATCCTCTGTTGCAGCATCCGGCGATGGCCATTCACCCGCCGATGTTGTACCTGGGCTATGTCGGGTTTATCGTACCCTTCGCGTTTGCGTTCGCTTCGCTGGTGACAAAACAACCGGGCGAGGCCTGGATCGCAACCACGCGGCGCTGGTCGCTTATCACCTGGGCGTTCCAATCCACGGGCATCCTGCTAGGCGCCGGCTGGGCGTATGCGGTGCTGGGTTGGGGCGGCTACTGGGGTTGGGACCCGGTGGAAAACGCTTCGCTGCTGCCCTGGATCACGGCTACGGCCTTCCTGCACTCGGTGATGATGCAGGAAAAGAAGGGCATGATGAAGGTCTGGAACATGGTGTTGATCTCCGCCACGTTCTTCCTTTGCATCTTCGGCACGTTCCTGACGCGGTCGGGTGTCGTGTCCAGCGTGCACGCCTTTGCGCAGAGCTCACTCGGGTCCTGGTTCCTGGGCTTCCTGTCGATTGCGGTGGGCGTCACGACTTTCATGATCATCAAGCGGCTGGACTATCTGAAGTCCGAAGCGCACCTCGAGAGCGTGCTGAGCCGCGAGTCCAGCTTCCTGTTCAACAACCTGATCCTGCTGGCGTCGAGCTTTGCCGTGCTGTGGGGCACTCTGTTCCCCGTGCTGACGGAAGCGGTGATGGGCGAGAAGATCACGGTCGGCGCACCGTTCTTCAACAAGGTGAACATCCCGATCGGGCTGTTCCTGCTGCTGTTGACCGGCGTCGGACCGCTGATCGCCTGGCGGCGCAGCTCCTGGGAGAGCCTGAAGCGCGCCTTCCGCTGGCCCACTGTGTTCTTCGCGCTAACGATCGTGGGGCTGGTGGCGGCGGGGGTCTATCACGTCTATGCGCTGATCAGCTTCGGGCTGTGCGCCTTCGTCACGGTCACTATTGTGATGGAGTTCTTCAAGGGGTCGCGCGCGATCGCCATAAAGAACCAGATGAACCTGCTGCGCGCCATGGTGGAACTGACACACCGCAACACCCGGCGCTACGGCGGATACCTGGTGCACATGGGCATCGTGATCATGTTCATCGGCTTCACCGGTGCGGCATTCAACAAGGACACGACGAAGGAAGTGAAGATCGGCGAGCACATCCAGCTCGGGAACTACGACCTGCAGGTGAAGCAGGTGGTGGATGGCGACAATCCGAATTATTCCTGGCAGCGGGCCGTGATTGGCGCGTCGAAGAACGGGACGTTCCTGGAAGACATGACGCCGGAGCGCCGGGTCTATGTTTCGAGCCAGCAGCCGACTTCCCAGGTCTCGATCCGCCGGCGGCTGCACGAGGACCTCTATCTGAATTTCGCGAGTATGAGCCAGACGGACCCGTCGGCGGCAATCATCCAGGTGTACATCTTCCCCCTGGTGAGCTGCATCTGGGTCGGTTTCTACGTGCTGCTGTTCGGCACGCTGATCTGCCTGGTGCCGAGCAAGGTGAAGTATTCCTACGCTCGTACGGAAGTAGTGGGTGTTTATGCGAAACAAGCTCAACCTACGAAATAAGATCGTTCTTGGGCTGGCGTTGAGCGCCGCGCTGGTACAGGGCACTGTGCCCCTGACGAACGAGCGCGTGCGCCGCCTGGGCGATCAGATGCAGTGCAAGTGCGGCTGCTATGCCAGCATCACCGGCTGCAACATGATCAACTGCCACTTTTCCGATCCTGTGCGCACGCAGTTGCTGAAGCTGGTGGACGAAGGCAAGAGCGACGACGCCATCATCGCCGACATGGTCGCCGCGTACGGCAAGGACATCCTGCTGAAACCGCCGGCCGAGGGCTTCTACCTTCTGAGCTGGCTGATGCCTTTTGTGTGGATCAGCGGCGGGCTGGGTGCGATCTATCTCGTTTTGCGCAGTTATCTGAAGAAGCGCCCGGCCGCCGAGGGCCCCGGGCAGATCGTTGTAGAATCGGCCGACCTGGCCCGCTATCGCGATCGCATTGACAAGGATCTCTCGGACTTGGAATAACGTGGTCCACGGCTCATGATTTTCGCCGCCTCTATCCTGCTTACTGTGGGTGTTCTCGCTTTCGTATTGTTCGTCCGGCCTCAAGACCTGCCCGAACCCGAAGCCGCCTCGCCCATCCAACATCTGGAAGACCGCAAGGCCGTCATCTACGACAACCTGCGCGATCTGAACTTTGAGTACCGGCTCGGAAAGCTCTCCGAGGCGGATTACAACAAAACCAAGCTGACACTGCAGAACGAACTGGCTGCCGTGCTAGCGGAAATCGACCGGGTCCTGAAGGGTGGAAAGGCGGCCCCAGCCGCCGCCAAACCGGCCAATACCCCAGCCCCGGCCGTGAAGCCTGTCCAGCCCGCTCCCGTAGCAGCCGCACAGGATGAAGCCGCCGGGCCGCTGGTCTGCCCGCACTGCGGTGCGAAATTCGACAAGCCCATGAAGTTCTGCGGAGAATGCGGCAAATCCATGGTGGGGGCCGCCGAATGAAATCCCTCCTGCTTTTCCTGACTGCACTTCCGCTGCTGGCGGCCATCGACGGGACCGTCGTCAACAAGACGACCGGCCAGCCGCAGCCCGGCGTCACCGTGACTCTTACCAGGCTGGGCCAGAACGGCATGGAGCCTGCCGGTTCCGCCAAGTCCGGACCGGACGGCAAGTTCTCAATCGACGCCCCCGCGGGATCCGTGCATCTTCTGCAGGCGATGTATCAGGGTGTTGCCTACAACATGCAGTTGCAGCCCAACGCGCCGACCACCGGCCTGCAGGTGCAGGTGTTCGACACGCTGCCGAAGTTGAGCGCCATCGACATGTCGCAGCATATGATCCTGGTGGAATCCGACGGCAAGGAACTGGTGGTCAACGAGACCGTCATCTTCCAGAACGACAGCCAGACAACCTGGTACGACCCGAAGGCGGGTACGCTCCACTTCACCGCTCCGCCGGAAGCCGGCAAGGACGTGAAGGCGCGGGTAATCGCCCCGGGCGGCATGCCGGTGGAACGGGATCCGAAGCCGATGGGCGGCAAGGGCGAGTATGCGATCGACTTCCCGGTGAAGCCGGGCGAGACCAGGTTCGACATCAGCTACAAGCTGCCGGTGAAGGAGCCGATGGTCCTCAGCGGCCGCATCCTGCACGATCCCGGTCCGGTACGGCTGATTGCACCCAAGGGAATTACTGTGGAAGGCGACGGCCTCACTTCGCTGGGGAATGAGCCGCGCAGCGGCGCCGCGATCTATGACATCAAGGGCAACACGTATGCCGTGAAGATCAGCGGAGCAGGCACGCTGCGCTCTTCGGAATCGGAGTCGCAGGCATCGGGGACAGCACCCGAAGCGACCGACCGCGAAGAGGACGGGCCGCGCATGCAGCAGATCATGCCGCCCGGCTATGAACGGGAGTGGAAATGGGCGCTGGGGCTGATTCTGGCCATCCTTGCCCTGAGTTTTGCGGCGCAGTACATGAAATCGGCGCCCGCCTCTTCCGCCGGGGGCAAGCCCAAGGCATGAAGGCGCTGGCCGTCGAAGGGGTCTGGAAGTTCTACGGCGACTACGCGGCCCTTCGTGAAGTCTCGTTCGAAATAGAGCCCGGGCAGTGCACGGCTCTGTTGGGCAGGAATGGCGCCGGCAAGACGACGCTCATCCGTATCCTGGCCGGCCTGTCGCGCCCGTCCCGCGGCGTCGTTAAAGTGTTCGACACCGACTTCCAGAACAGGACGACGCGCAACCGCATCGGGATTCTGGGCCACGGCATCGCCATCTACGACGAACTCTCGGCCTATGAGAACCTGCGGCTGTTCGCTTCCCTCTATGGTCTGGAGAAGCCGGATTCTGCCGCGAATCACTGGCTGGAGCGCACCGGCCTCGACCGGGTGAAAGACAGCCTGGTCCGTGAGTTTTCCCGCGGTATGCGGCAGAGGCTGGCGGTGGCAAGGGCGTTCCTGCACAACCCGCAGATGCTGCTGCTGGACGAGCCGTTCACGGCTTTGGACGACCGGGCCATCGCGTTGCTGCAGAACCTGCTGCGCGATGCACTGAGCGAAGGCCGGACCGTGCTGATGTCCACTCATCAGTTGCGCGAGGCGCTGGAACTGGCGACTCACGTCGTCCTGATCAATCGCGGGAAGCTGGCGCACCGTGGGGTGCGGACCCAGGAGATGCTGGACGATCCGGGCTATCTCTATCGCACGTACGGAGAGGCGTGATGCTGTTCCTGCGCCAGGTTCTTACGATCACCGCGAAAGATCTGCGGAGTGAATTGCGCACCAAGGAAGCTCTGAACGCTTCGCTCGCGTTTGCCCTGGTGATCCTCCTCCTTTTCAGCTTTGCGTTCGATGCCAATCCTGAGATGATGCGCGAGATTTCGGGCGGCCTGCTCTGGCTGGCTTTCGCCTTCGCCGGCGCGCTGATCCTGAATCGAAGCTTCGCCCGGGAGCTCGTCAACGACTGCCTGGATGCGTTGATCTCGTCGCCGGTACCCGGGGCGGCCTTATTCCTCGGCAAAGTGCTGGCAAACTATGTGCTGCTGCTCGGCATCGAAGTGGTCTGCCTGCCCATCTTCGGGGTGTTCTACAACGTGCGCTGGGCGCAGCAGCCGCTCTGGCTGGCCCTGGTGTTGATTCTGGCCACCTGGGGCGTCTGTGTCGTGGGCACAATTTTCTCGGCGCTGACCGTCAATCTACGGCTGCGCGAGCTGATGCTGCCGATGCTGGTATACCCCATGCTGATCCCGTGCCTGATGGCCGCGATGATGCTTACCACGCCTTTGCTGGCCGGACAGCCCATCGAAGGGGATCTGTTCGCGTGGCTGCGTCTGCTCGTCGGCTTCGATATCATCTTTACTTCACTGGCGGTGGTCCTCATCGACACCGTCCTGATCGGATAGCAGGAGAGCCATGAGAGAAAAGACTCTGTACGGCCTGGGGGCACTGGCCATAGCCTTGCTCACCCACAATATCTGGAAGATGCTGGTCAATCTCCCGGATGAGGCATTTCAGGGCGCCATCTTCCGCATCATCTTCTTTCACGTACCAGCCGCGTTCACTTGCTTCACGTGCTTCCTGGTTTCCCTCATTGCGGGCATCTCGTACCTGAAAACAAGAGATCTGAAATGGGACGCGCTGGGCGTCTCCACCACAGAGGTAGGCCTGGCCTTCGGCGCCGCGAATCTTCTCACCGGCATGATCTGGGCGCGCATCATCTGGGGCATCTGGTGGACCTGGGACTGGCGCCTCACCTCGATGCTCATCTGCTGGCTGCTTTACGGCGGCTATCTGGTGTTGCGCCGCGCGATCGAAGAACCCACGGAACGCGCCCGCCTGTCGGCCGTCATGTCCATCCTCAGCTTCTCCGTCGTGCCGTTCGTCTTCTTCTCCATCAAGTGGTTCCGCACGCAGCACCCGCAGCCGGTGCTCTATGGCGAGGGCAAGATGGATTCGGGTTACCGCGCCATGCTGTTTGGAAACTGGGTTCCGATTTTGATGATCGCCATTGTGCTTGTCGCCGTCCGCATGATGCAGGAGCGGCGGCAGCGCGAAGTGGATGCGCTGCGCCGTTCGGCGCACGCCTTCTAGGAGATTAGCTCACCATGAACGACGCCGCTGCTCGCAATTTTGAATACCTTGCCTATGGGCTGATTACCGCTTGGCTCGTCCTGGTGGTCTATGTGCTGACTCTCGTCAGCCGCGAAGGCCGGATTCGCCGCCAGATGGAGAGCCTGCAGAGAATGCTCGAGGACAAGGAGAAACATTAACCCAATGAATCGCCGCAGCCTGCTGCAGATGGTAGGCGCGGGGGCCCTGACAGCCCGCGAAATGGCCGCGCAGGAAACTGTTGCGCGCGCTACACGAGCCACCCCCTCGCCCAAGATCAAGGACGTCCAGGTGATCGCCACCGCTCCGGTGGGCCTGCGCCTGGTTGTCGTAAAGGTCATTACCGACCAGGACGGCCTCTATGGCTACGGCTGCGGGACGTATACCCAGCGGGCAGATCTGGTGGTCAGCGCCGTCGAGCGCTATCTGAAACCCTTCCTCATTGGCCAGAAGGCCGATCGCATCGACGACCTCTGGCAGGCGATGTATAACTCCAGCTACTGGCGCAACGGCCCCGTGCTGAACAACGCCATCAGCGGCGTCGACCAGGCACTGTGGGACATCAAGGGCCGCCAGGCCGGGATGCCCGTGTATCAGTTGCTGGGCGGCAAGTGTCGCGAAGCGGTGGACTGCTACGGGCACGCCTCCGGAGCGGACTTCCCCCAGTTGGTTGCCAACGCCAGGAAGTTCATGGATCGCGGCTTCCGGCACATCCGGGTCCAGATCGGCGTCCCCGGCCAGGCCGGTTACGGCTCCGGAGCCGGTGACGTAAAAGTCGAGAAACTCCACGACAAGCCGGTCTTCGAGCCCGAAGACTACATCCGCCGCGCCCTCAAGATGTTCGAGTACTGCCGCAAGGAACTGGGCGACGAGGTCGAACTGCTGCACGACGTGCATGAACGGATCTCACCCATCCAGGCCGTGCGTCTCGCAAAAGAAGTGGAAAAGTTCCGCCTGTTCTTCCTCGAAGACGCCCTGTCTCCGGAGGACATCGTCTGGTTCCGCCAGATCCGCCAGCAGTGCTCCACGCCGCTCGCCATGGGCGAACTCTTCAATAGCCCGCACGAGTGGACACCGCTCATCGCGGAGCGCCTCATCGACTTCATCCGCATCCATGTCACTCAGGCCGGCGGCCTGACCCCTTGCCGCAAAATTGCAGCAATGGGCGAAATGATGGGCGTCAAAACGGCCTGGCACGGCCCGGGCGACGTCTCCCCCATCGGCCACGCGGCGAACATTACTCTCGACCTGGTGTGCCAGAACTTCGGCATCCAGGAGAGCTATGAGTTCCCCGAGCGCGTGAAGGAAGTCTTCTCGGGCTGCCCCGAGATCCGCAACGGTTACTACTACATCACCGAGGCCCCAGGCTGGGGCATCGAAGTCAACGAAACCGCGGCGAAGAAGTATCCCTTCGGCTACGGCGAACGCGGCGAACGGCAGAGGATGAACGGCGGCTGGGGCGAAGTCCGGCGCCGCGACGGAACAGTTATCAAACAGTAAAGAATTCTTGGAAAGTAAGGGATCCGTGGCGCTATCCTGTCCTCCATAGAGGAGGCTTGCCATGCAACCTGGGATGGCCATGGATCCCGCTCCGAATCCGGGGCTGATTTTCGAGAACCTGAATGCGCACCAACGCTCGGCGGCATTGCGTACGGCCATAGAACTGGATCTGTTCCGCGCCGTCGGCCAGGGGCCGGCCGATGCGCTCACGCTGGCGGGCCGGTGCTCCGCCTCACCACGCGGCATGCGCATCCTCTGCGACTTTCTGGTCATCATGGGCCTGCTCCAGAAGTCTGACGGCCTCTACAGCCACACCCCGACCAGCGCCCTTTTCCTGGATCCCAACTCGCCTACGTCCCTGCATTCCACGGCACGCTTTCTTGGGCTCTCCGAGATGAAAGCGTCCTATGACAATCTCACGGAGATCGTGCGCACCGGCCGGACCACGCTGCCCGGCCAGGGCACCGTGGAACCGGACAATCCTGTGTGGGTGGAATTCGCGCACAGCATGGCGCCGATGATGGCGCCGCTGGCCGGTCCGCTGGGGACGGTTGTGCTCAATGGGCGCACAGGTCCCTTGAAAGTCCTGGACATCGCCGCGGGCCACGGCCTCTTCGGCATCGAGATCGCGAAAAAACACCCCGAAGCAAAGATCGTCGCCTGCGACTGGCCCAAGGTGCTCGACGTCGCGGAAGAGAATGCGCGGAAGGCCGGCGTGGCCCACCAGTTTAAACGGCTGCCGGGCAGCGCGTTCGAGGTGGACTTCGGTGGACCTTACGACGCGGTTCTCCTCACGAATTTCCTGCATCACTTCGACACCCCCACCTGCACGGAACTGCTCAGGAAAGTGCGAGCCGCGCTGAGTCCAGGCGGTGTCTCGGCAACGCTGGAGTTCGTGCCGAATGAAGACCGGGTCTCGCCACCGATGCCTGCCGCCTTCAGCATGACCATGCTGGTCTCCACGCCCGCCGGCGATGCGTATACGTTCGCCGAGTACGAAGCGATGCACCGCGCCGCGGGCTTCACCCGGATTGAGGCGCACCCCGTACCGCATTCGCCGCACACGGTGGTCACCGGTATCGCACGATAGGCGGTACAATCGCCGCATGCGGCGGAGAGAGTTCGTTCTGGGGGCCCTCGCAGTCCAGGCGGCGCCGGCGGTCCCAGGCAGCATTCTGGTCCATGAGCACATCCTCGTCGATTTCGCCGGCGCGGCCAAGGCTTCTCCTTCCCGCTACAACGCGGACGAAGTCTTCGGCATTGCCCGGGCGAAACTGGAGGAATTGAAAGCCTTCGGATGTGTGCGGCTCCACGAGTGCACACCCAACTATCTGGGCCGTGATGCCCGGTTGTGCGCGCGATTGCAGCAGGCCACCGGCATCGAGATCTGGACGAACACCGGAATCTATGGCGCCGCCAACCGTTCGGGTGTGCCCGAGTTTGCGAAACAGGAGTCAGCGCGTCAACTCGCGAGCCGGTACATCGCGGAGTGGAAGAACGGGATCGACGGGCAGAAACCGCGCTTCATCAAGACCGCTGTGAACGGGTTCCCGCTGGAGCCGCTGGACCGGAAACTGGTGGAGGCCGCGGCGATGGCGTCCCTGGAGACAGGACTCCCCATCGCTTCCCACACCAACGGCGGCGGGCCTGCCGCGGAAGCACAGCTTGAGATTCTGAGCGGACTGCAATGCCCCGCCTCCAAGTTCATCTGGGTGCA
The DNA here is from genome assembly GCA_017307505.1 of Acidobacteriota bacterium. Taxonomy (GTDB): domain Bacteria; phylum Acidobacteriota; class Terriglobia; order Bryobacterales; family Bryobacteraceae; genus Paludibaculum. The sequence goes on along the minus strand of JAFKEE010000055.1, from coordinate 28,981 downwards.
CGCACAGAGCGAGAAAGACCACAAGTTCCACCACTCCATCGCCCGGGCCGGCGCGTGGGTGGAGTTCGACGGCATCAGCGAATCGTCCGCTCAGTGGCATCGGGAATGTGTTGAATCGATGCGCGGACTGGGCTTGCTGAAACAAGTGCTCCTCTCGCAGGATGCCGGGTGGTATCACGTGGGCGAGAAGGACGGCGGCGCATATCGCGGATACACCTTCCTCTACAGCGGATTCCTTCCGCTCTTGCGGCCGGAGCTGTGGAGGATCCTGCTCGTAGACAATCCAGGCAGAGCGTTCCGTTGAGTCCGCACCGCATTTCAGCAAGATCGGTCAAGACACCGGTGCAGCAAGGCCGTATCGTGAATGCATGGCAAAGCTGAATTGCTCTAAAAAGCCCAGTATCGTCGAGATTCCAGCCACGCACTACCTCTCCATCACCGGTCAAGGGCAACCAGGCGGACCGGAATTCCAGGACGCCATCGCCTCAAAGCGGCCGCGAAGCCGCCTGGACCGCGTCCTTCGAGTACTACCGGAACGATCCCCGCACCACGCCGCCTGAGCGTTTGATCACAGACATCTGCCTGCCTCTGGACTAGCCGGCCAGGCATTGTGACATAAGTCCTATTCCTGCGCCTGAAATCTGGATAAAAATAGTAAGTATGGCAGCCAGAGTAGATTCCCTCCCGGTGATCGTTCCCCACGACGTCACCCTCGAGCTGTACCGCCGCATGCTTACCGTATCGCTGGTGGAAGAACGGCTCAAAGTCTTTGCAAAACAAGGCAAATGCACCTTCCAGGCCTCAACCAGGGGTCATGAGAAGTTGCAGGTTGGCATGACCATGCTGTTGCAGCCAGGCCACGACTGGTTCTTTCCGTATTACCGGTCAAAGGCGCTGGCCATCGGTCTCGGCGTCCCCTTGAAGGATGTTTTCCTGGCGATGCTGAGCCGCAGCGGAGACCCGAATTCGAACGGCCGGAATATGCCTGAGCACTTCAGCAATCCGGCACTCCACCTGGTCGCGCAGACAGCGGTGACGGGCAGCCAGTACTTGCCGGCCGTCGGGCTGGCGCGGTCCCTCCAGTTGGACGGTTCCGATCAGGTGGTGCACGTCTCTTCCGGGGAAGGCGCGACAAGCGAAGGCGAGTTCTTCGAGGCCCTGAACTGGGCATCGCGCGAGAGTCTTCCGGTCATCTTTACGATTCAGAACAACGGCTTTGCGATCAGTACCAGGCAGGAGGTCCAGACCGGATCCTCAGTGAGCCAGATCGCCCGTGGCTTCGGGGTAAAGACCTTCCAGGTCGACGGCACCTGGTTTGAAGAGATGTACCGCGATCTTCCGCCTGCGATCCGCCAGATGCGGCAGGGCGCCGGCCCCATCCTGATTGAAGCGAACGTGGTCCGCCTGGACCCCCATTCCTCTTCCGACGATCACCGGAAATACCGCGACGAAGGGGATTTGGCTGCGATGCAGGAACGCGACCCGATCCAGCGCACCGAACAGTACCTCCTGCGCCACGGTGTAATGACCCGCGAAGAGATGGAGCAGCAGCGCGAGTCGATCCGTGAGGAAGTGAACCGCGCCGCCCTGGAAGCGGACGCCGCCCCGCAACCCTCCGGCGACGACCTGATGGCCCATATTTATTCACCGGTAGCGGCTCCGGTACCCGCCCCGCCCCAGCCGATCTCAGCCGAGCCGGTAGCGATGATCGACGCCATCAACCACGCGCTGCGCGAAGAGATGGCCGCGAATCCGCGCATCGTCATGTTTGGCGAAGACATTGCCGATCCCAAGGGCGGCGTCTTCGGAGTCACGCGCGGCCTGGCCAGTGCTTTCCCGGGACGCGTCGAGAACTCTCCATTGGCCGAGGCGAGCATCGTCGGAGTGGCCAGCGGGATGGCCATGCGCGGCTTTGTACCCGTGGTGGAGATCCAGTTCGCCGACTACATCTGGCCCGCGATGATGCAGATGCGGAACGAGGTGGCCACAGTCCGCTGGCGCAGCCAGGGCCATTGGGCCAATCCGATGGTCGTCCGCGTGGCGTCGGGCGGCTATATCAAGGGCGGTCCGTGGCACTCAGCCTGCATTGAGGCGACCTTCGCCCACATTCCAGGTTGGCGCGTGGTCTTCCCCAGTTCGGCCGACGACGCCAAGGGCCTGCTCAAGACCGCCATGCGCTGCGGCGACCCCGTGCTCTTCCTGGAGCACAAGGGGCTCTACCGGAAGATGCAGGCAAAAGCCCTGGAGCCGGACGCCAACTATGCCATCCCCTTCGGCCAGGGCCGCATCCGCAGAGAAGGCCGCGATCTGACCATCGTCACGTGGGGCAGCACTGTCTACCAGGCGCTGGAATTGGCCCGGCAGATGGAGAGCGAAGGCGTGTCGCTGGAGGTCTTGGATCTGCGGACCATCGCTCCGTTTGACGAAGAGCTGGTCTATCGCAGCGTCAGGAAAACCAGCCGCGTCGTGGTCGCGCACGAGGACTCGCTCACCGGCGGCTTCGGCGGCGAGATCGTGGCACGAATCGCCGAAAACGTGCTGGATTCGCTGGATGCGCCGGTAGTGCGCGTCGCGGCCAAGGACATGTTTGTGCCCTCAGCCTCAGAGTTGGAACTGATGGCTTTGCCCAGCGTTCAGGACCTTCGCAATGCCGTGGAGAAAGTGCTGCGCTACTGACGGCGAGGCATGACGTGGGGCCGCGCTGAATGTGGCCGGATTGCGTGTAAGCTGATTCTGGAGGCGCCAACGAATGACAGGCAACCCGTCCGGAAATCGCATGACGCGCAGGACTCTTCTCAGTGACGCGGGCAGGACCGCCGTAGCCGGTGCGGTCCTCGCCCCAGTCCTGAATTCGGCCATCGTCTCGTGTGCGGCCGCCGCCGATGCTCCGGCCCTGAACATCGAAGCCGGTCTGGACCGGGTAGCGATCCTCCCCGGCAAAACTTACCTCCGCGGTTGGGCCGGCTATGGTCCTGTTCCCCATCCCGGCCGGCCGGTCCGGCGCGGCGCTCCACCGCCTCCGCCCGCGCCCACGGGTCCTCCGGTCACAACTCTCTGGAGCAAGGAGTCGGGTCCCGGCTCCGTATCGTTTGCAGATGCCAAGGCGCCCATCACCACGGCTACCTTCACCACGCCCGGCGCCTATGTCCTGAAGCTGACGGCCAACAACGGCCAGGCACAGTCCGTCTCCACCCTGCATGTCCTGGTGGAGACGCCGCCTCCGGCGCAGCAGTTGGGCGCTGTCTATACCCGCAACTTCAAAATCTCCAGTCCGCTGTGGAACGCGCGGGCAAAAGCACTGATCGTCAACTGGATCCCGCACTGCATCGATCAGATCAATCGCACCGACATCAAGGTGGGACCGGGCGGGATCGACAATTTCGTGGAAGCCGGCAAAGCCTTGCGTGGAGAGCCGCACGGGCTGCACAAGGGCTACGTCTTCTCCAACGCCTGGGTCCACCAGACCGTGGAAGCGATGAGCATCGCCCTGATGGTGGATCCACAGGGAGACGCCGAGATCCTCGCGGCGCACAAAAAGATGCGCGCTACGCTGGATGACTGGATTCCCAAGATCCTTGCCGCCCAGGAGCCCGACGGCTACCTGCAGACGGCCTTCACGCTGTCGAGGGAAGGCCGGGATGGCAAGGTCATCGACACCACCGGGTTCAAACACTGGGACCCCAAACACCGCGGCGACCATGAAGGCTATGTCGCCGGCTACTTCCTGGAATCGGCCATCAACCACTACCTGATGACGGAGCGGAAGGACGCCCGCCTGTACAACGCCGCCAAGAAACTGGCCGATTGCTGGTACAACAACCTGGGACCCGCGCCGAAGAAACCCTGGTTCGACGGCCATCAGCAGATCGAGCAGGGCCTGGTCCGCTTTGGCCGCTTCGTCAACGACATGGAAGGCGGCGGCAAAGGCGACAACTACATCCAACTCGCGAAGTTCCTCCTGGATTCGCGGTACACCACCGCCACCGGCCCGCGCGAGCAGCAGGAATATGACCAGAGCCATCTGCCGGTGACCCAGCAGTACGAAGCCGTGGGTCATGCGGTGCGAGCAGCCTACACGTACTCGGGCATGGCGGATGTCGCCGTGGAGACACACGATCCGGACTACCAGAGCGCCGTCAAGTCGCTCTGGCACAACCTGGTGAACCGCAAATACTATCTGACCGGCGGCATCGGCAGCGGTGAGACCGACGAGGGCTTCGGCCCCAACTACTCTCTGCGGCAGGAGGGCTACTGCGAAGCCTGTTCCAGTTGCGGCGCGATCTTCTTCCACTGGAAGATGCACCTCGCCTATCACGAGGCGAAGTATGTCGACGTCTATGAAGACACGCTCTACAACGCCCTGCTGGGCTCGGTCGATCTCTCGGGCAAGTACTTCTACTACGACAACCCGCTCGATGAAGTCGTTCCCCGATACGCGTGGCACGTCTGCCCCTGCTGCGTCGGCAACATCCCGCGCACGCTGCTGATGCTGCCCACCTGGACATATTCCAGGACGCCCGATTCCGTCTACGTCAACCTCTTCGTCGGCAGTTCCATCGTTCTGGAGAAAGTCGCCGGCACCGACGTGGAGATGGTGCAGGAGACCAACTATCCGTGGAATGGCAAGGTGGCCATCACGGTGAATCCCAAGGAGTCGAAGCAGTTCAGTGTACGCATCCGCATGCCCGACCGGGGCGTGAGTGAACTCTACAAGCCCTCACCGGACTCGAACGGAATCAGATCGATCCTGGTCAACGGAAAGGCAGTGAAGGCTGCCTCCGAGAAGGGCTATGCCGTGATTGCCCGGACCTGGAAAGCCGGTGACAGAATCGAACTGGAACTGCCCTTGAAGCCACAGCGCGTCAAGGCCATCGAGAAGATTGCGGCCACGCGCGGCAAGGTGGCGCTTCGCTACGGACCGCTCATCTACAACATCGAACGGAACGACCAGGACATCACCAAACGGCTGAGCCCCGCATCACCCCTCACCCCGGAGTGGAAGGCCGACCTGCTCGGCGGGATTGTCGTGCTGAATGGAAAGTTCGCCGACGGCAGCCCCATGCTGGCGATCCCGAACTTCGCCCGCAAGAACCGGGAACCCGGCTTGCCGCTGCCTCCGGAAGAGCCCCGGCCCGACGCCAGCGGGCATCGTCCGCCCCCGCCGGAGCCTACGTCGATCGTGTGGATCAGGGAGGAGTCCGGCAAAGCCTGACCGCCGGGCCACGGCCCGTAGACTCATTGCCGGACGTTGCTCGTTGCCGCCTCCCGCATCAGCCGGTCCGCATCCTCCTTAAGCAGGAAGCGGTCGCGCACCAGCCTCGCCGCGGCTGCGCGCACAGCCTCGACAAAGGCCTCATGCGTGGGATAACGCTCTTCCAATGAGGGGCGCGGATCTCCGGAGGCCAATCGCTCAGCCCGAGTCGCCGCAAACGGAATGAAGCCGCCCACAAAGCCGCAGCCCCGTCCTTTGTAGAATCCGCTCGCGGTCACGTTCCAGCCCAGGTACGTGCCCAGCGGCGCCTGATGCTGCACCGACGGTACGCCGCCCACTTCATTTCCATCCGCATCCACCTTGGGCACCAGCCCCGGAATGATCTGCTTCCTGACGGGAGGTTGAACCGTAATCACTCCGGAGAGGTCGTTGTAGTTGAACTGCGGGCCGAAGTCATACTCGTAGAACGTGTTGAGCAACTGGTCCGGCAGCGGGCGCCCGGGAATCACCGGAAAGCCCATGGCACCGTGCTCGGCGCGCACGAGTTGTCCCTGCTCCAACTTTGGGTATTTGCTGGGCGGAGGCTCCACATCCTTGGCCACCCAGTCCACCAGGGCATCAAGCAGAGCGCGCATCGAGTCCGACTGCGGATTGGGATTCTCGGGCAGCACGCATCGGCCTGCACCGGACGGGATCTGCACATTCAACCCGCCACGCCCCCCGCCGTGCGTCGTCCCCGGGAAATAGTAGCGCCGTACCTGGGGCGGCAGGGGAATGTCTGCCTTCGCCGCTGTGCCCACCAGCCCGGGCGACATCTTCAGGCCCCAGAATTCCGCCGCACCGAACGTCTCAAAGATCTTCGGGCAACTGCCGGTCAGCCCGCAGCGATGGAGCATTCCATCCGTCTTCCGGCCGCGCACGGGATCCGGCGCATCGGCCCACCACAGCACCGCCTCGCTGCCCGGCTCGTACATTCCAGCCGACCCGCCCGGCACCGCGAACCGGAAGTTCATCGGAGTCTGTCGGGCGGCAATGTGGTCGTCCGCGCCGTCCCAGACCCGCCGGCCCTGCTCATCCTCGTTGAAGCCCAGGTGGATAAACGACTTCACGAAATTGCCCGACTGCGAGATGCCCAGCGACACCACGTTCCGGATCCGGCCAGCCATGGGATTTGCTGTGCCAGCGGCATCGGCAGTCTCCCGGCGGAAGAACGACACCGTGTCGCGAGTAGCCGCGAAGCCGGTGCCGAGAACCAGCGGGTCTTTCGCCGTGTAGGTGAGTTCGTAGAGCAGGCCGGGTTCAAACCCCTGCTTCAGGCAGACGAAGCCGGGGTCCGGCACTCCTGGAAACGGCTGGGCAGCACAATTCGCGAAGGCCCACTCCGAAGGCGCCACCGGAATCACCGCGCCTTCTTCCGTGGCGCGCTTCGTCAGCAGGGCTTTGGAGGTGTCCAGACTGGCGGCGAGGTAAGGGCGCCGGGGCAGCAACCCCGTCACTGGCATACTCGCCGTGCCGGCCGGCAGGTCGCTGTAGCGAACCAGCACCGGACCGGTAATGCTCGACCCGTCGGGGTTCTTCGCCACCGGCGCAAGCAGGCTCTGGACACCCGGCCTGGGCAGAACGTCGCCCTGCCAGCCGCTGGCCAGAATGGCGTGCCCGCGGCGGAAGAGAAAGCCATCTCCGGGTTCCCCGCCCTGCAGCGCGCCCAGCAACAGGCGGCTGCCGCGATTCGGAACGTCGTAGATCAGGACCCCGCTTGCCTTGGCCGCGTCGATGGGTCTGAGCAGCAGGAAAGTCGCCGAGTACTCCACCATGCCCCGCGCATTGCGCGGCGCGAACTGCAGGTCGGTGATGATCGCATTCTTTGGATCGGACGGATCCAACTCGCCGAAGACGTGCCCCGAGAGGCGCTCATAAGGGCCTGCCCCGAAGTCCTTGCCCGCATAGGCCGGAGATTCCCGCTCCTCGATAGTGATGCGTACGATCTTCGCATCCGCCGGCGCAGCCAGAGCCAACAGAAAGACAGCAACCAGGACCTCGAACCGGAAATGCAGGAATCGCACCATCCCCGCACAGTATCTCAGCACGGCCGATGAGGCAATTGAATAATTCAGATGGCAGTAATAATGTAGGCTGATTGCCATGACGAACCTCAACCTCCGTCACTTCGAGGCGTTCGCCGCCATCGCCGCCGCCGGCAACTTCACCCGCGCGGCCCAGTCTCTGCACGTCTCGCAGCCCGCCTTGACCGTCCAGATCCGCCAACTGGAGGAGACGATTGGGGTTCGCCTGCTCGATCGCAATACCCGGTCCGTCAAGCTGACACGCATCGGCCAGCAGCTTTCTCCCGTCATCCAGCGCCTGCTGCGCGAGATCGACTCCGTGATTCTCAACGCGCGCGAACTCGCCACCGGCGATCGCGGTTCAGTCAGCGTGACCGGGCTACCCTCCGTCTGCTCCACCATCCTGCCGCGAATCATCGCGGAGTTCCGCCAGCAGCAACCGGGCATCACGGTCTCGCTGCGCGATGCCGTCGCGCAGGTGGTGCTGGCGCAGGTCAAAAATGAGGAGGTGGACTTCGGCATCGGCAGCTTCGCCGATGCGGAACCGGCCGTTCAGGTGGTCCCGCTGTTCAACGACCAGATGCGTGTCGTCTTCCCGCCACACTCGCCACTGGCCAGGCGGCGCTCCATCCAACTCAAGCAACTCATCGCCGAGCCGATGATCCTCATGAGCCAGCAAAGCAGCGTGCGCATCCTGGTAGACCGTGCCTTCCAGTCCCTGGGCCACTTTCCCGTCCCGGCCTATGAGGCGACCTACATGTCCACCGCCATCGGCATGGTGAAAGCGGGACTCGGGATCACCTTTCTGCCCACCTCCGCCTTCGAGGCCTCTGAACTGGGCGGACTGGGCTCGCGCATCCTGAAGGAGCCCGGACTGACAAGGCGCATCGTCGCCATCCAGAAGTCGGGCCGGACCCTCTCGCCCGCGGCCGCGGCCTTTCTGCGAGCCCTGATCGCCGTCTGCAAAGCGATGCGGCCGGCGTCCCTGCCACGCCGCACAGATCCAGCATGATTCATAACCAGCCTGGATTACTGGGATAGGAATAATTCAATTGTTATAAGGCCGTGCCCGCACTATGTTGGAGCTTATGCGTTTTCGACGCGGCCATGACGCTGGGTGCGGGCAATGACCGGTGCGGACAGAATCCGTGTGGCCAATGCCCAGGGCTTCTGGGGCGACTCGCTGGAGGCTCCTCTGCTCCAGATGCGGCAGGGTCCCATCGACTACCTGACTCTCGACTACCTGGCCGAGGTCACGATGTCCATCCTCCAGAAGCAGCGCGCGCGGGACGGGAATGCAGGATACGCACGGGACTTCGTCGAGATGATCGGGCGCGGCGCTTGCGATATCGTCGAGCGCGGCATCAAGGTGGTGGCCAATGCCGGAGGGGTCCATCCAATAGCCTGTGCGGAGGCCACCGCCTTGGCGTTGCAGCGGGCGGGCATCTCCAAGGGCCTCAAAATCGGGGTGGTTCTCGGTGACGACATCCTGCCCCGGCTGGACGAACTGCTCGAACGCGGCGTCCCCCTCTCCAACATGGATACCGGCGAACCCCTCTCTGCCATCCGGTCCCGGGTGCAGAGCGCGAATGTGTATCTGGGCGCAGCGCCCGTCGCGGAGGCGCTCGACCAAGGCGCCCAAATCGTCATCACCGGCCGTTGTGCCGACGCAGCACTCACCCTGGGTCCGGCCATCCACGAGTTCGGCTGGCGCATGGACGACTGGACCCGCCTCGCCGCCGGCACCGTGGCCGGACACGCCATCGAGTGCGGGACCCAGTCCACCGGCGGTAACTGCCAGTACGACTGGGAGTCCATTCCGGACTTCGACAACATCGGCTACCCCATCGCGGAGATCGGACGGACCGGCGACGTCGTCATCACCAAACACGAGGGCACGGGCGGAAGAGTCAACGTCCCGGGCGTCACCGAGCAACTGCTCTATGAGATCGGCGACCCCAGCACCTACATCACACCCGACGTGATTGCCGACTTCACCTCTATCGATCTCACACAGGATGGCCTCGATCGCGTTCGTCTCAGCGGCGTGGGCGGCCGCCCGGCCACAGACTTCTACAAGGTCTCCATCAGCTACAGCAGTGGCTTCCGGGCCATCGGCCTGCTCGTCTACGGCTGGCCCGACGCAGCCAGAAAGGCACGCAAGGCGGAGCAGATCCTGCGAGCCAGGCTCAACCACCTCGGCCTCACCTTCGACGCCATCCACGCCGAGTACATTGGAGCCAACGCCTGCCATGGCGATGCCCTGTCCGGCCCCTTCCACCCCGATACGCCGGAAGTCGCCCTGCGCGTCGGCGTGCGCGGCAACGATCGCAAAGCGGTGGAGCGCTTCACCCGCGAGATCGCTCCTCTGGCCCTCAACGGACCGCCCGTCGTGACCTATGTCGGCGGCCGGCCCAAGGTGGAAGAGGTGGTCGCCTATTGGCCGGCACTCATTCCGAAATCCGAAGTCTCCTGGAACGTCGTCATGAGGGAAGTCGATGCCTAGAGTATGCCTGCTGGAGGTGGCCCACGCCCGCTCAGGCGACAAGGGCGACTGCGCCAATATCGGGCTGATCGCGCTGCGGCCGGAGCTCTACCCGCTGCTCGTGGAACAGGTCACAGCCGGCCGTGTGAAGGAGCATTTCCGGGAGTTGTGCCATGGACCAGTGGAGCGCTTTGAGTTGCCCAAACTGCACGCGTTAAACTTCCTGCTGCACCAGTCTCTGGATGGCGGCGGCACCGTTTCCCTGAGGACCGATGCGCAAGGAAAGACATACAGCGCGGCGCTGCTGCGAATGGAGATCGATGTCCCGTAACCAGGAGCGCCTGCCCAGCCATGCCCGATAAACCGGCCGCTTCGCCCATCGCCGCCCTGCAGGGCATTCGCGTGCTCGATTTTTCCCACGCCCTGGCCGGCCCCTACTGCACCTTGCTTCTGGCCGACTTCGGCGCCGAGGTCTACAAACTGGAGAGCCCATCGGGCGGAGACATGGGCCGTGGTTGGGGTCCACCCTTCGCCGGCACCGACTCGTCCTTCTTCTTCGGCCTCAACCGGGGCAAACGCGGCATCTCCATCGATCTCAAACGCCCGAAGGGCCTGGAACTCTGCCGCCGGCTGATCGACAGGATGGACGTCCTGATCGAGAACTTCCGGCCCGGCACCATGGAACGGCTCGGCCTCGGTTACCAGACTGTTGCCCTTCGCAACCCCCGATTGGTCTATTGCTCCATCTCCGGTTACGGCCAGGCTGGCCCGTCTCGCGACGAAGCCGCCATGGATCTCATCGTGGAGTGTTCCAGCGGCTTCCTCAGCATCACCGGCACCGAAGACGGCGAGCAGGTCCGCAGCGGCTACGCCGTCGCCGACATCAACGCCGGGCTCTTCTCGGTCATCGGGATACTCATGGCCCTGAGGGCGCGGGAACAGACAGGCCGCGGCCAGTATGTCGATGTATCCATGCTGGACTCGATGATCTCGGCCATGAGCTCGAACTACATGTCGTTCCTGGGCTCGGGAAGGATCCCTGTGCCCCTGGGCAGCGGATTCCCAACAGTAGTGCCCTACCGTGTGTTCCAGGCACAAGACCGCGCCTTCTCCGTTGCGGTCGGCAGCCCGAAGCTTTGGACCGCCTTCTGCCAGGTCATCGGCCGGCAGGATCTGGAGGGCCATCCCGACTACTGCACGAACGCGCGCCGGGTGGACAACCGTCATGCGCTGGAATCAATCCTGGCGGCCATCTTTCGCGAGCAGGATGCGGCCCACTGGGTCTCCCTTCTGCATTCCGTAGGAATCCCCTGCTCGCCCGTCCGCAATTTTCTGGAGGTGTCTCAGGATCCGCAGGCGGCCCTGCGCGGCATGTTTCCCGTTGTGGATTGCCCGAAGGCGGGCGCTCAACGGGTAACCGGCCCGCCCGTCAAGCTGTCGGCAACTCCGGCGCGGGTAAGCGAGCCCGCGCCGGGCTTGGGAGAGCACAGCGCCGCGGTCCTGGCTGACGTTCTCGAATTGTCTCAAGGCGAAATCGAGGCCCTCGCCGCCGACCACATTATTTATTCAGCGAGCCCGGACGGCGCGCCGGAAGCACATCCCTGATGCTTGCCTTGTCCGGTCTGCTCACCATCCTCGTTCTGCTCGCGCTCATTATCAGCAGGCGCATGTCGCCCCTGGTGGCATTGATTCTTGTCCCGGTGGCCGCGGCGCTGCTGAACGGATTTGGCCTGCAGACCGGCCCCTTCATCCTGAAGGGCATCCAGAACGTTGCGCCTGTCGCCGGTATGTTCCTGTTCGCGATTCTCTATTTCGGCATCATGACGGACGCCGGAATGATCGATCCGGTCATCGACCGCATCCTGCAGACGGTTGGGAGCAGGCCGTCTCTGATCGTCCCGGGCACGGCATTGCTCGCCCTGCTGGTGCACCTGGATGGCTCCGGCGCCGTGACGTTCCTCGTCACGATCCCCGTCATGCTTCCTCTCTACAAACGAGTCGGCATCGACCTGCGGATTCTCGCCTGCGCGGCCTCGTTGGCCGCCGGAGTCAACTTCCTGCCCTGGACCGGACCCACCTTGCGCGCCTCGGCGGCCCTGCAGGTTCCGGTCACGGATCTCTTCAATCCACTGATCCCCGTCCAGGCCATCGGCCTCCTCTATGTCTTCGTGGTCGCCTGGATCCTGGGAGTCCGGGAAGAGCGCCGCCTGCGCATCGACTCGACCGTCGCCTCTGTCATCGTCCTCCGCCGCGAACTCTCCGTGGAGGAACAGGCGCTTCGCAGACCCGGAAAAGTCTGGCTCAACGCGGGCCTGACCCTCAGCCTGATCGGAACCATGATTAGCGGCGCGCTGCCGCCTGTCGTGGTCTTCATGCTTGGAGCCTCGCTTGCCCTGGTGCTGAACTACCCGGGCATCGAAGCCCAACGCTCCCGCGTGGAAGCACACGCGAAAACCGCTTTCATGATGGCCGGGATTCTGTTCGCGGCGGGCGTGTTCACGGGCATTCTGAAGGAATCGGGCATGCTCTCGGCAATGGCGAAGGTCTCGGTCGGGCTGGTCACGCCCGGGATGGCCCGGCATATCCCGGCGGTACTCGGCATCCTTTCCATGCCCTTGAGCCTGCTCTTCGATCCGGATTCGTTCTACTTCGGGGTGATGCCTGTCATCGCCGATGCCGGCAGGATGCTGGGCGTGGCTCCGGTCCATGTCGCCCAGGCCGCCCTATTGGGGCAGATGACCACCGGATTCCCCGTCAGCCCACTCACGCCGGCCACGTTCCTCATCGTCGGCCTGGCCGAAGTGGATCTGGCGGAGCACCAGCGCTTCACGGCGCCGCTACTCTTGGGCGCGTCGGTTTTGATGACGATTGCCTGTGTCGCGTTAGGAGTCTTTCCCCTGTGAATCGCCGCCGGCTTCGGGGGATTATTCCGCGCAGATTATTACTATTATTCGATTGATTCAATTGCCGGACTAACCGCCGGAGAGTATTATCGGAACGCGCATGCGGGCGCAGCCCGGCCCCACCGCCGGCACAGCCGGCTCAACCTTGATCTGGAGCAGTTCTATGAAGTACCTCATCGCAGGAATCGCCCTCACGGCAGCGTGCCTGGCCGGCACGGCGCAGGCGCAACCCGCCGGCACGGCCAATTTCACGGCCAAGGCGAATGCACTCCTCGGCCGGATGACGCTGGAGGAGAAAATCGGCCAACTCGCCCAGATCGGCGGTGTTGCCTTCATTCCCGGCTCCCCCAAGCCCGAGGACGCAATCCGCAAGGGACAGGCCGGGTCGATCCTCTGGATCTCGAAACCAGCGGATATCAACCGGCTGCAAAAGGTGGCCATGGAGGAGACCCGCCTCCGCATCCCGCTCATCTTCGGCCTCGACGTCATTCACGGCTTTAAGACCGTATTCCCGATGCCCCTGGCCTTGGCCGCTTCGTGGGATGGAGCACTGATTGAACGGGTCCACGGCGTGGCAGCCAAAGAAGCGCGCGCCGCGGGCATCACCTGGACCTTTGCGCCCATGCTGGATATCGCTCGCGATCCCCGCTGGGGTCGCATGATTGAAGGCGCCGGCGAGGACCCGGTCCTCGGAGCCATGGTCGCCCGGGCCCAGGTTCGCGGCTTCCAGGGGAACGACCTCAGCAGCCCCGAGCACATCCTGGCCTGTGCCAAGCACTTCGCCGGCTACGGCGCTGCCGATGGCGGCCGTGACTATGATTCGTCCTACATCTCCGATTCCGAGCTCTGGAACGTCTACTTCCCGCCCTTCCGCGCGGCCCTCGACGCCGGTGTCTCCACCTTCATGAGCGCCTACATGGATCTCAACGATGTTCCGGCCACCGGCAACTCGTTCCTGCTGCAGGACGTGCTGCGAAAGACCTGGAAGTTCCAGGGCTTCGTCGTAAGCGACGCCAACTCCATCGGCGACCTCGTGACGCATGGCTTCGCCCGCGACCGCAAAGACGCAGCCTTCCGCGCGTTCACCGCCGGCGTCGACATGGACATGGCCAGCGGGACCTACAACGAGAACCTGCTCGCGCTGGTGAAGGCAGGCAGGATCTCCGAAGCTCAAATCGAGAACGCGGTGCGGCCCATCCTGGCGGCGAAATACCAACTCGGCCTGTTCGAACATCCCTACGTCGACGAGGCAAGATCGAAGTCGGTCATCGGCGCGCCGGAGTATTTGCCGCTTGCGCGAGAGGCCGCGCAGCGCACCGCGGTCCTGTTGCGAAACGAGGGCGGCCTGCTCCCGCTGGCCAAGGATGCCGGAAAGTCCATCGCCGTCATCGGTCCTTTGGCCGACGCCAGGCGCGACATGCTGACCATGTGGAGCGGGTTCGACGTGGATACCAGCACCACGGTGACGGTGCTCCAGGGCATCCGCAACAAACTGGGATCCGGCGCACGCGTGGAGCACGCCGAGGGTGTGCAGATCGCCAAACAGTACCGCTCCATGTTCGAGGACCTCCTCGGCATGAAGAAAGTGGAACCCTGGACGGAGGCGCAGTCGCAGCAGGAGTTCACCAAAGCGGTCGAGCTGGCGAAGCGTTCAGACATGGTCGTCCTCGTCATGGGAGAAGCCGCGCTGATGAGCGGCGAACTCGCCTCGCAGGCCTCGCTCGACCTGCCCGGCCGGCAGCAGGAACTCATGCAGGCCATTGCCGCCACCGGGAAACCCGTGGCACTGGTCCTGATCAATGGCCGCCCGCTGAACCTCACCTGGGCATCGACGCACATCCCGGCCATCCTGGAAGCCTGGCATCCCGGCAACGAAGGTGGCAACGGCATTGCCGATCTGCTCTTCGGCGACGCCAATCCCAGCGGCAAACTGCCCATCACCTGGCCGCGCAATGTCGGCCAGATTCCCATCTACTATGCCCACAACCTGACTCACCAGCCCGAAGGCAGCCGGGGCTTCTCCTCCCGCTACTGGGACCAGACCGGCGCTCCTCTCTATCCGTTCGGCCACGGCTTAAGCTATACGAACTTCACCGTGTCCAACCTGAAGCTCGCCAGCGCCCAGGTGAAGTCCGGCTCGCCGGTGGAAGTCTCCGCGGACGTCGAGAACACGGGCTCGCGGGCAGGCACGGAAGTGGTTCAGCTCTACATCCACCAGCGCGCCGGCGGCGCTTCGCGGCCCGTGCGTGAACTGAAGGGCTTTGAAAAGGTCTCCCTGAAACCGGGCGAGAAGAAGACCGTCCGCTTTTCGCTCGGCAAATCCGAACTCAGCTACTGGAACTCCGCTTCCAAAGGCTGGGTGCTGGACGCCGAAAGCTTCGACGTCTGGGTGGGTCAGGACGCCTCCGCCACCTTGCACACCGAGTTCACGATTCAGCCGTAGTCCCTCGATCTGCAGATCCCTGGAAAGGTATTCCGAAGATGCGTTCACTGCTTGTTATTTCTCTGCTGGCCTCGACGGCCGCATTCGCCGCGTCCGACGAAGTCAAGGTCGACACAGGCCGGCTGAAAGGTGCGGTCAAAGACGGCGTCGCCTCCTTCAAGGGCATTCCCTTTGCCGCGCCGCCGGTCGGCGATCTCCGTTGGCGTGCGCCCCAACCGGCCAGGAGCTGGACGGGAGTCCGGCCCGCCGTGGAGTACGGCGCCGACTGCATGCAGAAGCCTTTCCCGGGGGACGCTGCGCCGTTAGGCGTCACGCCCGCCGAAGACTGCTTGTACGTGAATGTGTGGCGGCCCGAGAAACCGGCTGCAAAGAAGATGCCCGTCATGGTCTGGATCTACGGCGGCGGGTTTGTGAATGGCGGCAGTTCCCCTGCTGTCTACGACGGCTCCCAATTCGCAAAGCAGGGGGTGGTCTTCATCAGCTTCAACTACCGCCTGGGCCGGTTCGGCTTCTTTGCGCACCCCGCGTTGAGCAAGGAGAATCCCAACGAGCCGCTGGGCAACTACGGCTACATGGACCAGATCGCCGCACTGAAGTGGGTCCGCCGGAACGCCGCCGCCTTCGGTGGTGATCCCGGCAACGTCACTCTCTTCGGCGAGTCGGCCGGAGGCGGCTCCGTTCTCACCATGATGACGTCGCCGCTCGCCGCGGGCCTGATTCACAAGGCCGTCATCGAATCCGGCGGTGGCCGCTCCTCCCTGATGGGGGATCGCTATGTCGATCGCCAGGGACCCACCGGCATGCCCTCCGGCGAATCGGTCGGCCTCGCCTTTGCCAAGAGCGCGGGCATTGAGGGCAGCGACGCAGCCGCGCTGGCCGCACTGCGGAAACTCCCCGCCGATGCTATCGTCGCGGGCCTGAACATGGCCTCCATGGGCACACCTACCTATGCGGGACCCATGATCGACGGTAAAGTGGTGGTCGAGTCGCCCGGCGCGGCCTACGAGGGCGGCCGGGGTGCGAAGATCCCCATCATGGCCGGCGCCAACAGTGCCGATATCGGCTTCCCTCGCGGGCGCACCATGGAAGCCCTCTTCGCTCCCTTCGGCGCGGACAGTGCCAAGGCCAAAGCGGCCTACGATCCGGATGGCACGGGCAAAGTGATGGAAGTCGGCGTCTCGATGGCGGCCGACCAGATGATGGTAGAACCCGCCCGTTACACCGTCCGGTCGCTGGTTCAGACGGGCCAGAAGGCCTATGAATTCCGCTTCTCCTATGTGGCGGAGTCGATGCGCAACCAATGGAAGCGCGGCGCCCCGCACGCCACCGAAATCCCCTTTGTGTTCGACACCGTCGCTGCCCGCTACGGCAAGGACCTGACGCCCGCCGATCAGGCCATCGCTCGCGCGGCGAATACCTATTGGGTGAACTTCGCCAAGACAGGTAACCCCAATGGTGCCGGACTCCCGGAATGGCCCGCCTACAAGCCGGATTCGGATCAGTTGATGGACTTCGCCATCGGTGGTCCGATGGCTAAACCGGATCCTCTGAAGACCCGTCTCGATTTGATCGAGCGTCTCTCCCAGCAAAAGAAGTAAACGCCAGCCGGCGGCTTCAGACTTGGAGGAAATTGTGCATAGCGCAGTAGATGTTGCACGCGGCACCATTTGGCGGCACGCGAAATGGGCTTTTTGGGCGCTGGTGATTTCAACGTTGCCCTTACCAGCAGCGGATCCAATCGCCATCGCTCCCGCGAAGATGCAGCGCATAGGGTCAGTCGACGAACGCTTCCAGTCCTTCAATGTGGAGATGGTGGAGGTGACCGGAGGACGCTTCTGGGCGCCCTACCGCAAACCCACCAGTGCGCCGGCGGAATCAGCCGCGGCAGCGCCTTCAGTCCCCGGACTCGACCCCAATGCGTTCCGCATGCGGCAGCCTCTCGACCTATCCACCCCCAGGTTGCGGAAGCTGGCGGCGGCGCTCGGCCCGTCCTACGTCCGGGTCAGCGGCACCTGGGCCAATTCCACCTACTTCCATGACGCAGACTCCCCTGCCCCGGCCACGCCGCCCGCGGGCTTTGGCGGCGTTCTCACCCGTCAGCAATGGCGAGGAGTAATAGATTTCGCCCGCGCCACAGATGCCCGGCTCATCACCTCGTTCGCCGTCAGCGATGGCGTGCGCGACAACCACGGAGTGTGGACCTCTGAGCAGGCACGCAGACTCGCCGCCTTCACCAAAGCCTCGGGGGGCGTCATCGCCGCAGCCGAGCTGTTCAACGAGCCCAATTTCGCCGCCATGGGCGGAGCTCCGAAGGGCTACGACGCGGCGGCCTATGGCCGCGACTTCGCTGTCTTCAAAGCGTTCGCCCGGGAGGCGCTGCCGGACATGCTCATCCTGGGACCCGGTTCGGTGGGAGAAGGAGCGCTCGCGGCTACCGGTTTCTCCGGCCTCAGCACGAAGGACATTCTTCAGGCCACCGGCCGCGGTGTCGATGGCTTCTCCTATCACTTCTACGGCGGCGTCTCGAGAAGATGCGGCGGGATGAAAGGTGCGCCCCAGACGAGCCCGGAAGCGGCGCTCTCACAGGAGTGGTTGTCCCGCGCGGATCGAGAGGCCGTCTTCTATGCCAATCTGCGCGATGTCTTCGAGCCCGGCAAACCGCTCTGGCTCACGGAAACCGGTGAGACCGCCTGCGGCGGCAATCCCTGGGCCGCGAGCTTCCTCGATACCTTCCGCTATCTGAACCAGTTGGGAACCCTCGCCAAACGCGGAGTCCAGGTGGTAGCCCACAATACTCTCGCAGCCAGCGACTACGCACTCATCGACGAGGACACCATGACTCCGCGGCCCAGCTACTGGGGCGCCCTGGCCTGGCGCAAGCTCATGGGCACCACCGTCCTCGAAGCCGGCAAATCGCCTTCGCCCGATGTCCATCTCTATAGCCACTGTCTCCGAGGCCAGCCGGGCGGAGTGGCGATGCTGGCTATCAATGCAGACCGTGCCGCCGCGTTCGAACTGCTGTCGCCGATGCCATCCAGCCGCTATGAACTCTCAGCGGCGGATCTGATTGGCACTACAGTCAATCTCAACGGACAGGAGCTCAAACTCGGCAGTGGCGATGCCCTGCCCGAGATGACAGGCCAACCGGCCCCGGCCGGCAGGATCCGTCTGGCTCCGGCGAGCATCACGTTCCTGGCGTTCCCGAATGCCGCGAATCCGAGCTGCCGCTAAGCTTCCCCCTCTGTGGGATCGTAAGCGTAGTGGTACTCCAACTCGAACGCAAGTGACCGCGCCAGGCCATCCAGGTCTGGGAACAGCGTGGCATTCGTGATGTTCATCCGGTAGAGTTCGCCCAGCGCGCGTTTGCGCAAAGCCCTGCCGCGCAGAACGAATTTCGCGATCACGCCCTCCTGGCTGGCCAGAATCTCGTCAATGGGACGCTCGATATCCCACGGGAAGGCGAACGTGCCGGACTGGGCAATGACACGGCGATTCTTGAAATAGGGTTCGCCGATCGCGACCGCATCCTTCCCCCGGACACCAATGCTGTTCAGGACATCCTGCGGGCTGGGCGGGCGTTGCGCCGTCGCGTACTCCGGCCCATAGGCGAACGTGCCCAACTGCGGAGCATTGATCGCCCACACGGCCGCATCATCAACGCTCGATTCCAGCGCGAAGAACGCCGCAACATAGGGCGACCACGTGAAATCCACCAGCCGCGTCGGTGCGCCGTGGTGCTGCATCAGCGCCATCCAGTGCGGAGTATCGGCCACCGCGGGGAGATTCTCGAGGAAGCCGCTGGCCTTCCTCTGGAAGATCCAGACCAGCCGGTGTTCCTGCGAAGTCCAGTAGCGCGAGGCCACGCGCCGGCTTCGCAACTCGCGGCTTACGGTGGACCAGACCTGCCAGTTGGCATCCCGCTGGCCCCGGAAAGCCCAGTGCCGGAACGGATCAGCCGACACCAGTTGGAGGAAGTCCTCCCAGCTGTCAACCACCTTCTCGAACAGATAGGACTTCTTCGCCCGACGCCGCGCACTGGCAGCCGATTTCGCCGCACTCATCCGGCTCCTCCTTGGCGCTCCATACCCTTCTTGCGCAATCTCCTCCTGCAATGTGGAGAGGGATCAACCCCCATTATCCCTGCTGCGCCCCTGCCGCGGCTTCTCCCTCCACCCGCAGCACCACCAGTGTGATGTCGTCGTGTTGCGGCGGAGCCTGCACGTCCTTGGCAATCTTCAGTTCGCGCCGCTGCACCGCTTTCTCGGCGACCTTGTTCGTGAGCTGGGCATTTTCAATCGCCAGCCCTGCCTGGTGCGCCATCCGGCTATGTTACAGCTTCCCCATCAACAAAACGAGCGGGTGGCGGGCCGGTCAGGCCGCCCCGCCCCAAAATGGGGCAGGCGTCTCCTGATTCGGCTCACCACCCGCTCGTCGATGAGTGTTCCTCTGGGGAGTGAGTTACTTGCTGGCGGCGCGCCGGGCTCTTGTCTTGGCTGCCTTTACCGCCGCCTGGTGACGCCCTTTGGCGCCCTTCGTGCGAACGGCTTTGGCGGCAGCGCGGCTCAGGCTCTTGGGCCCTCTGCTCTTGGCGCTGCTACGGGCGTGCCTGGACAGTGCCTCATGGGAACCCGAGCTCGTCCCTTCACGCTCCAAAGCCTCTTGTGTGGCTTTCGACCGTGTCGGGTTCGGCTTGCGCTTGGTCGCCTTCGCTGCTTTCTTGCCCGGGGGCGGTGGAACTTCGACACCTGCCCTACGGGCTCTGGAAAGCCCAATGGCGATAATCTGCTTGGCCGATCGCGCGCCGTGTTCGCCTTTGCGAACGTGCTCGATCTCCTCGCGCACATACTCACCGGCTTTCGCGGAGGGCGATCGCGATTTCTTGGCCGATTTCGATTCTCGCTTTGCAGGCATGGTTACCGCCTATTCGAAGCGCTCCACTGCTTCGTCTCGGTGTCATCCCAATAGGGCGTGGCCCGGTAGTACTTGAAGACTTCAGCACCCCAGGTGATGTCCGCCATGTCGGGCCAGTTGTCCTTGTCAAATCCTGGTGCATTCTCCAGGGTCTGGCTGTCCAGATCCATGATGAAGCACTTCTCGTCCTCGTCCACTCTCAGAGCGCTCCACGGCACCGCGAACAGTTTGTTCCCCATGCGCAGGATTCCGCCGAAGGACAGGACAGCATAGGCCACCCGCCCGGTTGGGATATCGATCATGATTTCATCGATCTTGCCGAGGTCTTCGCCAACCGCGTTCCGCACCTTGTTCCCGGCGAGCGTACTGGCCGCCAGAACTCGGCGAAACTTCTTATCCGGATCGATCTTTTTGATTTTGCTTGCTTGCATGGTAAAGCTCCTTATGGCCTCTACCATTGCAGCTTTGCGGCCTTTCTCTGCTTTTCCGCCTCAAATCCATTTCTATTTCTCCATCTCCTGGAATATTCAAGGTGTGATTATTCGCTGCGAAGACGCCACTATATGTCACAAAACACTCGGCCTCTCGTCCGGCCTGTTCGCCGCGCAATGCAATGGAAAGGGCAGCCGACCGGAGCGGAGTCGCCTTCACCATTGGTAAAAGGTTCCGGCTTTGGCGGCAAAAAGTGCCACCGTTGGAGCATGCATACAGCGGCAATCGGTTTTTGCCGGACCGCCGCCCTTTCTTCGGCGGCGTCACTCACTCCGTAAGGCGGTGGTCGGCGCCGTCGTCGCGGCCCGCCCCGCCGGCAGCAGGGTGGCTGCCATGGCGACAACCGCCAGGAAGCCCGCCGCCGCCGCGAAAGTAGCAGGATCCACGGCCGTCATCCGGATCAGCAGCGAACTCACCCACGGAGCAAAGACCAGCGCACAACCGGCGCCCAGCGCGAGCCCGGCAGCCGTCAATGCGAGTCCTTCCTTCAATACGGTGCCCAGGATCTGGGTGGGCCGGGCCCCCAGCGCCACGCGAATACCCATCTCGCGTGTCCGCTGGCTGACCGCATAGTTCATGACGCTATACAGGCCGATGCCCGCCAGCAGCAGGCAGACCGTGCCCAGGAACCCCAGCAGCGTCGCGGCCACCCGCTGCGGGTACAGCGAGACTTCAATCGCCTGCGTCAGGGAAGTCGTCGTGAAGATCGCATCCCGGTTCAGCTTCAGCGCCTCGCGCTGCATCGCCTGCGCGACGGCCGCCGGATTGCCCGCCGTCTTCACATAGAAGCTGAAGTTCAGGCCCGGCTGAAATCTCTGCCGGAAGGGCAGATAGAAGAACGGCTTGCCGCTCTCCGTCAGGCTGTTGTACTTGCAGTCCGCCACCACCCCGACCACCGTCGCCCAGGCTTTCTCCACCTGCACCCTGGCGCCGATCGCCGCCCCACCGCGCAGGTATCGCCGCACGAAAGACTCGTTCACAAGCATTACCAGCGGCGTCTTCTCATCGTCCGACTCCTGGAACTCACGTCCTTCCCGCAATGCGATGCCTAACAGGGAAGTGAACCCCGGAGCCACGAACATCCTGCTGACATTCATGTCCTCATCCGGCAGGGCCACATACCCCGGAATCGTCAGCGGATGCACCGGCATCGGCCCCAGGCTCATCGGCACCTGGTCCGCGTAGCTGACTCCTACCACGCCCGGGACGCTCTCCAACCGCTCCCGCAGCGAGCGGCAGAATTGCCGCTGCTCCGGTCCGGTGTACCCGCTGGCCGACAGGTAGAACTGGCTCACGTTCACGTCCCGCGTGTCGAAGCCCGGGCTGATCTGGGTCGCGTTGCGGAAACTGCGCAGGAACAGGCCGGCGCCGATCAGGGCCACCGACGCCAGTGCCACTTCACACACGACCAGCGCCGCCCGCAGATGATGCGTCGAGCGGGAAGCCCCGCCGCGGCCGCTGGATTCCATGCTCTCCCGCAACGAAGTCCGGATCGCCAGCAATGCCGGAGCTACCCCGCAAACGACCGTGGCGGCAATACACAGCAGGGCCGTGAAGATCAGAGTCCGCCAGCCCAGCTCCGTTTCAAACCGCAGCGGCACATCGACCGGAGGCAGCAGGACGCGCAGCATCTGCATCATCCACGGCGAGATGAGGATGCCCGCGCAGGCGCCCATCGTGGCCAGCAGCAGCGTTTCGGTGAACACCTGCCGCAGCACCTGCTGGGGCCGTGCGCCCATCGCCAGCCGGATGCCGAACTCGCGGCGACGCGCGACGCCGCGGGCCAGCAGCAAATTCGCCACATTGGCGCAGACGACGAGCAGCAGCAGGATGCTCACCGCGGCCAGTATCCGCAGCGGTGCCTGCAGCAGTTGCTGCGCGCCGGCATGCCCGGAGTAACTGGGCACCAGGTGTGCCGTCATCCCCCGATTCGTATCGGGATGCGCGGCCGCCATGCGGCCACTCAACGCCGACAGTTCCGCGCCCGCCTGGGCCACGCTCACCTCAGGACGCAGCCGCGCAATGGTTGTCGTCAGATCCCGCGTGCCGCGGAAACCCAGCGTCCCGGTGCCCGTCCCCATGGCCGTAGCCATGTTCAGCGGAGCCCATAGATCATACGCAAGCCCCGGCGTCGTACCCAGGAAGTCCGCAGGAGCCACACCCACCACCGTCAGTTCATGCCGGTTCACGCGCAGGCGCTTGCCCAGGACGTTGGGATCCTCGCGGAAATAGCTCTTCCATAATGAGTGGCTGATCACCACCACCGGACCCGAGCCGGCCTCCCGCCGCCCCTCTTCCGGGGTAAACGTCCGGCCCAGCGCCGGCTTCACACCCAGCACTTCAAAGTAGTTCCCGCTCACCAGCTCACCCCACGCGCGCCGCGGGCGGCCATCCCCACCCAGGCTCAACGGAGTGAAGCGCGCCACCGCCAGCCCCTTCAGCAGCTTGGCGTGGTCGCGGTAGTCCAGATAATCAAGGAACGACATGCCGTTGCGGAACTCGCCGCTGGCGGTGTGCATTTCCACCAGCGCCAGCGACTCCGGTCCCGTGATGCCCGGGAAGGGCCGCAGCAGCACGTGGTCGATCCAACTGAAAACCGTCGTGTTCACGCTGATGCCCAGCGCGAGCGTCAACACCGCGACAAACGTGAAGCCGGGATGATTCCGCAGAATCCGAAAGCCGTGTCGAAGATCCGAGAGTACCGCATGCATGGCAAACACACATACACGTGGCGTGCCAAACCTTACTCCCCGAGAAACAGGCCCAAAACGCGGTTTTTGTGTCCGATTTCGGAGCGGAATGACCGAATTCGGACGCTGACGCCCGGCCCTCAGGCTATCCGTTGAAACTGCGCCAAAACGAGCAGATTCCCCGAGTTCCCCGGGTACCAGGCCTCTTCCCAGCCGCAGCCGGGATAGAATCAGTCCCATCATGACTCGCCGCGAACTGCTCGCCCTGTCCGCCGCTGGAGTGGCCCTGGGCGCTCCCTCCGCACCCCTCATCGACACCCACATCCACCTCTTCGAACCCGCGGCGTTCCCTTACCACCCGCTGGGCACTTACCAGGCGCCACCCGAGCCCCTGGCGCCCTACCTCGCCTTCGCCAGGACAGCCGGAATCTCGCACTCCATCCTCGTTCACCCTGAACCCTACCAGGACGACCATCGCTTCCTCTGGCACTGCTTCGACAACGAATCGCCCCGCGGCTTCTTCAAGGGGACGCTTCTGCTGGATCCGCTCGATCCCAAGACCCCGGCCCGCATGGAAGAACTGGTCAAGGCACACCCTCGCCGGATCGTCGCCCTGCGCATCCACGCCATGAACGCACCCGGCGCAGCGCCCGAGAAGACCGGCCCCATCCGCAACCGCGACCTCTCCGACCCGCGCATCCAACAAGTCTGGCGCAAAGCCGCCGACCTCGATATCGCCATCCAGATGCACTTCCTGCCGCATCACGCGCCGGAGATCGCGGCCCTCTGCAAAGCCGTCCCCCAGGTCACGGTCCTGCTGGACCACATGGGCCGCACCGGCATGGGCACCGCGGCCGATCTCGACTCGGTCATGGCCCTGGCCCGATACCCGAAGGTCTACTTCAAATACTCCGGCTGGAGCTACTTCACCAATCCCGCCATGCCCGTCGGTCCGGTCGTCCGCCGGGCCCATCAGGAATTTGGAGCGGACCGCATCCTATGGGGCGGCCTCGGCATGAACGCCAAGGCCCATGCCGGCGCCGAGCGCACTTTCCTGGAGCACTGGAGCTTCGTCTCAGCAGGCGATCGCGAGAAGATCCGGGGCCGCAACGCCGCCCGGCTCTTCCAGTTCAGTTGACCCGCTCTTACTGGTACACACCGGCCGCCTTGAAATCGCCGGCCTTCACAATCGCCAGGCTCGCCGGCTGAATGTGCTTCCGGAACGCCGCCGTGATCTGCTCCGGCGTCAGGCTCGCGATCTTCTGCTCCAGTTGCTCGTCCCACTTCATCGTGCGGCCCAACTGCTCATGACTCGCCAGCAGGGCCAGCAGCGCCGCGTCCTGCGAACGGCTCACCAGCCGCGCATCGAGATACGCCTTCTTGGCGGCGTCCACTTCCTTGGCCGTGAACCCTTCCTTCAGCGTCCGCGCCAGCTCATCCGTGAAGCTGAACTCCACCTTGGGCCCATTGGCCGGATTCAGGCTCACCGTACCGGATAGCAGCGCCGCATCCCCTTCGGCCGGAATCGCCACCCGGGCGTTCGCTCCATAGCTCAGCCCTTCCCGGTTCCGGATCCGGTCGGAGATGTGCGACGTAATCGGACCGCCGAACATATACCCGGCCAGCAGCATCGCCGGGTAGTCCGGATCGCTGTCGGACAACCGGAACCGCAGGCCTGCCTCGAACTGCGCATTCGCCTTGTCGGGCGTCTCGATCTTCGTATTCAATGGCGGCGCCGGCCGGAACGAAGACTTCAGCGGCTGATAGGCCATGCTCGTGTTCCACGACCCCAGCAGCTCCGTGGCAGCCGCCAGCACGGCGGCCTTGTCCACCGGACCCGTCACGGCGAACACGCCATAGTTCGCCCCGTAGTATTTGGCGTGGAACTGCTTCACATCCTCCAGCGTCACCTTGTTCGTCTCGGCCAACTGCGCTTCCCGGGTCATCGGATACAACACATCCCCCACTTTCCAGGGAGTCAGGTGCCGCTGCAGATTCTCCGCGGCCAGTTGCGTCGGCTCGGTCTGAACATTTTCCAATGCCTTGAGGCGAGGCAGCCGGAGCCGCTCAAACTCGTCCTGCGCGAACGCGGGCTCCTTCAGCATCTCCACCGCCAGCCGCAGCGCCGCCACGAACTTGTCCGCCGGAGCCGTAATGCTGGCCACCGCCGAATTCGGAGCGCTCGTAGGACCCGCGGGCCCGCGGCCCCGTCCTCCGGCCATGCCGCCGCCGCCCCCGCCGCTCACCTGGATGCGCGCGTTCAGCACACGCATGGCATCCGCCAGTTGTTCCCGGTTCTTCGACTTCGTCCCCCGGCTCAACAGCGCCCCGGCAAACTGCGCCGCGGCATTCCTGCCCGCCAGTGTCGCCTGGTCTCCAAAGCGGAGCTCGATGATGCCCGTCACCATGCCCGCATCGGTCTGCTTGGGCAGCAGCACCACCCTCATGCCATTGGGCAGCTTGGACCGCGCCACCCGGCTCTCAATATTCGCCGGAGTCGGATCGAAGGCCTCACCCTGCGCCACGCGGATCGTGCTCTTGTAGTCCTTCAGGATGCTCGACAGGTCGGGCGTGGCCGGCACCACGGTCCGGTCCGGCGCCGCTTCGGGAATGAAATAGCCCACCGTCCGGTTCGACGCCTTCAAGTAAGCTTTGGCGACCCGAACCACATCCATGGCCGAGATGTCCTTCAACCGGTCGTGCTGCAGGAACATCAGCCGCCAGTCGCCCTGGGAGATCGCCGTGTTCAACGCCCCGGTCGCAATCGACTGCGGATCCGACAGGCTGTTCTCCAGGTTGCGCAGCATCGGCGTCGTGACCCGCTCGATCTCCTCCTTCGTAGGCGGATTCGCGACAACCCCCTCCACCGTGCTGATCAGCAGCTTCCGGACCTCTTCGAGAGACTGATCTTTGTTGAGACCTGCCGAAAGCGTGATCAGGCCCGGATCATAGAGCTGCGCGACGAACATCCCGGCCGAATCCGCCTTATGCGTATCGACAATCGCTTTCGTCAGACGTCCCTCATTGCCGCCTCCGCCCCGCGGACCCCGTCCGCCGGCCCCGCTCATGATCCCCGCCAGCACCTGCAGCGCCGCCGAATCCGGATGCCCGGCCGCCGGCCCATGATAGGCGATCACGACACTCTGGCCCTCGCCCACCCGGCGCAGTTCCACGAACCGCTCGCCGTCCTGCGCGGGCTCCACCGTATAGGTCTGGTCCAGCACCCGCGCAGGCCGCGGGATCCGGCCGAAGGCCTCGTTCACAGCCGCCAGCGTGGCCGCCTCATCCAGCCGGCCCGTGATCACCAGCACCGCGTTGTCCGGCTGATAGTACTTGCGGTAAAACGCCGCCAGGCGCTCGACGGGCACCTTCTCCAGGTCGTCCTTCGAGCCGATGGTCGACTTCCCATAGTTGTGCCAGAGGTAAGCGGTCGCCTCGACCCGCTCGCGCAGGATGCTCTGCGGACTGTTCTCCCCGCGCTCAAACTCATTCCGCACGACCGTCATCTCTGTATCGAGGATCTGCTTCGTGAACTTCACGTTCACCATGCGGTCGGCTTCCAGGCTCAACGCCCACTTGAGATTCTCAGGCGTAGCCGGCACGGTCTCGAAGTAGTTCGTCCGGTCGTTGGAGGTGGTGCCATTCCAGGCCGCACCCCGGCTGACAATCTCATTCTTGATCTGCCGCCCGTTCGTCGTCTCAATGAAGTTCATGTGCTCCAGCAGGTGCGCCATGCCGGTCTCGCCATACCCTTCATGCCGCGAGCCCACCAGGTAAGTCACGTTGATCGTAATCTTCGGGCTGGCCGGATTCGGGAACAGCAGCACGCGCAGCCCGTTGGGATACGCATACTCGGTGATACCGCCCACGGAAGCCTTCTTCTGGACGCCGGGCGGCAGCGACTGGGCCAACGAGACCGCCAGGGCGGCCGTCGAAACAAGGGCAAAAGCGGCGGAAGTGATTCTGGAGCGCATGGTTGGGGCTACCTCGGTTGCAGACAAGGCGGTCGGAATCAGGAAAGGCGTCGTTTCTGCAATAGATGTAACGCCAGGGCCGGGAAATCCGCTCGGCCCAGTTCTACCCTCATGACATGTCCGAGCAGCCATTGACCTCTCCCGGTTGACATCCAGCAGGAAACTCGGTTTGTTTCGGCGAAACCGGCTGAGTGCGGTTACGCGGCGGATTCGGCCACCAGCCGATCCTTGCCGGCGACCTTGAGCCAGGCGTCGGTCCAGGATTTGCTGAACTGGATGGCGGATTTCGGGCCGGAAGTGAACCGCCTTCGCACCAGGACCTGGTCGGCGTTGTGACCGATGAAGTATTCGCTGATGCGCGGCTGGAGTTTCGAAACTTCGGCCACGGGTGCGGCTTCGGTGAGGGCGTGGATGGCGAAGGGGCTCTGGAGTTGGAGCAAGGCGCGCTCGGTCTGGAGTTTGCGGAGTTCGTTCATGGCGCGATAGAGCGAGCGTTCGAGGTCGCGGCGGTAGCGGGCGAAGTGGTTCAGGCGGGCCGCGTCGGTCTCTGAGAAGTCGATTGGGTCCGTTTCGGCGAGGATGGCGGACTCGAACGCTTCGATGCGGCGGAGGTTCCAGGTGTGGGCGAGGATGCGGTGGAAGACCTCCTCCTCGAGGCAGGACTTGGGCTGGGTCTCGCGGCGGAGGCGGGTTTCCAGGGCGGCGAACTCGGCGCGGTCTTCTTCCGGGATGTGAGGAGTGCGGGCGGTGAGGCCGTGGCGGCGGGCGTTCTGGGCGGAACGGGTTTTGCCCTGGGAGGTGACGGGCCCGGTGGACAATTGAGCGTTGGCCTGGTTGGCGGTGATTTGAGCAGCGGAAGCCATGATGACGAATCTCCTTAGAAATAGAAAAAGCCGGCATGGGAGCCGGCGCGATTCCAGGGTAAGGGGTGCGTCAAGGGGGAACAGGCAATTTTGGAGAAGGGTGTGTTGAAAATAAAGGATAAAAATATTCCAAACCCTTGTGAATGAAAATGACTTCATGCGGGAAACGGAGGAGAAGTAGCGGCGAGGTGGGGGGAGGACGCTGATGGGAGCGGCTTCCGGGGTAGCGGAGGGAGGTTCTCCGATTGTGATTCCAGGCGATTGGCACGGCCAAGACAGGACCAGCGCGGCGTTGAGAACTGGTGGGGCTCGGGTAAGCGAGCAGGGGGCAGTCGCACCGATTCCAACGGGGTTCTGCTCCTCCTTATTGCTTACTGCTTTGTACTTTATGTGGGGTATAGCGCAGAATTCGGCCCGCAGGGAGGGCGGAGATCGCGGTTCTGGGTTCGGTGGTGACGGATTGTCGGAATCGTATAAAGGAGTGGGCGGCTTTGGCTGAGTTCCTAGGTGATTACCCCCAATTGACGACCAGCTCTTGGTGATTCGGGGCGGGACGGTTCAGACTGAAGGGCATCCATTGAAGACCCCGCTCGTCCTGCGGCCTGTTCGCCGTAAAAGGCGGCCCGGGGGTCTTCGGGATAGGGAAGGGGACAAGTCTGATTTGGCTGTGCGACTCGGTCCTCAACCGCAGAACTGATGCCGGTGATTCTTGGTGGGACGGGTGTCTCCCTTTGTCTCCCGCTTATCACTCGCACTGCCTGTCCAACCATCGGCCCGACCTAGGTATCCGCGATCTTGTCAGCGCCGGTGCAAAAATCCCCATAGTGCCGATCGAAAATTCCCCACCCCCTGACACGGACTGAGGCCGGTTACCGACTCTGAGAGGAGGAGGTACCGAGATCTGTTGAGGGGAAAAGACGTGCACGAGGTTGTTGAGATGAAACG
>JAFKEE010000054.1 GCA_017307505.1 Acidobacteriota bacterium | reverse complement strand
GGTGGATTTCGACAATGGCGGCCCGTTCACGGCAACCCTGCGTGGAATCCGCGACACCGCCCATCAACTGCGATTCAGCTGCCGGGGGGCAGCCCATTCAATGATAGCGTCCCCTTCCTCCGCAACGCAGACAACCCCTGTCTAAAGGCTGTAGGCGATATGGCAGTGACAAGCACCCCGTGCATCCCACCGGCCTCCTTTTTCAGATAGGCCCCGGGGTCCTGCTGCAATGCATTTACGGTAAGGCTCGCCCCCAGGTCCCTGGCCAGCTGCAGCTTTTCATCATCGATGTCGATGGCCGCCACCCGCAAACCCATGGCTTTTGCATACTGGACGGCCAGATGCCCCAGTCCGCCGATGCCGGATATGGCTACCCATTGTCCGGGTTTGGCCTCCGTCTCCTTCAACCCTTTGTAGACGGTGACTCCTGCACAGATGATGGGCGCCATCTCGATAAAATTGATCCCAAAAGGAAATCTTCCAACATACCGGGCATCCGCGATGACATACTCGGCATATCCGCCGTCCACGCTGTAACCTCCATTCTGCTGCTGCTCGCAGAGCGTTTCCCAGCCCGTCGTACAGTATTCGCAGCAGCCGCAGGCGCTGTACAGCCAGGGTACGCCTACGACGTCACCCTCCTTTACATTGGTTACTTCCTGCCCCACGGCCGCTACATACCCGATAGCCTCATGACCCGGCACCAATGGCAATTTCGGCTTCACGGGCCAGTCGCCGCTGGCGGCATGCAGGTCTGTATGACAGACGCCGCTGGCAATAACCTTTACCAATATCTGGTGCGTCTGCGGCTCCCTGACTGGAAGCTCTTCTATCTGGAGCGGCTGCCCGAACCCCTGCGGGTGAGAAGCGGGCATGGCGATTCGCACACGTTCCTGACGCACGAGTTCGTGCGGGCCGTGCTGGAAGACCGGCACCCGACGGTGAACGTGTGGGAGGCGATCGCGTATACGCTGCCGGGCATCATTGCGCACCAGTCGGCGCTGCGCGGCGGCGAGTCGCTGAAGATCCGCGACTACGGCCAGGCGCCCGCCTGATCCAGCATCCTGGATTTGGATTTGTCCAGTATTCTGGACAATGGGGCGTAAATCCTTGTTTCCAGGGAACCCAGCCCGGACAATAGGGTTTCCTTGAGCTGAGCCCTGGAGACGGATATCCATATGTTTGGCGGCCGACTGGATCAACTGCTGTTCGCCTTGTACCTGGTGGCGAACATCTGCCTCGGCCTGTGGGTATCGCGGCGGCGCAAGGCCAGCGTCAAGGATTACTTCCTGGCGGGGGAGCAGTTGCCGTGGTACGCCATCGGCGGCTCGATCATCGCCGCCAATATCAGCACGGAACATTTCATCGGGATGGTGGGCGCCGCTTACGCGGTGGGTTTCGTGGTGGCGCAGTGGGAATGGGGCAACTGGTTTACGTTCTCGGCCCTGGTCTGGATCTTCCTGCCTTACTATCTGCGCGGGGGCGTCTACACGATGCCCGAGTTCCTGGAGCGCCGGTATAACAAAGAATGCCGGTATCTGTTTGCCGTTTGTTCGCTTGTGTTGTGGATTGTGGCGCAGATGGCGGTGGTGCTGCTGGCTGGAGCCAAGGCCTTGGAGGGCATGTTCGGCCTGGACCCCTTTGTCACGATCATTGGCCTGACGATCCTGGCCGGCAGCTACACCATCTACGGCGGGCTCATTGCCGTGGCCTGGACCGATTTCCTGCAATTCATTGTGCTGATGGTGGGCGGGCTGATTGTGTCGTACCTCGGGTTGGAGCGGGCCGGCGGCATCGTCAACCTGATGCACCAGTTTCCGGCGAAGTTCAAGATCATCTACCCCATCACGGATCCGAACTACCCATGGTTCGGGGTGTTCACGCTGTTCCTCTCCATCGGCATCTGGTACAACTGCACGAACCAGTTCATCGTGCAGCGCTGCCTGGGCGCGAGGTCGGAATGGGACGCGCGCATGGGCGTGATCTTCGCCGGCTTCATGAAACTGCTGCTGCCGTTCCTGGTGGTGATCCCCGGCATTGTGGCGTTCCAGTTGTTTCCCGGCCTGACGGACCCGGATCAGGCGTATCCGCGGCTGGTGAAGGAGCTGGTTCCGCTGGGCCTGGGCGGCGTGGTGATGGCGGGCATCGCC
Organism: Acidobacteriota bacterium; assembly: GCA_017307505.1. Taxonomy (GTDB): domain Bacteria; phylum Acidobacteriota; class Terriglobia; order Bryobacterales; family Bryobacteraceae; genus Paludibaculum. The sequence continues at coordinate 84,491 of JAFKEE010000054.1, read as the reverse complement.
AGTGCGCTGCTATCGCACCTGAGCTCGGTGCTGAACTCATGCAGTACGGTGTTCACGATGGACCTGTACCGGCCGTTCTTCGGGAAAGGCAAGAGCGACGCGCACCTGGTGAGTGTCGGCCGCTGGAGCGGGTTCCTGATCCTGACCTTCGCGATGGGGCTGGCGATCTGGTTTACGCGCGGGCAGCACAGCGTCTTTCAGGTGATCCAGAATGTGGGCGCGTGGGTGGCGGCTCCGATTGCCGTGGTGTTCCTGCTGGGGGTCCTGTGGAAGCGGGCCACGGCGCAGGCCGCGACGTTTGTCCTGATCTTCGGCTTTCCCTACACGGCGCTGGTGGAGTATGTGCTGTTCAAGCACGTCGGATTCCTGCAGCCCTATGACAACTGGCTGAACCGCACGTTCCTGGTCTGGGCGACGTGCATGGTGGTGATGGTGGTGGTGTCCTATTTGACGCCCGCGCCGCCGGCGGCGAGTGTCGACGGCATCATCTGGTCGAGGAAGTACCTGGACCTGCCGGAGTCCGAGCGGGCCTATGCCAGAGGGGCGCGAAGCCTGCTGCTGTGGTGGGGGCTGCTGGTGGGACTGGCCGGGGCGCTGTATGCGTACGTGATCTGGTTCCAGTTCTGGGGGCCGGGCCGGCCGTAGGAGTGGAGAGGAATCGAGATGCCGACAACAACGACAGTTCCTTCCGTGGAAAGAGCGCTGCAGATCCTGGAGGTGCTGGATACTTCACGGCGCGGCATGAACATCGCCGAACTGGGCCGAAAGCTGGACATCCCCAGGAGTACGGCGCACGTGCTGGTGCTGACGCTGGAGCGGTGCGGGTATGTGACCAAGTCGGCCAGCAGCCGCAACTACATGCTGTCGATGAAGGTGTTCAATCTCGGCCGGGAGATGGTGCAGAACCAAAAGCTGTCGGAGATCGCGCTGGAGCCGATGAAGTGGCTGTCGGCGCAGGCGCGGCTGACCAGCCATCTGGCGGTGCTGGAGAACGATCAGGCCGTGTATGTGCAAAAGGTGGAGGGGCCCGGGTTCATTCGTTTCGATACGACAGTGGGTAAGCGGACGAACCTGCATTGCACGTCGGTGGGGAAGGTCCTGCTGGCGTATTGCCAGGAGGCGCACCGCAAGGAGTTCCTGTCGAAGATGACGTACGCGCGGTATACGCGGAAGACCCTCACGACAGCGGCGGCGCTGCGGGTGGATCTGGCGAAGACGGTGGAGCGGGGCTACGCCATCGACGATGAGGAAGAAGAGTTGGAAGTGCGCTGCCTGGCGGTGCCGGTGTTCAATCCGCGCGGTGAGCTGGTGGCTGCGCTGAGCGTGACCGGCACGTTGGGTACGATCGTCGACCAGAGCATACCTCCCATTGTGAGCCTGCTGCAGCGGGCGTCGGCGCGCATCTGCAACTATGCGGAAGCACGGGAAGAGCACGAGCGGATGGAACCGGAGACGAAGGAATGACCGGACAGTTGCTGGCAGGAGCGGGGCGCAGCGAGATTACGCCGGCGCCCGGGACGCCGCAGGGTGGCTGGGGCGCGCAGACCCATACCCGAGGCGACCGGGCGGATATGCCGTTCTATGCGACGGCTTTGGCCTTGGCACAGGGGGACGAACGCCTGGTGATCGTAGAGGCCGATGCCATCGGCTTTGATGCTGTATGGACAGGCCGGATTCTGCAGGCTATTGCAAAGACGACGGGTCTGGCGGAAGAGCGCATCCGGTTCTCGTGCTCTCACACGCATTCGGGCCCGAACACGTTCCGGCTGGCGAATATCGCGGAAGGGCTGGACATGGCGTTGAGCTACCTGGAGAGCCTGCCGGACCGCATTGCGGGGGCGGCGTGGCAGGCGCTGCAGAATCTGCGTCCGGTGCGGATCGGGGCCGGGGCAGGGCAATGCGGCATCAACTGCAAGCGGCGAGTGACGGTGGAGGACGGGCTCAACGTCGTTGGTGAGGATCCCGATGCCGAGTGCGACCAGTCTTTGCACGTGGTGCGGCTGGAGTCTCTGGAGGGCGAGGTGGTGGCGCACCTGCTGCACTATGCCTGTCACGGCACGACCACCGCCTGGCAGAGCCGCAGTTTCACGCCGGATTTTCCGGGGCCTGCGCGCGAGGTGGTGGAGCGGGAACTCGGCGGGTTGTGCCTGTTCCTGCAGGGCGCGGCGGGCGACCTGGGCCCGCGGCGTGGCTTTACCGGAGACTTGGAGGTCTACCGGCGCATGGGGCGTACGTTGGGCCTCACGGCGGCCGGCGTCGCTTCCTCGATCGAGATGCAGCCTGTAGTCAGGCGGCTGACGGGCATCGTTCGCAGCGGCGCGAACATCGCGCAGTATGAGTACCAGCCGGTGGAGCAGTCCGAGCCCTGGCTGCAGATGGAGACGCGCCTCATGGCGCTGCCCTTGAAGCCGTTCCCGGATCCTGAGTCAGAGGATGCGGAGTTAGCGCGGCTGCGAGCTGAGGCGGCGCGCCTGCGCGAGGCCGGCAAGACGGAAGAGTTCAGCGTGGCCAACGGACTGGCGACGCAGATGGGCTGGCGCGCGAACAATGCGCGGCTGTTTCATGGCAAGACGGAGACGCCGTGGCAACTGCAGGTGATCCGGGTGGGGCCAGTGGCGCTGGTGAGTGTGCCCGGTGAGCCGTTCTCCTCCATCGCGCGGCGCGTTGCCGAGGCATCGCCGTTTCCGGTCACTTTGATGTCGGGTTATTCCAATGGCGGGTTCGGCTACATCCCGGACCGGAGCGCCTATGACGAGGGCGGCTACGAGATCGAAGCCACTCCGTTTTCCGCAGATGCCTGCGACGTGGTGGTCGCCGAGGCCCTGCGGCTATTGAACGAATTGCACGAGAAGGAGCACGCGTGAAAATCACAAAGATCTCCACGATGGTGGTGAATGCCCGGATGCGCAACTGGGTGTTTGTGAAGGTTGAGACGGATCAGCCCGGGCTGTATGGCTGGGGCGAGTCGACCCTCGAATGGAAGACCAAGGGCGTGGTGGGCGCGATTGAAGACCTGTCGGTATTGCTGATCGGGCAGAATCCGCTGCGTGTCGAGCATCTGTGGCAGGTGATGCACCGCCAGTATTTCTGGCGCGGCGGGATCACGAACTTCTCCGCCATCAGCGGGATCGACCAGGCTCTGTGGGATATCAAGGGCAAGGAGTGCGGGAAGCCCGTCTGCGAACTATTAGGCGGTCCGGTGCGGGATACGCTGCGGTTCTACGATCATCTGGGCGGCGGCACGCTGGAAGGCATGTACAAGACTGTCGAGCCGGAGGAGTTTGGCGCACGCATCCAGGACAGCCTTTCGCGTGGATTCACGGCCGTCAAGGCGATGCCGATCCCGGTGTCGGAGTACATCGAGAGCGCGTCGACGTTGAAGCGGGCGGCGAAGTGCGTGGAAGCGATGCGCCTCTCGGCCGGCGATGACATCGACATCATGCTCGACCTCCATGCGCGCACGACCCCGGCGGCGGCGATCCAGTTTGGCCGGATGCTGGTGGACTACAACCTTTATTGGTACGAAGAGCCGTGCTGGCCGGAGCATACGGAGGCCCTGGTGGAGGTGGCGCGGGCGCTGCCTTACCCCATTGCGACGGGTGAGCGTCTGGTTGGACGCTGGGAGTTTCGTGAACTCTTCGAGAAGCGCGCCTGCTCTATTATCCAGCCTGACGTGTCGCACTGCGGCGGTATTAGCGAAGCGCGGCGCATTGCGGCGATGGCCGAGACGTACCAGATGTCTGTCGCCTGCCACAATCCGCAGGGTCCGGTGAGTACGGCGGCTTCGACGCATGTCGGTTTCGCTACGCCGAACTACCTGATCCAGGAGATGGTGCGGGCCGATGTGCCGTGGCGGAATGATGTGGTCAGCGAGTTCATCCCCTTGGAGGCCGGTATCTGCACGGCGCCCACCCGTCCGGGATTAGGGATCGACATCAACGAGGCGGAGGCGGCCAAGTACCCCTTCCAGCCGGAAGTGCTGATGGCCTACAATCACCGCGACGGATCCGTGGCGGACTGGTAGGCATATGGAAGGCAAACTGGCGGGACGGGCGGCGCTCGTGACTGGGGCGTCGCGTGGGATTGGGCGGGCCATTGCTGTGGAACTGGCGCGCCTGGGCGCGAATGTCGCCATCAACTACGCAAGGCATCGTGAGGAAGCGATGGACGTGGCGGCGGAGATTGAACGCATGGGGAGCCACGCGATGGTGATCCAGGCCGATGTCGGGCAGAGGGCAGAGGACGAGGTGATGGTGCGGTCTGTGCTCGAGGAATTCGGCCGGTTGGACATCCTGGTCAACAACGCGGCGTACAGTGTACGCAAGCCGCTGTTGGAGATGGATCCTGCGGACATGGAACGGACCTGGGCGGTGTCTCTGTGGGGTGCCTTCCATTGCACGCAGTTCGCGGCACGCAGCATGGCCGAGAATGGAGGCGGCTCGATCCTGATGATCAGCTCCGTGCACGCAGCCCGGCCCTATCCGAATTGCAGCGCATACAACGGCGCCAAGGCGGCCATGAATCAGATGGCGCTGACTTGGGCTGTGGAACTGGCGCCAAAGAAGATCCGCGTGAATGTCCTGGAACCGGGCTGGACCGACACCCCGGGTGAGCGGGTCTATTATTCAGAAGATCAGATCACGGAGAAGGGCAAGGATCTGCTGCTGGGGCGCCTGGCTACTTCGGAAGAGGTGGCCAGGACGGCGGCGTTCCTGGTCTCCGATGATGCTTCCTATGTGACCGGTTCTGTGCTGCGCGTGGATGGCGGGTACGCCATCACACACTAGTCGACGCGGATCCGGATGTCGAACTTCTGCTCGGCGGGGCGCACCCAGGGGTGTGTTCCGCCTTTCAGCGTGAAGGGGATGGTGATGACGCCGACCGCCCGGTCCAGCCTGTATTCGGGTCCGTTGCGGTATGGGTTGTAGGGAAAGACGGGCCATTGGAAGCGTGCGCCCGGGGGCAACGTCAGTGTCCATCTGTTGTGCTTGAGCACGCCGCCCAGGTCCGCGGCTGTCCAGAGGATTGGATCCTTCCCGGCTGTCGCCTGTTTCGTCGCCGAATGGAGTGGCTTTCCTGGCTGGATGATCACCTGCAGCGCGAGTTGGGCCTCTTCCGGCGCGGGGCCCATGCCGGTGATGCTCCAGTGCAGCGCGAGTTCCTGGCCGGCGGGCGGTGGAGTGGTGAGTTCCGCGAAGAACCGCTGGAAGGCGAGGGACAGGCGGTCTCCGGCCGATGCCATCGACAGCTTCCCATCGATAGGCAGGTTATAGGTCTTGCCGCCGATCTTTTCGATGAAGGTGGCGAGTTCGGGCTGGTTCTTCGAGTTCGCGGCGGTGAGGATGAGGCCCGTCTTCTCGTTCCACACACTGACGTGCGCCTGGCGTTCGAGGAACCACTGGCTCAGGGGCAAGGGCGTGTCGCGCAGGGCTGAGAGATTCACGACCCACGGGCTGGTTTTGCGGATGCCAGCCGGAATCTGCAACTGGCGCGAGTAAGAGGGTTGGAGTTGGGGCGGTGGGGTCGTGGGGCCCTCGTGGTAGTAGATGGCGTTCTGCGCGATGCGGCCCAACGTGTCCATGTCGAGATCGTGCTCCGGCAGGTGGCGGGCCAGGAACTCGGCGTAGCCGCGGCCGTCCGGGAAGTAGGAGAAGGCGAACTGGCCCCAGTCCATGACGTGCCAGTAACGGTTGCGATCGTTCAGCGTTTCCACGGGTTGGCCGTCTGGGTAAGTGAAGTACTTGTGGAAGTCGGTGGAGCGGCGCAGGGCCTGCAGGGCCGCGGGATCCCTGGTGTTCTCGTAGTAGAGCGCCACGGCGCTCATGGTGAGGTGGTCGTAGCCGATGGTGGGCGTCTGGCGGCTGCGCTCGCCCCAGAAGCCATCCTCATGCTGCTGCTGCACATAGCGTTGGAGGATCTGCTGCCCGAGCGTCGCCCACTCCGGCTTGTGGAACAGTGGTCCGGCGATCATCAGATTCACCGCCCACAGGGAGTAGTGGTTCGTCGAAGTGCCGATGAACGCGGACGTGTACCAGGGCGCATCGCGCCAGGCCCGGCTTTCGTCCACGATGGTGGAGATGTTCTTCTCCAGGGCCCATTGCCAGCGGGCGCGGCGCACCTCGCCCAGATCGTCCTTTAGCAACCGGTAGGCCTCCAGCCACATATAGACGTCCCACCAGCTGTCGGGCCGGGACTCGAAACCGTCTTTTTCATTCTCCTTGACGAGGAGGTCGCCAATCTGTAAGGCCAATGACAGCATGCGCTTATCGCCGTACATCGGATTGGCCGCGTGCTTCTGGCGGTACAGGACGGCGGGCGTCAGCACCGCGTAGGGGAAATGATTCCAGCCCGCCTGCTGCTCCAGCTGTTTCAGATCCGCGTTGGGGCGTTGGTCCAGATGCTGCCGGATGCGTGTCGCGCCCTCATCCAGCCAGGCATAGTAGCGGCCTGGCAGATACTGCGCTTTGGCCGGCGCGCTGCTTCCGAGAGACAATAAAACCAGGCAGATCAATGGTTGGCGCATTCGTTGGAGTCCAATAGCTACCGCGGCGTCAGAGTACCGGAACTTGAGAGATTCCGTCAATCCATCCACCGTTGCAGGCCAGGGGTTTTCGTCCAGGATGCTGGATGAACGTTTTATTTCGATTGAGAGGAGCCTCGCGGCCACCCATACTGCGAAGCAGAAGAATTTCCGGGAGGTCGCTCACCATGCTGCGAACAATCCTTATCTTGGTCTTGACTGCCGCCGGGCTCTCCGCGCAGAGTATCACCGGCTCGATTGTTGGCACTGTCACAGACTCATCCGGCGCCGTCGTTCTGGGCGCCAAGGTCATCGTCACCAGCGAAGGCTCAGGGGCCGCCTTCCACACTACTACGAACAACAACGGCGACTATACGGTACCGAATCTTCTCGCGGGCGAGTACCGCGTGCAGGTCTCGCAGGCCGGCTTCCGGGCCGTGGATGTGAAGAACGTCACGGTGCTGCTGAACCAGACCGTCCGTGCCGATGTCCGGCTGGAGCCGGGCTCGCTGGACCAGCGTGTCTCCGTCACGGCGGAGTCTCCGCTGGTGCAGTCGGAGACTTCGTCAATCTCCAGCATCATAGACACGCACGCCGTGCAGTCTCTGCCCGTGAATGGCCGTACCACCGCCACGTTCATCCTGATCGCACCCGGCAACGCCAGCGATTGGGCATCGAACCCGAATATCGGCGGGGCGCAGCACTGGGGCGGCAGCAAGTTCACGGTGGACGGAGTCTCCACTGATGATCTGGGCAACGGCGGCGGCACTTACTCCTATGCGACCTCGCTCGCCACCCAGCCTTCCCTGGAAACCATCGACGAGATGAAGATCGAAAGCAACAGCGCCAAGGCGGAATACTCCGGTTCGGTTGCGGTTTCCACCATCACCAAGCGCGGCAGCAATACGGTGCACGGCTCGCTCTTCGAGTTCAACCGAAATGCCCAACTGGCGGCCAATCAGTTCTTTTCGAACGCGGCTGGTAAGGCACGTCCTCCTTACAATCGTAACGAGTTCGGCGGGTCAGTCGGCGGGCCGGTCATCAAGAACCGCACCTTTTTCTTCGGAGCGGTGGAAGCGTTGACGCTGCGGCAGTCGAATGTCGGAACGTTCTCGGTGCCGGTGCAGTCGCTGCGCGATGGCACGTTCACGACGACCGTGAAGGATCCGCTCAATAGCGGAGCTGCCTTCCCGAACAACCAGATTCCGGCCAACCGGATTGACGCGCGTTCGAAGACGATGCTGGGCTTCATCCCGCTGCCGACCAAGGCCGGCGCCACTTATAACTACGTCGAGAACCTGCCGGTGCAGATCGGCGTGCAGCGCTATTCGGCCCGTGTCGATCACAACTTCAATCAGTCGAACATGCTCGCCGTCTCCCTGGCTTATGCCAAGGGCGACCCCTACTCGACCAACCTCTATTCGCCGAGCATGTACGGCAACTACTCCAACGCAGGATTTCTGACGAAGTCGGCCAGCCTGACCTATACGCGGATCCTGTCGGCCAACATGACCAACGAGCTGCGCGGCTCCTACTTCACTATGGTGAACATCCGCATCGGACAGAATCAGGATTTCAATCCCGCTTCGATCTTCCCCGGGCTGTTCACCCCCATCCCGATGGGCGGCCTGCCGACGTTCAACATCTCGGGCTATACGAAGGTGGGCGATGTGGGCGGCGCGCAGCCGAACCCGCAGATCACGAACCAGTTCGGAGACACCTTTTCGTGGATCCACGGGTCGCATGTGACCAAGGCCGGCATCGACGCCTCATTCGGGCGGGTTTCCACCAATCCGTCGGTGTCCTCCGCAGTCCTGGGCACCTTCAGTTTCCTGGCCCGCTACACGGGCAACTCCATCGGCGACCTGCTGCTGGGGTATCCCACCTCAGCTACCCGAGCCACCGCCACGCCGCCCAACGTGATGAACCAGAATCGCTACGGCTTCTACATCCAGGACGACTGGAAAATGACGCGCAACCTGACGGTGAACGCGGGCCTGCGCTATGAACTGCAGACGCAGTTCACTGAACGCGGCGGCGCCCTTTCCAACTTCGACTTCGGCTCCGGCCAGATGGTGGTGCGGACCACCGGTGGCGGCCAGTACGCTCCGGCGGCGATTGCGGCGCTGCTGGCGGCTTACCCGTCAGTGAAGTCTGAGAATGTGGGCTGGGGCTCTGACCTGTTGCTGCCCGACCACAAGAACTTCGCTCCTCGTGTGGGCGTTGCGTACCGTCCGTTCGGCAACAACAAGACCGTGGTCCGCGGCGGCTACGGCATCTTCTACAACCTGATTCCTGTTTACCAGGGCATCTACCAACTGGGCATCAGCAACACGCCCTACCGGCTGGCGCAATCGTTCACCGGCGGCGCGACCTCGCCCACCATCAGCCTGGCGAATCCCTTCAGCGTGACTCCGACCGTGTCAGCCAACCCGGTCGCCTATGCGGTCAGCCGTCAGATTCGCAATCCCTATTCGCAGCAGTGGAACCTCTCCGTGGAGCGTGTGCTGCCGGGCGAGGTCGGCCTGCGGGTCGCCTACCTGGGCAACAAAGGGAACCGGGTTCTCTTCGTGAATTCCGACATGAATCTGCCGGCGACCATGTCCCTGGGCAACCTGCAGACCCAGCGGCCCTACCAGCCCTGGGCGAATATCTACACGATGAGCCCCACGGGCAACATGTTCACGCACCAGATGCAGGTGGAAGGCACGCGCCGCTTTAACAACGGGCTGTTCCTGCAAAGCAGCTTCAACTGGACCAAGACGCTGGACAATGTTCCGTACTCCGGCACGGTGCAGAATCCCTACAACACCTCGCTCGATCGCGGCAATTCGGAAGGCATCCGCCGCTTCACGTTCTACGCAACGGGCACTTACGATCTGCCGTTCGGCACCGGCAAGAAGTTCGCCAACTGGGACAATCCCATGAAGTATGTGGTGAGCGGCTGGCGCCTGGCGTCGGTAGTGCAATTGAGGTCCGGCGCTCCGTTCAGCGTCACGTTCACTCCGGCGCTCGGCGGCTGGTACGCGAACCGGGCTGACGTGGCGAGCAGCGACTTCTATGGGGCGAGCCAGTCGATCGCGCGCTGGTTCAACCCCTCCGCCTTCGCCGTGCCGGCGAACTTCACCTTCGGCAACAGCGCCCGCAACATGTTGTTCGGGCCTGGATCGAAGTCGATCGATGCCAGCCTGACGAAGATCACCGCCATTACCGAACGCTTCAAGACGGAGTTCCGGGCGGAGTTCTTCAACGTGCCCAACACGCCCAGTTTCGGCCTGCCGGCAACGGACATTACCGTGCCCTCGACGGTAGGCATCATCAGCAGCACGACAGTGGATGCCAGAACCATCCAGTTCGGCTTGAAACTGTTGTTCTAGTGCATGGAACGGACGCGCTCCGGGTCATAACCCGGAGCGCGGGCCCATGTTTGTCCTCCTTCGATCCTCTCCGGCGCAGCGCCGCCATCGCCTTCAATCCACTCTGGAGAACACCTGTATGTCATCCCGCCGTGAATTCCTGCATGCTGTCGCCGCCGGCACCGGCGCTTCCCTCACAGTCCCTTCGAAAGCTCTGGGGGCCAACGATCGGATCCGCGTCGGCATCATTGGGCCCGGCGCCCGTGGCATGGAGCTGATCCGCGACCTCAACGCCTGTCCCAACACGGAACTTGTCGCCGCCGCCGATATCTACACCGGGCGCCTGGCCGCCGTGCAGAAGGCCGTACCCGGCGTGAAGACCGTGATGGATTACCGCCGGCTGCTGGAGATGAAGGAGGTGGACGCCGTGCTCATTGCGACGCCGCAGCATCTCCACTGCCAGCATTTCGTGGCCAGCCTGCAAGCCGGGAAACACGTCTACCAGGAAAAGACGATGGCATTCACGGTGGACCATGCCAAGACGATGCGCGCCGCCTATCGCGCGTCCAAAGGGCTGACCGTCCAGATCGGGCATCAGTCGTGCTCGTTCGGTGACGTTGCCGATGCTGTGAAATTCACGGCTCCGGCGGGGATGGGCAAGATCACGGCCGTCCACGCGCACATGTACCGCAACACGCCGCACGACAAGCCGCAGTGGTCGCGCGCCGTCAGCCCCGACATGAATCCCGAAAGCGTCCTCTGGCAGTCGTTTCTGGGCGACGCACCCAAACGCGCCTTCGATGCCAACCGCTATGTGAACTGGCGCTTCTTCTGGGACTATTCCGGCGGCAACGTCTATGAGAACATGTGCCACCAGCTTTGCTTCTGGTACAAGATTCTGAACCTGCAGATCCCGAAGAAGGCGACCATGACGGGCGGAATCTACCTGTGGAAGGACGGCCGGGAAGTGCCCGACACCATGAACGTCGTGCTGGAGCAGCCGGAAGATCTGCTCTGGTCGTGGGACTCGGGCTTCGGCAATGACTACCTCGGCTTCAGCGAGGACGTGCTCGGGACCGATGGAACCGTGTCGCGGTCTGAACGCGTCACCTACACGCCCCAGGCGGTGAATCGAAAGGACGCGGCGGTCCTACGTGGCTCCACTCCAACCGAGCCCGCCTGTCACATGAAGAACTTCATCGAGTCCATTCGCTCCAGCAGGGAGCCGAACTGCCCGTTCGACCTCGGCTTCCGTGTGGCCATCGCCTGCCGCATGGCCGTCGAAAGTTACCGCCAGGGCCGCAGTGTGCGCTGGGACGCCCGGAAGGAAGATATTGTTTAAACAGGGCTTCATTCGGGATGAACACAATTACAACTACGCAAGAGTTGGAAGAGGCACTGTCCAGGCCGTTAGCGGGCGATCTGGACGCGGTCCGCGCCTTAACCGGCGATCTGGTGATCCTCGGGGTCGGCGGCAAGATGGGCCCCACGCTCGCCATTCGCGCCAGACGGGCGATGGACCAGGCCGGCGTGCGCCGGCGGGTGATTGGGGTGTCCCGCTTCGGCGAGAGTGGACTGAAACAGCGGCTTGAGTCCGCGGGCGTCGAAACTGTGAGTGCGGATCTGCTCGACCGGCAATCCGTGGAGGCATTGCCGGAAAGCTCCGATGTCATCTTCATGGCGGGCCGCAAATTCGGTACCGAGGGCTCAGCGCATCTGACGTGGGCGATGAACGCGCTGGTGCCGGCCCTGGTTTCCGAGCGCTACAGGAGTTCGCGCATCGCCGTTTTCTCCTCAGGCAATGTCTACGCTCACCGGCCTTTGGTGCAGGGCGGTTCAGACGAGTTGACGCCGCCTGGACCCGTGGGCGAGTATGCCCAATCCGTCCTGGCGCGCGAGCGGATGTTCGAGTACGCGGCTGATCGCGACGGCACGCGGATCGTCCTGCTCCGCCTGAACTATGCGGTCGAGCTGCGCTATGGCGTGCTGGCCGACATTGGCGGCAAGGTTTTCCGTGGGGAACCGGTGGAGCTCGGCGTCTCGGCCGTCAACGTCATCTGGCAGGGGGATGCCAATTCCGTCGCGCTGCAGTCTCTGGCTCTGGCCTCGGCGCCGCCTGCCATTCTCAATATCGCCGGGCCGGAGACGGTGCCTGTTCGCCGCATCGCCGAGCGGTTTGGGACGATCTTCGGCAAGCCGCCAGTCTTCCGTGGCACGGAATCGGGCACGGCGCTGCTGAACGACGCGGGTAAAAGCCATCGTCTTTTCGGCTACCCCTCAGTGAGTTTCGAACAGTGCCTGCTCTGGACGGCCGAGTGGATCCGGCAGGGCGGAGCCAGCCTCGACAAACCGACACACTTTGAAGTTCCGGATGGACGGTACTAACCGATGAACTGGAAAGAGACATTGCGGCGCGGGGTAGTGATCCCCGCGCACCCTCTTGCCCTGACGGCCGAACGCAAGCTGGACGAGCGGCGGCAACGGGCCCTTACGCGCTACTACCTGGCCGCCGGAGCCGGTGGCGTTGCCGTGGGCGTTCATACCACCCAGTTCGCGATTCATGATCCCAAAGTGGGGCTCTACCGGCCTGTTTTGGAGCTAGCGCGCGGGGAGTGGCTTTCGCGTGGAGCGCTGGGCATCGCGGGGATCGTGGGCGGAACCGGGCAGGCGGTGGCCGAGGCAGAACTGGCCGCGGGGCTGGGCTACCACGCCGGACTCGTCAGCCTTGCGGCCTTGTCCGGATCGTCGGAGGACCAGCTCATCGCGCACGTCCGTCAGGTATCCCAGGCCATCCCTGTGTTCGGCTTCTACCTTCAGCCGGCGGTCGGCGGCCGCGTTCTGTCCCACGCGTTCTGGCGCCGGTTCCTGGAGATTGAGAACGTCGTCGCGATTAAGATTGCCCCGTTCAATCGCTACCAGACGCTCGACGTGGTCCGCGCGCTGGCTCTTTCGGGCCGGCAGCACGAGATCACCCTCTACACGGGCAACGACGACAGCATCGTCCTGGACCTGCTCACTGAGTTTCAGGTGGAGGGCAGGTCCATCCGGATTCCGGGCGGTCTGTTGGGGCACTGGTCCGTCTGGACCGCATCGGCGGTACGGCTCCTGTCCGAGATTCATCAGCAGGTGCAGGCCGGCACGCCGATTCCGGCGCGCTGGCTCTCGCTGGCCCAGCAGGTGACAGATTCCAACGCAGCCTTTTTTGATTCCGCCAACGCATTCCACGGCTGCATTGCGGGACTGCACGAGGTTCTGCGCCGCCAGGGACTGCTGGCGGGCACGTGGTGTTGGGACCCGAAGGAGGCGCTCTCGCCCGGTCAGGCGGAGGAGATCGATCGCGTCTACCGTCAATATCCCGAGTTGAACGACGACGCTTTTGTGGCGCAGCACCGTGACGAATGGCTCAAGGCCTGACTCGGGGGGGGCGGCCGGCGTGTCATACCGTCAACTTCCTGATGAGAACCGACTTCCGCGTCGACTAGTGGTTTTTTCCAATTGAACAGCCTGCATCTGCGTGTTACACTCTGAGGGCTTCAGAGCATCTATCTGAGGATTGGAGGAGGAGAATCCATTGAAATCACTGCTACATTTGTGTCCGCGGTTGGGAAAGGTTGCATTCGCATCCCTGGCCGTCTTCACCGCGTTGATTGGTGCCGCGCCGCAGGCTCAGGGCGCCGTCATTCTGAACACTGAAGGTGTGCAAGTTCAGGTGACTACCCAGGAACCCATCGCCGGGTTGGAGAGCGAAGGGTTTGCCTTAACCACCTCGTCGCTCGGCGATGTCACCGGGCCGAAGATCTACGGCAGCCAGTGGTTCACGAACTGTGCGAGTTGCTTCTTTGCAGCCGATTTCCTGTCCAACATCCAGATTGCCGCCAGCAGCGAAGTGGGCGAGACGGGTGCGTTCACCGGGAACCTGCCGGTGAAGTGGGACTTCGAGTTCACTGAACTCTCGCGTGGATTCCAGGCAGTCGCGCAAGGGTCTTCCCTCTCCTGGAACCTGCAGTATCTCGTCGTCTCCCTGGCGGATTCAACGCCGTACATCTATCAGACCAGCGGCTCCGGGTTCGGCAGCTTCTCCGGTACCGGCGAGATCACCGGCCTGGAAGGCATCACGCCCGCCTATTGGGCCATCACCCTCGACATCAACTGGCAGAATTCCTTTGAAGGAGCCGAGTTGCTGGTAAGCATCCCGGACCACTCGCTGGCCATGCCCGGCACGGCGTCCAGCGTGCCCGAGCCGGGATCCTATCTGCTGATGTCCGCGGGCCTCGCCGCCGTGGCTGCGCTGCGCCGCTTCCGCCGCTAGTCCGCTGTTTCCGAACCGATTGTTTCCGAGTGGCCGCCGTGCTCTTCCAGGCACGGTGGCCATTCCATTTTTCAGCCGCCGCCCGCGATCATGAGAGACTGATCCAGAATGGACCGCTTCGCCCGATTGGAAACGATTTTCCACAAGGCTCGCGCACTGCCGGTGCCGGAGCAGGAGCCGTTTCTGGCGCAGGCGGCGAGCGACGATCCCAGCCTGCAGGAAGAGGTCCGGCAGTTGTTGAGGGCCAACAACGCCACCCACGGTCACATCGAGCCGCAACCAGGCGCGGCGTTGCGGGCCATGGCGGAAATGACCAGCCTCACGCAGTTCGGCGCCTATCGCGTGCTGCGCCTGCTGGGCAGGGGCGGCATGGGCGCGGTCTACCTGGCCGAGCGCGCCGACGGCGAGTATACGCAGAATGTCGCGCTCAAGGTGCTGGCGCCGCATCTGGCCGACGCTGCCTTCACCACCCGATTTCGCACTGAGCGGCAACTGCTCGCCCAGATGAATCACCCCAATGTCGTGCGCCTGCTCGATGGCGGGGTCAGCGCGAACGGCGAACCTTATCTGGTCACCGAGTACATTGACGGGGAGCCGCTGGACAGCTACTGCGACCGCCTGCGCCTCAACGTGCGCGACCGGCTGAAGCTGTTCCTGGACGTTTGCGACGCGGTTGCGCACGCACATCGCAATCTCGTCATCCACCGCGATCTGAAACCGGCGAACATCCTGGTCGACAAAACCGGAGCCGTCAAACTGCTGGACTTCGGAACCGCCACACTGATCGGCTCGCGCGAAAGCACGGCCGTCACGACGCTACCGCTGTTGACGCCACGCTATGCGAGTCCGGAGCAGCTCCGCAATGATCCGCTAAACATCGCCACGGACGTCTATTCGCTGGGCCTCATCCTGCACGAGCTGCTGGGCGGGCATCGCGCTTTTACGCTCTCAAACGACCTGGCGCAGGAATTCGGCCGGGCGACGCAGGACCTGCCCGTGGTGGCGCTTGGTTCGGCGGCTTCCGCGGAGGCCGCGGCGGTGCGAGGCGTGAGCCTGAGCGAACTGCGGTCGTCGCTTTCCGGCGACTTGAGCGCCATCGCGTCGAAGGCTGTGTCCTATCAACTGCGCGACCGCTACCAAAGCGTGGAGGAGTTCCGCGACGACCTGACGGCGTTCCTGGAATCCAGGCCCGTGCATGCGCGACCGCTGACCATCGGCTACCGCACACGCAAGTTCCTTTACCGCCGGCGTTACATGGTGGCGGCCGTCACGGCTGTGCTGTTGGCCTCCGCGGTGGGATTCGTCACCACTGTGCAACAGCGCCATCTGGCCGAGCAGCGATTTGAAGAAGTCCGGCGGCTGGCGCGATATCAGCTTTTCGAGCTCTATGATCGGGCAGAGCTGATTCCGGGCACTCTCCGCATGCGCGCCGGCATGGTGCAGCAGTCGCTCGACTATCTCGACCGACTGTCCGCCCAGAGCGACCTGGACGAAGGGCTGGCGGTGGAGATTGCCCAGGGCTACCGGCGGCTCGGCGACACCCAGGGCAATTTCGCCAAGGCGACGCTGGGCAATCCGGCGCTCGCCGCCCGGATGTACGAAAAAGGGCTGGCGGTGTTGAAACCATTCGCCGGCAGAAGCGAGGCGGCGCGCCGGGCACAACGTGAATTGGAGGCCAGCGCAGCGATCGCTACCTTGGCCACGAATCCGGCGGCGGGCACGCTGCCGAAGTTCGAACTGACCATCCAGCAATTGGAACGGCAGGTGGAAGCCAACCCCACGGATGATGAAAGCCGGTTGCTGCTGGGCCGGGCCTTGATCGCAGTTTTCAGTTCTCCGGAAGCGCGGGACAGCACCCGGGACGCGACAGCCGAGATCGCCCGAAAAGGCGAGTCCGTCCTGCTGGAGGGCGTGGACCGGCACGGTTCGCGGCAGACTTCGTTCCAACTCGCTCTGCTGGACCTCTACCGGCTACGCGCGATCACGCTCGCCGACAAAGCGCCGAAAGAGGCCCGAGCCTGGGTCGAGCGCGGATTCCGGCTCCTGCGCAGCCTCCCTCCTGAGGTGCAGATCAGCTCCATCGCCCGTAAAGCCCGGGCGTCTTACCTGATGACTCTCTCGGCCGCCGCCAATGCGGAAGGCGATGCGAAACAGGCCCTGGCGATGATGGACGAGCCGCTGGCCATCGGCCGCGAACTGGCCCGCGATCCCGACGATCTGCAGGCCTGCGCGAATCTGGCGGTGCTGCTGGAGAACCGCGCGCTGATGCGTTGGAATGCCGAAGATTACGCGGGGTATCTCGCCGACTACTCCGAGTCGACTCCGCTGAACGAGCGGCTGGTCCGATCCAGTGCCGGCGCCAGGTTCCGTCTCTACTACCTGTCGTCACTGAGAAACCTGGCATACGCCCACGACAAGATGAAAACGCCGCAGACCGCGGCAGCGGTGCGCAAGGCATACGACGAGCTGAAGAAGGCCGCCGGCGACGACAGCCTGGGCTTCCGTCCTAAAGCGGATCTGGCCGACCTGCTGTTGAATCTCGGCGTGGATGGAGTGCAGCGTCCGGAAGAGGCCTTGCCCTATGCGGAGGCGGCCGCGAAGCTGGAGCCCGAAGCGATGAACTCGTGGGAGAGTCTGGCGGAAGCCAACCGCCAGCTCGGCCGTTATGACGCGGCCCTGACGGCGATCGATCGCGCCATCGCACTGCTGGACGCCCCCAAGGAAGGGGAAGCGCCCACGGTGACCTACAAGCAGACGCTGGCGAAACGCCAGCAAATCCTGGCGCAGCAGGCCGCCGCGATCAAAAAATAGGAGCCCGGTCCACCACGAAGGTGGCGGGTTCCACCTCAGTCAGGGCCTCCGGGTTGTAATAGTCGTACAGCAGCGACGGGGCTGATTTCGCCCGCATGGACAGGCGAGGCGCGAACTCGAAGGTCACCGTGGTCCCGCCGGCGTAGGGCCAGAGGTAGAGGATCACACGGTCGGGCTGGATTTCGTACCGCTGCAACCCGTTGTCATCGTCCTCCAGTTGTTTCTCCAGGCTCGACCGGTCGACTTCAGCGCCAGGCGGCAGGCCGATCTCGGCCAGCATCATGCCATACCCCCGGAAACCCACGCGCTCTGCCCTGACCGTGCAGCGAACCGGCGCGCCGGCCTGCGTCTCGAGCTTGTCGTATGCGACCGAGAACCGCAGATCCGGCGAGGACCTCGGCTTCGTTTGCGCCCAGGGGATCCAGTGCGTGGTGGTCATCAGCAACAGAGCATTGCCGGCTCCATTGGCCGGGACCATTTCCACCTGGTTGGCCCCGTTAGCCAGGAAGGAGGACAGGTCCACCAGAATGGGGTCCGTCGACTTCGGTTCGGATGGCAGCTTCACCGTGTGCACCAGCCGCCCATTGACCCGGATGCCGATGGACCCGCCCGCCGCAGAGATGGGCCCCAGAGTGGACGAAGCATCGGCGACCGCGAGCATGGCGCGGACCGTGGGTTGGGTCGAATACCAGCAGCCCAACGGATCACGATTCCGCAGCAGGAACAGCAGGCCGCGCCGGATGGTCGCGCCCAGCCCGGCCGCTGCCGGATGGCTCTTGTGCCACTGGGAGAGAGCACTGATCACGAGCCCTGTTGTCTCTGCTCGCCCGGAGGTGCCCCAGCTATAGAAAGGGGAGTTGCTCTGCAGATCCCAGTAGAGCGCGGCGCCTTCTTCGTGGGCCAGGCCGGCCAAACGCTCCGCCGCGTTGCCCAGCAATTCCTCATCCCCTGAATCCAGAGCTGCCAGCAGGAATTGCGCCAGCGGATACGGGTCGTCGAGCGAGTCTGTCAGTTTCGCCAGTTGATGATAGGGTCCTGACAGCGTGGTGGGTTTCAGGGGAAGGCCGGCGCGTTTCGCGGCGGCCAAGGCTCGTGCCACCTGCGCGGTGACCAGCACAGCCCGGCGAACACTCATCGGGCCCGCCGTGAGACCCCGATCCCAAAGGCCGTCCTCCGACTGGACCGACTCGAGCCAGTGCACCAGTTCCTCGGTCCGTTCCCGATTCCCCGGCAGCACAGGTTGCACCGCGAGCAGGAACTCCAGGACGTAGGCGGACACCGCGGGATCGCCATTGCCGCCGCCCCAGTAACTGATTCCGCCGTCCGCACCGCGATAGGCCGCCAGGCCGTCCACCGCCAGCCGGAGATTCTTCAGGGCTGCCGCTTCAAACGCGGGTGTGGCCAGACCCGTGGCTCGCGCATAGCGCAAGGCGATGAGGTTGGCGAAGCCCGCCGAGGTTGTCTGTTCGGCGCAACCGTGCGGGCTGACCAGCAAAGCGGCTGCGCTCTCACTGAGCACCGACAACACATTCGGATAGAGCCTCAGGTCACTGGTGGTTGCACCGGCAATCGCCGTGGCGGGCAGGGTGACGGAGAAGGAGGCCTTGCCCGCCACGAAATCGCTCATTACCTGGTTGACAGATTGCCCGTCCGGATGGACGTCGGTGGCCCGCTCAATGGCATCGCTCAACTGGCCGCCCCGGGCCGTGATGCGCTGGGCGGCCTTCTTCCGGGAGGAAGCCGCTACTACGTCAAAGGATTGCTGCACTGAGGTGTTGGGAGGAATAGTCGCGCTGAGCCGGCCCTTGCCTGTCAACCGGGACCAGTCGTTGGGCAGGAGAGCCAGATCGACTGCCAGCGCGCGGTCCAGGTAGTTTCTCACCGTGACGGGCATACCGATCTGGTCGCCCTGCGTGAGGACAAGCGGCGGATCAAAGTCGAGGAAGAATGGCTGGAAGACGCGCAAGCTGAACTCGGTCTGCACTTGCCGGCCGTCGAGGGTTGAGGCGATGGCGGCGATCTTCCAGGTAGTGATGCTGTCGGCCAGCGGGAATCGCGTAGTGGCCAGTCCCTGCTGGTCTGTGGTCAGCTCCGGAACCCAGTAAAGCGTCTCGGGAAAGTAGGTGCGCACGCGCGGCGTGAACGTCGTGGGCTGTGCGGATAAGGGATATGCGGTGATGCTTGCCGTTGAGGTCATCAGCCGGGTGGCTTCCGCCTCCACCTGGACGGTTTCCGACACCGCGCCGACCTGCAGCGTGACGTCCACCTGCGTCACTTTGCCTCCGGTTACGGGCACAGCCTCCAAGAGGTTCCCCATAAAGCCCCGGGCCGTGCAGTGCACGCGGTACAAGCCCGGAATCAGGGCGGGGAAGGAGTACGCTCCGCTATCGTCGGTTGTAGTGGCGTAGCCACCTCCGCCTGGAAGCAGGAGAACGACCTGCGCGTTCGGAATGCCGGCACCCGAGGCGTCTATCACTAAGCCGGCCACTTCGCCGCCGTCACGGACGCGAACCGCCGGACTCAGTTGTGGCTCCTTCGCGGACGAGGTACCTTCCTCATCGATGAGGATGGGCACACTCACCATGTCAAAATCGTCCGGAGTATCCGGCTTCCGGTCCGGACCTGAGCTCCGCAACACGAACGTGATGAACCTGCGCGTCACGGGCATGATGCTTGTCCGCAGGTCTGGATCCCGTCCATAGATCTGAACCGTGCTTGTCGAGACGCGGTCGCCAAACTCCGCTGAGGTCCTGGTCATCAGCCGGTAAGGCTGCCCCCAGGCATCGTTGTATCGGGTTAGGTCGATGCCCGCCGCGGTCAGAATCCGGTTGAACTCGTCCACTGACTTCGGCTGTTCCCGGGCGTTCACGGCCGCGCTACGAATTGCCTGCTCTTCCTTCAGAAAGTAGTGGCCCCGGAAAACATCTGCCGGGAAGTCGTCCTCCGTTCCGAAGGTCCGGTCCGGTCCGGCGCTTCGAAACTCGACCGTCCGGCTTCGCCCGTATGTTTGGGCCTGTGCCCGATACGCAGTGCCCCACGGGTCGCGCAGCGTATCCAGTAGGATTCCATTCTCGCTCAGCAGTCTGCGAACACCTGCTTCGTCGGCCGGATACTCCTGGCGGGGATGGAAGATGCCCACCAGGATCTTGTGCAGAGGCAGGAAGTAGGACCGGTGAAAGCTGGCGGCCTCGAAATCATCCGCGGTTCCTGGCCGCTGGTCGGGGCCCGTCGACACAAGCGTGATGGTTCGGTAGTTGCCTTGATATCCAAATCTGGCCAGGTAGGGCCGGTTCCACGGATCCCGCCTGGTCGCCCATTCGCTGCCGAGAATTCTGTTGAGGCTCGTCTCATCTTCCGGAAAGTCCAGGGAGGCGGAGTAGCTCCGGCTCAACATCATCTCCATCCTTTGCTGCAGTGTGCGGATGGATTCGAACTGAGGACGCTGCGTGATGTCTTCGCTTCCCAAAGAGGGCTGGTCCGAGGTGGCAGGCGCCAGCAGTGCTTCGGCCACCAGATTCAGTTCCGGATCCTGCGATTGCGCCGGCTTCAGTGTCGTCAACTGGTCGAGCCGGATACCCCCGATTTCGAGCGGTTCCCCGCTGTAGCAGTACACACACTCAAACCACGGCCGCTGCCCGAATTCGTTGTCCGTGCGCGCCCGTTCCAGCACCGCCTGATCCACCACCGCCAGCCCCAATGCGGCCTCGACCGGACGGCCGTCCGTGGTGCGCACCCGCATGTTCAGCGAAGCCTCCTGCCCCGGTTTGTACTCCGGACGGACCGGTTCCACTGACAAGCGCAGATCGGAGTCCTCCGGGAAGACCACCCGCCGCTGCGCGCGGCCGGTACCGTAGCTGCCCGCGTCTCCTGGCCGGCTGCTGGCCGTCCACAGGGCAAAGGTCACCACCCCTTTGAACTCCTTCTGGTAGGGAAAGCGAACCTGGCCTTTATTGCCGTTGATCGCAGCCACACGGCTCGCCACCACCTGGTCATCGACCAGCGCCTGCACCAGTACGGAGGGTATCGGCGGGCCGCTGGGTGCAGTCTCAATCAGGATGTCCACCGGGTCACCAGGCTGGTACAGGCTGCGGGGGCTCGTGAGCCGGTTCTGGAACCCCGATCCACTCCAGGCCGTGGCCTGCCACTTGCCTGTCAGACCTTTGCCATCATTCGCGTGCAGATCCAGTCGGGTGCTGCCGGAGACGCTGGCCGGCAACAGCACCCGCGCCACGCCGAATCGATTGGTCCTGGCTTTGAGGGTGCTGCCTTCCGTGACGGCCTCGACGTCCGTCACAGCCGGCCTGCCATCGGCATACGCGGTCGCGATATAGAACCGCCGCGGGAGCGGCCCACCGTCCGATCCCTCGTAGACGTAAATATGGATTGGCTCCAGCGTGATCCGGATGTCGAATCGGCTCTGCTCGGTGCGATGCGAGGCTGGGTCGGTGTAATAGGCGGCAAAGGAGAGATCGCGGAAGCGCTGCTGCGGCTCCTTCTGGAGTTGATCCAATTCCCTTCGCAAGTCGAGCCTGGCGGTGAAGGTGCCGTCGTCGCCCGCACTGCCCTGGGCCATTGGTGCTTCATCCTGGTCCTTTTCGTCATCCGCGCCACGCCAGTGGCTCCCACTGCTGCGGCTCACCTTGACGAGCCCGCGCGGCACCGGCTTGCCAAACAGGTACGAGCCCGTGACCGTCACGGCGGGTGTCTGGCCTGGGAGATAAGCCGTGCGGTCCGGCTTCACGGTCACCTGGAATTTGGGCAGTTCATACCGGCCCACCCGAATCGAATGGCGCGCCAGCGTTGTCGACGGCTCTTCCGATTCCAAGACGATCGAGTACGTACCCAGCGGAGCTGTCTCCGGCAGAATCCAGTCGTCCTGGACAATCCCGAATTTCGAGGCTGTCAGTTCCGCCGTATGCGCCCGCTCGCCGTCGCCGTCATCCACCCTCAGCGACACTTTGGCACCTTCTGCGGCACGTCCCAGCTTGTCCAGAACGATGGCTCGCAGGTGCAGCGTCTGTCCTGGTTGATACAGTGGCTTGTCGGTCTGGATCTTCGCCGAAGGCGTCCCCGAAGTGTTGACTTCGAAATGGATCTCCTGCCGGTAATCTCCGTGCCCGGCCGATACTCGAATCTCAGCCCCGTCCCCACTGGGCCCTGCACTGTTGGCCGGCAGCGGGAAGGCAAATTCCATAAACCCGTGTTCCCGCCGGTCGATCCGGCTGGGGCGCTGCGTCTGGCCACTGGTTACCAGGACCCCGTTCCATTCCAGATCCTCGAAAGGCTGGCGCGTCAGCGGATGCACGGCCTGCGCCTGGACGATGACCGTGCCGCCTGGCCGGAACCTCCCGGAATGCGTCGCCTTCAATTCGAAGACATGATCCGCCGCCTGCGCAATGGAAACCACGCCCGATTGCGGTGGAAATGCGCGGGCATCCCGGGTGTAAGGCGTCAGCGAATAGCGCAATCGAAGCCAGATCGACGAGGACGGCAAAGGCAGCGGGACTTCGAACTGATTCCGCCCGGCCTGGATCTCGACGGAGGTCTGGGCGTTCCGCAGCACCTTGTCGTCCTTGCCGATCCACGACAACACCAGCGTGGCGCCCACCGTGTGGTTCACCTGGCTGCGCACCGGGATCGCCACCACGGTGGCGTTTTCCTTTAGATACGACCGGATCTCCGTCTCGCTGATGGTGACAGAGGACTGCGCCTCCGCCGGCAATAGCGACACGAATAGCGCCGCAACGGCAAAGTGAATTGACCGCATATTGTTTCAAATAGGTAAATACGCTGGTATTTCCCGCACTAACCTCAAGTACCGCCAGAATACGCCCGGATAATCGAATTAGCAAGCGGGAAAGCGTCCTAGCCTCCTGCGGATCAACGGCTTGGCGGAAATGCCCCTTCCTGCGCGGATAGCTATCTTTGGATCTCGCATCAGAGATTTCGGTTTGTGTTCGCGCCTTGTGGGCGTAGTGTTAAGAACCACTGGGTTCCGGTCTTCCAGGCCGGATTATCAACCACCATCGCGCCGCAGGCGGTACCGGGTCACGACGCCGGTTGTGTGCGCGATCAACCGTAGTAGAGGTAACTACCTATGTCGACGGGTTTGCAAATGACCATGACGCGCCGCGCGTGCGTGATGTCTCTGGGCTGTCTGGCGCTCCTGCTGCCGCTCTCCGCGCAGCAGCAGCCGCTGATCAGAAGTATTGTCCGCTTCCGCCTGAAGCCGGATCGCGTGAACGATTTCAATGCCGTTATGCGAGAGCGCGCCGCGCTGCTGAAGAAGGCGGGCTCGCAACGCTACTTCACGGTGTGGGCAGCTCAGTCGGGCCCCCGGGAAGTGGCGGTCGTTCGTTATTACCAGACATGGTCCGAACTCACTCCGAGCCGCGATCTGAAGATGTCGGACAATGCCGCGGCCATGGCGAATCTCACGGCCCGCATGATGGCCTGCGTTGAATACACGGAACGCGTGATCGACGAGATCGTCCCGGACAGCTCAATGCCGCGGGTGGGCAGCCTGCCTCCGTTTGTCCGCGCCAGCAAGATGATGGTTCAACCCGGCAAGCTGAACGACGTCCTGGCGGTCTTGAAGCAGGAGACGCTGCCCGCCATGAAGAAGGGCGGTGTCACCACGTGGGGAGTGGCCCGAACCAGGTATGGTGCTCCCACGAACGAGCTTCACACCTACCTGGGACTAGGCGGCTGGGGTGACCTCGACCAGCCGAGTCCGATTCGCAAAGCTCTGGGGGAAGAGGCCTACCAGAAGTATCTGGCCAAGATGGGTGCGATGCTGACCAGCGTGGAGTACACCATTTACAGCCTTAGCGCGGATATGAGCCATCAGCCGCCGGCTCAGTAGGCGGGGGTGTCCGGGTCCGGTGGCCGCTCCGCCGGACCCGGTGATCTCAGGAAGCCGCTTCCTGCTCCGGTTGGATGGCGGGCCGGTTGCGCCGCAGCACTTCGGCCAGTTGGGCAAGTTGGATGGGCTTGGCCACGTAGTCGTCCATTCCGGCTGCGAGGCACTTCTCCCGGTCGCCCTTCAGTGCGCTGGCGGTCATGGCAATGATCGGGACATGCGTTTCGCCGCCTTGCATCCGGCGAAGTTCGACTGAGGCCTGATACCCATCCATCACGGGCATCTGGCAATCCATCAGAATCAGATCGTAGGTGGCCTGCAGGAACGCATCCAGCGCCGCACGGCCATCCTGGGCGATGACGGACGTGCAACCCAGCTTCTCCAGGAACCTCTGAGCGACCATCTGATTCACCGGATTGTCCTCGGCCACCAGGACCTTTAGCCCCAGCGCCTCGTGCCCCAGCACCTCCAGAGACGCCTTCTTCGGGACGGCTGAGTGGCCCAGAACGGACGTCAGGCATTCGAAGAGTTTCCGTTTCCGTGTCGGTTTGGGAAGGTACGCTGCAAACCCAACCTCCAGGGCCTCTGTTCTGTATGCTTTGTCGACGTAAGAGGTCAGCAGGACTAACGGGAGTTCTCTGTAATCGGGATTCGACAGAATGGCCCGTGCCAGTTGCATCCCGTTCATGACGGGCATGCCAAAATCCAGGATGGCCACTTGAATGGGGCGGCCGCTCTGCTGCGCCTCGGCGAGACACTGAAACGCTGCCGCCGAGCCCTCGGCCAGCAGGACCTCCGCGCCAAATTCATGCAGCCAGTGCTCGACGATGCGCAGATTTGTTTCGTTATCATCCACCACGAGCACGCGGGTGCCTGCCAGCGGATTCGAATTGAGCGATGGTTCCTTCGGGATGGTCGTACCCGCGGGCAGCGGCAGTTCGAAACGGAACGTCGAGCCCTGGCCCGGCTGGCTGGTAAATCCGATGGAACCACCCATCAGCTCAGTCAACCGTTTCGAGATCGCCAGACCCAACCCCGTTCCGCCGAACCGGCGGGTCGTGGACCCGTCAGCCTGCGTGAACGACTCAAACAACTTCGACTGCACCTCCGGATCGATCCCGATGCCTGTATCGCGCACCTCGAATCGGATGGGCGCCGGCACCGCCTCTCCGGCCCCCGGCACAACGCGCACCGCGACCTCTCCGTGGTCGGTGAATTTGATCGCATTGCCAAGCAGATTGGTCAGAATCTGCCGGATTCGCGCCCCGTCGCCAGACACGAAGAGCGGAAGCTTCGGGCTGACGTAGTAAGTGACCTCGATGCCCTTTCCGTGCGCCGCGCTGGAAAGAAGCTCCACGACCTCTTCCACCAGTTCCTGCAGGTTGAATTCCGATTCATCCAGGTCCAGCTTGCCCGCCTCAATTTTCGAGAAGTCCAGGATGTCGTTCACCACCCCCAGCAGCGCTTCGCCGGAGTGCCGCACGGTGTCGGCATACCATCGCTGTTCGGAGGTTAGCGGGGTCTCCAGCAGAAGGCTCGCCATGCCGATTACGCCATTCATCGGAGTGCGGATCTCGTGGCTCATGTTGGCCAGGAACTGCGCCTTCAGCCGGGTGCTTTCCAGGGCCTGGTCGCGCGCCACCACAAGCTCTTCATTCGCCCTGGTCAGCGCCTCGCGGCTGGCGTACAGTTCGGAGGTTCGCTGGCGCACGCGCTGCTCGATCGCCTCCTGCGTCTCTTCCAGTTCTGCCTGGCGCGCCGCGATCTCCGCTGTGTCCCGTTCGCTGTGTAAACACGCCATGATCAGGACGACGTCTTCGAATACAACCCAGCCGATGTGCTCCAGGGTACGCCAGACGCTGGCCGAGACCACCCCGTAGACGGAGTAGGGCAGCCAGAGTCCGCGGGCAAAATGATCGACCACCACCACGGTGGAAGCGGTCACCAGGACGCGCCAGTCCCGGTAGAGCGCCAGGAAAGCCAGAGAACCGAAGACGTGGAAATGGGTCTCTATCCGGCCGCCTGTGAAGTGGATCAGCAGCGCCCCCATCAGCATCTGCGCCGCGCCGATGACATGCCGTGTCAGGACAGTGCCGGGCATCCGCAGAGCCAGGAACACTGGCAGGCTGGCCACCACCGCCCCGAGAATCACGGCCGCCCAGACATGAATGTGCGTCGAGTGAACCCGCCCATCCCACGCGATCGGCGAAACCACCACCGCCAGGAGGATGCCAAACAGCCACTCGAAGACCAGGAGGCCCGCAAGCAGACGGTCTGTACGGGAATGCAGCCGGCTCTGGTGTTTGCGGCACAACTCCGCTGCCCGAGTGTTCATGCGGCCCCCAGGAGCGAACAGCCGAACACAGGCGCGTGGTTTGTCGATAACTTTCCGGTTCGCAGGAAGGCGACGATGGCGCTGTGCCCGAGATTGAGGCCTTCATGTCCGCGGCTGAAGGTGATGCCGCCGCTGAAAAGTAAGCGGCCATCCACGCTATATAGAAAGACCTGGCCCGAAGTGCGTGCACCCCAGATTCGTGCAGTTTCCGGCGGCATGCCAACATGGACCACCACGCCGGGCAGGCTGCGCGCCAGCCGGATCGTAGCCGAGTCTTCATCCGCCGCGCCGGGAATCTCCAGGAACAGAATGTGCGCCGTGACACCCACCGAGGTTTCGCCCTGGATCTTTTCCAGTTCCCGTAAACTGGCCAAGGTGCACGGGCACCCAGGATGGGCCAGCATCACGAGCGTCGGCCTCCGCGAATCGTGGGCGAACCCGGCTGCCGCCGGCCAGGATGCCGACCCATGGCCCGCCTGGCCCGCTACAACCTGATGCTCCGCAAGCTTTGCGAGTCCCGCCACTACCAGCAGTGACCAAAGGCTCACCCCGGCGATCATCAGGGATCTCCTCGGGCGCCGTTCAGCTTGTTTTTCCGGAATCAATACCTTTCTATCGACATTTAAGCGCCACCCGTTTAGGTCCCTCCGCCAAATGTATGAGCTGTAATGACAAAGCCGGGTGAAGAAGGGACGAAATCAGGCTGGATCTGGCAGTAAAAATCTCTCCAGAGCGTCCAATCCCGGACCCTGCGCATCCGGAGCAGCCCCCAATTCCTCCACCGGCAGCGACATCCGGTTCACCCAAAATGTGGGGAATCCAAACCGCTTCGCGCCAGCAGCATCCCAGCCGCCAAACGCCGCAAACGCGATCCGGCTCCGGTCGAGCCCAAACGCATCGAGTGCCATCCGGTAGGCGGCAGGCGCGGGTTTGAAGATGCCAACACGGTCGGTGCTTAAGTGCGGCTCAAAAAGCCCGCCCAGCCCGGCGCTCTCCACCGCCGCGTCCATCATCTTCACCGTGAAATTGGACAGCAGCGCCAGCCGCAGACCATGTTCCTTCATCCTCCGCAACGCCGCCGGAGCATCGGGCCAGGCCGCGAGCGTCAGAAAACAGCGCATCAATTCCGCATGGTGCTCAGGCGTGAGCGGGATCCGCTCCTGCTGCGCGGCATAGGTCAACGCATCCCCGGTCACCTGCCAGAAGTCGGCATACGAACCGGTCAGGCTCCGCAGCCAGGTGTACTCGAACTGCCGGGTGCGCCAGGCGGCGGTCAGCGCGGAGCCGCGCCCTGGCAGCAACTCCTCGGCGCGCTTCGCAACGCTGCGCGGATCGAAGATGGTGAAACCGTCAAAGGCGATGGCGCGAATGCGTCGTTCAGGCACGCCAGCCAGTGGAACACCGGCCAGCAGGGTGCGCCGGGAGAGGGGCAGGGAATCAGGCATGGGAAGGGCTACGGACTAATCCCTCCCCCTGCCGGTTTTATTCCGCTACGCCTCGCTCACCCGGTTGGTGGCGAAGTCCCAATTCATCTTGCGGCCCTTGCGATAGGCCATGTTGGCGAGATGGGCGGCGCCCGCGGCGGCATGCCCTTCCGTGGCGTTCTCGCGGCTTGGCTTCGATTCGCGAATGCTCTGAATGAAATAGGACCCGTGCCCGGGGCCGGCCTCCACCGGAATCACCTTGGGCTCCGGCCTGGCCGGCCGCGGCCTATCCGCACCCCGTGACTTCAGGTACTCATCCCTGGTCGCCTTCGACAGTGCCGACGAGCCGTACATCTGAATGTCGAGATCTTCCGGTTCCGGAGTGATCGTGATACCCGATGCCTCCAGCGTCAGAGTCCCCTTCTCGCCGAAGATCTGCATCACCGGCGACCGGGAAGAGTTGTTCAAATTCACGCTGACCTGAGCAATAAAGCCCTCTTTGTACTCAAACAGCGACTCCATGACGTCCGGCACGGTCCGCCCGTCTTTCCAGCGGTACAGACCTCCCTGTGACACGGCCGATACCGGCGCCTGCACGTTCATCACTTCGTGCATGGTGGTGAGCAGGTGGACGAAGAGGTCCGTGGCCACGCCGCCCGAATACTCCCACCAGCAGCGCCACCGGAAGAATACTTCCGGACTAAAGGCACGCTTCGGAGCCGGCCCGATGAAGCGGTCCCAGTCGATGGTCTTGGGCGAAGCATCCGGCGGAACGGGGTAGATCCAGGCGCCTTCTTTGGAATTGCGGTACTGCATCATGCGCACCTGCCGCACGGCGCCCAGCTCGCCCGACGCCACCACTTCGCGGGTCTTGGCGACCAGCGTAGTCGTCTTGCCGCCGCTGCCGACCATCAGCACCTTGCCGGCCTTTTTCTCGGCGGCGATGATCTCCGGACCCTCCTCCAGCGACCAGGTCATCGGCTTTTCGATGTACACATGCTTGCCGGCCGACAGCGTCTCCAGAGTCATCCGCTTGTGCCAGTGGTCCGGCACCGCAATCACAATCGCATCCAGGTCCTTCCGCCCGATCACGTCCTCATAGCGCTTGGTGGTGAGAATCTTGCCTTGCGTGAACTCTTTGGCATGCTCCAGATGGCCGTCGTAGAGATCGGCCGCAATGACGGGACGGACCCCCGGAATCTGCGAGAACTCTTCCAGAAGCTGAGACCCGCGGATACCGACGCCCACGAAGCCGAGGTTCACCGTGTCGCTGGGGGCAGCCGTGGCAGCCTGCGCCGGAGCGGAGTCGACCAGGCGGTAGATGGTGGCGGCTGCGGCGGAGTTCAAAAAAGTGCGTCTGGAAGGCATGCGCGGAGTATACCGCAGCCCGGCGGCCGGGCGAGAGCGGTCTCCGCTATACTGGCCCTTCCGGACCCGCATGCTCGAATATGTTCCCCTGGCAGCGTTCCTGCTGCTGTTTCAGGTAGTTAGAAGCCGGCTCGCCGGCCTGCGCCTCGCCTTCCTGGCGGCCGCCACGGCATGGGCTGCCTTCGCTGTTGTCATCGCTGAGGCGCTGGGGGCATTCCATGCCTTGCAGCGAACGGCCGTGACCTCGCTCTGGCTGTCGGCCTGCGCGGGCTTGGGTTTCCTTCTGTTCCGAAGCCGCACCAGGCCGGTGCCCCTGTGGAGTTTGGCCAAGGCGGAATGGCGGGCGATTGAACCCTGGACTCGGGCGCTGGCCGGGGTCTCCGCGCTGCTGGCCGCGGTCCTGGGCGTCACCGCGCTGTCCACCGCGCCCAACACCTATGACGTCATGGCCTACCATATGCCGCGCGTCATGATCTGGCTGCAGGATCGCTCGCTCGCCTTCTTCCCCACCCACATGGCGAACATGAACTTCATGCCGCCCGGCAATGAGCTGATTCAACTGACCTTCGCCGTCCTGGGCCAGGACGATCTGCTGGCCAACTGCGTCCAGTGGTTCGCTTGGCTCGGAGCCCTCGCGGCCGTTTCCCTGGCGCTCAAACTGCTGGGTTCCAGCCGCCGCGGCCAGTGGTTGGGTCTGTTCCTGGCGGCGACTCTGCCGCAGGGCGTCCTGGTCGCTACCGGAGCCAAGAACGACGTCACCCTCGCCTTTTGGCTGGTGACAGCCTTTACGTTCGCGCTCGCCTTCGGCCGGGAGAACACAGCGGCCAACGCGGTCCTTCTGGCTTTGGCGGCGGCCTTGTCGTTGCTCACCAAGTCCTTAGCCTGGTTTCTTTTGCCCGCCTTCGGACTGGCGGTGCTGCTGGTCTGGAACCGGAACACCTGGCTGGCTTTGTTTCGTCAAACCGCCGGGATGGCCGCTCTGATCTTGCTGGTCGCCGGACCGTTCTGGCTCCGCAGTTATCGAGAATACGGCAGCATCACCGGACCCCGCATCGGACACCGCGACATGCCCTTCGGCTATGAATGTGAGCGGTTTACGCCGGCCGGCATCGCCGCTAACATCGTGCGGAACCTGGCCGTCCAGTTCAACCTGGGACCGGCTGGACTGCACCAGTCACTCGATAACGGTTTCCGGTCCGCCGTCGCTGCCCTGGGCCAGGATCCCGATGACCGGCAGTCCCTGTGGCCCAGCACCCGCTTCCACCTCCAACCGTTCTATTGGGGCGAGGGCGGCATGTCAAACACAGCCCATCTTCTTTTATACGGGGGACTCGGCCTGCTGGCGCTGGCCGGTTGGCGCCGCCGGGAGAACTGGACTCCGCTGGCCCTGTGGGCCTCCACCGCTGTCGCGTTTCTTCTGTTTAGCGGCTATCTCCGCTGGCAGCCGTGGCACACCCGCCTGCATCTGCCCATCTTTCTCTTTGGAGCCATTCCGGCCGGCTGGATGCTGGGCAGGTTGCCGGGGAAATGGATCGCCGCTCCGCTCCTTGCCCTGTTCGGGGGGGTAGCCCTCTACGCCTCGACCCAGAACACCCTGCGCCCCTTAACCGGCCCATTCAGTGTCCTGAGTGCGAACCGCACCACGACGCTCTTCGGAGAACGCCGCGCCGATGGACCTTCCTACGAAGCCGCCGTGGCTACCATTGCCAACAGCGGCTGCCGCAAAGTCGCGGTAATCGGCGGCCGCAGCCACTTTTACTATCCGGCCCTGGTCCTCCTGGGCGCCTTCACGGGCGAGCGCGAAATCCGTTTCCTCCGTCAGGAAGGCTCCACGCTCGAGCCGCCGGACTACCAGCCCTGCGCCCTGTTCTGTGTGGAATGCGCCGGCATTCAAAGCCGCGCCGAATTGATGCGAAAGTTCGGACTGGAAGTCAGGGACTTCGCCGATCACCAGGTGGGTTTGAAACCTGCTACCGCCGCGCCCGGGCCGGTGAAATAGTCAGCTTGCGCCATTCGGCCTCGATGGCATCCAGCAGGGCCGGCATGGCAGCCGCAACCTGAGGAGAGAGTGTCGAGGCCCACTCGAAGCTCTCCGCCTCTACCCCCATCAGGATCAACTTCTCCGGCAGACATTTCAGCACACGGCCGAGTTTGACGGCCTGCGCCAACCCTAACCCGTGCGTGGAACAGCGCGCGGCTTCCGGTTGGAAGGCCGCCTCTTCGGAATCGATCCGGATCAGTGTGCCGGGCGCTGCCTTCCGGCTCGAGATGGCATCCACCACGATCACGCGCTCCGCCTGCTGCCAGGCGTCCAGCAGCTCAGAGGTTTCGCCTTGCACGTTGCGCACGGGGATCTTGCGGTCTTCCAAGGCCGAGGCGCAGAGCGGACCAATCGCGTCGTCGCCACGATCCATGTGGCCGCAACACAGCAGCAGCGCGCGATACTTCTTCGCTTTCGCGCCAGGCATGAAGCTGACGCGATGTTACGAGGAATCTCCGCGCGCTGCAAGCGGGTTCTTTACTTGGCGACTTCGCTGACGCAGCGCAGCCCGCGCCAGTAGCCTTTCATGAAGATCGGCGGCGCTCCCTCCATGTTGAGGTCGAACCGCACCGTGAGCGGCTTGCCGTTGGGCAGCTTCATCGCCTCTTTACCGGCCCGGATAATCCACGACACCGTATACCCGTTCCCCGACGGCTGGAACTGCTCGGCTTCCGTGAAGAAGTGGAAAGGAGCCCAAACGCCGTCCCGGTCAAACCAGGTGACGTCCGTGCTGCCGGCGAACCGCACACCGGCCTTCGCTTCGTGCGCACCCGGACCCTGCCAGGTGAAGCGCTTCGGCGTTGCGTCGTTCGCGCTGAACGTGGCTGCCTGGCCGTCCAGGCGCAGAGACAGGCTTTGGATCCCCTCGCTCGGAGCGGGCTTCAACGTATACGACACATGCGGATCCTTGGAATCGCCCGCATATAGAGCATCGGCCAGCGTCGCAGCCTGGTTGAAGAAGGACACAAACGCCGGATTCAGGTTCATGCCGCCCGCCGGATTCGGCACGTACTGCAAGCCTTGCTTCTGCAGCAGCTTCGACAGGCTGGTTTCATAGAACACCCACAAGGCGCCATCCGGCTTGTGCAGCAGGCCGTTCACCTCGGCCAGTGTGGCCTCGGCCGTGGCGTTCGGGTCGAACGGATACTTGCTCCAGACGGCGCTCATCTGTGCGCAGACACCCTTGCCTTTGCCGTTCAGTTCCGCCGGTCCGAGACCCTTCAACAGACCTTCGACGTTCGTGATGGGGTCTTCCAGCAGCTTCTGCACCTGCGCTTCCGTGTGGCCCTCCGGATCCAGCCGGAACGTCTGCGCCAGTTGCCTTGCCGCCAGTTTCGCCGTGGAAGCATTGCCCAGGATCTGGGACGCCACCATCTCATTCGGCGCCGGCTGGCCCACAATCGACTCCAGTGACGTCTGCAGGCCCAGCAAGGCGTTCATGTAGTTCTGGTTCGGTGGAGCGATGTAGCGATCCGTACTCGCCGGAGGCACTACCGCCTGCGCTGGCTGGAACACCTCCGCTACGGTCGGCCCATCCACCGCCGTGTTCTGCGAGATCAGCCAGATCAGCGCCAGCAGCGGGGACTGCGGCCCCGTCTGCAGCGACAACTTCTTCGAAGCATCGGCGATGTTCGCATACCGCTGCACCGACGCGGCGCGCAGGAACGCCCGCCACTCTCCGGTGAAGTCCGCGTTGTACTTCTGCTGCAACTGCTCGACCAGCTTGGCGCGATCGATCTTCGAGGTAACCTGTTCGCCCAATACCCACTGCTCGCCGCTGAAGTAGCGGTCAGGATTCTTGATCGCACCCTTCATGAACTCCCAGCCGGCTTTGGTGAACGCCGGCTGCACTTCGCGCTGGTCCGTCATCGCCTGGTCGGCGCCCGGAAAACGCTTGTGATAGTTAATGGGCGGACCGCTCTTGGCGGCGTCGGCCAGCATGGCGCGGTAGACCCGCATCAGGTCGCCGAACTGCGCCAGGTAGTGGCGGGCCGTCTCGATGGTTGCGGCGTCGTTCTCGTTCGAATATGGATTCTCGGCCTGAAGCGCCTGCGCGTAGTAGTCGAACTGATCCTGCGCCAGCTTCATGCGCTCGGCGTCGACACTGCGGCCTTCGCTCCAGAACTTCATCAGCACCGGAGTCAGGAAGCTCGACGAACTCTTGTCGTGGTGCGCGGTGGTGATGAGGTAGCCTTTCAACGCGTCGTAGGTCGGGTTATATTCCGGCCCTGGTGCCGGCGGCAGTTGCCTCAGGAACGTCAGCATTGAGGTCTGCGTCTGCCCGAACAGCAACTGGCGGAAGCGGTCGAAGTAGACTTTGCGAGCCGGTTGGTAGAGGCTGTCGCCGGTGTAGAGACCCCAGTGGAAGCTCCAGGGAGAACCGTCGCGCTTGTATGAGTCCAGCGTGACGAGCGAGCTTCTCAGGGTATCCAGCTTGCGCAGCGCATCGGCGGAGGCCAGGTCGGCGCCGGTCGATTCGGAGGAGTTGATGCCCTTCGCTGCTTCCAGCACCCGGGTCTCCAGCGCGCGGTTCCGCACGTACGAGACGATCATCCCGATGCTGAATACCAGGCAGAGGAAGCACACCAGCGCCAGTCCCACGCGGCGCAGCGTATTCGTCTTCGTGCTGGAGGTGCTGCCGCCCAGGGCGAGCCTGTCGGCCAGCATCACATCGTGGAACAGCGCACCCAGGAACGTCCACTGCGGCACACGCCGTGTCGTGACGGAAGGAGCCTGGTGCGCCACCGGCTTGTTCGCCTCCAGCCCGATTCGGAAGATCGAAGTGGCCTGCGGCACGCCACCCTGGGTTTGCATGGGGGAAGCCAGGTCGCTGGCGCCCGAGAACTCCTGGATGACCACAGGCCGCACACCCGAAAAGTAGAACCCGCGCAGGTACGGCCCGGTCGAGAGCTGGCTGGGCCGGCACAGGTCCAGCAGGAACTGCACGATGGGCGCCTGCAGCTTCCGGAATTCCCTCGGGAACTCATAGGTCGGGGGCAGGGCATTCGCCTCGGTCTCACGGCCCAGCAGGGGCGGCCGGTAATTGGCAAGCTCCTTGAACAGGCTTTCCAGCGCAGCCGAGATCCGCGCCGTCTGCTCTTCGCCGTAGGTCCTGGCTTGCTGCCCGGCAGAGAGCGGCAGAGTAGCGCCCAGCGCCCGGCTCACTTCTTCATTGCTCAGGTTGCGGACATACTCCAGGAACCCGGGAATCCGGTCCATGCGCGTGAACAGCGCGTATACGGGCAGGTTGACGCCCAGATCCTCACTCAGCGCGGCGAGTCTCTGCCGCAGCTTCTTAGCCGTCGCCGAAGCAGCCTCCGCTCCGCCCGGATGTGCGAAAGTCTCAGCATCAAAACAAACCAGCGCCGCCCTTGGCGCCCGGCCGCCGGAGCCGAAGATTCCGGCCAGCCTGCCCGGCCGCAGACCCCGGATCAGCCGGTTCCAAAGCGCCTTGTCCTGGGTGAGCGCACCGCCCGCCTCCACCATGGCAATGCCATTGGCGTACCAGACGTTGGCAACCCGGGTCGGTGTCACGACATTGTCCTGGTGCACCCGGCCCGCGATGAGCTCCGGATCGATGCCGGAACTCAGCACGACACTCGTCTTGGCGCTGCCCGGTTCCCCTGCGATCAGCACGACAGGCGTCGTGGCCAGACCCGTGGTTTTGCCATTTCGGGCGGCGGTCAGCTTCTTCTCGGCCTCACGCAACAGGGTGGCGATCTCGTCGCCCTCGTTGGCGTCCATGCCTTCTTCCAATTCCCGTTCCCGCTTGGCTTTCCGCCAGAAGAACCAGATGACGAAGCCGGCCGTGATCAGGCCGATCACCCACAAAGAGATCCGCAGGCCCCACAAAATGCCCCCGTGCAAGCCTAGCCACGTGCCGAGGAACCACGCCAGAACCAGCCAGAGCAGGAGGATCAGGACCGTAATGAGAACGACTTTTCGCATCATGAACTCCTACCGCACCCGCACCGGAATGGCCGCCACATCGGAAACCCCGGAAATCAGCGACATCTTGAACACCGCGAACAGCAGCAGCGTGACCGCCGCGAACCCGATGGCTGTATACAACAGCCGCTTGCTCCACGGATCCGCGCCCTGCACGATCCGCTCATTCGGCAACCGCCACGCCTCGGTCAGCGCGCCGTACTCGCCCCGAATCCGGGCAATCTTTTCCGCTACCGTGTTCAGGACGCCCTGGAACTCCATCGGGCTGCGCGCGCTATAGCGGCCCCGGAAACCCAGCAGCATGCACAACTGGTGGACCTCGAGAACATCGGCCAGCTCGTAGGAGTCTTCCATGCGCAACAGCCGCTCCAGGTTCTGGAAGAACAGCTCACCCGCCAGGTGCGTGCCGAAGAACTCCTCTTGCAGCGGCTTCGTGGGCCACTCCCGGAAGGCCCGGTTGCCTGCCTTGAGGATGGATTCGTCCAGGAAACCAACCACCGCGAAGATCGCCATCTTGATGTCTTCCGGTGAATAGCCGCCCGGCGTGCGTGCCTCCTGTGCGGCGATTTTGAGTGCCTCCCGCATCTGCTGCCGGAAGGCCTCCTCGCTGGAAACCGCCTGCGGCATCGAACGGATGCGCACGGTCGCCGTGATCGCCTCCTGCAGGATCAAAGGCAGATTAGAGGGACGGCGCGAGGCCGCTTCCGCAGTTTGGGGCTGTGACATAGGCTAGGCCTCACGCATCCAGGACGACAAAGAGCTTCAGGTCAGGATCCGGCAACTCCGCCGGCACATAGATGCCCACACGGCGGGTCACCATGATGTTCTCCCAGAAGGGACCGGATTTCGAAACGCTGAAATACTGCGATTCAACCCGCATCGGGACGGACGGCGGCGGCATGGGCAGATGCGCCATGGGCAGGCCCGCCATGGCTCGTTTGACGAGTTCGCCGATAAATTTGGCGGAGCAGACTTTCACCAGCCGCGGCGCCTTCTCGATCAGGTCGGCGTCGCCGGTGGTGGCATGCAGGTCGATCACCCAGGACGAACGGTCGAGACAGCGGGTGTCGGTGATCTCGCCTTCGTAGAAGCACGGCGCGGTCTGCACCAGTTGGATCTCGATGCAGCGCGTCGGCACCGTGATCTCCAGGTGGGTGCGGATGTGATAGTCCAGCGCGTCGAAACACGGTCCCGGATTGTCGTGATCGAACGACGGCAGGTTGCGCGGGTGCGAATCGAGGCTGAACGTGCAAAGCGCGCCCGCCAGCCGGGACAGCTCGAGGAAAATCTCCTCCGGGTGCCCCCGCTTGGAAGTCCACTGATGCCGCAGCGCGGCCAGGGCGCTGTTGACGGAATGCAGCAGCCAGAAATTGGCGACCTCCCGGGAAGATCGGTCGCCGCCGCCGGCCGGAGCCCGGCTCAGTGTCGCGCTCTTTTCCCCCAGGATCTCGATCAGGCGCCGCAATAGCAGCATCAGGTACTCGCTGGCGCCGATCTGGAGGCACGGCGGCACGAAAGAGGGATCGAAGACGTACTGGCCCGCCCCGTCGCGCATCACGCGAGCCAGCGGCAGACACACCAGCCCGTCCTGCGGCTCAGTGTCCAGCAACAGCCGGAAGTCCTTGCCCCCCAGCTCAATGGTCCGCTCGTCCCGGCCCGTGGTCTCGTCCGCGTAGGGCCGGTTCCGGGCCACATAGCGGGTTTGCGACCCTTCCTCGTTCATGGAGCAGTTCGGTCCGTTCTCCAGCCGTTCCGGCACGCCCAGCAGCACGACTACCGAACTCCGGATGGGCGGGAACAGATCCCCGATGGCGCGAGGCGCCGGAGCCGCGTCGCACTCCGGCATGTGGAATTGTAGTCCGTCCCGAAAGATACCTCGGGCATGAATAACGGAAAGCGTGCCGTTGGAGAGGGCGTCAGGGTCCAGGAGGCAGCCCATGAGCCCATACGGCTGGCCCATGAGCGCTGAGGCTGCAAAGTGAAGAGAGTCTTCAAAGTAGCGTCCCTGTACCTGAAAGTGGTGCGGACCAAGGTACATGCCCTCCGACCAGACCACCCTAGAAAGGAATCTCATGTTCCGGCGATGCTCCCAGTGCACTGCGGTCCAAAGTCAGACGCGCGCAAATTGCGTCCGCTACTTATAATAAACGTGCATCTGGTAGTTTGCTACGGATTGTCCGGAGGGGTGATGGATCTGAACCGCAAATATGAATTTCTGCAGCCGTTGGCGGACCCAACGGTCAGCGTCGAGCAGACAGTCCCCGTGCAGGAGCGCACCTCGGGGCGCATCCTGCTGCTGCATCTGTTCCCGGCTGGACGCGGCCCGGAAGACGAGCCCCTGCTCAAGCAGGCCGGCCGGCTTCCCTCGGAACAACAGTGCCACATCGTCGAGATTGGGGAATGGCAGGGCGCCGTCTTCATCGTGACTTCGATTCTGCCGGGCGCCGTACTGTTTCGTACCTGGCTGGGCGCGTCGGCCGGCCTGGCCCACGGCGAGGCCGATGCGATCGCGGCCGGGCAGGTCCCGGAGCCGCCGCCGGCCCACGCCCCTGAGGTTGCTCCGCCCGCCGCTCCGCCTGAGCCGCCCCCGCTGCCTTCGGCGCCCCCGCCTCCACCCGCCACATCCCAGGATCTCGGCAAGGCCGGACAATGGGCCATGCCCGGTTCGCCCTCCGGCAAGACACGAATCAGGATTCCCCAGTGGGATGCCGGTGAATTCAAGGCCGCCCAGCAAAACCCGCCGCCGCCCCCGGCTTCCGAAGAGGTACCCCCCGTCTCCAGCCAGTCTCCGGGCGAGTTCACGCGCCTGATGCAGATGGCCCAGGCTCCGGCGCCGCCGGCCGAGCCCACCGCCGCCGCGCCCGTTCCTCCGCCGCTGCCCACGCCTCCCGAACCGGCGTCTCACGCGCCGGAGATTCCGCAATACAAGCCCGAACCCGCGCCGCCGCAGTCCTCCTCGGAACCCGGTGAGTTTACGCGCCTGCTCCACGCCAGCCAGTTTGGATCCGCGCCGGCCGCCAAGCCTGCCACTCCGCCCCCTGTTCCGGCCCAGGCCGCCGCACCACCGCCCCCGCCGCTCCCGGTGGCGCCCCCTCCGCTGCCAACGGCCGCCGCTGGATCGGAGCCTGGTGAGTTCACGCGCATGATGAGGCAAAGCGAATACGCCTCTGTGACTACGCCCCAACCGGCGGCCCCCGCGCCTGTGCCCGAGGCTCCTCCTCCGCCCGTGACGGTCGCACCTCCTCCGCCACCACCTCAGGCCGAAGCCGGAGAGTTCACGCGCATGATGCGGAAAAGCGAATACGCCTCTGTGACCACACCCCAACCGGCGGCGCCCCCGCCTGTCCCCGCTGCTCCTCCTCCGCCGCCCGTGGCGGCCGCCACGCCTCCGCCACCACCCCAGGCCGAAGCAGGGGAGTTCACGCGCATGATCCGGCAGAGCGAGTTCGCTTCCGTAACAACGCCCAAGCCGGCGCCCCCGCCTCCGCTGCCCACTGCGCCTCCGCCGCCCGCTACCGCCGCTCCGCCGCCCCAGGCGGAAGCCGGCGAATTCACCCGGATGATCCGCCAGAGCGACTTTTCCTCCGTGGCCCCCGCTCAACCGGCAGCGCCACCGCCGCTGCCTGCCGCGGTTCCTCCTCCGCCGCCTGTATCCGCACCCCCGCCGCCCGCTTCGTCGCAGGGCCAGACGGGCGAGTTCACCCGCATGATGCGCGCGCCCCAGTTGGGCGAAACGCCATCCGCAGCGTCTCCGTCCACCCTGTCCTGGGACCGGCCGGCGCCGCCGCCCCAATCCACCCCGGCACCCGCATGGCCGCCCCCTTCTTCTCCCGCCGCGGCTCCGCCCTCCGCCGAGCCCGGTGAATTCACCCGCATGCTGCGCGCTTCCTGGAAGCCCGGCGCCGCAACGCCAGGATCCGCCCCAGTCCTGCCGCCCGACGCGGACGCCCCCTTTGTGCCCAAACCCCAGCCGGGCCCCGGCTCGTGGAACGAACCCAAGCGCGACGACCTCATGCACATGTTCGACAGCGGCCAGACCTTCACTCCGCCGGCGCCTACTCCGCCGCCCGCCGCTGCCGCGCCGGCCGCGCCCGGCGAATTCACCCGCATCTTCTCCGGCACTCCTGTCCCCACCGAAGCCCCTCGCATGCCCAGCACGCCTTACGGACAGATGCAGAGTTCCCTGCCTATCGCCCCTACACCTCCGGCCGCCCCGACCCCGCCTACCGTCCACAGTGGAGCGGGTGAATTCACGCGCATGATGTCGACTCCCGTCCGGCCCCCTGCGCCCGCACCACCTGCCGTGGCTGCCCCCGCCAAGCCGGCGGTGCCCGCGAAAAACCCCATGATGCCGCTCATCATCGGGCTGAGCATCCTGCTGGTGCTGGCCATCGTGGCCGTAGTCGCCTTCTGGCTGTTGCGTTAATGACTCCAGGGCGCAGGCGGCAATGCGCCTGCCTGCGCCCTCTTTCCTTGAGCCGGCCTTGGCAGCAATCAACGTGTATTCGTCAGGATAAATACAGGTACATTGCTGTCGCATGATAAAAGACCGCCTGCCTTCTCTCTTCGAAATAGCGATTCCTTCAGCTTCCACCCGCCTGGATCTTCACTGCCGCTAATTCTGGGAACGGCGGCGCGTTTGTCGGGTCCTTTTGTTAATATGGCTCTTCAATCCAGTTGCGCTGTTGCGCAATCCTGGAATCCTGCTCTGAGCCATGGCCAACAGTAAGACTCATCGCGCGGACCGGCCAGCTGTGGTGGCACCAAAGCGGCCGGCGCCGGATCTGCCGCGTGAAACCGCCCGGACGGGATCCAATCCGACAAACTGGATCCCCCTCCTCCTGGCTCTCTCCCTCTTGTTCCCTACTCTCGTGTATTACTTCCTCGTGGCGCGCATTCCGGAAGAGATGTACGCCAGCCAAATGATTACCGAGGACGCATTTTACTATCTCGTTCCGGCCAGGAATTTTGTTCATTCCTTCGTTTTTTCCCTCGACGGCAGGAATGCGACAAATGGGTTTCAGCCGCTTTGGATGGGCGCCGCGGTGGCCATTATGGCGTTCTTCACGGACCGCCTGGCTCAGATGCGCGCCATCTCCGCCGGAGGATTTCTGGTCGTCCTCATTTCCGCCATTCTGTACATCCGCTCCTGCCCGCGGACCTGGGCCTACAAGGCCGTCTTCCTCGCCCTCCTGCTTTTCAGCCCGCTCTTTCTCTACTGGAACTCCGGCATGGAGAGCGGCATCGCCGCCGCCTCTCTCGTGGGGTTGCTCGCGTTCTCTTACGCCATCCAATCTACGTTCCCTTCTCACAAGCAGATGCTCGTGCTCGGCGCACTGCTGTCCTGCGCCGCCCTGAGCCGGTTGGATTACGCGCTGCTGCTACCCCTGTTTACGCTCGTGCTCGGCTCCTTCGCCTTTTCCCCAGCCGCGCTTGCGGTGCCACCCCGCACGCGGTGGACGCGCCTGGCGTTGCCGCTACTCCTGCCCGTAGCCAGCCTCCTGCTCTATGTGCTCGGCAATCTGGTGTTCTTCGGCAGCATCTTCCCGGCCAGCATGATGGCGAAAGGGCACATAGAACGCACCGCCATCCCGTCGGACCGCCATATCTCCGCCGCGTTTGCCACTCTCAAGCCGTATCTCGAACACCTCATTCCGGTCATCCTGGGTCCTCAGGATCACTGGGAGCCTCGCAACTTCAACCTTTATCCCGGCATCCGCACTCTAGGCGCCTTTCGCGCCCTCTCCTGGGGCCTTGTGCTCTTGTGCGTTGCGGGCTTGCTGGTCCGGGTGATCTCCGGCTTCCGCTCCCTGTCTCCGGGGCGCCGCCTGCGCCTGGCGTTGTTCCTCTTCGCCGGCCTTCAGATGCTCGTCTATGTGTTCACCTACCCGCTCTTCGCCGCTCAGGCCGGATACATCAACTGGTACTACGTGCCGCAAGTGCTGCTGGTGATCGAACTCGTCGCCTCAGTGTTCGACGGCGCGGCCTTGCTGGCCCGCAGGTATGCACAGCGCTGGCCCGCGCTCGGCCTGGCTGCGACAGCGGCAGCCACCGCCATGCTCGCGCTGACCGCTGCCATCGGCTACACCCACTGCCGCATCGTCACCGCCCGTGAGGACGTCAACCAGTGGGTGACGGCGGCACGGATTCTCAATCGCCGCACCCCGCCCGGCACGCGCATCGCCGGCTTCAGCGTCGGCACGCAGGCGTTCTTTCTCGACGGCGGCCGTGCGATCAGCAACCTGGACGGCGTCATCAACTCGCCCGGGTTCGTTCGGACCTACCTGCGCGAGGGAGCGGCGGAGCGGTTCCTCCGGGATCAAAAGGTGGAATACCTCTCCGACCACCTCGGCGACGTCAGCACCGAGGATGTTTACTTCTCCAACTCGGTCATTCACAGGAAGTGGCTGACGCCCGTCACGCAGTGGCCGTCCTGGGACGCGGGCTACTATTCCATCGCCAGAATCGACTTCAGCCGGCAGGCAGAGCCCCTGCCCGAGAGGCCGGTCTTCCCGGTGGACTACAACGCCCACGGCCGCAATATCGGCTGGGCCCGCCACGTCGCGGCCGAGCCTTTGGTGCTCTCGCCGGCTCAATTGACAGAAGCCGCCGTCAGTCTAGCGCCCATCGGCAGGAATTTCAATTACCTTCGGATCCACTGCGAAGTTCAGCCTCTGGATCAGCGCCCCGCCGCCGCCGATGGCTACCTCTATCTGCTGGTGAGCGCGCACGGCTTCCCTGGCCTTATCAAGTCCTGGCTTCCGGGCAACCGCATGGGCGGTGGAGGCACCCGCCATTTGAACGTCTTCGTCGAGCGTAGCGCCTCCGTTTCCGATCTGAGCGAGCTGTTCATCCTCTCCGAGTCAGGACGGTTCGACATCAAGGTCCAGCAGTGCGGCGCGTCGGAGCTGCCCTGGGGACGCCGGCCATGAGGTGGACCCGCTGCCTTCGAATCCTCGTCAGGACGGCCACGGTTTGACCTCAGACGCCAAGCCCGCCAGCCGCGCCGATATCGCACTAGCCGTGGCGTGTCCCATGGCGAACGAGGGCGACAACGCGCAGCGCTTCGTCACCGCCGTGCTGGCGCACTGCGAAGGCTTCCGCACAACCACTTTTTTCGCGATTCTCGATCGCGCCACGACCGACAACACGCTCGACATTCTGCAGCGCCTGGCCCGTTCGGAGCCGCGGTTGCGCGTCATTTGGGCTCCGGAGAACCGCTGTGTAGTGGACGCCTATGTGCGCGGCTACAGGGAAGCCCTGGCCTCCGGCGCCGATTGGGTGCTCGAGATCGACGCCGGTTTCAGCCACCAGCCCTCCGATCTTCCCCGGTTCTTCGAAACCATGGCCCGTGGGCACGACTGCGTCTTTGGCAGCCGGTTCATGCCGGGCGGCCGGATGACCGATGGTTCGCTGAAGCGGTACGCCGTCAGTCGCGGAGGGACATTTCTCAGCAACCTGATGCTCGGCACCCGCTTGAGCGACATGACCAGCGGCTTCGAGCTCTTCTCCCGCCAGGCGCTGGAGGATGTCCTGCGGCGCGGCATCCACTCGCGGGCTCATTTCTTCCAGACGGAAATTAAGACCTACTGCCGGAACCTGCGCCTGGCGGAGGTGCCCATTCACTACCACGCGCCCAGCCCCCGGCTGGGCTCCTCCGCACTGAAAGACTCCTTTCGCCAGCTCTGGCGCCTGTTCCGGCTCCGTCTGAAGGGCGAGCTGTAGTGTCTGCCTCCCAGCGCTGATATAGGATGAAATTGTGCCCTTTCCTGTGCCCGACCCCATTCGGGACCTGGCGGAACTCGACGCGATGTTTTCCGCCCCTGCTTCCCCCTCGATTCGTAAGGTAACCCGGCAACTCACACCCTCCTACCGCCGGATGATCGAGGCTTCGCCTTTCTTCACCATCGCGACCAGCGGACCGCGCGGCCTCGACTGCTCCCCGCGCGGCGACGCCGCCGGGTTTGTTCGCATTGCCGACGACTCCACCCTGCTGCTGCCCGAACGCCGCGGCAACAATCGCATCGATTCTCTCCGCAACCTCGTCAGCGATTCGCGCGCGGCCCTGCTCTTCCTCGTCCCGGGCATCTCCGAAATCCTGCGCATCAACGGGCACGCCTTCCTCAGCCGCAATCGCGAGCTCTGCGATTCCTTCCTGGTTCACGGCTCCGTGCCGAAGATCGTGATCGTCTTTCAGATTGAGACCGTCATGTTCCAGTGCGCCCGGGCCATCATTCGCAGCCGGTTGTGGGATCCTTCGCTGTTCCGCACGCCCGGCGATGTGCCCACCGCCGGCGCCATGCTCGCCGATGCCACCGCGGGCGAGGAGGGCGGCGCGGCCTACGACGCGGCCTTGCCGGAACGCATCCGCACCACTCTTTATTGATGGCGCGCCCATCGATGCTGCCGCGGAC
Source organism: Acidobacteriota bacterium (assembly GCA_017307505.1). Lineage (GTDB taxonomy): Bacteria > Acidobacteriota > Terriglobia > Bryobacterales > Bryobacteraceae > Paludibaculum. Next base: position 41,103 of record JAFKEE010000054.1, on the reverse strand, counting down.
GTAACAAATCGACGCGTCCGGCATTCCAGGATTGACGCGCCAGGAAGGCATAGGTAGTCTATACGTAGGCTGCCTGTGCCTATGCCGAAATTGGAACTTGTGCCCGGAACCCTGATTCTTCTTGTCCTGCGTGTCCTGGAGGCGGGCCCTCTGCATGGCTATGCCATCGCCCAGCGCATCGGCCAACTCTCCCAGGACGCTCTCCAGGTGGAGGAGGGCTCGCTCTACCCCGCTCTGCAGAAGATGCTCATGAAAGGCTGGGTCGAGGCGGAATGGGGCCTTTCCGAAACCAAACGCCGCGTTCGTTCTTACAGCCTGACGGCCGCGGGCCGGAAGCAACTGGCCATCGAGCGGGCAGGCTACGACGACGTCACCCGGGCCATCCAATCGGTCCTCAAGCTTGCGTAAGGAGCCCGCATGAGAGAAATGCTTCGACGCCTCTCCTATCTCTGGAACCGCCGGCGTCTGGAACGGGAAATGGCCGAGGAGATGGCCTATCATCGCGAGCAGCTTCCGCCCGAGCGCCAAATCTCTTTCGGCGACGAGTTGCGCCTGCGCGAGGACACGCGCGAAGTATGGGGCTGGGGCTGGTTGGACCGCCTGCGCCAGGACCTCACCTACGGCGCCCGCGTGCTGCGCAATGCCCGCGGCTTTACGCTCACCGCCATGCTGGTGCTGGCTCTGGGCATCGGAGTCCCGCTCACCGCCTTCCGGGCCGTTCTGGCCGACCTCCATGGCGGCTCCGCGCCAGACCCGGACACGCTGGTTCATCTCACCCGACGTGCACCGGGCGTCTACATCACCAATCTGCCTTATCCGCAGCTGGCCTTTTACCGCGCCCAGGCGAAATCGTTCCGTGAGATCATCGGCGTTCTCGATCGCCAGGCCGCTACACTGGGCGAACCAGGGCAGAACGGTGCCGCGGAGCAGGTCCACCTCGCCTTCACGACTTCCAACTACTTCCCGGAATTCGGCATCGCCACGCCTTTCGGCCGCCTGTATACTCCCAACGATGAGCGCCCCGATTCCGAGCCCGTGGCTCTGTTGGGCGAGCTTTTCTGGCAGCGCCGGTTTGGCGCCGATCCCGCGGTGATCGGCCGGCCCGTGCGTGTGAACGGCAAGTGGCTGCGCGTCGTGGGCATCCTGCCACGTTCGGTCAAAGGCACCGACGATATCTGGATTCCTCTCGCCCGCCAGCCGTATGTGGTGGAGGGCAGCACGCTGCTCAGCGACTGGAACTCAGCGCTCGACGTCTATGCCCGTCTCCACTCCGGCGTTTCTCCGCAGGCTGCCCAGCAGGAGACTCTGGCCCTCGCGGCCCGGTTGCGTGAACTCCAGCCGGGCCATGTCTCCGCGGGCGAGTATCTCGACGCCCGGCCCGTCCTTGAAGTCTCGACCAACAGCCAGGAGTTCCAAGTCCTGCTGACCGCGGCGGCCCTCGTCGTGCTGCTTCTCGTGGCCGCCTGCGCCAACCTGGGCACGCTGGTTCTGGCACGCGGTGTGGCCCGGGAACGGGAAATCCGCATCCGCATGGCGCTGGGCGCCGGACGCATGCGGGTCGTGCGCCAGTTGTTCACGGAGTCTCTCCTGCTGGCTCTCCTCAGCGGCGCCTGCGGCCTGCTGTTCAGCAGCGCCGTACTCGCGGTCATCCAACTCGAACACAACCCCGGTTCCGGCACCCTGCCGGACTGGCGAGCCATCGCGGCCACTTTCGCCGTCGCGCTGATCGCCGCTTTGGTCTTCGGCCTGCCACCCGCTCTCCGGCTGACCAGCCTTGTCCCGCACGCGGGTCGGGCGCGCACCATCTTTCTCACCGCGCAGGTCGCCGCCAGTTGTCTGCTCCTTGTTATTTCCAGCCTGCTGGTCAGTGGACGCCGGCAGTTGGCCGCCAACGAACCCGGCTTTGACCACGGCCATCTGCTCTGGGTCTCTCCCGGACTGAAAGCGCACGGCTATCAGGATGCCGCGGCCGGAGCTTATCTGGATTTTCTACGCGCCCGCGCGGCTGAACTCCCCGACGCCAGAGCTGTCTCCACGGCCTGGCTGGCGCCCTGGGGCAACCTTCACATGGGCTCCGCCTGGCAGGGCCGGCAGTTCGCCGGCAACCATGTGGATCCGGGCTTCCTCGATACCATGGGGCTGCGTCTCGCCCGCGGCCGCAACCTGCTGCCCGGTGAAACGGGTGTGGCCCTGGTCAGCGAAGCCGCGGAACACGTCCTCTGGCCCAATGGAGAGGCCCTCGGCAAACCGCTGCCGTGGGACACGAAGGGACCCATCGTGGTCGGAATCGTTCGCAATGCGTCGACCACCGACATCGGCAATCCCGAACCCCTGGAGTTCTACCTTCCTCGCACCTCTTCGCAAGCCCCTGAGTCCGTCCTGTTATTGCGAGTCTCCGGCGATCCCCACAACTCAGTCCGGCGCTTGCAGGAAGCGGCCCGCGCGCTGGATCCCCGCCTGCAGCCTACCGTGGAAGTGGTGACCGACTCCTTCGACCGGGAAATGGGCAAGCTCTCCCGCGCCCTGGCCGTGATCACGATTCTTGGCGCCGTGGCTGCCTTGCTTTCGGCGATTGGCTTGGCCGGACTGGCCGGCTACACCGTCGCGCAGCGCACCCGGGAGATCGGCCTCCGCATTGCGCTGGGTGCTCGTTCCACCCAGGTGGTGCGAGCCATCCTGGCGCCCATGAACCGCCCTCTCGCGGTCGGGTTCATCCTCGGAGCACTTGGCGCAGCGGCCGCGGCCCGGATCCTTCGCGCCGGCATCCCCGCCATGGCCGGCGTCAGGCTCTTCGATCCGCTGGCCTACCTCCTCGCAATCGTCTTCTTCATCGCTGTGGTGGCGCTGGCGATCCTGGCCCCGGGCCGGCGCGCTCTCCGCATCAATCCGAGCCAGGCCTTGCAGCACGAGTAGGCTCTGCACAGCTCCCCGCTGCTGCCAGCCTCCTTCATAACTTCCGGTTATCCTGCCATACCGGAAGTGGTATTGGACCCTGCCGGGTTCCTGGCCGAACATAAGGAGATGCACTCTGTGCAATCCTCCATGGCAGCCGGCGCGGACGGGAAGGCCCAGGACGCATGAGCGGGCGCACCAGCGGCGAGGCTCCCTGGAGTGTGGCGATCGCCTCGGGCCTGATTCTTGGTCTGGTGGTCGGCGTCCCTTATTATGGGCTGCCGTACTTCTACGACTATTTCGAACACCCCCTCAGCCAGGGCGGTTTCGGTTGGTCCCGCTCCTCCGTGATCCTCGGGCTGCCCATCGGGACCCTGGTCACTCTGATTGCCGGACCGCTGGTCGTCCGGCGCTGCCCGCCCCGTACGGCCATCCTCTGGGGCTCCGTCATCTGCGCGGCAGCCCTCGCCGGCTTCGGACGGATGGGCGGCACGCTGGCGGAATACTACTTTCTCTGGATCCTCTATATGACAGGTTGGACCCTGGCGGGGCCGCTGTCGCACCAGATCCTGCTCACCCGCACGTTCCTGCACCATCGAGGCTCGGCCATGGCCATCGCCTATTTCGGCATCAGCCTCTTCGGCGCTCTCTCCGTCCTCTGCCTCGCCCGCCCGCTGACGCTGGCATTCGGATTTCGCACCGCCCTCCTGGTCATCGGTCTTTCGGTATTGCTGGCCGTCCCGCTCGCCCTCAGAGCCTTCCCCAAAGTCGAGCCTCTCCACCCGGCCGCGCAATTCCACCCGCGGGGCGGCGCCCCCTTGAACCGGGGCTTCTGGCTCCTGCTCACGGGCAGCACCATCGCCGTGGGCGGAGTCGCGGGCGTGACGCAGCACCTGAAACTCATCTTCCAGGAGGCCGGCTACCGGAACCAGGCCGAGTTGGATCAGGTCTTCGGCTGGACGATCCTGGTCATGCTGGCCTTCATGGCTCTGGCGCGCTTCGCTTTCGCCTGGGCCGCCGATCGCTACCCCAAACGCCACGTGATCACCGCCGCCTTCACCCTGATGGCGGCCGCCATGCCAATCCTTTATTTCCTGACGCCGTCCGGCGGACGGTACCTGTACTTTGGAGCCGCCTTCGGCTTTGGCATGAGTGTGGACTTCGTTGTCGTTCCGCTCCTGGTGGCCGACTACTTCGGGCCGAAATCCCTGCCCAGGGTGATGGGCATCATCGTCCCTGTGAACACGGTGGGCCAGACCTGGTGGCCCTACCTCGTCTCTCTGCTCTGGACCACCTTCGGCAGCTACTCCGTACCCCTGCTTTTTACCTTCGCCTGCATCCTGGCCGGGCGCTTCGCGCTGGCGCTTCTGCCGCTTCCTCCGCCGGTTGTCCACCCCAGCGGATTTGAGATGGAGTCAGGCGCCCCATCCGTCCAGCCCGCGCCGGAGTCCGCCGCCTAATCCGCCTTGGGCAGCAGGATGATCAATTCCATCTGCGGATTCGGCAGATCGGCCGGGACGTATGCCGCCAGGTTCCGGGCCCGCACAACGGCCTCATACGGACCGCCCTTCTGCTCCAGGCTGAAATAGTTGTAGTTCAACTTCACCGGGATCGAACTCGGCGGGGCAGGGACGTGCCGCAGCGGAATGCCCGGCAGTGCGGTCTGCACCAGGTGCTCGATGTAGTCGGCCGAGCAGATCTTCACCAGTTGCGGAGTCCGGCGGATCAGTTCCGCCTGGTTCGTCTCTGCCTGGATGGCCAGGTACATCCGCGTGTTCTTGAAATAGTCGTCGCGATCGATGCTGGTGGCATAGATGGACGGCTGCACCTGCTTCAACGGCAGTGACACGAAGTTGCTGGGCACCACGGTGGTCAGCAGCATCCGCAGCGCCTCGTCCAGTTCGGTAAAACAGGCGCCCAGGTTCTCGTGGTCGTAAATCGGCAGGTTGCGTGGCTGCAGTTTGGTCGAAAACGCGGTCAAAGCGCCCGCCAGCGCCAGCATCTCTCTATAAATCAGCTCCGGATGGATCCCCGGAGCGGCATGCAGGTGCTGGAAGATCGGCAGGGCCGAGTTCACTGTATAGAGCAGCCAGAAACTGGCGATGTCGGAAGCCGTAAAGTCCGCCAGGCTCTGGTTCTTCTGCCGGCGCAAACCGGAAAGGGCATCGCTGCGGGCAGAGAGAATCTCCACCAGGCGGCGGGCGATCGCGGAAAGATAGTCGTTGGCGTGGAAGTCGAGCAGCGGCGGCACGCACCGCGAGTCGAGTTCAAACAGGCCGGCGGGGGTACGCAGGATGCGCCCCACGGGAATCGTGGACATGCCCTCGACGCTCTCGCCTTCCACAATGATCCGCAGATTCTTCCGGGCCAGGGTGACGGGTTTTTCGGAACGGCCCGTGTTCTCGTCGCTGACCATGGCGATCTCCGCCCGGTAGCGCGCATCCACCTGTCTCTGGAGTCCGGCAACATTGATGCCGCGTTCCCGGTAGTGGGGGATGGCCAGGCAAAAGTCCAGCTTGGTATCTTCCGGCCCAAAATTCGCCCCGATCGGCTTCGGCGGAGGGCCCGGATCCAACTCCGGCACGTCAAAAAGCAGGCCATCCGGGAAGATGCCGGACGCCTGCGTCAGATTGATAATGCCGGCGGCCAGCGCTTCATCGTCGATCCTCAGCTTCGTGAAGCCCCATGGCTGGAACTGGGTGGCGTTCAGGCGGAAGCGAAGCGAGTCCTCCAGGTAGCGGTCCTGAAGCTGCAAATGTTGGGCGTTGAGGATGGTCCCTTTAGTCCAGACGACGGGTTCCAGGCGATGCATCTGGATCTCAAGGTACCAGAGGAATGGTGGAACGCACAGGGGCGGGTGCAAAAAAGAAGGATGGCGGTAGGATTTCGTACCTTAATCGGATATTCAAGTATAGAACTCCCAAAGACATAGAAAATAGGGCATTTGCTCTTGGCGCGGCATTGAGTATACTGTCCAACAGCGGTTCTTCGGAGGAGCAGCGGATGGTCCCATTGAAGGTCGGCACTCCCGGTCAGTTTGCGGAGTTACGGGAGGGCCTGAGGAGCCTTGGATATTCGGAAGACGCGGTCTGCCAGCGCACCGGATCCAAGACAATTTACGAATTTAAGGATCTGAAGGAGGGTCGGCCCACAGGCCCCGAGGTCAACGACGCGCTGGACGCTCTCATCCGGCTGCTCATGGACGAAGTCACGGTAGAGGAATCGGTCCTCCTCGCCAATCTCCCCGCCCGCCTGCTGGAACTCCTTTCTGAACTTGACGTGGTACGCCGCAAGGGCGACTCGGGCTGGAAGGCGACAGTTCTGCTGTACCCGGTCGCCGGCCTGTATGTGGTCTCGGACCGCACCAACCTAGTCGGCGAAGATCTGCCGGAGGATCTCGTGTATGCGGCGATCACCGAGAACACCGGCCGTTTCCTTTCGATACAACCTAAAGATCCAGGCGAGGATTTTCTCGACATCTGTTGTGGGACGGGCATTGCAGGCCTGCTGGCCGCGACCCGCGGAGCTAAGCGCGTCTATGCCGCTGACCTCGGCGCCCGCTCGGTCCACTACTCTAATTTCAACGCCAAACTGAATGGGCTGGAACAGGTGGTCGGTGTCCAGGGCGACCTCTTCGGCGCCGTGGATGGCCTCCAGTTCGACTGCATCGTGGCCCATCCGCCTTATGTTCCGGACGGCAAGAAGCATATGCTCTTCCGGGATGGCGGCGAGGATGGCGAACAGATCTTCCGGCGGATCGTCGAAGACCTGCCAAAGTACCTCAAGCCCGGTGGGCGGTTGTACTGCGTCACCACAGCCACCGATAGGGAAGGCGAGAAGCTGGAGGAACGCATCCGCAAGTGGTTGGGCGCGTCCAGCGGCGAATTCGATGTACTCCTGGTGGCCACCGAGATTGGCAAACGTCCGTCGGTGGTGCTGGAAGCCGTCGTCAAAGCGAAGGGCAAGCTGGGCGAGCTGGGTCCGCGCTCCGAACTCTTTGAACGGTTGAAAGTGACCGCGCTCTTCTACGGCACTGTGGTCATCGAGCGGGTAGAGCAGCCACGTCGCGTGGCGACGGCCCGCTGTATGAAGGCCGAAACGGTTTGGGGAGAGGCCGTGGAGTGGGTTCGCGGCTGGGAGAAGCTGGCCATCCAGCCCTCGATGCCCGCTGCTCTGAAGCGCACTCGGCCCCATCTGGCGCCGGAAATGGAACTCGAGGTCGTGCACAAGCCGGGACCGAATGGTCTGGAACCGGCCCGCTATCGCCTGCGCGCCAAGTATCCATTTGTCTTCACCGCCAACGCCGAGGCCTGGCTGGCCGTGCTGGTAGGCGAATGTAACGGCCAGAAGACAACCGGCGAAATCTTCGACGAGCTGCGCGCGCAGGATGTCGTCGGCCCCGGTGTCACGTTCGAGCACTTCTGTGCCGTCATGCACAGCCTGATTTCAAACGGTTTTGTCGAATTGGATCAGTTCCCTCTGCCGCGCCGTGAAGCGCCGGTCGAGGAACTGGTGCACTAGTCCCCGCGGACTGGTGTCCTGGAGTCGGCAGATCACTCCCGCTCAGAGGGGTGAATGTGGTTGGATTTGCCTGGTTTCGGTCGCTCCGTTTCAAATTTGTAGTGAATTAGAACTGGATCTGAAGATTGCTATTGAGACGGGCAAAGTGCAGAGGTATGATACAGGTCGGCTCCGGCGCTGGGCAGCCGGACGGGCCGGGTTCAAGTGTGACTGAGGGGCTGGTGTACCCTTACACGGACTGGAGTTCCAATAATGGCTGAGAGTCTTCAACACAAACTGGATCGAGTTCGCTCTCCTCGTGTCCACATCACCTACGATGTGGAAACGGGTGGCGCAATTGAAAAGAAAGAACTGCCCTTCGTGATGGGCGTATTCGGCGATTTCACGGGCATGCCCGAGGAACCGCTGCCCCGGCTGAAGGATCGAAAGTTCGTAGAGGTGAGCCTCGACAACTTCGACAACGTTCTGGCCGCGATGAAGCCGCACCTGGCGTTTTCGGTCGAAAACAAGTTGAGCGAGGATCCCAACGCCGGCCAGCTCAAGGTCGACCTTCGCTTCCAGAGCATGGACGATTTTGAACCCGCGAACGTGGCGAAGCAGGTGAAGCCGCTCAAGGAGCTGCTGGATCTCCGGACGCGCTTGTCGGACCTGCGCGGCAGCCTGCAGGGCAACGACAAGCTCGATGAACTGCTGATGGATACCGTGCGCAGCGCCGATAAGCTGGAGAAGCTGAAGGGCGAGTTCTCCGGCGATAAGGGAGGGAGCAATGAGTGATAAAGCGCAAGCCGCGGCAGCGGCTTCGACGACAGAGTCTGTAGTAGAAAAGAGCCTTCTCGACCAGATCGTCGACGAAGGCCGCCTGGCTCGCGATCCCGATACCCGGGAGCAGGGCAAGGCGCTGGTGAAGGAATTCGTCCAGCAGTTCCTTGATGGATCGATGACCCTTTCGCGCGATTCCGAGGCGATGATCAACGCCCGTATCGCGCAGATCGATCACCTCATTTCGTTGCAGCTGAACGAAGTGATGCACAATGAAGCCTTCCAGAAGCTGGAAGCGAGCTGGCGTGGCCTCAAGTACATGGTCAGCAACTCAGAGTGCAGCGAGATGTTGAAGATCAAGGTCATCAACGTCTCGAAGAAGGAACTGCTCCGCGACCTGCAGCGCGCCTCCGAGTTCGACCAGAGCGCGATGTTCAAGAAGGTGTACGAGGAAGAGTTCGGCATCTTCGGCGGACACCCCTTCGGCGCTCTCATCGGCGACTACGAGTTCGGCAAGGGCCCCGAGGACATGGAACTGTTGCAGAAGGTTTCGCAGGTAGCGGCGGCCGCCCACGCCCCGTTCATCTCCGCCACCAACAACACCATGTTCAACCTGGATTCCTTCGCCGATCTGGCCGCGCCCCGCGACCTGGCGAAGGTCTTCGATACCACCGAGTACGCCAAGTGGAAGTCGTTCCGCTCCTCCGACGACGCCCGCTATGTCGCTCTCACCATGCCCCACATCCTCATGCGCGATCCCTACGGCCGGGCCACCCGCCCCGTCGAGGAATTCGATTTCGAAGAGGATGTCGACGGAACCGACCACAACAAGTATCTGTGGGGCAACGCCGCCTACGCCCTGGGCGCCCGCATCACGGATTCCTTCGCGCGCTACAACTGGTGCGCCACCATCCGTGGCGTCGAAGGCGGCGGCAAGGTGGAAGGCCTCACGGTCCACAACTTCAAGACCGAAGATGGCGACCTCGCCATGAAGTGCCCCACCGAAGTCGCCATCACGGACCGTCGCGAAAAGGAACTGGCCGACCTCGGCTTCGTGCCGCTGGTCCACTGCAAGAACACCGATTACGCCGCGTTCTTCAGCGTCCAGTCCTGCCAGAAGGCAAAGTTGTACGACACTGACTCGGCCAACGCCAACGCCCGGTTGTCGACCAACCTCAGCTACATCCTGGCGGTCTCCCGCTTCGCTCACTACCTGAAGGCCATGATGCGCGACAAGATCGGCAGCTTCATGACCCGCCAGGATTGCGAAGGCTTCCTGAACCGCTGGATCAAAGGCTATGTGGTGGACAGCGCCAGCGCCTCTCCTTCCATGAAGGCGAAGTACCCGCTGTCGGAGGCTCGCGTCGACGTCATGGAAGTGCCGGGCAAGCCCGGTGCCTACCGCGCCGTGGCGTTCCTCAAGCCGCACTTCCAACTGGAAGAACTCACCATTTCTATGCGCCTGGTGGCGGATCTCCCGCAACCGGCTGGTTAACGGCTTTGTGACCCGGATCCATCCTTCCGGATGATCCGGGTCTCAATCGAACTTTGGAATCGGCCCGGAGTCGATTTTGGCTGGCGCTCCAGGTCGGGTGGATGATTCGTCCGAATCAAGCGGCCAGCCATTCTGGGTGTGTGTATCTGTATCTGATCGACAAAGGAGCGAGTAACTATGGCGTATGACGCATTTATGTGGCTCGAGGGGGGCGATCCCACGGCCGAGGGTGAAACTCAGGACAAGACCTATAAGGATAAGAAAGCTTTTGAAATTTATAGCTTTTCCTGGGGCGCCAGCAATCCGACCACGATCGGTTCGGCCTCCGGTGGCGCCGGCGCCGGCAAGGTGAGCATCTCTTCTTTCAATGTGATGAAGAAGACCGACGCCTCGTCGGCCGCCATGTTCACCAACTGCTGCAAGGGCCAGCACTTCACCAATGCGCATGTCGTTCTGCGCAAAGCCGGTGGTACGGCGATCGAGTACTTGAAGTACGATTTCGAAGAAGTGTTCGTGGAGAGCATCCAGTGGAGTGGTTCCTCTGGCGGCGATGACACGCCCACCGAATCGGTCTCGTTCGCTTTCGGTAAGGTCGCCATCGAGTACCTGCCGCAGTTGGCCAAGGGCGAGGAAGGCACCAAGAAGACCGCTACTTGGGACCTTCGCGCCAACGTTCAGTCCTAACTGGTTCGCTGTAGTTCGTTCAAGGGAGCAGGGAGGTGTGTGGTGGGAGCCGCTGAGCTTTATCGCGAAGGCAAGCTGAAAGAAGCCATTCAGGCGCTGGGGAGCGAGATCCGGGACAACCCGGCCGACCTCCGTCGCCGCACCTTCCTCTTCGAACTGTTGTGTTTGGCGGGAGAGTACGAACGGGCATCCAAACACCTGGCTCTGCTCTCCTCCGCCAGTCCGGATGCCGAAGTCGGCGCCATCGTCTATCGCTCCGCCCTCGTGGCGGAACGCGAGAGGCAGAACGCCTTCCAGAAGCGCAACTATCCGGACTCGACGGGCAAAACTGGCGCGAAAGCCCTCTCGGGCACCCTCAATGGCCGCCCCTTCACTTCCATTGAGGACGCCGACCCGCGAATCGGCGCCCGCTTTGAGGTCTTTCTCGCCGGTGAGTATGTCTGGCTGCCGATGGAGTATGTCGTCTCCATCAAGATGGAACAGCCCCGGTTCCTGCGCGACCTCATCTGGTCCTCCGCGCTCATCGACACCAATGCCCAGTTCTCTGACCAGAAGTTCGGCGAAGTGTTGATGCCGGCCATCTATCCCCTGTCCTGGCAGCATGCGGACGACAGTGTCAAAATGGGCCGCGCCACCGATTGGCAGGACACCGACGAAGGGTCTATCCCCTTCGGCCAGAAATTGCTCGTGCTGGACGGCGAAGAAGTCGTCCCCTTCCTGGAGATTCGGGAACTGCAGATTTGCGCGCCCACAGAGGCCTCCACCGAGGCCGGAGCGGTTTCAGCGCAATAATTCAGAATGCCTCTTCGCGATGATCTGTTAACGCCGATTGCCGGCAGCAACCCCAGCGGCGTATCTCTGCGGTACGATCCGGTCACCGATAAGGTTAAGGAAGCTCGGCGCGAAGATATCGACGCGCCCCAGGGCGAATGGAAGACCGCCCTCAAGGTCGCCGACCACAGCCAGGCCATCAAACTCGCCGGAGAAGCCATTGCCAAGCGTGGCAAGGACCTCCAACTCGCCGTCTGGCTGGTGGATTCCCACATCCGCAGGGACGGCTATGGGATGCTGGCCCCGTGCTTCCAGTTGCTCCACGACCTGCTGGATCAGTTCTGGGATACCATCCACCCGGAGCTGGAAGACGGTGATACCGAAACCCGCTCGGCTCCGCTGGAATGGCTGGGCAGCAAACTCGAAGAGCCCCTGCGCGGGCTCCCCATCACCTCCAATAAGCTGACCTGGGTCCACTACAAGGAATCGCGTACCCTCGGCTACGAAAAAGACGCCAACAGCGAGGAGAAGAAGAAAACCCGGCAGAAACTGGTCGCCGATGGCAAGCTGACCGCCGAAGAGTTCGATGCCGCCATCGACGGCACGCCCAAGGCTTTTCTCGAGAACATCCAGAAGGACATCGATGAGGGGCTCGAATCGCTGGCCACCCTCATCGAAATCTGCGACGAAAAGTTCGGCGAGTACTCCCCCAGCTTCATCAAATCGCGCACCGCGCTGGAAGAGATTGTTCAGTTCGTCAAAACCTGCGTGGCCAAGAAGGGCGGACCCACGCCCGTCGCCGCCCCCGTGGTGGAAGCGCCACCGCCGCCCCCGCCTGCGCCCGTGGTGGAAGCCGCGCCCGTGGCCGCCGCTGCTCCAGTGGCTGCCGCCGCGCCTGTTGCCGCCCCCGCGCCTTCGACAGGCGGCGGCATCGATCCTTCCGACGTGGAGGACGCCGCAATCCGTCTGGCCGCCGTGGCCCGCTTCCTGCGCAAAAAAGACGTCTACGCCATCGGACCCTTCCTCATGCTGCGCGGCTATCGCTTCGGCGAGCTTCGCTACAACGGACCCGAAATTGACGCCTCCATGCTGGTGGCGCCGCCGGCCGAGATCCGGGCCGAGCTGAAGGAACGCTACCTCGCGTCCAACTGGGACGGTGTCCTGGAAACTACGGAAAGGGCGATGGAACTGCCCTGCGGCCGTGGCTGGCTGGACATCCAGCGCTATACGGTTCGAGCCCTGGAGAACAAAGGCGACTGGTTCAAGTTTGTCGCCGACGCGGTCCGGACCGAAACCCGCGGCCTGCTGACCGACCTGCCCAAACTGCTCACCATGACCCTGTTGGACGATACGCCCACGGCGAATCCCGACACCATGAAGTGGATCACCGAGGAGGTCCTCCTCCCCACCGAAGGTGGCGAGGGCCAACCCGCGCCGTCGTCCTATGAGGCTCCGCAGGCCGCCGCACCCCCTCCACCGCCGCCCCCGCCCGCCCCCGTGGTCCTCGACGCCGAGCCGCCATCGATGGAGGAGGAGGTCTCCAGCGAAGAGAAGGACGCGTTCGACAAAGCCCTGGCCGCGGCCCGCTCCGGCCGTCTGGACGAGGCGATCCAGACCGTCACCGAAGCCCTTTCCCGGGAACGGACCGGACGCGGCCGCTACAAGCGCCGCATGCAGCTGGCCCACCTGTTTGTGGCCGCGCAGAAACAGAAAATCGCGTATCCCCTGCTGCGCGAACTCGCCGCGGAAATCGACCGCCGGCAACTGGAAGACTGGGAATCAGGCGAGGTTCTGGCGCACCCGCTCGTCCTGCTGATGCAGTGCATGGACGCCGTCGGTGGCGATCAGACGCAGAGAGCGGAGCTGTATGACCGCATCTGCCGCCTTGACCCCGTGCAGGCTCTAAACTATCAAGAGTAGTCTATGGCTTCGCATATTCCGGAACAGACACTGCAACAACCCCTGCTCGACCGGTTGATCGACCTCGAGCCGTGGGTCAAAGTCGAAGTTCTGCCTTCCCGTGCCCAGGCCATCCGCAGCCTCAAGGAATCCATCAAACGCGACCTCGAGTGGGTCTTCAATACCCGCAAGACCGAAGAGGAGGCGCCGAAGTCGATGGTCGAACTGCGCCACTCGCTCTACCACTTCGGCCTGATGGACATGACCTCCATCCGCCTGCACTCAGCCGAAGATGAGAAAAACCTGCTGCGCGCCATTGAAACGGCGGTCGAATTCTTTGAGCCAAGGCTCAAACAGGTGCGGGTCACCTCCCAGGAGCCGCTCTACAAGCAGGATCGAAACCTGCACTTCACCATCGACGCGATGCTCATGATCGATCCCGCGCCGGAGGCTATCTCCTTCGATACTTACCTGGACCTCACCCGCGGCGAGTATCAAGTGAAGGCTTGACTCCATGCGGGACGACCTTCTCCAGTACTACGAAAAAGAGCTCAGCTTCCTGCGCCGAATGGGCGCCGAGTTTGCTGAACGCTATCCGAAAATCGCCTCGCGCCTGGTTCTTGAACCCAACAAATGCGAGGACCCGCACGTCGAACGCCTGCTGGAAGGCTTCGCGTTTCTCGCCGCCCGTGTCCGCCTGAAGATCGACGACGAGTTTCCTGAAATCACTGAGGCGCTGCTGAACATCCTGTTCCCGCACTACCTGCGCCCTCTGCCCTCCATGTCGATCGCCGAATTCCACGTCGACTCGGAACAGGTCAAGCCCGAAAGCGGATTCACCATCGAACGCGGAGCCGTCCTCTCCTCCCGTCCCGTCGGCGGCGCCCCCTGCAAGTTCAGAACCAGCTACGACCTCACATTCTGGCCCGTGGAAGTGGCCGCGGCCGACTGGCGCACCCAGGACCGCGTCCGCAGCATCGGCGAAATGTCTGGCGCCGCCGGAGTCATCCGTCTCGTCCTCCGCTGCCAGGGCGACCTCACCTTCGGCAAACTGGCGCTAGATCGCCTCCGCTTCTACCTCGACGGCGAGAGCAGCACGATGCACACGCTCTACGAGGTCCTCTCGAACAATTGCGTCCAGATCATCGTGCGCGATCCCGCCGCGAAGTCCACCGTCAAGCCGCTGATCCTCTCCCCGGACGCTCTGCGCCCCATGGGGTTTGAAGAAGACGAAGCCGTCCTGCCGTATCCCCGCCGGTCGTTCGCCGGCTACCAGATCATTCAGGAATACTTCGCCTTTCCGCAGAAATTCCTGTTTTTTGAACTCAGCGGACTGGACGCCGTCTGTCAGGGCGGCTTCCAGAACAGCGTCGAAATTGCATTTGTCATCTCTCCTTTCGAACGCTCAGACCGCCGCCAGGCGCTGGAAGTGGGCGTCAATGCGAAGACCTTCCGCCTCAACTGCACGCCCATCATCAACCTGTTTCCCCATACCGCCGAGCCGATCCTCCTCGACCACACCCGCTACGAGTACCACGTCATTCCCGATGTGAACCGCCGCACCGCCCTGGAGATCTTCTCCGTCGAGGAAGTGGCCAGCGTCAATCCTGACTCCGAGGAGGTGACGGTTCTCGAACCGCTCTACTCCTTCCGCCACGCCGACGCCAAGAGCGCCAATCAGGTCTTCTGGTATACGCGCCGCGGACCCGCTACCCTGCGCAACGACAATGGGACCGAGATCTACCTCTCGATTTCCAACGCCGCCGGCAAGCACACCCGGCCCAAGGCCGACGTGCTGAACGTCCGCACTATCTGTTCGAATCGCGACCTGCCCGGCAGCCTGCCCTTCGGGAATGAGTCCGGCGATTTCACTCTGGATGCAGCCGCGCCCGTCAACCGCATCGTCGCCTTGCGCAAGCCCACCACTACCGTGCGCGCGCCCCAGCGGAAGAATCTCTTCTGGCGCATGATCTCGATGTTCTCGCTCAACTATCTCTCGCTGGTGGAAGAAGGCGGCGACGCGTTCCGCGAGATGCTGCGTCTCTACAACTTCGCTGAAACCTCCTACGGCGAGAAGCAGATCGAAGGACTCACCGGACTCCGCTCCCGGCGTGAATTCGCGCCCGTCGTCTACGACGATGGAACCTCGTTCGCCCGCGGCACCCACATCTCGATGGATTTCGACGAGGAGCAGTTCGTCGGCGAGGGCGTCTTCCTGTTCGCCGCCGTACTTGAGCGCTTCCTCGGGCTCTACGTTTCTCTGAACAGCTTCACCCAGCTCGAGGTCCGGACCAAGCAGAGAAAGGAGGTACTCAAAGAATGGCCGCCACGAACCGGCAGGAGGGTGCTGATCTAGCGCCCGCTAAACTGAGTGACCTCCTCGACAGAGAGCCGTACCGCTTCCAGTTCTTTCAGGCCATGCGGCTCCTCGAACGCTTTCTCGACGAGCGTGCGCCCGTTGGCGGCTACGGCAGCCCCTCCACCGAAGTGGTCCGGCTGGCCGTGCACCCGTCCACCCAGTTCCCGGCCAGCGAGATCCAGGCCCTGCAGAAGCAGGAGACCGGACCGCCGCGCATGACCGTCAATTTCTTCGGCCTGACCGGGCCCGTTGGCGTCCTC
Source organism: Acidobacteriota bacterium (assembly GCA_017307505.1). Classification (GTDB taxonomy): domain Bacteria; phylum Acidobacteriota; class Terriglobia; order Bryobacterales; family Bryobacteraceae; genus Paludibaculum. The sequence goes on along the minus strand of JAFKEE010000054.1, from coordinate 25,463 downwards.
CCCACGGCCTACACCGAGATGCTCGCCGAACGGCTGCGGGCCAAGGACACCACTCTCCGGGATTTCCTGGACCTCTTCCACCACCGCATCCTGTCGCTCTTCTACATGGCCTGGCGCAAGAACCGCGCGCCCGTCATGTTCGAGCGGGCCGACAAAGATCAGTTCTCCAGCCGCCTGATGAGCCTCGTTGGCCTCGGCACGCGTGGCATGCGCAACCGGCAGGAGATCCCGGACGCCGCTTTCCTTTTCTACGCCGGTCTGCTCATGATGCAGACCCGCCCTGCCGCCGCCCTGGAAGGCATTCTTCGGGACTATTTCGGAGCCCGCGTCGAAGTCGGGCAGTTTGTCGGTGGCTGGTATCCCGTTTCTCCCGGCGCCCAGTGCAAACTGGGGGAGGAGGGCTACTCCAGCCGCCTCGGCCGCGGCGCCGTGGTCGGCGACGAAATCTGGGATCGCCAGTCCCGGATCCGTGTGAAAATCGGACCACTCTCTCGCTCTCATTACGACGATTTTCTGCCCGGCGGCGACTCGTACCGCCGCCTGAAGTCCTGGATCACCCTCTTTGCCGGTCTGGAGTGCGACGTCGAAGTTCAATTGGTGCTCCGCCGCGAGCAGGTGCCGGCCTGCGAGCTCAGCGGAACCGACAGCAAGGGGCCCCGCCTCGGCTGGACCACATGGGTGAACAACAAGCCGTTCGAACGGCATCCGGATGATGCGGTCTTCGAGATTTTGCGCCCGGTATAATTTGGGACCTGGCTTCGGCCGGACCGGTTCAACAGGATCGAAAGGAGCAAGGAAATGCCATCATCCGTTCAAGGCGAATGGCCACTGAAACTCACCACCCCATTGGGGCAGGATTTCCTACTTCCTGAAGCCTACCAGATGAGCGAAGCCATCTCCTCCCTCTTCCGGATGGAGATCGAAGCCAACGTCTCGCCCGTGGAGGATCTTGCGTTTGACCGGCTCCTGGGGCAGAAAATCACACTCAGTATGGTGCTGGGCGATGGCAGCGAGCGTCACTTCAACGGCATCGTTTCCCGCATCACCCAGGGGCACCGGACCTTCGATACCGCCTACTTCTCCCTAGAGGTCGTGCCGAAGTTCTGGCTGATGACGCGCGTGGAGCGCAGCCGGATCTTCCAGCAGAAGTCCGTCCCCGATATTCTCCGGGAAGTCCTCGGCGCCGATGCGCAGTTCCAGTTGGTCGGCACCTTCGAGCCGCGCGAGTACTGCGTTCAGTACCGCGAATCCGACTTCGCCTTCGCTTCGCGGCTGATGGAGGAGGAAGGCATCTTCTACTTCTTCAAGCACACCGCCGACGACCACAAGATGATCGTCGCCAACTCGCCCGCCAAGCACACCGACATCACCGCACCCACCACCCTCATCTATGAGGAACTGCGCGGCGGCACCCGGGCTGAGAGCCGCATCCACCTCTGGTCCAAATCGCAGGAGATCCGTTCGGGCAAGACCACCCTCCGCGACTACACCTTCGAGATTCCCGCCCAGAATCTCGAAGCGATCAAGACCATCATGGAGTCTGCCACGGCGGGTACCGTAACTCACAAGCTCAACATCTCCGGCGGCTCCGTTCTCGAGCGCTACGACCACCCGGGCGGTTACGCCAAGCGCTTCGACGGCATCTCCAAGACCGGCGGCGAACAGGCCTCCAATCTCCAGAAGATCTTCACCGACAATACCAGGACCGCCGAGATTCGGATGCAGTCGGAAGCGGTGAATGCTCTCGTCATCCAGGGCGGAAGCAACTGCCAGACCCTGGCCGCCGGCTCGAAGTTCACTCTGGACAAACACTTCTCTGACAACGGCGTTTATGTGTTGACCTCGGTTCAGCACTCGGCCAGCCACCCCATGGGCACCGAGCGCAACATGCAGTCGTTCACCTACGAGAATTCCTTCACCTGCCTGCCGCAGGCCGTCCCCTACCGTCCACCGCAGGTGACCCCCCAGCCCACCGTGCGGGGCACCCAGACGGCTGTGGTCGTCGGTCCTTCCGGTGAGGAGATCTTCCCCGACAAATACGGCCGCGTGAAGGTCCAGTTCCATTGGGATCGGGAAGGCCAGAAAGACGCCAACAGCTCCTGCTGGGTGCGGGTCGGCACCCTCTGGGCGGGCAAACAGTGGGGCATGATCCACATCCCACGCATCGGGCAGGAGGTGATCGTCGACTTCCTGGAAGGCGACCCGGACCGGCCCATCATCGTCGGCAGTGTCTACAACGCCGACCAGATGCCGCCCTATACGCTGCCCGACAACAAGACACAAAGCGGGATCAAGAGCCGCAGTTCGAAACAGGGCGGCACTGAGAACTTCAACGAATTCCGCTTCGAGGACAAGAAGGGCAGCGAGCAGATCTACATGCACGCGGAAAAGGACCTTCTCGTCGAGGTGGAAAACGACGAGACCCGCAACGTCGACCACGATCGCATCACCACCATCAAGAACGACGAAACCAAGACGATCAAGGAAGGCAACGAGACCATCACGATCGAGCAGGGCGATCAGACCTTCACCATCAAAGTGGGCAAGCAGACCATCACCATCCAGTCGGACCAGTCCACGACGATCAAGCAGGGCAACCAGTCGACTACCCTGGAGATGGGCAACCAGTCGACCCAATTGAAGATGGGCAATCAGACCACGAAGCTCGACCTCGGAAAAGCCGAGACCGAGGCCATGCAGTCCATTGAACTCAAGGTCGGCCAGAGTAGTATCAAGGTGGACCAGATGGGCGTCACCATCAAGGGCATGATGATCAAGATCGAAGGACAGATCCAGGTCCAGGTGAAGGGCCTGATGACGCAAATCAACGGCGATGCGATGCTGATGGAAAAGGGCGGCATCGTGATGATCAACTAACAATATGAGTACTGCACCTCCATCCGGGAAGCCGCCGAAGACGGTTGCCGAACTCTGCCAGGTGGCCGAGCTCGGCGAAGCCGCCGCGCAACTGGCGACCCCCGAAATCACGGCGCCCGACTTCATCGACGCGGTAGTTGCCGCGGGCGAGTTTCCCGATGCCGTGAAGTTCCTGGCGTTCTCTTTGCCCAGGCGCGAGTCCATCTGGTGGGCCTGGGTCTGCGCCCGCCGCGCTTCCGGCGCCACTCCGCCGCCGGTTATCAGAACGGCCCTCGATGCCACGGAAAAGTGGATTGCCCAGCCCACCGACGCCCACCGGCGCGCGGCCATGGTCGCGGCCGAGAAAGCGGAATTCGGGACGCCCGCCGGCTGTGCGGCCCTCAGCGTCTTCTTCAGCGGCGGCAGTGTCGCCCCGCCTGAGGCACCCGCCGTCGAGGCTGCCCAATACAGCTGCGCCAAGGCCGTCGCCGGCGCTGTCACGTTCTCTGCCTTGTCAGGCGACCCTCAGGGTGCGGCCAATGCGTTCCGCAGTTTCATCGCGCAGGGCGTCGAAGTTGCGCGTAAGATCAAACTATGGGAGCCGGCGCCCTGAAGCCGGCAGTTGAGGGGAGCTCACAAACATGGGAATGCCCGCTTCGAGAATTACCGACATGCATGTCTGTCCCATGGTGACAGGCATCGTACCCCACGTCGGTGGCCCCATCCTGCCGCCCGGCGCGGTCACGGTCCTCATCGGCGGTCTGCCCGCTGCCCGGGTCTCCGACATGGCGACCTGCGTCGGCCCCCCCGACGTCATCGCCCTCGGTTCTTTCACCGTCCTGACCATGAGCATGCCGCAGGCCCGCATCGGCGATATGACCGCTCATGGCGGCAGCATCGTCCTGGGCTGCTTCACGGTGCTGGTGGGCTGATTGGCTGATCTCGAACCCGTCATCGAACCCGGCGCGGCGGCCGAGCCCGAGGAACGACCCCTCCTCAATGCGGATCTGGACTTCGTCCGTTCCCTGCCGCAGTCCCTCCGTTCCACCTTCGAAGGCATGCCCGCCAAGGTCCTCCTGCGGGAAGGCGAAATCATCTACCGCTTTCTGGAACAGGGCTTCAGCGGACCCGCCGAGGGATTCTGGCTCCCGGCCGAAACCTACCACCGGCTGAGGAAGGAAAGTCTCCTGGACGGCATCCCCCTGCCGGACTGGGCCGTCACCCAGTCCACCACGTTGCCCCGCAAACCCCACCCCACCCTGTTCCTCCAGGCAACACTGCTGGAACACGTGTTCGCGTTCCGCGGCCCCATCAAACTGCCTGCCGGGCCGCCCCACCTCCGCCTCCTGATTCCCGGCCTCACCGCGGACAGGATCGTCGTTCGTACCTTCAACCTCTAGCGCCTCACTTTCTGACGGGCTGTCTACCCACCTCACCGGCTGTGTCCCGCCGTTGACATGCAATTCAGTTGCATATACGATATTTACAGATTATGGAGCCTGAATACCCGTATACCTCATGCGAGCCCCTGTCTCGAGGCCCTATTCTTCGTCATTCCCGTTCTACCCGCCTCGTCCGCCTTCACCGCATCTGCAATCGATTGTCAATCCCGTGGCTGCTCGCCCTGGCCCTGACGGCGGTCGCCTGGCCCCCCGCTTTCGCGGCCACCGGCGGCAGCATCGCCGGCATTGTGACCGATGGCAGCCGCTCCGTCATTCCCTCTGCCGCCGTCACCGCCACCCATGTCGCCACTGGCATCGCGCAGCACACCATCACCAATGCCGCCGGATTCTATGCCTTTCCCGTGCTGCCCGTCGGGACCTACGACTTCACCGTGGACCACCCCGGCTTCCAGCCGTACCGGCAAAATGGCATCGAGATTCGCTCCGACGGCGCCGTGAAACTCGATATCCTGCTTGAGCTCGGCCGGCGCAGCGAGGTTGTCGTCGTCACCGAATCCCTGACCCAGGTGGAAACCGCCAATACCCAGCTCGGAGACGTGATTCGCGGCACCAAGATGACCGGCATCCCCGTCAACGGCCGCAGCTATACGGACCTGCTCGCTCTCCAGCCTGGCGTCACACCCGTCAGCGCCAGGCAGCCCAATGCCGTGATGATGTCCGGCTGTGCCAGCGCGCCGCCCTCCGGAGATCTGAACCCCGGCGACATGTCCGTCAGCGGCCAGCGCGAGACCGCCAACGGTTTCGCCGTCAACGGCAGCTCCGTCCAGGAGACCTTCAACATGTTCGCGGCCGTCATACCGAACCTTGACTCCATCGAGGAGTTCCGTGTCCTCACCGGCAGCTTCGACGCCGAATACGGCAACTACAGTGGCGGCCAGGTCGTCGTCACCACCAGGTCAGGCGCCAACGAACGCCATGGCAGCGCCTTCGAATTCGCCCGCGACACCAACCTCGCCGCTCGCAACTTCTTCGCACCCACCCGGGCCAGCTACGACCGCCATCAGTTCGGCGGCACCCTCGGCGGAGCCCTCCGCAAAGACTCCGCCTTCTTCTTCATCGACTATCAGGGCACCCGCATGACCCGCGGCGTCGACACAGGTCTCATCTCCGTCCCCTCGCTCCAGAATCGCGAAGGCGACTTCTCCGCCAGCGCCGGCCGCCTCACCGGCACGGTCAACGGCCAGTACTGGGCCAACCGCCTCACCTCGAAGCTCGGCTACGCGGTCTCACCCGGCATGCCGTATTACACGCCCGGCTGCGTCAACACTGCGCAGTGCGTCTTCCCCGCTGCGAAGATCCCCAAGTCCGCCTGGTCGGCGCCCGCCAGGAACCTCCTCCCCTTCATCCCTCTGCCGAACCAGGGCGCGAATACCTTCTCCACCGCCAGCGAGGACCAGACGCTGCGCGACGACAAAGGCGCCGCCCGAGTCGACTTGAATACCCGCTGGGGCGCTCTCTCCGGTTACTACTTCTCCGACGACTACACGTTCGACAACCCTTACCCCACCGGCCAGGGTGGCGCCAACGTGCCCGGCTTCAACGCTCTCTCCCTCGGCCGCGCGCAGTTGGCCGCCATCGGCCTCACCTCCACCCTGAGTCCCACCTCCACCAATGAGCTCCGCCTCAGCTACATGCGTACCGCCAACAATATCGGCCAGCCCGTTGGCGGCGTCGGACCCACGCTCGCCTCTCAGGGCTTCGTCGATGAGAATGGCCAACCCGGCATTGTCGCCCTGGCGCCCGAGATCGAAGGCATTGAGAACATCGCCTTCAACGACTTCACCCTCGGCGTCAACGTCACCGGCGTGCGTCAGGCCAACAATACCTTCCAGGTCTCCGACACCTACGCCAAGGTGCTGGGGCGCCATCTCCTGAAGTTTGGCGGCAACGTTCATTTCGACCAGATCAATATCGCCCCCAACGCCACCTACAACGGGACCTTCCTGTTCCAGGGCACCGAGACCGGCTCTGACTTCGCTGACTACCTGCTCGGCATCGCCAGCGTCTACGCCCAGGGCGACTCCAAACACTTCTATCCCCGCAACAAATACATCGGTCTCTACGCGCAGGACCGCTGGCAACTTCACTCGGCCCTGACCTTGAACTACGGCCTTCGCTGGGACGTCCTCCCGCCGTGGAGCGAGAAGTACAATCAACTCCAGACTGCGGTACTCGGCCAGCAGTCCATCGTCTACCCCAACGCTCCCAACGGCCTCGTCTTCCCCGGCGACCCGGGCGTGCCTGCCACGCTCGCGCCCACCCGCTACAACAACTTTGCCCCGCGCATCGGCCTGGCCTGGGCGCCGTCCTTCGACAACGGCCTGCTCGGACGGCTCTTCGGCAATGGTCAGAAGACCAGCATCCGCGCCGGCTTCGGTATTTACTACACGGCCATCGAAGGACTCTCGGCCGGCATCATGAGCGCGAATCCGCCGTATGGCATGGATTTCGACAGCTTCGGCCCCCCGCTCTTCGAGACCCCCTTCGTCATCGCCGCTACCGGCGAAAACGTGGGCCAGCGCTTCCCGTCGCCCATCGCCACGCCCGGCGCCTCGTCCCAGAACCCCAACACCTCCGTGGACTGGTCCCGCTATCTGCCCGTCGCCCACATGCCCGGCTTCTTCAACCGGAACGTCACGCCCTACACCAGCAGCTACATGTTCTCGCTGCAGAGGGAAGTGGCCCGCGACACCACCGTCAGCCTCAGCTACGTCGGATCACAGGCACACCACCTGCTGGTCCTCGTGGCTGCCAATCCCGGCAACCCTGCTCTCTGCCTGAGTCTCAGCCGGCCCGAAGACGTGATGCCCGGTACCGCCACGTGTGGACCCTTCGGCGAAAACAACACTTACTACGCCAAAGACGGCCGGGTTTACCAGGGCACCCGCGGGCCCTTCAGCTCCGATTTCGCCGGCTTTACCCATCAGAAGACCATCGGCAACTCCAACTTCAACGCACTGGAAGCCTCCCTCCGCCATGCCGGCCGGCAAGGCGATCTACTCATCGGCTACACCTATGGAAAATCGATCGACCAATCCTCCAGCCTTTCTGAGGCCGTCAATCCCTTCAACGGTCGGCTGAGCCGGGCCATCTCCGCCTTTGACCTTCGGCACAATCTGGTGGCCAGTTACCACTGGATGCTGCCGCTGCCTCGCCTGCTGTCGAAGCGGAACGCCTGGGTCGAGGGCTGGTCTCTGTCCGGCATCACGCGCCTGAGTTCCGGCCTGCCGGTGACGATGTTCAACAACAACGACACCTCGCTCACCGGCTCCATCCCCAACGGCATCAACACGGATGGCCTCGACACTCCCGATGTCCGCCACGGAAACCTGGCCATCAATACGGACCCCCGCAACGGCCGGGCCGCCTTCAACACCAGCCTCTTCAGCCTGCCCGCGATCGGTTCCATGGGTACCGCGGCCCGCCGCTTCTTCTATGGCCCCGGCCTGTTGAACTTCGATGTCGCCCTGCTGAAAACCGTCGCTCTCTCCGAAACCCGGTCCCTCGACCTCCGCCTCGAAGCCTTCAACGTCTTCAATCACGCCCAGTTCTTCGGAGCCGCGGCCGTCAACGGCAACATCAGCAGCCCCAGCTTCGGCCAGATCATCAGCGCCACCAGCCCCAGAGTCATCCAGTTAGGAGCCAGATTCCGCTTCTAACCGTGTAGTCGTGAAGCGTGTAGCCAGAACGGCCCGGTTTCTCCGTAGGGAGCCGCCGGGCCGTTCGATCCATCCCGAAACAGCGAGCATTCAGCTCAAACACCGCTCAGCCCGAAAGCTGACAGCTGATAGCTGACCCCTGTCACCCCGCCTTCTCGTCCGCCTGCATCATCCCGAATAGATTGCCCTCCGGGTCCTTGCAATACGCCAGCCAGCCCACACCCGGAATCGCCATCCGCGGGACCGCAAGCGCGCCACCACCGGCCAACGCAGTCGCCACCGAGGCATCCAGGTCCTTCACGTCGACGGTATTGACGACGCCCTGCCCCGGATGCATCCGCTGCATCATGCCGCCGTCAATACCACGCTCTTCCGCGGGACCCGTCGTGATCAGCCAGTACGGCATTGGCCCGGGCCACAGGCTGAACTTCCAGCCGAACAATTCTTCATAGAATGCGATGGCCCGTTCCGTGTTATCGGCGGGAATTTCGAAATGCACCGGTCTTGCCATAGATCGAATCTCCTGTGTTCTTACGCCTTCTGTGCCGGAAGGTCGCCCCAGCGCTGAGTCAGGAATCCGATAATGCCGCCCACCACGAAGCCCGGCAGCATGATTTCCAGGTAATAGTGATTGCCCTTCTCGTCGCCGCCCATGGCGACCAGGTAGGCAAACAGCAGCCCCAGCGCGCAGCCGAACGCAATGCCCATCGGAACCGATCGAACCTTCCGGGCGAACCATCCGGCGAGCAGCCCGACGACCATCCCCTTCACCGACGATCCAATCAGGATCCCCGTCATCTGATCCCTCACCGCGGGCGTGAACCAGGCCGTGGCCCCGTCCAGCGCCCCCAGCACCACCCCAACACACAATCCCAGTACGGGCTTGTTCATACCTTTTCTCCTTCCGGCAATTGACCTATACCGCGTTCGCGGAAGTTCCTTTAAGTAGTCCGCAGGAAAAATAGAAAAATTCTCACCGCCAGGTAGGCAGCCAGCAGCAGCAGCAGGGTCCGGTTCCTCGAGGCAAACCGCACCACACGCTCCACAGCCGTTTCTGCATGCGCCTCGACCGCCGCGCCATCCAGGAAGCGGCTGATGTCGCGGTTCAGCGCGACGCAGTCCTCATACCGGTCCCCGGGTTCCGGGCTCATCGCCTTCTCCGCCACCGCGGCCAGTGCCTTCGGCGGACGATCGGGCAGGGAACACTGCAGCAGGGCGCCCAGCGAATAGATGTCCACCTTGTGGCCCGCTTCGTCACCCTGGCCGGCGCGCATCTCCGGAGCCATGAATTGCGGCGTCCCCACCACCACCCCTGCTTCTTCCGCCGACTCGCGGCGCCGCGCCACACCCCAATCGAGAATCACCACTTCCCCAAAGCTGCCCACCATAATGTTTCCCGGCTTCAGGTCCCGGTGCACCACGCCCCGGCTGTGCGCGAACGCCACTGTCTCGCAGATCTTCTGGAAGATGCGCAGCCGTTCCGAAAGCGCCACCGCGGGCGTCAGGTATACGTCCAGAGACGAGCCTTCCACCAGCTTCATCACATAGAATGGCCGTCCGTCTGCCAGTACTCCGGTTTCATAGATGGGAACGATCCCCGGATGCTCCAACGACGCGATCACCCGAGCCTCCTCCATCACCGGCGCGCCCGTATAGAGCACCTTCAGCGCCACAGGCCTCTGCAGCCGAGTATCGTGGGCGGCATAGACCACCCCCATCCCGCCGCGCCCAAGCTCAGACTCGAGTTCATACGGCGTGCCCGCCAGATCCGGTTCACCTGTTACCCGGACCAGATGCTGCATCACCGAGTCGGGCAGCGGATTCATGGCGAGAACAGCCTCCGCGCCTCGCTGCGGAACTCGCTCTCGCCGGAGGTAATGCCGGCCAGCCGTTCCAGCATCAACCGCCGCAGCTCCCGCCGGGCCCAGGCCAGGTGATTCGTCACCGTGGTCACCGCGAGCTGATGCCGCAGCCCCAGTTCCTGGTAGCTGGGCCTCGGCTCCGCCGCCAGGTCATAGGCCTCGAAGATCTCGAACTGCACCGCCCGCCGGCTCGCATGGGCCAGCGCCCGCAGGTCCTCCACGGCCAGCGCGAACATCTGCCGCTGCCATTCCCGGTAGAAGATTTCCTCCGGCGTGGCATCCGGAGCGGCCAGCGGCAACTCCCGCTCCGCCGAGGGAAAGTCCAGCGAAAGCATCCTCGTGCCGCCGCCCCGCTTGAGCCGCCCCTCCGATTCATGCCGCCGCTGCACTTGCGAGTCCAGTGACAACCGCAGAAAAGTCCGGAACGACGCCCGGCCGGCGTCGAAGCGAGCCACCAGCCCTTGTTCCAGGAAATCAAGAAAAAAGGATTGAGTCAGGTCTTCGGAATCCTCCTGCGATTTTCGCCAGCGCAGGCGGATGTACTTATAGGCAGGTTTCCAATATGCCTCGACAAACCGGTCGAGGGCCTGCTGCCGCAGCGGCTCATGCTCGCTTTGCATGTCCACCAGCAGGGAGTAGTGCGTGGATGGGAAACGGCCACCGGGCATTGCTGGCAGAACAGCATAACATGCCCAACCGCGCTGGATCCTAAGCAGCCCATCTTTGGCATTTATTGGCACCTCTGCCTTCTCGGCATAAGGGAACATGGGGTATTCTGGGAACCCTGGGATCACTGCCGTCTGGGCGGCAGTCGTGACTTCATGTTGAGCTTGAGCCCGCGGTGCCACGACGCCGCGCCTTGTCTTGACCTGCCCGCGCCTGCGCGGGCATCGCCAACAGGCATTACCTGGACGCCCGGCGCCGCCCGCCGAACGGCATCCCTTGGAGGAAACTGATTTGAAACGCACGCTCACTTTTCTGGTTGTCGCCGCGATAGCCATCGCGGCTGCCGTGCCCTTTGTGAAACAGAAGCTGGCGGAGATCCGTGTGAATGTGCCGGACCTGCCCCGGCCGCCCGAGACCATTGCTGTCAACCAGAACTGGAACGATCAGCAACGCCTCCAGTTCCATCACACCGCGCAGGGTACGCGGCTGCTGCCGCAGAAATGGTTCATGGCTTTGGAGCAGCCCTGCCTCTCCCCCTTCGGCTGCGGCCTCTTCCACGAGACTTCCTACCTCGCCCGCTTCGGCTTCATCCCCAGTAAGAAGGATCCGGCCATCAATCCCGACGGCCTTCCCGTCGGCTTTGCCATCGATAAGGACTTCGTCGACCCGGCCACGAAGAAGCAGTCCGCCGTCGTCGGCCTCACCTGCGCGGCTTGCCATACCGGAGAGGTCTTCTATGGCAAATACGCCGTACTCATCGAGGGCGGTCCGGCGATGATCGAGGTGACGGAATTCCAGAAGGCGCTCGGCCTGGCCCTGGGTTTCACACTGAAGTTCCCTCTCAGCATCGGCCGCTACAGCCGGTTTGAAGAGCGCGTGCTCGGACCGAATCCGACGGCGGAGCAGAAGCAGGAGCTCCGCGCCGGCATGGAGGCTTACCTCAACAATGGGCTGGCGGAGAAGAAGGCCGCCGACACCATCCATGCCTACGACAACGTGGCTGGTTTCGGGCGCACGGATGCACTCACCAGAATCGGCAACCAGGTCTTCGCGGTCGATACCGGCATCGCTAAGAACTTCGCCGTCTCCAACGCGCCCGTGCGCTTCCCCCAGATCTGGGATGCCTCCTGGTTCAACTGGGTGCAGTACAACTCCTCCATTGCCGATCCTCTCGTTCGCAACGTGGGCGAGGCCCTCGGAGTCCGTGCGGCCGTCAAGCTCAGCGGTCCGGACGCCGGCAAGTTCGAAAACTCCATCAACGTCCGCGGCCTGTACGACATGGAGGAACTCCTGGCCGGGCCCGGACCATTCCAGGGCCTCTCATCGCCCAAATGGCCCTCCGTCTTTCCGGCGCTCGATCAGGCGAAGGTGGCCAAGGGCGGGGAACTCTATCGCAGACATTGCCAGGGTTGCCACCTCCCTCCGCTGCCGGAGCTTCTGGCCGATCTGAGAGGCTACGGTAAGCCTGGCGCCGCCCAGCCTGCCTACTGGTGGAAGAACGATCTTGGCAACTGGTTCCTTCAGGTCACCGATCTCCGCATCGAAGACATCGGAACCGACCCCCACCAGGCAGTCGACTTCCGCAATCGCACCGCCGACACAGGCGACCTCAAGCTCGGAGTCAAGACCGCCGCGGAGGGGCTCAATCTCGTCACCCACGGTATCGTGGACGCTTTCTTCGACAAGGATAAGAACTTCTTCACGCCGGAACGTCGCGCCCAGTGGGCCGGTGGCCGCGATCGCAAGGATCCGGCCGTTCGCGACGACTTACTCTACAAGGCCCGCCCTCTGAACGGAATCTGGGCCGTCGCCCCTTATCTCCACAACGGCTCCGTACCGAACCTCTATCTATTGCTCTCGCCCCAGACCGATCGCCCCAAGACCTTCTGGACCAGCAGCAAGCAGTTCGATCCCGAGAAGGTCGGCTACAACACCGGCCAGTTCCCTGGCGCCAGCCTCTACGACACGGCCAAACCCGGTAACGCCAACACCGGCCATGAGTTCAAGGATGGCCCGCGCAGGAATGGCGTCATCGGGCCGCTTCTGTCCCACGACGACCGCATGGCCATCATCGAGTACCTGAAATCGCTCTAGGTTACGGGCAAACACGCCTCGGATGCCTGGCCGGTCAAATCTGTTTAAGAAAACCTGATCCGCCGCGGTCCCAGTTCTCGCGACTTAGATCAGGAGAACGAATCATGGCAACTGGGACTGTACAGCAGATCAATGCGGAGGCAGCCGGCCTGGAACAACAGGCGGCCGCCCAGCAGGTACTAGGCATTATCAGCGGCTTCTGGCTTTCGAGAGCCGTGCAGGTCGCAGCGACGCTGGAGATCCCGGATCTCCTGGCCGATGGCCCTCGTGACGTGAGAGATCTGGCTGCCGCCACCTCGACCCACGAACTATCTCTCTACCGCCTGCTGCGCGCGCTGGCCTCCGGCGGCGTTCTTCGCGAGCTGCCCGGCCGGTGTTTTGAGGCTACCTCCCTGTCCAACATGCTTCGCAAGGATGTGCCCGGCTCCCTGCGCTCCACCGTCATCACCGAGCTGGGCCTCATGCACTACGCCGCCTGGGGCAACTTTGTGGATGCGGTACGCACGGGCGAGTACGCCTTCCAGACCACCTTTCAGACGGATCCCTGGACCTATCTCAAAGGACAACCGCAACTGGCCGCCACTTTCAACGACTCGATGACGAACCTCACCCGTGTGGTGCAGCGCGCCATCGTCGAGGTCTACGACTTTACGCCTTACCGCAAAATCGTCGACATTGGAGGCGGCCAGGGCCAGCTCCTGTCGGCCATGCTTGGTGCCAGCCCGGATGCCCGCGGCGTGCTCTTCGATGCCGCCTCGGTTGTGGAGCAGGCGCGTGAAGTACTCCAGCATGAGCCCGTCCGGCAGCGCATCGAGTTCCACCCCGGCAACTTCTTCGAGAGCGTCCCCGCCGGCGGCGACCTCTATACGATGAAGTGGATCCTCCACGACTGGGCCGATGCCGAGTCCCGTTTGATCCTCGAAAACATCCGCAAGGCCATGGCGCCCGGCGCGCGGGTTCTCATTCTCGATATGGTGCTGCCGGAGCCCAACGTGCCCGACTTCGGCCCCATGATGGATCTCAACATGCTGGTCATGACGGGTGGCCGCGAGCGCACGGCGTCGGAGTTCTCAGACCTGCTTGCCTCCGCGGGCCTGCGTCTCGTTCGCGTCTACAAGACCAACTCGCCGCTGGGCATCGTCGAAGCCGAAGCAGCCGAATAGGACCCATCCAGTTTGCTTGAGGCAGGGAACGGCCACATTTGAGCCGCTCCCTGTCTGGAGCTCCACGACAGGAGGGGGGCAGCATAAGGCCCGAAGCTCCTGTAGTATGTTCGTGGAGTTCCTCTTATGCAAAGACGCGATCTGCTGAAATCGGCCGCCGCCTCTGCCGGCCTCACCATTTTGAAAAGCGGCACGCTCCGCGGACAAAATGCGCCAAGCAACAAGTTGAATGTCGCCCTCGTCGGTGTGTGGGGACGCGGCACAGCACACTATAACGTCCTTCAGAACGAGAACGTGGTGGCGCTTTGCGATGTGAACGACCACCGCACCAAGGAAGCTCTCCAGATCTTCCCCAAGGCGAAGCCGTATTACGACTGGCGCCCGATGCTCGACCAGAAGGACGTCGAGGCGGTGATCATCTGCACCGCCGACCACCATCACGCCTTCATCGCCAATTGGGCCATGAACCGCGACATGCACGTCTACTGCGAGAAGCCGATGGGCATTACCGTGGACGAGGTCCGCACGCTGCGCGCCAACTACATCAAGCGCAGAGCGAAGATCGCCACCCAGCACGGCACCCAGCGCCACGCCTATCCGAACTTCGAGCGGCTGCGCGAGTTGATTCTCGACGGGGCCATCGGCGAACTGAAGACTGTTCACGGCTGGGATGCGCGCCGCCTGCCGCGCCCGGGTTATCCAGTGGCCGAGGGCATGCCCCCATCCTTCCTGCACTACGAGCAGTGGATCGGACCCTCTCCCTATCATCCCTACAGCCCACAGTACTTCGGCGGCTCCAATGGCCTGAACTGCCTGTTCTGGAACATGTACCGTGACTTCGGCGTGGGCCAGATGGGCGACATGGGCGCGCACACGATGGACCTCCTGTGGAACTCCGTCGACGCCGGCGCTCCCGCCGGCATCGAGATCGACCAGGAAGTCAGCGACAAGTACGATCCCAATATCTGTCCCGTGAAGCTGAAGGCGAGCTTCCATCACCCGGCCAACAGTTGGCGCGGTCCCATTGAGATCGTGTGGTACCAGGGCGGGTTGAAGCCGCAGGGGCCCCGCGGCTACATCGACCTCAGCCGCGTGGGCAATGGTGCCATCTTTGAAGGCACCAAGGGCTCCATTTTCGCCGACTTCACCAGCCGCGTCATCCTGCCCAACAATGACGACGGAGACCTGACCTATTACAAGCGCCGCGGTGCCTCCGAGACGCTGCCCCTGATCCAGGGCACCGGCCAGGTGACACAAGCTCCGCCGCGCCGCGCCGGCGGACCCCGTCCGCAGGGCCGTCCGATGCCTGCGGGTTTCACCGCCATGCCCAGTGCCGAAGTCGGGCCCAACGGCTTCCCGACGGTGCAGATGATGGAAGGCAATGTGCCCGCGGCCCTCGGACTGCCGAATACCAACGTCGACGATATCCTGGCCGCCCGGAAGGAAGGCCGCGAGATCGGCGGACCCGGCAGCGACGTCTTCCAGCGCGAATGGCTCGACGCCTGCAAGGGCAAGTACAACAACGTCAAGCACGGCACCAGTACGAAGACGCACTGCGACTTCGACTACTCCGGCTCGATGATGGAGCAGATGCTGCTCGGCCTGGTGGCTCACCGCGCCGGCAAGAAGCTGGAGTATGACCAGGCCACCGGCAAGGTCACCAACTCCTCCGAGGCGAACGACTACCTGCGGCGCGAATACCGCCCCGGGTGGAAGCTCAACGGCTAGCCCGTTTCAATTCCTGCTGCGGTCTCCAGACGGGGGCCGCAGCAGGCGATACTCCACCTTCCTGACCGCGCCCACCGTGTTATACGACGCGAACCCGAATGGCGTCGACAGTTTGATCTCCCCTGGCCGCATGCTGATCGCCCGCCCCGCAATGCCGGGGTTGAAGACTATCTGGTCGTCGATCATGCCCACGATCCGATCGGCGGTCACCTGCAGCCGGAACGTATACCACTGGCCGTTCTCGAACGTGAAATAGGAGCGCGTCTCGTTGTCCGACGCGTCCCAGCCGTCGATGCTCGAGAGGCCGACGATGTCGCCGCCCCAGCCGCCGGTCACGAAGGTCGCGAACGACTCGCCCACCGGGACGGTGAGGCTCGCGAAGAAGTCGCCGCCCCGCACCCGCATCGCCTCGAAGCGGATCTCGTAGTTCGTCTTGGGGAACGGGGTGGTGAGGTTGACGCCGGTCAGCGGTTGACCGAGGCCCAGGACCATGGCGCCGTTCTCCAGTTTCACCTCGCCGTGGCGCGCAAACTGCGTCTCTTTCCAGCCTTCCAGCGATTTGCCGTCGAACAGGGTCTTCCATTCGCCCTGCGTTTGGGCCGCTAGCGGCGCGCAGAGCAGGACCGCAATCAGGGAGTAGTGGACGCCTCTCATGTCGCCCTGGACTATATCACGCACCCGGCTGTGATAGGTTGATCTCCCAGAGAGACTCCCATGAAGCACCTCAACGCCCCCGTCGACCGCCGATCGTTCATCCTGGGCACCGCCGCCACCGCCCTCAGCGCCCAGGTCCAACCGCCGCCTACCGGCGTGCAGCGCGTCTATGAACTGAACCGCAACTGGCGCTTTGGCGGCAAGGCGCCGCAGGGCTTCGCCGCGCCGGAGTTCGACGACTCCCAGTGGGCCAAGGTCACGCTGCCGCACTCCAATGTCGTGTTGCCCTGGCATAGCTTCGAGGAGAAGGACTTCCAGTTTGTGTCGGCCTACCGCCGCCGCTTCCAGGCACTGCCTCAGTGGAAGGGCCGTCGCGTCTTTGCCGACTTCGCGGGGGTCATGACCGCCTCCACCGTCACCATCAACGGCCACTCGTTTCCGGAGTACAAGGGCGGCTACACGCCGTTCTCGGTCGAACTCACTCCGCACCTGAAACTAGGCGCCGAGAACGTCCTGGCCGTCAAGGTGGACTCCACGGAGCGGCCCGATATCCCACCCTTTGGCGGCAATATCGACTACCTCACGTTCGGCGGTATCTACCGCGATGTCCAGCTTCGCGTGGTACCGCAGACCTTCATCGAGAACGTCTTCGCGAGTCCGGTGAGCCCGCTGGACAGCAACAGGGCCTTGCGGGTTCGCTGCTATCTGAACGGCCCGATTGCCGGCCCGGCGAAGCTGACCGTCGAACTGCGCGACGGCTCCACCGTGCTGAAGAGCGCCACGTCCAATGTTTCCGCGGCGGCGGACCATCATGACATCCGTCTCGAGTCGTTGGGCGCCATCACACTTTGGGACCTGAAGACCCCGAAGCTGTACACGGTGGCCGTCCGGCTGGAGACCAGCGACGGCGCGAAGGACGAGTACAGCATCCGCACCGCCTTTCGGGAGGCCAAGTTCACGCCGGCGGGCTTCCGGCTGAACGGCTCCCCCGTCAAGCTGCGCGGCGTCAACCGCCACCAGACGTTCCCGTATGTCGGCGGGGCGATGCCGGCCCGCGTGCAGCGGCGCGACGCCTGGATTATCAAGCGCGAGCTGCACTGCAACATCGTGCGGACGTCGCACTACCCGCAATCGGTCGAGTTCCTCGATGCCTGCGACGAGCTGGGCCTGCTGGTGCTCGAAGAGATCCCCGGCTGGCAGCACATCGGCGACAAGGCCTGGCAGGACGTCGCCGTGCGGAACGTGGGCGAGATGATCCGGCGCGACTGGAACCACCCGTCCATCGTCCTTTGGGGCGTGCGCATCAACGAGTCCCAGGACAACCATGAGTTCTACACCCGTACCAACGCGCTGGCTCACCAGCTGGACGACCTGCGCCAGACCGGCGGCATCCGCTACATTTACGACTCCGAGCGGCTGGAAGATGTCTTCACCATGAACGACTTCCCCTTCCCGCTGCGGCCGCCGAACCATCCGCTGTACCTGAACACCGAGTTCAGCGGGCACATGTTCTCGACCAAGCGGTTCGACAACGTCACCCGCGTCGCCGAGCATGTCATCCGGCATGCCCGTGTCCACAACCAGCTCTCGTCGGACGACCGCTATGCGGGCGGCATCTCCTGGTGCGCCTTCGACTACAACACCCACTCCAACTTCGGGTCGGGCGACCACATCTGCTATCACGGCGTCAGCGACATCTTCCGTGTCCCCAAGCCTGCGGCGTACTTCTACAAGTCGCAGGTCGATCCGGAGGAGGAGGTCGTCCTGGAGGCCGGCTTCTTCTGGTCGTCGGGCGACAAGTCAGAGGCGGGCGGGGTGGGCACGGTGCCCATCCTGTCGAACTGTGATCACCTGAAGGTCTACTTTGCCGGGACGCTCAAGATGGAACTGGACCCGGACCGCAAGACCTTCGCGCACCTGAAGTACCCGCCATTCATGATGAACATGAGCGACCTGCCTCTGGACCCCTGGGGCGACCTGAAGATCGAGGGCTATGTGAAGGGCAAGCTGGCCAAGACCCTGACGCTCTCGGGTTCAGGCAAGGACGTCGACCTCAAGCTGCTGCCCGACGACAAGACCATCGTGGGCGACGGCCGCGATGCCACACGGGTGGTTCTCCTGATCACCGACGAGTATGGCAACATCCGGCCCTTTGCCACGGGTGCGGTAGCCCTCTCTATCACCGGGCCGGGCGAACTGGTCGGCGAGAATCCGTTCGCCATCACGGGTGGTACGGGGGCCGTGTGGATCCGGGCTCAGGAGGCAGGCGGGGTCGTACGGCTGACAGCGAAGCACCCTTATCTGGGTACTCGGACCACCGTGGTGAATGTCAGCCCGGCCACACCCGAGCGCGTGTGAGGCCGGCACACCCCGATGCAGTGATGGCGGCTGAACCGACCCCTGCGAAAGCAAGCCGGCTCAAACAGCGCTGACCGCGAACGTCAACGGAGACTCACGCGGTCTTTGTCGGCTGGAGCCTGGATCTCCTTCCCTACTCCTCCGTCTGGCCCAGCCGCGACCACTACATTGCGGGACATTACAGGAAGTTTGTAAGGTTTGCAAGAGTTCTTTTCCGTAGTCCTCCAGATAGGCCT
Organism: Acidobacteriota bacterium; assembly: GCA_017307505.1. Taxonomy (GTDB): domain Bacteria; phylum Acidobacteriota; class Terriglobia; order Bryobacterales; family Bryobacteraceae; genus Paludibaculum. The sequence continues at coordinate 6,724 of JAFKEE010000054.1, read as the reverse complement.
GGCGGATCGATGGACCGGCGGCGGCTGGGCTCCTGCGGGCTCTCCGCCGCCATTACTGCTAGTACTGTCGTGTCAGGGAAATTACTCTGACTTGAGCAGTTCCTCCCAGGTGACTTCGCGTTTCTTCTCGAAGGCCATGCGTCCGAGCAGGGAAGTGAGAGTGCTGTCGGCCGCGTCCTGGGCGAGGTTGTGCGGCTTCCTGTCGACGATGCTCTTGTAGAAGTACTCGATGGCGTCGATGGTGATTTCGCGCTTGGAGTCGCCGCGGTCGATGAGGCTGCGGTCGCGCAAGTCGTCGGCATTCTTCAAGGGAGAGGTGGGGATGGGGCCGTGCCACTTGTAGTAAGTGCGGGCCAGTTCCAGCATGCCCTGGGAGCCGTACATCTGCTCTTTCACATCGCGGTAACCGGCGGTGTGCTTGATGGAGATGAGCCAGCCTTCGATGCCCTTGGGGTAGTAGTAGGTGATGTTGTGGTGGTCTGACGTCCAGTCACCGTAGGGGATGGGATAGCGCAGGCCGCCGGTGCCGATGGCGCGGGTGGGATGGGCTTCGGCCCACCAGTTGAGGACGTCGACGCCGTGGCAGTCCTGTTCGACGATGGGTCCGCCGGAGGTTTCGCGCCAGCTGCCCCAGCGCCGGATCTTCTCCTCTTCCGGAGGCAGGGGCGTCGTCGGGCCCTGGGTAGGTGGCGTGCCGCCGAGCACCCAGTAGCTCATCATCATCTTCATGTCGCCGATCTTGCCGGCTTTGTAGATGTCCCAGGCCTTCAGGTACTCGGGGCTGTGGCGCTGCTGGAAGCCGAACTGGATCGTCTTCGACGGATCGGCCTTCTTCGCGGCGGCCAGCAGGCGTTTGACACCGGCGACGCTGGCGCCGGCGGGCTTCTCGCAGTAGATGTGCTTGCCGGCTTTGACGGCGGCCTCAAAGTGGACCGGGTGCAGGAAGACCGGCGTGGCGATGAGCACGGCGTCGATGTCCTTGCGCGCCAGCAGTTCGTTGAGGTCCTTATAGGCGGGCACCTTGTCGGCGCCTGGGATCTGCGTTTTGCCCCGGTCGATGCGATCCGGGTAAATGTCGCAGATGGCCCCCAACTGCGCATTCGCGTCATTGGTCATGTGGGTGCCGACATAGGTGCCGCGGCCGCCCGTCCCAATAATCCCGAAGACCACTTTCGAATTGGCCTGGTAGCCGAAAGCGGTCTCGGGCTTCACCAGCATCAGGCCGCCGGCTGCTCCGGCCACGGCACCGCGTCTGGTTACGTCTTTCATCTCTATACTCCTGTTTCTTTCCAACTGCCTGACCGGGCGCTGTCGAGCACGGCGTCGCAGACCTTCTGGGTCTGGAGCGCAGTGCGGAACGTGGGCTCGGTTGGTTTTCCTGATTCGATGCCCATGACGAAATCCGCCAGGGCGTTGAGGAAGGTGTGTTCGTAGCCGATGCACGTGCCGGGCACCCAGTAGCGGTTCATGTAAGGGTGCTCGGAGTTGGTGACGTGGATCTTGCGCCATCCGGTGAGATGGCTCTCGAGCTTCTTGCCGGACTGCTTCTGCAGGTACTCGAAGTATTGCAAGTATTCCGGTTCCTCGAGGTCGAAGTAGATGCTGCCGTCGGCTCCGTTGAGTTCGAAGGTATTGAAGTTCTTACGGCCTCGGGCGTAGCGGGTGGACTCGAAGGTGCCCATGGAGCCGTTGGCGAACTCGGCGAGGAACATGCAGGCGTCGTCGATGCCGACGGGCTGGACCTTGCCGGTGACGGCGTGGACGCGTTCCTTGACGAAGGTTTCGGTCTTGGCGACGACACGGGTGATGGGGCCGTTGAGCCACATGGCGGTGTCGATGGAGTGGGCGAGCAGGTCGCCGGTGACGCCGCTGCCGGCGACATCGGAGTCGAGGCGCCAGAGGCCGGCGCCGCCCTGGGGCACGTCGGTGGCAATGGTCCAATCCTGCAGGTAAGTGGCGCGGTAGTGGAAGGCGCGGCCGATGCGGCCTTCGTCGACGACCTGTTTGGCGAGGGCGATGGCGGGCACGCGGCGGTAGTTGAACCACACCATGTTCGGGACGCCGGCCGCTTCGACGGCTTTGGTCATCTCTTCGGCCTGGGCGACACTGAGGGCGAGCGGTTTCTCGCAGCAGACCATCTTGCCGTTTTTGGCGGCGGCGAGGGCCATCTCGTAGTGCGTGTCGTTGGGGGTGCCGATGTCGATGAGGTCGATGTCGGGGGCCTCGACGACTTTGCGCCAGTCGGTCTCTACGCGCTCATAGCCCCAGTTGTCGGCGAAGGCCTTGGCCTTTTCCGCGTTGCGGGCACAGACTGCCTTGAGGACCGGCTTGTGGTGCACGGGGAAGAAGTCCGTGAGCCGTTTGTAGGCGTTGGAGTGGGTACGGCCCATGAAGCCGTAGCCCATCATGCCGATGCGGAGTTCCTTCATCCCGCTCATCCTCCGTACCTCGCGTTTAGTTTGTCGACGGCCTTCTTGCAGGACTCGGTGGCCTTCCAGGCGTCGGGCCAGAAGCAGAGGTCGATGGTCCACCAGTCGTGAGGAGCGGCAGACGCCCGGACGAGGGCGGGGAGGACCTCGTCGAAGTCGATGGCGCCCTGGCCGAACGGCGGATGCGCGGAGGTTTCGTCGTTGCCTTCGGCGTCCTTGTGGCAGGTGTTGTCGCTGTCGATGAGGTGAATGTGATTGATGCGGCCCGTGAGGAAGCGGAGGAACTCGACCTGGTTCGGGAAGACCTCTTTCGCGCCTTCCTGGCGGGTGCCATTCACGCCGACCATCTGGCCGTGGCAGGTGTCGTACATGAGACCGAAGTTGCTCTTGTTGACGCCGTCGTGGACGCGGGCGATGTCGCTGGGCTTATTGAAGGCGAAGCCGGGCTCGAATTCCCAGGTGACGTAGAGGCCATAGTCGGCGGCGATTTCGGCGCAGGTCTTCCAGGTGCTGACGACGCGCTTGAGGGCGGTGTCGTAGTCGACATCGCGGAGGATGGTGGGCGGCTGGACGGCATCGACGCGGACACCACCGATGCCGAGGTCGTGGGCGAATTCGGCGTTGCGCTTAAACTCCGAGATGTACTTGGTCTGGTCGTCGGTATTGATGAGCTTCTCGCCCCAGAGGTTGGCGGCGATGCCACTGAGGGCGAGGCCCTTGGCCGCGAGTTCGGCCTTGAGATCGGCGCGCTGGGACTTCTCGGGCATGGCTCCGGGCCATTCCGAGTCAGGACCATTGGGGTTGCCTGGGTTCGGGTGCGGAGGGAAGGCTCCCAGTTCCACTCCATCGAAACCGAGGGCTTTCAGCTGGTCGCAGACCTCGCCGAACGGCACGGGGTGGCTCGCGTACGGGCCGATGGTGTAGGCCCATGATCCAATCGAAATGCTTTTAGCCATTGTTATCTCCTACGTGTACATCAGCCGGGCGGCTTCCGGATTTCCGGGCCCTGATTGTTTTTGACAGAAGTCTGTGAGAGGCCGGGCTTGCGGGCCTGGCGTTTGGGAGGGGCGATGGTGCTGCTGCGCGTGAGTGTGGGGCTGAACGGAGTGAGGCGTGTTTGCGGGCGCCTTCTCGAAAATCCCATGGGGGCCGGAGGTTTGGAGCAAGGCCAGCTCACTCATCGACATGGAGCATCTCCTCGGATTGCCAATATATCCCAAAGGAGGGGTGGAACGGTGAAGGCCCCTCAAGGCGCTGCAGAATCGATCAATCTCAATCATAGTTGAGCAGCGGGTAGGGGTTGGATGTTGGGGTGTTGGGACGGGGGACCCGGGGTGGGCGGATGACGGATGCGATGGGTTTGATCGCTCCGGGAGAGGGAATTGGGCCGGGGCAGCCCGTCGCTGGCGCTCGGGGACTGGGTCGGGGTTGGCGCGGTGGGTTGGTGCCGGGGTTGCGGCGGGCGAGGTAGTTGAGGTTGGCTTTGTTCGCTCAGGGAGAGTGGATTGGGCGGTCGAGTTCGCGGCGGGGTGATGCCGTTCGATGTGTCCGGTCGCGGAGGAACGGTTAGCCCCTCGCTGGCGCTCTGGGGCTGGGCCGGGGTTGGTGCGGTGGGTTGGTGCCGGGGCTGGGGCAGGCGAGGCAAAGGGCGTTGGCTTTGTTCGCTCCGGGAGAGGGGATTGGGTGGTTGAGTTCGCGGCGGGGTGGTGCCGTTCGGTGTGCCCGATCGCGGGTGAACGGTTGGCCCCTCGCTGGCGCTCGGGGACTGGTCCGGGGTTGGTGCCGTCAGTTGGTGCTGGGGCCGAGGCCGGCGAGGCAGTTGACGTTGGCTTTGTTCGCTCAGGGAGATTGGATTGGGCGGTTGAGTTCGCGGCGGCGGGGTGCCGTTCGGTGTGTACGATCGCGGAGGAAGGGTTAGCCCCTCGCTGGCGCTCGGGGACTGGTCCGGGGTTAGTGCCGTCAGTTGGTGCCGGGGCTGCGGCAGGCGACGCAAAGGGCGTTGGCTTTGTTCGCTCAGGGAGAGAGGATTGGGCGATCGAGGTCCTAGTTGTGGCGCGACCGGCGGACAGAGCTCTCGTGTCGTTTTGTGCCCGGGCTTCGTCGCCGACGAGCGGGAACGGTCCGGCTTTCTGCGATCCGTTCCTTCCAGCCTCTCCAAATCCTGATCGTTGTTCCATAGCTCTCCTTGCTGGGGATTGTAGTGGAGGAGGTCCTCACCGCCGGACCTGCTGTGTGGGCTGGGTTAGTTGTAAGTCGTTTTGGATGAGAAGGTTAGATAAGGATATGGTTTATTTTGAAATCGCGTGACCGGTTTCGGAGAGGGGTGGCCTTTCTGTGAGAACTGCGGCTGGGTACGCCGGGTTGGATCCGGCGGCCAACCTGGACGTTCGCTGAGACCGGCCGGGCGCGAACTATCTCTGTGCTCCAGTCACGTCGAGTGAGCTTCTGTGGGGTTGAAGCTGAGCTACCGTGCACTTCTTGCAGGATATGTTGCAGGATCGGATGAGGCAGAGGGGGCAGGTGGACGGCGATCGAGGGAACTGGAGAGTTGTGTCGGCGATAGGTTCGAACTCGGGGAGGAAGAGCAACTGGATCCCTGAAATGACCATTCCTGGCCAAATCCGCAACCGGGAGCACGGTCGGGGTCGTGGATATGTCCCATGAGGCGTAGTTTCGGGAGACTTGTAGGTTCCACCCTCCATTGGCCCATGAGCCGTTCGCGCAGGGTGGCGCCGTCGCTGTGGTGTAGAGAGTTGGCCTCCATCTCGGAGGAGTCGAACTGTTCTCGCTCCAGGGCGCCGGAGGTATCTGGTATGACTCCTGTCTGCAGATGGCGGACGCAGTTGAGAGATGAGAACGGGGCGACCGCTTCGATGATCCGGGTTGGACGTGCAGATCTGTGTGGTTGGCGCGCGGTGTCAGGCTCTCAGCCTAAGCGTGTTCTCCCCTCGGGCTCATAGTGTGGGGGAAAGAATGATGGCATCCAGGAATGGGGATGTTCCTGTCAATCTCCTCGCTAATAATAAACCGCGTAGATATTCACCCCAGTCATGATGCGATGCGCGATCTGTTCCGCAGTCCAAGGCTCCTTCACCTCGAGTACGCGCAACTCCTCGGGCAGAGCACCGATGGCTCGCCATTCGCTTGAGCTGGATACAATCCAGTCTTGATACTGCCCCGGTCGTCTATCGCATTGCATTCTCGGAGAAGTCCGCATCGGCGGCATAATTGGGACAGGAGTTGCCGGGTGATTCCCCAGGTATTTCGTGAGCGGTTGCCCTGCTTAGGACTAATGTGGAAAAGGACAACGCTGAAGAGTGCTCTGATTGTGACGTCGGTTATCGTCAGCACAGTCGCGTACGGATTGTACCGATACAGAGAGCAGCGGATCGACAATCTGTACGCGGAGGCTGCGGGGATTGCTCCAGCATTCCACGGAACGAAGGACGCTCAAACCGCCACTAGAGCGTTGGCCACCTACGGAGGTGATCGGACCACGGGAATGCTCCTAAATATTGCACTGGGCCGCACCGCTTTCACATGGCCAGACGTTCAGGGTGAAGCCATCGGCGCGCTAGCTTCCCGACGCGATCCGGCTGTCTCAACCGCCTTGGCCATTGTTCTACAGCCACACCAGCCCTTACCGACGCGCCAGGCAGCCGCGCAAGCCCTCCAGGTTCTTCCCTGCACGCCGGAGTCCTTCTGGGCGATTTTGCACTATCTTGAGCGGGTCTGGCAAGGTGAGCTGAACTATGAGGACAGGACGAATTATCCTCCAGGGCTCAACGACGGGGTGAAGGCTGATCTCACGAAAGACCAGCAGGATGTCTATCAAGCGCTCTACCGGACGCTGAAGCGTGAACCGAAGCTGGCGCTCGGCACACTGGTTCAGGTTTACGGCCTCGGAACGGATTCTTGCTCCAAATTCGCCCTCGATGTCGTCTCGCGGATGCGGTTTCGCGAGGCTTGTCCAGCGCTGCTCCAGTCGGCCCAACTTGCAGAGCAGAGCGCCGCAGAGTCCTTTATTGCTCCCCGGCAAGAAATCGAGGCGGCTTTGCGCGCGTTGAAATGCCAATGAGGCTCCCGAAGCACAACGGTCGCTGGTTAGCTGCACTGATCGTAGCTGTTGTTTTGCCGCTTTTTCTCCACCATCCAGCTGAAGTCGTCTGGCTGATAGCGGCAGCCTTCTTTCTCATCACAGCGTGGCATCTCGTCTTTGGCTCTCCACAATCGAATTCTGGCAGGAAAGGAAAAGACCGTACATTTCGGCATCCGCCCTGGACATGATGTGAGCG
>JAFKEE010000053.1 GCA_017307505.1 Acidobacteriota bacterium | reverse complement strand
AGTCGGCGCTCGGGTTGCGTCCCCGCAGAGCCCTATCCTCCGCTCAGCTGTTGTCAGAGTGGAGCAATTAAGACCTGCCGTACAATGATTTTTCAGCGAACGGCAACAACCCCCTTAACTTCGTGTCTCACCTGAGGGGTTCAGTCCAGTTGGTGTTGGGGGCGAAGCGGTTGGGAGTGTTGGGGTTGGGCTGGGAGAGGTTTCAGGGTTGGGGCGGGCCCTGGGCTGCGCCCAGGGTAATGCTGGAGGTGGCTGGCGTTGGTGTTGGAGGCGGTGCGGTTGGGGCTCTTGGGGTTGGGCTGGGAGAGGTTTCGGGGTTGGGGCTGGCCCTGGGCTGCGCCCAGGGTAATGCTGGGGGGAGGAGTTTGCTGGGTTCGGGATGTGGACGCGGAGGTGGAGGTGGAGTTGGAGCGTTGGACGGAGAGCGGTCGAATTGGGGTTCTCTGTTGTTCGACGCCTGCTCTATTCGACATCTGCTCTACTCGACGCTTGTTCTGTTCGATGCTCGTTCTGTATGCCGCCTGCGCTGCTGATGACCACACAAGAGATTCGCGCTACGGGCCGGAGAATCACAGTCTCCGGCAAGGTGTGTTCCAAGTTTGATTCGCAGCGCGCGAACTAGGCCAGAAGTTCCTGAGCTCGGCTGACCCGCTGCTGGATCTGGACGCCGTTGGGGCAGTTTACCGAACAACTGGTGCAGTCGGCACAGCGGATGGCGCGGGCTGGTTCCGGCAGTTCCAGGTAGCGCTCGCGGGCCATCGCGAACTGGCCGTAGCCTTCCGCATAGGTGAGGATGCGGAGGACGTCGGGGAACGGCACGCCGTTCGCGCAGACGCCGTTGCAGGATCCGCACATGCGGCAGTAGATGGGGCTGATACGGGCCAGGTGCTCGGCGAGCAGGGCTTCGTCCTTGGCGGTGTAAGGCTCGGCCATGGCGCGCAGGTCTTCCTGGAACTGGTCGTGGTCCGTCATGCAGACGATGGCGGTGTCGACCGACGGGTTGCGGAGCGCCCATTTGATGGCCGCCAGCGGGACTCCGGGCTGGCCCAGGCGTTGGGAGAGGGCTTGGGGATTCGCGCCGTAGAGACGGTCGCCACGTTGGACGCGGGTGGTGCCTCCGGCGAGCGTCTTCATCACGACGATGCCCATGCCGGACTGGCGGGCTTCGCGGATGGCGGAGGTCATGTCGGTCTTTGGCGCGGCGGTGTCGGTGTTGGCTCCGGCCGCGACGGAGCGCATGGCGAAGTTGTAAGTAGTGAGGACGACGTCGGTCTGGCCGAGTTTGGCCAGGTAGGTGAGCATGCGGTCCATGTTGAAATGCGTGCTGACCCCGGCGAAGCGGATCTTGCCGGCCTTCTTCGCCGCGCGTTGGGCTTCGAGAAGTTCCTCGGTCACCTCGGCCGGGTCGTTCTTCATGTGGAGGTACCAGATGTCGAGGTAGTCGGTGCCCAACTCGCGGAGACTGGTGTCGAGGTCAGCCAGGGCGGCCTGGGCCGTTTTGCCGCCGCTTTTGCTCGAGATGACGACCTTTGCGCGCCGGCTCTTGAGAGCGGCACCGACCATACGCTCGTTGTTGCCGTTCTGGTAGCTGCGGGCGGTGTCGAAGTGGACGATGCCGGTGTCGGCAGCGCGTTCGATGACGCTGGCGTCGGTGGTGGTCATGCAGCCGAAGGAGAGGGATGTCACCTTGAGGCCGGTTTTGCCGAGAGTGCGGTAAGTCAGCTTGGGTTCGGCGGCTGGTGCGGGCGAGGGGGCGGCCAGGACAAGAGGAGCGGCCAGGAAACCACGGCGCGAAGAGGAGTGTTTCATCCGAAATTCCTTTTAGGGGGAGTATATCGCCTTTGGGTGGAACGGACTGAACAACCTGGCTTCGTTCACGCCGGTATTCTGGAAACAAGGGGGCTGGAGCCGGATTGATGACCAGATATGAGATTCTTCGCCTGGGGTTGCTGGCTGCGCCTTTTGCGTCCACTGCCTTGATGTCAGGGAATGCGGCGCGAAAGACGGTGCTGGTGGTGCAGGAGGGCCTGGGCCAGGTGGTTCTGTTTGCCGCGGACCATCCCGAGGTCCAAAAGACCGTGCGCGTTGGCGAGAAGCCGCATGAGATCGAGGTGACTCCGGATGGCAGGACGGCCTTTGTCTCGAATTTCGGCCTGCTGGAAGTCAACCACCAGGTGGGGACACCGGGCACCACGATTTCCGTTCTGGATGTGCAGGCAGGTCTTGAGCGCAACCGGTTCCAGTTGCCTCCGGGCTGTACCGCTCCGCATGGGTTGAAGCTGCGTCCGCCGAAGTACCGGGAACTGTTCACGAATGCGGAGGTGGGGCGCGAGGCGATGGTGGTGTTCGATGCTGTCTCGGGCATGGTGCTGCGGACGTTCGACCTGCCGCCGGGCGTCCACAATTTCATCTTCTCGGCGGACGGGCGGTCGTTGTTTGCTTTTACTACGACGGGGCGTGTCCTGCGGTTGGATGCAGAGAGGGGCTCGATCCAGGCCCAGGCCGAGATTGCAGCTCCTCGCGGGTTGGGCTGGACCGCGGATCACCGCCGGCTGATTGTGGGCGGCAGGAATGAACTGGTGCTGCTGAAGCCGGAGGACCTTTCGGTGGAGGCGCGGTTCGGCAATCTCGACGTGGGGCAGGTCTTCTATCCAGCGGCAACTGGAGACGGCCGCTGGATTCTGGCTCCGGCGGTGCTGGATGGGGTCCTGCTTGTGGTCGACGCAAAGACCGGCGCGGTGGCGCAGCGTATCAAGTCAGGCAGTCCGCTGCTGGTGGTGCAGGATGGCCCGCATGCCTGGATCTCGAATGTGCTGGTGCCTTCGCAGATGCTGCCTGCGGGCGCGACTCCGCGCAACGGCGGCATTTCGTTGCTGGACCTGCGGACGATGGCGGCGGCTCCGGTGGAGGGCGTACCGGACGCGAACGGAGTTGCGGTCACCGTTCCGAGGTAGGGGCGGCAGTTGTCTTGCCCGAAGCGGAGACGGAGAATGCGCGGACGCTTCCGGATTAGTGCTGCACTTCGGTGATTGAGCGGTTAGCCTGACGGGACACCTGCGCGAACGCGGGGTGGCAGTGGGCTCGCTGCTCCTTACCCTGCGGATCAATGGCCCGGCGACCCGGCTCGCCTCGTCTCTTCCAGAGGAGAAGACCCAATCCTGTAGAGCAAAGCAGGGCGGCTGAGGGCTCGGGCGTCGGGATGGCCTCAGTGCCGATGCCCGTGGAGAGAACGCCCGTGGCCGGCGGGTTCAGCAGATCGTAGGCGGCATTGGCCAGGAGATGATGGACGGCCGTCGTCGGATGGATGTCATCGGCAAAAACCGACTTGGAACAGTCGGCTCCGGTGGAGCCAGCGAAGCCCGCGAAGCAGGGGGTGGTTGCATTCGTCAGGCCGTAGGTGGAGCCGCCGGTCGACGCATCGGTGTAGACATCCTCGAAGAGGGAATAGGTGTCGAGAAGGTGGAAGGTGGAGCGCGACAGAGTGGACTGGAAGTAGCCCACGTAGAGGCCCAGTGCGGCGTTGTAGGCCTGGGTGGCCGCGGTGGCGGACGCGGCATTGTTGCGGACGATTCTGGCTTCCGGCGTGTTGCCGATATCTGGCGCGTTCAGGATGAGGAAGTTCCTGGCGCCCATCTGTTCCAGGACGTACATGGTGAAAACCAGATACTGCGCCGCGACATTCGCCGCCGCATCGCGCGCGGCGGGGCTGAGGAGCGAAGCATCGCGGAGGTCGTTGCCGCCCCCGAAGAGTACGTAGAGGGCTGTGGGATCGGCGGTCGAATTCGACTTCGAGAGGTAGTAGTACATCTGCCAGTAGACGCCGGTGGGGATGCCGTAGGAGTCGAGGGATCCGGTGGTGTCGTTGCGGGCTCCGCCGATGGCGTAGTTGGTGCCGCCATTGCCGGGGACCTGGATGTTGAAGAGTCCTGGTCCTAAGGACATGCCCGCGGCCTTGGCGGAGTTGGGCAGGCCCATGGCCTGGGCGAAGTACTCCGTCCAGACGGGCCCGTTGGAAAAGTGCCCGGGGGTATAGGGCGAGTTCGGATAGATGTTGCCTGTCAGATTGCCGATGTTGCCGGTGTCGGACAGGCTATCGCCGAAGAAGTAGATGTTGGAGATGGGCGCCGCTGTAGCCGCGGGCGCCAGCAATGACAAAGCGAGCAGGAACAGTCCTGGACGGAATTGCATGTTCCTTTATACATGCTGTAGTACAGATTGTAAACGCGGACCTGTGGGGCCGGGCCAGTGCCGGCTCAAGTCCGTTCGTGGTTTGCAGTGGGAGGCCCCTGCATCAGACTTTCTTCTTCCAGTACTCCATGGTGGGGCCCGTGTAGACACCCGAACCGACGAGCGCTCTTTTTCGCACATCCGCGATCTCTTCGGCGCTGAGTTTTTTGAAGTTCCGGACAGCGCGGATGTTGTCCTCCATCTGTCCCTGCGTGCCCGCGCCGCAGACGGCTACATGGACACCCGGCTGGCTCAACACATAGCGGAGGCACTCGGTCGGGCTGAGTGATCTCAACAGGTACGCCTTGCCGAAGACTTTGATGGCCTGGGTGCCGAGACCGCGCTCGACCGCCTCGGGGAGGGCGATCTTCTCGAAGCTGAGGTAGGCGTGATCGGCCGCGTGGATGGGCATCATGACGGTGTCCCACTTGTCGTACGCCTTCATCAGGGCGGCGTGGGCTTCGGGATCGAAGTGGCCCGTGAAGCCGATGAAGCGGCATTTGCCGGCCTTCTTTGCCGCCTCGAAGGCCTCGATCGCACCGCCAGGCGCCAGCAGCCTGTCGATGTCGTCCTTGTTCTGAACCGCGTGGGCCTGCCAGAGATCGACGTAATCCGTCTTCATCAGGCGGAAGGAGGTTTCGAGTTCCTCCATCGCTTCCTTTGCTGTGCGCTTGACGGTCTTGGTGGTGAGGAAGACATTTTTGCGGACGCCCTGCAACCCGATGCCGTAGGCCTCTTCGGACCGCCCATCCCAGTAGAGACGGGAGCAGTCGAAGTAAGTGATGCCGAGGTCGTAGACCTTGCGGACGTGGGCAGCGGCCGATGGAACATCCGGGAGGAGGTCCATGCGGGCTCCGCCCTGCGCGAGAACGCTGACCTGAATGCCCGTCTTGCCGAATGTAGTTGTGGGGATATCCCCGGCCTTTACCTTTGGCGGAGCTGCATTGGCGCCGCTGGCGGCCATACCAGTGAACGCGCCTCCCACGAATATTCTACGATTCATGGCTCCATGCCTCCTCTTCGGTTTAGCGGCCAGTCATCTTCTCGATGTGCTCAGGGTAGCGGGTTCCCTGAATTGTGATTTGCGCGGCAGCCTTCTCAATGGAGGCCATGTCTTCGGCCGTCAGCTCGACTGAAGCCGCGCCGATGTTTTCTTCCAGCCGGGCCAGTTTGGTGGTCCCGGGAATGGGGACGATCCAAGGCTTCCGGGCCAGCAGCCAGGCAAGAGCGATCTGGGCCGGCGTGGCCTGCTTCTGACCGGCGATTTCTCCGAGGAGATCCACCAGGGCGCGATTGGCTTTCATTGCGTCGGCAGTGAAGCGGGGCAGAATGCTGCGGAAGTCTCCGCTTTCCAATTTGGTGCTCTCGTCCATCTTGCCGGTCAGGAAGCCTTTGCCCAGCGGGCTGTAAGGGACGAAGCCAATGCCGAGTTCCTCGATGGTGGGCAGGATCTCCGCCTCGGGGCCCCGGGTCCACAAGGAGTACTCACTCTGCAGGGCGGTCACGGGGTGGACGGCATGCGCGCGGCGAATGGTCTTTGCGCCGGCCTCGGACAGGCCGAAGTGTTTGACCTTGCCTGCCTGAATGAGGTCCTTCACCGCACCAGCGACGTCTTCGATGGGCACTTCCGGGTCCACGCGGTGTTGATAGAAGAGATCGATGGCATCCACCTGGAGCCGCTTGAGTGACGCTTCGGCCACCTCTTTGATGTGTTCCGGCCGGCTGTCCAACCCAGCCTGTTTGCCGGTCTCCGGATCCAGTTTGAAACCGAACTTGGTGGCGATGACCACTTCGCCACGGAAGGGCGCCAGGGCTTCGCCGACAAGTTCTTCGTTGATGTACGGGCCGTAGACTTCGGCCGTATCAAAGAAGGTGATGCCCCGCTCCACGGCCGCGCGGATGACGGGGATCATCTCCTGTTTGTCCTTCGCCGGGCCGTAGCCAAAGCTCATGCCCATACAACCCAAACCGAGTGTCGAGACCTCGAGACCGCTTTTGCCAAGTGTTCGTTTACGCATCATTTCCCCTTTTGATGGACCTTCGGGAAGCCTGATGTCCAGCCCGGCCGGCGGGACGGACGGCTTTCGCCTCCGCCGCCAGCGCGGGACCGGCTCTCCCGAGAGTAAACCAGTGGTCCTGGTTCCAGACTAGGGGCAGGCAGCGAATGAGCGGTATCCCGATCCTTCCGATTTGTTGCCTAATCCTCTTGACCGGCGGGGAAGCAGTACATCGTGCCGGGCAACGGTGTGTATTCTGGGGCTGAGGAGTGAGAGACCGTGACCGTAACGAAGCGCCGGGATCCTGATGTTTCGCCAGCGAGCGCCGCACGGGCGGCGCGTGCCGAGCTGGCCCGGAAGATTGACTCTTTCATGGGCTCCGAAGTGAAACGGATAACGGAGATTCCCGGCCTGACGCTGGTCCGGAGGACGGAACTGACGGCTCCGTCCTGCATGACGTATGAGCCGAGCATCGCGGTGATCGCGCAGGGGCGGAAGCGTGTCGAACTCGGGCGCAGAACCTTCCTCTACGGCGAATCCCGGTTCCTGCTGACCTCGATTGATCTGCCCATCACGAGTCAGGTCGTGGAGGCGAGCGAAGCGGCGCCGTTCCTGGCCCTCTCGCTGAAGTTAGAAATGGGTGTCGTGCGCGAAATGCTGAGCCTGGAGGAGATTCCGGCACCGGACACGCCGCCGGATACTCCGGCTATGTCCATTGGAGAGACTACGGCCGAGTTGCTCGATGCCTGCTGCCGGCTGGTGGACCTGCTGAGCACTCCGGCGGACATTCCATTTCTCAGCGGGCTCATTCAGCGCGAGATCATCTACCGGATCCTGCGGGGTCCGGAGGGCACCCGACTGCGCGCCATTGCGACGCTGGGGGACCAGAGCCACCGTACAGCCAAAGCGATTGCCTGGATGCGGCTGAATTACGCGAAGCCATTGCGCGTGGAGGATCTCGCCCAGATGGCCGGCATGGGTGTGTCGACACTGCATCATCACTTCCGGGCATTGACGGCGATGAGTCCGCTGCAGTATCAGAAGCAGCTCCGGCTGCAGGCGGCGCGGACACAGATGCTGATTGACGGGCTGGATGCCGCCAGCGCGGCCTTCGCAGTGGGCTATGAAAGCGCCAGCCAGTTCAACCGGGAGTACAGCCGGTTCTTCGGCCAGCCTCCTATGCGGGACATCCGGACGTTGCGCTCGCCCAACGCTCCGCCGATGGAGCGAGCAGGGCATCCGTAACGCCCCGGCTCGATACTCAGGCGCCCTGCCCCGGAGAGGGGCTGCAGGGCTGGCCTGAGCCGGCCGCCGCTTGCGATACCATCGATACCGATGAACCGTCGCGCCTTCCTCTCCACTACCACTGCCGCGGCCGCCGTGGCCCTCACCTCCCCAGCCGCGCAGGCCGCCGCGCCGGCGCCGGCGCGCATGAAGCCGGCGATCTGCGCCTATTCGTTCCGCAAGGAACTGCAGGGCAAGTCGATGACCTACGAGGACCTCATCGCCAAGTGCGTGGAGTGGAATATCGACGGGATCGACATGACCGTGTACTGGTTCCCCAATACGAACGCCGAGTGGCTCCACAACCTGCGCCGCCTCGCCTATCGAAATGGAGTTTCGATTTACTCAATCGCGGTGCGGACCGAGCTGACGAAACCCAACCAGACGGACCGAGATGCCGAGGTGGCCTCCATCGGCCGCTGGGTAGACGTCGCCGATATGTTGGGCGCGACGCACATCCGCGTGTTCGGCGGTACTGTCCCGAAGACGGCAACGGAGGAACAGGCCGTGCCCTGGGTTGTGGAATGCCTGAAGCGCGGGGCCGACCTGGCGGCGGCGAAGGGCATCATCCTGGGGCTCGAAAACCACGGCGGCATCTGCACGCGCGCCGAGCGGATCCTCGAGATGGTGAACAAGGTGAATTCGCCGTGGGTCGGCATCAACCTCGACACAGGCAATTTCAAGGACCATGCGTTTGAGCAGATGCAGCAGTGCCTGCCCTACGCGGTCAATGTCCAGATGAAGGCCGAGATGACCTACGACGACGGGAAGACCGGGCCCCAGGACTGGGATCGGGTCGTCAAGCTGATTGGTGGGGGTGGCTACAAAGGCTATCTGTCACTGGAGTACGAAGCCAAGGAGCCGAGCGCCGTGGCTGTGCCCAGAGGACTGGCCGAGTTGCGCAAGCTCACGCACAAGTATTCGGTGTAGCTCAGCCGGAACCGGCGGCGCAGCAAGGAAGTGTGGGGTCATCCCAGCTGTGGGGCGGCGAACAACCCGCTCAAGGCGTGGCGGATCGCCCCATGCAGAAAGAGCTCCTCGGCCGACATCCGTGCCGGCCGGATCTGGGGTTTGCCTGGCAGCATGGACACCGCGTTCGCGAGGGGCGGATAGATCATGTCCCAGACCTCGGTGAGCCGGCCCGCCAGGATGACCACCTCGGGATTGAGCACCATGACGATGTTGGAAATGCCGAGGGACAGGTGCGCGGCGGTGCGCTGAAAAGCGCGAAGGGCCTTGCGGTCACCGGCGCGCGCGAGTCGAATGAGCTCTTCGAAACGCGACGGCGAGAACTCCCGGGCGGGGTCGTAGACACCATAGGTGGCGCGGTCGCAGACGAACAACTCCCAGCAGCCTTGGCGGCCGCAGTTGCACCGGGGGCCGGAGGGATCCACCACCATATGGCCGAACTCCGCCGCGAAGGTGGAGTTGTGACCCGTGCAGAGTTCGCCGTTCACAATCATCCCGGCACCGACACCCACATCGCCGACTTCGAGAAAGACGAAGTTCTTCAGGTCGCCCGCCGTGTTATCCAGCCAGCGTTCACAGGTCGTGGCCAGGTGGCAGTCGTTGGCGACCGTGGTAGCAATCCCAGTAGAGGACTCCACTACATCGCGCAGCCTGTATCCGGAGTAGTTGGGTAGCGCATTCATCCAGAGGATCTCTCCGCTGGCCTGATTCACCATGCCCGGCACGCTGATGCAGATCTGATGGAACGCGCCGGTGGCCGGACCCGATGCGGCGCGGAACCGGTCCAGCGAGGAACGGAAATGATCCACCCATGTGGCGGGTGATTTCGGAGTGCGGAAGGCCCTCGATTCCAGGATTCGGCCGGTCAGGTCGGCCAGGGCCAGCACGGTCTCACAGGCGCGGATGCTGACCCCTACCACGCGGAAGCCATCCGGATCCAAAGAGAGAAACATGGGCACGCGGCCGCGGCCCAAGGGCTTTCCTCGCTGTTCGCGAACGAGCCCCTCGCGGATCAGTTCTTCCACGATGAAAGAGACGTTGCTGCGGTAGATCCCGGTGAGGCCCGAGAGCTGGATGCGGGAAACCGGCTGATGCGTCCGAATGAGGTTCAGGAGAATGGCACGGTTCACCTGCCGCACTGTTGCCGGTGTTGCCGTGTTTGGACTGACCATTGGCCGCGTCTCCTCAGATCCCGCAATCGCGCCATGATTCCGTTGCCGTTCCGGTCTGGCGCCTCCGGCAAATGCAGCCAGGCGCCGGCCGCTCAGATGCCAAAACTACGCCCCGCGCGCCATCGCACTGCCCGCAATGATAGCGTAACAGCCCTTCTTTCCAGCCGTCACACTTTTGTATTGACTCAGGACAAACTCGCTACTACTATTTAGGTGCGAGTCGCACCTTAAATGTCTCGCCACGACTGAAGGAATCCATGTCGCGACTTCGGGAGGTATGTAATGAGTGTTACGGATGACACACTCCGGCGGAGTGGACGATCATCGTTCGGGCTAAGGTCGGCACTGGCCGGACTACTGATACTGCTCGCGGCGGGCTCTGCGTTCGCGCAAGGCTATCGCGCCAGCATCACGGGCAAGATCACCGATCCCAGTGGAGCCGCTGTGCCCGGCGCCACGGTCCGCGCCACGGACACCGCCACCAATATCGAAGCCAAGGCCACCAGCAATTCGGAAGGCCTGTATGTGATCACATTCCTTCTGCCCGGCAATTACAGACTGGCCGTCGAGGCCGCCGGCTTCAAATCATCCGTCCGCCCGGGCATCACGCTGCAGGTGAACGACCGCATGACCATCGACGTTGCCCTTCAGGTTGGCGAGGTAAAGGACAGCGTGACGGTAACCGGGGAAGGTCCGCTGCTGACTCCGGAATCCTCGTCCATGGGCCAGGTCATCACCAACAAGACGATCGTCGAGCTTCCCTTGAACGGCCGCAATCCACTGGCCCTGCAGCAGCTCGTCAGCGGGGTGATCCCCACGGGCCAGAGCGGTAACGTGAACCTGACCCGTCCCTGGGATACCAACGGTGTCTCCGACGTCTCTGTCAGCGGGGCTCCGAACCGAGGCAACATGGTCACGCTCAATGGCGTCTACGCGAAGGGCGGCAACCAGGTCTCCTTCACGCCTTCGATTGACGCAGTAGAGGAATTTAAGGTCCAGAAGAATTCTTACGATGCCGAGTATGGTCACGCCGCGGGCGGCACCATCAACGTCGCCACCAAGTCCGGCACCAATGAACTGCACGGCGCGCTGTACGAATTCCTGCGCAATGAGAAGTTCGACGCCAACAGCTTCTTCGCGAACCGCAGCGGCGCCACCAAAGCCAAGTTCCACATGAACCAGTTCGGCGCCACCGCCGGCGCGCCCATCTATCTACCCAAGGTGTACGATGGCCGCAACAAGAGCTTCTGGTTCTTCAACTGGGAATCGGTCCGCCAGAACACACCGCCCGCCACGACGTCCACAACGGTGCCGACCGAGGCGCAGCGCGCGGGCGACTTCTCTTCCCTGAGGACCGCCGCGGGGGCACCCATTCTCATCTACGATCCGACCACGGTGGCCCCGGTTGAGGGCAAGCCGAACACCTATGTCCGCTCGCCGTTCCCCAATAATAAGATCCCCACCGACCGTCAAAGCAGCATCGCCAGGAATGTGCTGGGCTACATCCCCACACCGAACCGTCCGGGCGACCCGACGACCGGTGCGCTGAACTATGTCTCCACGGGCGGCGGCGTGCTGAACTACGACCAGTACGGCACCCGCATCGATCACAACTTCGGGGAGAAGAGCCGCATCTTCGGCTATGTCGGCATCGCCAACTACGGCGCCGACAATCTGAACCTCTTCAACAACCTCACCACGGCCAGCACTTCCTTCCAGAAGACGCGCATCGCCTCTATAGACTATGTGCGCAGCCTCCAGCCGGACTTCATCCTGAATGCCCGCCTTGGCTATTCGCGTAAGTACGAAGGCACCTTCGCCGGCAGCCAGGGCTTCAACGTCGCCTCCCTCGGGTTCCCCCAATCCCTGGTCACGCAACTGCCCTTCCAGGTGTTCCCGCAGTTCAGCATCGGTGACGCCACCGGACTCGGCTCGGGCGGCCCGTCCTACAACGCCTCCGACGGATGGAACGGCTACATCGGCTTCACCAAGGTGAAGTCCAAGCACACGATGAAATTCGGCATGTACGCTCTCGTCCTGCGCGAGTATGACGACCGTGGCGCCAGCTCCGGCAGTTCCGGCAGCTACAGCTTCGGCCGCAACTGGACCCAGTCCGATCCATTCACCGCCAACGCCGCGTCCGGCTGGGGTGCCGCGTCCTTCCTGCTCGGATTGCCCGCCAGCGGCACAGTGGGTGTCGGCGGCTACCAGGCCACGCAAACCACTTACTATGAGTGGTACTTCCAGGATGACTACAAAGTGAGCAGCCGGCTCACGTTGAACCTCGGCCTGCGCTGGGAGTTCCAGGGACCGACGACCGATCGTTTCGACCGCGTCATCCGCTCCTACGACTTCGGCTACGTGCCCACCATCGCCTCCGCTGCTCAGGCCGCTTACCAGAAGAGCCCCTATCCCGGCCTCGCCAACATCGATGTCAAGGGTGCTCCGGTCTTCGCCGGCGTCAACGGGCAGAGCCGCAGTTATCTCGATCCCGAGTATGACAGCTGGGGTCCTCGCATCGGCCTCGCCTACAAGCTGAACCAGCGCATGGTGCTGCGGTCCGGCTTTGGAACCTTCTTTAATCCGCGCCTCACGGGCGTCGATCTCGGCGGCTTCAACACCAGCACGCCGATGGTCACGACCATTGACAGCCTGACGCCGGCCAGCACGCTGGCCAATCCGTTCCCGTCAGGCCTCAACCTGGTGCCCTGCGCCACCCGCAATCCGGAGTGCCTGCTCGGCACGGGCATCACCTTCCGCAACCCGAAGGTCAAGACGCCCGCCGTCCTGAACTACTCGACAGGCCTGCAGGTTGAGTTGCCGGGGCGCTGGCTGCTGGACGCCGCCTATGTCGGCTCCACCACACGGCGCTTCAATCCCAACTGGGCGCCGAACGCCCTGCCTGCGTCGTACCTCTCGCTGGGGAACGCCCTGCTGTCCGCCGTCGCGAATCCGTTCTACGGCCTCATTCCAGCTTCGGCCGGCACACTGGGTTCCAAGACCTTCCCCTTGTACCAACTGCTGGCGAAGAATCCGAACTACCCGGTGACCACCAACATGGCCGTCGCCGGTGTCGGCCACAACACTTACCACAGCGCCCAGTTCTCGCTGGAGCGCCGCTTCGCCAACGACTTCAGCATCCTGAGTTCGTACACCTGGTCGAAGCTCATGGCTCACTCCAACTACATGAACCCGGGCTTCTCCGATGCCTTCGAGAACATGGTGGCGGACATCGACCGCACCCAGCGCCTCGTCATCAATGGCATCTACAACCTGCCCGTCGGCAAGGGCAAGCGCTTCGCTATCAACTCCACCATCCTCGATCACGTCATCGGCGGCTGGCAGTTGAGTGGCGTCGGGGCTTTCCAGTCGGGCGCACCGATCAAGACCAACAGCAATACAGTCGCCACCGGCCAATCGGTGCTCACTTCCGACCGCAATGTCGACAAGTGGTTCAACACCGGCGCCTTCGCCGTCCAGCAAGGCATTGCGCAACCGTTCGGGCAGCGCACGCTCACGCAGTACCTGAGCGAGTTCCGCAACCAGGGCATCGCCAACTACGACATCTCGGTCAACAAGTCCTTCCAGTTGGCCGAGCGCTTCCGGCTGCAGTTCCGGTCTGAGTTCTTCAACGTCTTCAACCGCACGCAGTTCGCCTCGCCCAACGTCAGCGTCACCAGCGCCACTTACGGCAAGGTGACGTCACAAGCCAACATCCCACGCCAGATTCAGTTTGGTCTGAAGCTGGTGTACTAACCAACCCACCCAGGGGAGCCGGTTCGCGACAGCGCGGCTGGCTCCCCTGGCCTTTTTCTACTCTCCCTTCCGGCTCTCGTTCGCAATCCACCGCATGACGCTTAGAACGACAATCCTTGTCTTTTCAGGACTCCCGCTCCTGGTGGCCCAGACGCGCCCCGCGGCGCCACAGACGCTCTACCTGGAAAAGGTGCGGACCTTCGCGGACACCCTGCTGGCGAATGGCGTTGACCGCTACGGCAGCAAGTCCACACCAGCCTGGGTCTCGATGCTGGACATCGAGACCCGCCGCATCCCCGAGTCGAAGGACCCCAACTGGCAGCGCTCCTACGACGCGGAAGATTACATGCGGAATGCGCGCGGCAGCAACCTCTATCGCGACATCGCCACCATCCACACATTTCGGGAGCTCTCGGCCCTTACCGGTGATCCACGCTATCAGCAGGCTGCCGACGCCTACATGACCTGGTTCATGAAGACCTGCGCCAGCCCCACCACCGGCCTGTTCGCCTGGGGCGAGCACATGTTCTACAACGTCGTCCGCGAAGAGATCGAGGCCAACCGGCACGAACTCGAGCGCCAGCTTCCGCCGTGGGAAGAGCTCTGGCGGCTGAACCCGGAGGCCGTCCGCCGCGAGATCGAAGGTCTGTACACCTACCACATCCATGACAAGGAGACCTTCAACTTCGACCGGCATGGCAACTTCTATACAGGCAAGTTCGACGATCCGCAGGTGCGCGGCCCCTACACAAAGCACTCGGGGCTGTATGCCTACTCGTTCCTGTTCCTTTACACGAAGACCGGGGAGCAGAAGCACCTCGATTGGGCGCTGAAGGCCGGGCAGATGTTCTGGAAGGTGCGCAATCCGCAGACGAACCTGATCGGCGGCGCCTGGGCTCCGGTGCAGAGCGGCCCCACCAATCTGCCGGGCCACCTCTCGTGGTACCTGCTGCATGCTTACCGCCTGGACCGCCGGCAGACCGTGCTGCGCGACGTCGCGGCAGGACTCGCCAAGGCCTATATGCAGGCCTCCTGGGATCCGGTGGCCCGCCGTTACCATCGAGACGTGAATGTCGCCGACGCCAAGCCTCTGCCTGGTTACCTCTCACCTTGGAGCGACGGCCAGGGCGAGTCCGGCATGTTCGGCCAGGCAGCCCTAATGGCCTATCAGGAGACCGGTGACGCGCAGTTCCTGGAGTTTGCCCGCCGCTACGCGCAGGCCGCCCTCGAGGATCCGATATCGTCCGGCATCCACCCGGAGACTTACGGCAAGAGCCTGGAGTTCCTGCTGGATATGTTTGAGGCGACGCACGAACCGGCCTATCTCAAGGCCGTCCGCCGCTTTGCCGCCAAAGCATGCGATACGCTCTTCGAGAACGGGCTCATCAAGGAGACTCCGGACGGCTACATCTACAACGCCTCCTCCGGATCCGGCGACCTGGCCCATGCCCTGCTGCGCGCCGCCAAAGTTGAATCCGCCGCCGGCATTCCGGCCTCAGCGGACGACCGCTTCCCCGCCCTGGGTTCCTGGTCCTTCCCGAAGCTGGTCCAATCCGGCCAGCCCGTAGCTGTCTCGCTGAAGCCGGGCCCCTTACCGTCAGGCGCGGAGATGGTGCTCATTGCCGATGCCGGCCAGGAGATCAGGCCGTCGTCTTCCGAGGCTGGCGTCTACCGGTTTGAACTGCCGCCTTCCACGACTGGCGGCGCCCGCCACTTCGCCGCGCGCTGCCGGGTTCAGGGCGACCTGCCCTGGCAGGGCTGGTCGGACCAGCAGACCATCTGGACCAGCGAGCGGGCTGCGTTCCCGAACATCCTGATCGGAGGGCAGCCAGCGCCGGGCGTCGAGAGACTGGCCGCGGCCGCAATCACCGGCAAGCGCGCGCCCAATGCCCTGCCCTGGCTGTTCCGCCTGCCCGCGGCCGCTCCGCGTTCCGCAGTCAGCGTGCGCCTGACGCCGGAAGAGATCGACCCGTACCTGCCCAACTCGCTGAAGCTCTACCGTCAGACCCACAACGCCTGGGTGCCCGTACCGACGAGAGTGGACCTGGGCGCCCGTTCGCTTAGCGCCCAGGCAGAGCCCGGTCTCTACGCCATCGGGGGCGAGCCTCGCCTGAACTGGCGCCTGCCCACCGATGGAGCATTGCTGATCTCGCCGGTCGTGGCCGACTTCCAACAGGACGGCAAGACCCTCCAGATTGCCCTGGCCACGAACGACATCGACAGGTCGCTGCACCTGCTGCGCCCGGATGGAACGTCCCTGTGGCGTTTCCCGGCGAAGGGGGCGCTAAGCACGCCCGTTCTGATTCAGAACAACGGCCAGCCCGCCATCGCCTTTGCCTCGCTCGATACGCTCTACCTTGTCAACGCCCAAGGCAAGGAAGTATGGAGCCATAAGTTTGAGAGCCGCGTCCTGCCGCCCGCCTTCGCGCAAGGCCGCCTCTACGTCGCTACGGCGGGCGGTGAATTGCTCGTGCTCGACACAGCGGGCGCCGTGCAATGGAAATACGCTCTCGGCGCGGGCGCAGTGACTGCCCCCGTGGTCGAGGATCTCCTGGGCGACGGTAGCCGCGTCATCCTGCTGGGCGGCGCCGATGCGAAGCTCCATGCCATCGTCGAAAACAAAGGAGAACTCTGGGCCGCGGATGCCCGCGGGGCGCGCTTCCTGCCGCCTGCCGTTGGCGACATCGATGGGGACGGAAAGCCGGAGGTGGTCTTCGCGGCAAAGTCTGTCTCCACTGCGCATGAGGTAGTCGCCCTCAACGCGAAGGGCGTTCGCCTGTGGGCCCATGAGGCTCACCGGGAGGGCGAGTGGGCTCCGGTCCTGGCCGACATGCAGGGGCTAGGCTACAAGCAGGTGATCATCGAGACCGAACTCTCGCCCTGGCCCAAGTGCGAACTGACGATTCTCGACCGCGACGGCCGACGTCTACGCGGCATCCCGATTCAGAGCCGGGTCACGCTCATCCCGGTAGCCACCGATCTCGACGCCGACGGCAAGCTCGACCTCGTCTTCCCGTGCAATGAAGACCGCCGCATGCACGCTGTCGCCAACTCCGGGACGGATCTCTGGAGCTACGCACCGAAGAGCCTCAACTACACAGGCGCCAAGATGAAGGGCGGCGGGTCGCCCGCTATCGCGGACATTGACGGGGACGGCCGCCTCGAACTCGTCGTCGGCGATGACGAGACTGTGTTGAACTGCATCCGAACGGAAACCCGGCTGCCGCCACGCACCATTGTCATCGGCGAGTTCCGGCACTCCGGCGCGCATACAGGCAATTGATGTTGAACTCTGTACGCATGAGGCCGAGTGCCCGCGGAGGGCGGTTTCCCTCATTCAAAAGATTCCAGGAAAGGAACAGACTATGAATCGATCAGAAACATGGAGCCGGCGGAAGTTCATCGGCACCTCGTCGGCAGCCTGGATGACAGCCGCCGGCGCGCAGCGTGTCCTTGGCGCCAACGACAAGGTTCGCATCGCGGTCTGCGGCGTGAGGAAGCGCGGCTGGGATCACGTCCGGCAGTTCGCGAAACTGCCCAACGTCGAGGTGGCCGCCATCTGCGAAATCGACGAGAACGTGCTGAACGGCCGCCTCAAGGACATGGAGAAACTGGGTCTGCCCAAGCCAAAGACCTATTTCGACGTGCGCCGGCTGCTCGAAGACAAGTCGATCGACGCCGTCTCGGTCGCCACGCCCACAAGCTGGCACGCGCTGATCGGGATCTGGGCCTGCCAGGCCGGCAAGGACGCCTATGTTGAGAAGCCCTGCTCCCACAACTGGTGGGAAGGCAAGCAACTGGTCGCTGCGGCGAAGAAGTACAACCGCATTGTGCAGCACGGCACGCAGGGCCGTTCGCGCAAATCCGGCATGGAGGCCATGACCAAGCTCCACGAGGGGCTCATCGGCGACATCTACATGGCACGCGGCCTCTGCTACAAGCGCCGCGACACCATTGGCAAGACTCCGGCCGAGCCCACGCCCGCCGGCGTCCACTACGATCTATGGACCGGACCCGCGCCGCTGCGCCCGTTCACGAAGAACCATTTCCACTACAACTGGCACTGGTTCTGGGACTACGGCAACGGCGACCTCGGCAATCAGGGCATCCACCAGGTCGACATGGCCCGCCACGGCATGCAGCTCAAGTTCCCGAACAAGATCACGGCCATGGGCGGGCACTTCGTGTTTGACGACGACCAGGAGACCCCCAACACGCTGTCGTGCGCCTTCCAGTACGATCTGCCCGGCGGCAAGCGCAAGATGATCGAGTTTGAAGTCCGTCACTGGATCACCAATCGCGAAGCCGAGATCGGCACGGACTTCATGTACAGCCAGGGTCAGGGTCCCAACACGATCGGAACGATCTTCTACGGTGCGAACGGATATCTTGCCGTCGGCGACGAGGACACGCTGAACGGTTACCGCTCCTACATCGGCAAGGACATGATCCCGGGGCCGACCCACCACGAGGGCGGCGATCACTTTGCCAATTTCATCGATGTCGTCCGCAGCCGCAAGCAGGAGGACCTGCACGCGCCCATCGAGGAGGGCCACATCTCTTGCACGCTGGTCCACCTCGCCAATGCGTCTTATCGCCTGGGCCGCACCTTGAACTTCGATCCCGCAACGGAGAAAGTGATCGGCGACGATGCCGCCAATCGCCTCTTGCGCGACGCCGATCGCGGCTACCGCGCTCCGTTTGTGATCCCGGACAAGGTCTGACGCAGAGGTAGCTGGAGGGACCATATATGCGCGGATACACGGGTGCCTGCTTCGCCGTTCTGATGTTGCTGCCTTTCGCCGAGGGAAAGCCGCAGCCACTGCACGAAGAGTTCACTGTGTTCCGCGCAGGGGATCAGGGCTACCATACCTTCCGCATTCCGGCTCTTGCGGTCTCCAACCGAGGCACCCTGCTCGCCTTCGCGGAAGGCCGGAAGAATTCGCGCTCGGATAGCGGCGACATCGACACAGTGTTGACCCGCAGCCTGGACAACGGGAAGACGTGGCGTCCGCTGCAGGTGGTGGGCGACCGCGGTAGCGACACCATCGGCAATCCCACCACCGTCATCGAACGCCTGTCCGGCGCGATCTTCCTGCTGCTCTCAGGCAACCCGGGGCACGGTAGCGAGGATCAGATTCTGGCCGGCTCCGGCCCAGGCAGCCGCACCGTTTGGGTCACCCGCAGCATGGATGACGGAGCCACCTGGTCGCCGTTGATGGAGATCACCGCCTCCGTCAAACCGAAGAACTGGGCCTGGTACGCCACCGACCCGGGCAACGGCATCCAATTGAAGGACGGACGGCTGGTGATTCCCTGCGATCACACGGTGCTCGGCTCGCGGACGATGTACTCGCACGTCATCTATAGCGACGACCGCGGAGAGAACTGGCAACTGGGCGGCACGACTGAAGGCGATTCCGATGAGTCGGCCGTCATCGAACGCAGCGACGGCAGCCTGCTGCTGAACATTCGCAGCGACCACAACCAGGCGGGCCAGGCAAAGAAACGCCGCGGCATCGCCATCAGCCACGATCGGGGTCTCACGTGGTCGCCGTTGCGTTGGGATCAGACGTTGGTTGAACCTGTCTGTCAGGCGAGCATCTTCCGGCTCAGAAAGCGGCGCCGCGCGGTGCTCTTCTCCAATCCGGCCGATGAAGTGAAACGCATGCGGATGACGGTGCGCGTCAGTTTTGACGATGCCGCCACCTGGACCGCGTCCCGCGTCTTGTGGGAGGGGCCGGCTGCCTACTCGTCCCTGGCGGAACTGCGCGATGGCACATTTGTCTGCTTTTACGAGCGCGGGGTGAAGAACTTCCGGGAGACTATGACCCTCGCCCGCTTCAACCTGGCGTGGATTACCGCCAGGTGAAGCGGCCGGGTTACGAACGCTAACCTACTTTGCTCAGCGCCACCGTCAAGGGTTCTCCGCCCAGCGTCAGCGCCGCGCCATCCGGAACTTCGGATTCGAGCACGATGCTTTCGGCCAGCAGTTCCCCCTTCAGGTACTCGGTGTGCGTTTCCACTGCCTCGACGATGCGCGGCGAGGCCTGGTAGCGGACCGTGATCCTGTCGGAGATCTGCAGGTTCTGCGCCTTGCGCTGATCCTGCACCAGACGGTTGAAGTCGCGCGCGATGCCTTCCTGCAGCAGTTCCGGCGTCAGCGTCGTGTCGAGGGCCAGGAACGTGCCGCCCTCTTCCGTGCACTGCAGCGTCGCCGGACCTTCCCAGAAGACGAAGTACTCGTCCTGCGCCACTTCCACCACTTCGTCGCCGACCCGTACCGGGAACGTCGGGTTCGCCCGCACCTCGCGCAAGGTCGCGGCTTCGAACGCCGCGCTGATCGCCTTCAGGTGCTTGCCGGCGCGCGGGCCCAGTTTCTTGAGGTCGGGCTTCAGCCGCGCTTTCACGAGGGTACCCTCGTCTTCGATCAATGCGAGCCGCTGGATGTTGCCCTCTTCCAGAATCTGCGCCGCGTACTTCTCGTTCTCGAGGACCCTGCGCTCCTTCTCGTCCTTCGGCCGGACGGTGAGCACGCTCAGCGGCTGCCGCACCTTCACCTTGCTCTGCGTCCGCAGATGCAGCGCCAGGTTCTTGATGCGAATTACGGCCGCAATGGAGGTTTCCAGTTCCTCATCCAGCAGGCTCTCATCGACGACCGGATAGGACGTCAGATGCACTGACTCCGGCGCGGAGGGATCCACCGTCCGCACCAGGTTCTGGTAAACGTGCTCCGTCAGGAACGGCAGCACTGGCGCCATCAGCCGGATGACCGTCGTCAGCACGGTGTACAGCGTCTGGTAGGCGTCGTTGTCGCTCTGCCAGAACCGTCGGCGGGAGCGCCGCAGATACCAGTTCGAGAAGTCTTCGTCGAACTCCTGGAAGCGCTCAATCAGCTTGTAGTGCTCGAAGGTCTGAAACGAACCGTGGGCATCGGCGACGAGGCGCTGCAGGCGGCTGAGCACCCAGCGGTCCAGCTCATTCGTGCTGGGCCTGGCCTCAGCGGAGGGCTTCCACCCGTCGGCCGAAGCGTACATCACGAAGAAGCTGTAGCAGTTCCAGAAGGTGAGCAGCTTGCGCCGTGCTTCGCCGTCGATCGTCTGCCCTGCCGTCGGCTTCAAATCGGGGAAGTTCAAATGCTGCGAAGTCTTCTGCTCGGCGTAGATGTAGCGCATCACTTCGGCGCCCAGCACCTCCGCCGCCTCGTCGAACGCAATGGAGTTGCCCTTCGACTTGTGCATCTCCTCGCCGCGCGCGTCGCGCACCAGGCCGTGGCCCAGCAGTGCCTTGAATGGAGCCTTGTTCACCAGCATGGCCGACATCGCCAGCATGGAGTAGAACCAGTTCCGGAACTGGCCGGGGAACGACTCGAGGACGAGGTCGGCGGGGAACCACTTCTGCCAGTACTCGTTGTCCGAGGTGAAGCGCATCGTCGAAAACGGCACGATGCCCGCGTCAAGCCAGGGATTGCCGACGTCTTCCACGCGCGTCGACGTGCCGCCGCAATGTTCGCAGCGCAGCTTCACCTTGTCGATGAAGGGACGGTGCGGCGTGTGGCCTTCGAACTCGTCCCAGCCTTCCACGGCCTTCGACTTCAGCTCGTCGTAGCCGCCAATCACCTGGAACGAATGGCACGCGCCGCAGACCCAGATGGGCAGCGCCAGACCCCAGAAGCGCTTCTTGGAGATCATCCAGTCGCCCATGTTCTTGAGCCAGTCCTGCTCGCGGGCTTCGCCGTCCGACGGGATCCACTTGATGGTCGGCACGGAGTTCTGGATGCGGTCGCGCCAGTCCATGCGGATGAACCACTCATCCACGGGGCGGAAGATGAGCTCTTCCTTGCAGCGCCAGCAGTGCGGGTAGACGTGCGGGTACTTTTCTTTCGAGACCAGCAGGCCCTTCTCTCGCAGCTCGGTCACGATGTCGTCGGCGATCTCGCTGGCGTGGCGGCCAGTGTAGGCGCCGAAACCGTCGAGAAAGCGTGCGTTCTCACCCAGCGGCGCAATCACCGCCAGGTCTTCCTTGCGGCCCAGCGCCTGATCCTCCGCACCGCAGCCCGGTGCGATGTGGACAATGCCCGTACCTTCCGCATCGCTGACGTCCGTCCAGGCCACCACGCGATGCGCGTGCCGCGACTGGTTCTGCGCCGGCAGCTCGTCGAACGGGCCACTGTACTTCAGGCCTACCAGGGACGAGCCGGAAACCTCGCCCAGAACATCCAGCGTGCCACTGCCCTTCAGGATGGTGCGGATCGAAGGCAGCTTGTGCGTCTCGTGCTTGCCCTCGACCTGGAGATCCTGCACGCGGTCGCGTTCGAAGATGCCCTTGCCGATGTAGTAGGTCCACTCGCCGTGACGCACCTTCAGGTAGGTCATCTCGGGATTCACCGCCGCCGCCACGTTGGAGGTGAGCGTCCACGGGGTGGTCGTCCACACCAGCAGCGCGGTCTTCTCCTCACCCAGGATGGGGAACCGCACGAACACCGACGTGTGCTGGGTGATCTTGCGGCCTTCGGCCACTTCCATCTGCGAGAGACCAGTGCCGCAGCGGCCACACCAAGGCATGACGTCGTGGCCCCGGTAGATGAACCCCTCGGTATGGCACTTCTTCAGGAACGACCAGATGGTGTAGTTGTTCTCGTTGGCGAACGTGAAGTAGCTGCCGCCGTACTCGGCGCTGCCCAGCTTGCCGATGATCTCGCTGGCCCGGGCGGTCACTTCCTTACCGCTGGGCATGGTGAAAGTCACCACGCGATCCCCATCGGCCAGGGCGTCGCGCAGGCCCAGCAGCACTTCCGGTTTGTCCCAATCGCACCAGTAACCCAGGCGGATGGACTGCTCGGTCTGCCGGGTGGCGAAGGTGAGCACGCGCTCCTTGCAGGCGCGCACGAACTTGTCCATGCCATAGTCGGCGATGTCGCGTTTCGTGCCCAGGCCGAGGCTCTTCTCGACTTCGACTTCTACCCACAGGCCCTGGCAATCGAAACCGTTCTGGTAGCGCAGCTCCTTGCCGTTCATGGCATGGTAGCGCTGGTACATGTCCTTCAAAGTGCGGCCCCAGGCGTGATGGACGCCCATGGGGTTATTGGCGGTAATCGGCCCGTCCAGAAACGACCACTTCTCCTTGCCGGCATTCTGCGCGCGCAGCTTGGCGAACGTCTGGTTCTGCTCCCAGAAACGGAGCACATCCCGCTCGAGAGCGGGGAAATCGGGCACCTTGGGTACGGGCTGATACATGGTGTTGATGACGGGCCGGAACTATGGCCCTTCTTCTATTTCAGC
Organism: Acidobacteriota bacterium; assembly: GCA_017307505.1. Lineage (GTDB taxonomy): Bacteria > Acidobacteriota > Terriglobia > Bryobacterales > Bryobacteraceae > Paludibaculum. The sequence continues at coordinate 66,565 of JAFKEE010000053.1, read as the reverse complement.
ACGCCTTGCGGGAATCCGGCCCGGTTGGCTCCAGGCGATACAATATTTGTGGTCGCAAGGAGACCCCCAGCATGGACTTCAGTCGTCGTGGATTTCTCGAAATGAACGCTGCTCTGGCCACGTCCATGAGCGCCCAGGTCGCCCCGAACGACCGCATTCAACTGGCCTGCATCGGCTGCGGAGCCCGCGCCCATGAGCTGATGGCCGGGGCGATGGCGCACCCCCAGTTCGAGATCACCCAGGTGGTGGACGCCTACACCGGCCGCACGGAACGCGCGCTGGACCGCATCAGGGAGACCCGCGGCAACGCAGCCAAAATCCGCCGCGACTACCGCGAAGTCATCGCCGACAAGTCGGTCGACGCCATCATCTGCGCCACCCCGGACCACTGGCACAAGCAGATCGTCGTCGAGGCCATGAAGGCCGGCAAAGACGTCTATTGCGAGAAGCCGCTTACCTATAAGTCCGCGGAAGGACTGGAGATCATCGCCACGGCCAAGGAGACCGGCCGCATGCTGCAGGTGGGCTCCCAGGGCATGAGCTCCATGTCCCAGGTCCGCGCCCGGCAGATGATTAAGGAAGGCAAGCTGGGCAAGGTGACGATGATCCGCGCGGCGTATAACCGCAACTCCGCCTCCGGAGCCTGGATCTATCCCATCCCACCGGACGCCAATCCGCAGACAGTCAATTGGGACATGTTCCTGGGTTCCGCCCCCAAGCACGGCTTCGATCTGGAACGGTTCTTCCGCTGGCGCTGCTACCGCGACTACTCCGGCGGTATCGCCACCGACCTGTTCGTGCATCTCTGTACGACCATTCACTTCCTGATGGACGCCAAAGTGCCGGCCAAGGTCATGGGCATGGGCGGTCTCTATCGCTGGAAGGAATCACGCGACGTGCCGGATACGCTCAATGCCGTACTGGAGTATCCGGAAGGGTTTACGGTGAACCTCAGCTCGACGTTCAACAACCAGTCGAGCTCGGAGGCGAGCTTCATGTTCCTGGGCACCGAGGGAACTCTGTCCGTCGGCTGGGGCGAGCTGAAGTACTGGCCGGAGCACATCGGCGAAGACAACCGCTGGATTGTCGAGTCCTGGCCGAAGAAGCTGGAAGAGGCCTACTACAAAGACCCGAAGGTCCAGAAGGAAGAGATGCCGTCGCTGGCCAAGGCCCATCTGGTGGAAGGCGGCACCGAGTGGCGCGAGCAGGGCCAGGACGCCACCATCATCCATTTCTGGCACTTCCTGAACTCGATCAAGACCCGCAAATCCTACTGGGAAGACGCGGTGGCGGGCCATCATGCGGCGGCTTGCGCGCACATGGTCAACCAGAGTGCCCGCGAGGGCAAGATGGTTCAGTGGGATTTTGCCAAGGACGACGTTAAGGCGTAAGTCCCCACTGTTCATTGAAGAAACCGGCCGTCACCACCTTGCCTGGAGTGTGTTCATCGGGCGGCTGGGTGGTATCGAGGATCGCCCAGTCGGGTAGCTTGGGGACTTGGCGGGCGTTGTTCAGGTTGTCGAACTCGCGGAACGTCACGCCACTGTTCAGAACCACATACTTCTTTGGATTCAGAGGGTTCGGGAAGATGAGGACGGGCACGTGCGTGGCCGCCGGGTAGCGCTGGCTCTTGAAGATGACAGCCTCGGCGGTCCACTGGAGAGGGAGTTTCTCCAGAATCCGGGCCAGGATCCGGTTGCTGTGCGGATCGCCCCATAAGACCAGGTTGCTGGAGGCGATCACGTCCTCGGTTACGGCGGAGTCGTCCAGGACCTGGGCGTCGCCGCGGAACTGGCGGCGCCATTCGCGGATGGCCCGGCTGAACTCGCCCGCCGTCCACTGGCCGGTCTTTTCCGAGAGCGGCGTTCCGGTCGGCTTGACGAATACGAACGAGTCAAGAAATGCGTCGTCGATGGGGCCCTGAAGTCCATGGACTTTGTGGAGTCCGGCTTCCTGGCCAGTGGCGGCCGTCCATCGCCCGGCAGTTTTGCGCAGTTTCACCGTCCAGCTGCGGTCAGTTTGCGGTGGATTCACCGCCAGTTTTTGACCGTCCACGGTGACGGTGTGAAAGTCGGGTTTCGCGCCGCCCGGTCCGAACGCAAAACTGAGTAAAACAACACCTGTCGTTTTGGCCTCGACGCCGGATTCCGTCAACTGGGCATCGACCCTCGCGCGCTGCCAGTGCTTCTCCAGTCCCTCGACCACCACCCACTTCATGCGGTTGTAGGAAAGAGTCCACGTGGTGAAGCGGATCCTGGTCGGGTAAGGATCGCGGGTTGAGTTGGCGTCCACAATCGCATTGATTTGTGGTTTGGAATCCGGATGATAGCGGTGGCCGGTGTTGGGACCGAAGACGCGGCTCAACTGCATACCTTCCAGCTTGAGTTCACGCTCCATGGCATCGGCCGCCTGTTTCTGCGGATCGATGTCCCCGTTGTAGGCGACCACCGGTAAGTTATAGAAATTAGCGGCGTAATCGGTCGCGTTGTACATGTGCCAGAGCGACTTCTCCCAGGCCGGAGTGGCGGCGACCTGCTCGGGCGCCATCTTCAGGAATTCCGGGGTTTCGCTGAAGCCAGCACCGGGCGCGGCGGCGGCCCACAGGCCGGCGTGGTGGGCAGCGATGTGCCAGGCGGCGGCTCCGCCCATGCTGAAGCCTCGAACGATGATCCGGTTCTCGTCGATCGGGTAGTGGCGTTTGACATCCGCCAGCGCTTCGAAGAGGTCCACTTCGCCCGCTAACTTATTGGCATTGCAGTATCTTCCATACAGAAACAGGACGATGGAATCGGGCGGCGTGAACTCACCAACGCTGTGCTCGCGTTCCCATAGGAAGCTCACCTCACTGAGTGTTTCGCTGCGGCCGTGGAACCAGGCATCCAGCCGCCAGCGGCGGGGTCCGTTGGGCGGGATGTAGAGGCCATAGGGCTGCACACTCCGGTCGATCTTCGAGACGTAGCCGCGCACCACCAGCCCGGTGGCGGTGGTCCAAGGGGCTTCCCCCCTCAGCAGTTGTTCTGCCCGGACCTGACCCTCGCGCAGCAGTTCCTTGGCCTTGAAGATCTCCTCTGATTTGAAGAACTCGTTGTACTGCAAGGCGTAACGGGCCGCCTCGTGGTAGATCTGCACGTCCGGCAGCAGCGGATTGCCCTTCAGTTTCTCGATGGAAGCGTGGAGACGCTGGAGGCCGGCTTCGAGGTCCTTGCGATCGGCGGCTGGAACTTCGACCCCGGGCGGCGGGACGGGGCGGACAGGCTGGGCCTGGAGGGCGGCGGCGAGAATCAGCAGTAGGCGGAACATGGGCGTTCCGCCATCTTAACTCGCATGTATGAATTGGTGCAGACGGCGAAAATACTTCTGGGCGCGGGTGACGTCCCGGATGATCTGGGTTCGTAGCGCTTCGGCGGATTCGAACTTGCGCTCGGCGCGCAGGCGGAAGAGGAATTCGAGTTTGATGCGGGCGGGCGCGAACTCGACGAAGGGGCCGAAAAGAAACGTCTCGATGGTCAGGTGCTGGCCTTCGAAGGTGGGGCGGAAGCCGATATTGGTGACAGAGTCCCAGCGTCGGCCGGAGTCCGGATCGGTGGTCCTGGTGATGTAGACGCCGTCGGCCGGAAGGGCAGAGGTCGAGTCTTCCAGCGAACTGGTTTGGAGATTCAGGGTGGGGACGGTTTGCTTCGAGCCGCGGCCGTCGCCGGGCACTACTGATCCTGTGATGGAGTAAGGACGCTGCAGGAGCCGGTTGGCCTTGGCGATGTCTCCGGCGGCCAGCAGGCGGCGGATTTCGCTGGAGGAGACCGGGATGCCGCGCAGGGTGAGCAGAGGGACGATCTCGGTGCGCAGCCCGGGGCAGTTCCGAAGATCGTCGAGGGTTCCGGTCTGTTTGCGGCCGAAGTGGAAGTTGTTGCCGACAATCACCGCTCGAGCGCCCAGGATGTCGAGCAGGACACGGTGGAGGAACTCGTCCGGCGTGAGGTTGGCCAGTTCGCGGTCGAAGGGCAGGATGAGGACCTGCTGGATGCCATCGGCAGCCATGAGGGCGCAGCGTTCGTCGGGCGTGGTGAGCAGGCGCGGCGCGCGCTCCGGGGCGACGATGGTGGTCGGGTGCGGATGAAACGTGATGGCGGAGGGCTTGACGCCGAGTTCGGCGGCGGTGGTGAGGGTACGGCGCATCAATTCACGATGGCCGGCGTGGACTCCGTCGAAGTTGCCGATGGTGACGGCGGAAGGCGCAAAGCCGTGGCGCGCTTCATCGAGGCCGCGAAAGATGCGGATGGGCGTCGTCATGAGATTGGGGGTCAGGCTTCTATCGCGATCTGCAGGCCATCGTAGGCGAGGTAGACGTGTTCGGGCAGCAGTTCCTGCGCCCGGGCATGCAGCAGGTCGTGCGAGATGTGCGTGAAATAGGTCGCTTTCGGCTTCAGGCGGGCCACCGTTTTGAGGCTCTGGTCGACAGTGGAATGGGTCGGGTGCGGCTTATAGCGGAGTGCATCCAGGAACAGCACATCGAGGCCTTCCAACAGGGCCATCGATTCCTCGGGGATCTCGCTGTGATCGGTGAGATAGGCGGTGCGGCCGAAGCGATAGCCGTGGCACTCACCGCTACCGTGCTTCACCGGGATGGGCTTGAACTCGATGCCATCGACCACGATGGGCGTACCGTCGAAGACGCGGGGCTCAATCTTGGGCCGGGAAGATTCCGTGGGACCGTCGTGGAAGATGTAGCTGAAGATGCGTCGGATGACATCCATGGTGAACGGAGAAGCATGGATGGGGATCGGCTCCTTCTGGCGGTAGTTGAAGGGGCGCAGGTCGTCGAGGCCGAGGATGTGGTCGGCGTGAGGGTGCGTGTAGAGAACGGCGTCGAGGCGGTCCAGCTGATGAGTGAGTGCCTGCTGGCGGAAGTCCGGGCCGGTGTCGATCAGGACGACGCGCTGGTCCCAGCGGATGCACACAGAGGGCCGCAGGCGCGTGTCGCGCGGATCGGTGGACGTGCAGACTTTGCAGTGGCAGCCGATGGTAGGCACGCCGACACTGGTGCCGGAGCCAAGGACGGTGAGGGTGAGACTACGGGGGGCCTCAGCCATTGGCCGGAGCTTCCGAGGTCTTGCCGGCTTCCGCCGCCTTTTTGCCTTCCGCTTCGAATGCCTGGAGATACCGGAACCGGAGTTCGGTCACTGTGTTATCGAGGTTGCGCTGCTCTTCGAGCGAAAGGTTGCCCTTCGTCTTCTCCTGGAGCATGGCGAGCAGGTCGATCATTTTGCGCGCCATGGGGAGCTGAACCTCGGCCGGCTGGTCGCCGCGCGGGTAGAGGCCGAGTTGCATTTCCGCGTCGGCACGAAGAGACAGAACGAGAAAGTCGAAATCGCTCATCGCTCTCCATTGTACGGAGAAGGGGCCGGAAAAATGAAGCACTGGAAGGTTTACATCCGCTTGGGTTGACATCCGACCCGAGTCAGCCAATACTGATGTCGGATGCCTACCCAAAAGCCCGAAGACGATCGGATTGCCCTGCTGCAGGGCACACTCGACCTGCTGATTCTGAGAATGCTCGTCTTTGGCCCGCGGCATGGCCAAGGGATCGCCCGGCATATCCAGCAGACTTCGGAAGACACGTTCCTGGTGGACCACGGCTCGTTGTACCTGGCGCTGCAGCGACTGGAGGACAAGGGCTGGATCAGTGCGGAGTGGGGCGTCTCGGACAACAACCGGAAGGCGCGGTTCTACTCGCTCACCGACGAGGGGCGGACGCAACTGGCCGTGAAGGCGAGCCAGTGGCGGAGGCTGGCTCGGGCGATCGGACTGATTCTGGGACCGGAAGAGCAGGAGGCATAGACAGCCATGTTCTGGCGGCGCAAACGGAGTGTAAATGACTTCCAGGAAGAGATCCGGGCTCACCTGGAGCTTGAAGCCGAGGCCCTGAAGCAGGAAGGGTTGTCGGAAAGCGAGGCGCGACTGGCGGCAAAGAAGGCGTTCGGCAACGTGCTGGGCGCCGAGGAGCGGTTCTATGAGAAGAACCGGCTGCGCTGGCTGGACGAGTTCTCGCAGGATCTGCGTCACGGGCTGCGAATGATGCGGAAGGCGCCGGGGTTCACAGCCGCGGTGGTGGTCACACTCGCGTTGGGCATGGGCGCGAATACGGCGATCTTTAGCCTGATCGATGCAGTGCTGCTGCGGTCGCTGCCGGTGCAGGCTCCGGAGCAACTGGTATTCCTGGCAGCCGCGGGCCCAAAGGGCCGGGGGCCCGCCCCACCCTACCCGTGCTTCGAGCGCTTCCGGACACAGACAAATTCGTTTTCGGGCATGGCGGCATTCACAAACACCGATGTAGGGATCCGTTTCGACGGGCCCATCGAGGAGGTGGATGCGGCGCGGGTCTCCGGTGACTACTTCCGGGTGCTGGGCATCAAACCGGCGGCGGGCCGGCTGCTGACCCCCGAGGACGGCAAGATGGATCCGCCCGTAGCGGTGATCAGTTACGATTTCTGGCAGCGCCGCTTCGGTGGCAGTCCGAGCGCGATAGGGCACACCTTCAAGTGGGATGGCGTGATGGGCGGTCGGTTATTCACGATTGTCGGCGTGACCGCTCCGGAATTCCACGGCCTGCTGCCGGGCCGTACCGACGACCTCACGATTCCCATGGACGTGACCGACGAGATGTTGAAGGACACAGGATCCTGGTGGTTCAGTGCGGTGGCGCGGCTGAAGGCCGGGGCGAATCCGGAGGTCGCGCGTCAGGAGACAGACCGCATCTTTCAAGCGTTCATGGATGAGTTCCCGGTACCGGCAGAAGTCAGGCGCAACAACTTTCATCACCTGGAATTGGCGCCTGCCTCGCAAGGCCTGGACGAATTGCGGCGGCGCTTCTCGAAGCCGCTGTGGGCGCTGATGACCGTAGTGGGGCTGGTGCTGCTGATCGCGTGTGCCAACATCACCAATCTGCTGCTGGCGCGATCGGCGCAGAGGGCGCGTGAGTTTGCGCTACGGGTAGCCATTGGCGCCGGCCGCGGGCGGCTGTTCCGGCAGCTCCTGACGGAGACGGGGCTCCTGTTTGCCGCAGGCGCCGCCTCCGGCCTGCTGGTGGCGTTGTGGGCCGTGCGCGGGTTGACCTCGTTCTTCGCGGGTGGCGCAAGACCGATTCAACTGGAGGTTCACTGGGATTGGCGCGTGCTGGGCTTCACGGTAGGCGCCTCCCTGCTGGCCTCGCTTTTGTTCGGTGCAGCTCCGATGCTGCGCGGGCTGCGATCGGATCCGAACAACGCGATGAAGGACGGCGGACGTTCCACAATGTCGCGCGGCGGCGGGCGATTGGGGCAGTTGCTGGTAGCCTTCCAGGTAGCGCTCTCGCTGATCCTGCTGGTGGGAGCGACCCTATTTCTCCGGACCCTGCAGAATCTCCATCAGCAGGATATGGGGTTCAATGTGAGCCGTGTGGCGCTGGTGGGCGTGCACCTGCCGCACGACTCCTATCCCGAGGCGGAGAACCGGACTGCGTTGTGGGACCGGTTGCTGCCGGAGGTGCGGTCTTTGCCGGGCGTGGAGGCAGCGGCGTTGTCGTCCATGACACCCCTGGATGGGAACGGCAGAGGTGTTGCCTTCGACGCTCCGGGATTCCAATCGGAGTCGCGCGAGGCGCATAGCATCGGCCTGATCACGGCGAGCGAAGGTTACTTCCGGACATTGGGGATCTCGCTGTTGCGAGGCCGGGACTTTACGGACCGGGACCGGGCGGGGACGCCTTATGTCGGGGTGATCAACGAGAGCGCGCGCAAGCATTTCTTCGGCTCCAAGGATCCGATCGGGACGGATGTCGTGATGAACAAAAGGACGCTGCGGATCATCGGCGTGGTAGCCGACGTGATGCAGGAGGACCTGCGGAGGGCTCCTCGGCGGTTCCTGTATATCTCGATCCGCCAGCCGATGGACATGGGCGCCCGGCAGACCTTGAGCGTTAAAACGGCGGGAGATCCTGAACTGGTGCTACCCACGATACTGGCGCGGTTGCGAAGCCTCGGCCCGGATGTCCACCTCCTGCGCAGCGGCACCCTGGCCCGGCAGATGGACGAATGGCTGATCCAGGAGCGTTTGATCTCCACGCTGGCCACGGCGTTCGGGTTGTTGGCGCTGTTGCTCTCGGCGGTGGGGTTGTACGGGGTGCTGTCTTACTCCGTGGCCCGGAAGACGCCTGAAATTGGGGTGCGGATGGCATTGGGCGCGATGCCGGGCCAGGTGGCGTGGTCGATTCTCCGCAAAACGCTGGCGGTGATCGCCCTTGGCCTGGCAGTGGGGATCCCTGTGTCTGTGCTGGTGTCGCACGCAGCCGAGTCGATGTTATTCGGCGTGACCCCGGCGGATGGGTTGTCCCAGTTGATTGCAGCGGCGTTACTGGGCTTGGTGGCGATGGCGGCGGGCTATCTGCCGGCGCGCCGGGCGGGCCGCGTGGATCCGCTCACTGCGTTGCGGCACGAGTAGCCCGTTAACTGAAGAGTTTCACCGGCCGCTGGTCGTAGGCCTTGAGCGCCTCCGCGTAGCGAACGCCGCAGGTGGCTCCGCGATACGCGGCGATGGCGGTTTTGAGATCCACCGCCGAGTCCCGCTGCGCCGGATCGTAGGCCTGGTTGCGCATCAGCGCCATGAGCTTGCCCAGCCATTCGCTGGCGGCGGACCACTCGGCGGTGACATCGACGAAGGTGTCGGGCTCGAAGCCGCGAGTGTGGCGGGGGCCATTGTCGTAGTAGTAGATCTGGCGCGGCGCCACGGCGTCGGTGCGGCCCAGGATCTGGTTCGCGTTCTTCACCGCGATCTCACAGAGGGGTGATGCCACGCGGTGGTCATCGTGCGTATCACTGTGCCAGAGGATGATCGCCATGTCGGGTTTCACTTCGGCCACCAGTTCCGCCACTTTCTGCTTCGCGGGTGTGGTGACGTCGAACATGTGCGAGGCGAAGTCGAGGAAGCGCATCTCGGCACCGTAGTGGTGGGCGAGCTGCTTCGAGCCATCGACCAGCGCCTTTTCCCTGCCCTTCACCGGCGCCCAGTTGGTGTAGTCGCCGATGAGAGCCGCGATCACCACGCGCCAGCCCTGCGCGACAGCCTGGAGCATGATGCCGGGCACTCCGAAGACGCAATCGTCATAGTGGGCCCCCATGGCCAGGAGAGTCTTTGGCATTGACGATTATGCTAGCGCATGCGGCAAGGCAGACGGTGGCAGTGGGATCCAGACAAGCTCCGGATTCGACGGCGGACCGGCTACGCTACTGCAGTGGGGACGGAGCCTTGGCATTCGGCGGCGGAGCGATTCCGAGGAGGGCGGCAATCAGCGGTGCAACCTGGATGGACCGCAGCTGCGGCCATTGAGTGGACGGCTTAACGCGAGGTCCGCGCAGGATGCAGACGGCCAGCATCTCCGGCCGGGTGGGGAGAAAGCCATGGACACCACGCGGTTTGGTATTGGCATCGAACAGGGCGGGATTTGGACGGCCCGAAGCGGCGTAGCCGGGGGCGAGATCGAAGTAGAGGTCTCCTCCGGCCGGGCCGCCAATCCCGTATTTCGCGCGGTCGTGCTCCGGCGTGAAGAATGCCGTGAAGACGGGCTTGCCGTTTTCCTGTACCGCGGCCATGGCCCGGCGGGCCTGTTCGACGACTTGGGCACGCTCACCCGGTGGAACCGTGCCGCCTTTCCAATCCGTCGTGTTCACCAGGATCGAGTTGTAAAGGTAGGAGGCTTTGTCACCGAGGCCGGCGCGGCGAAGCACCTCATGAACGGAGACGTAACGGGTGACCGGGGCCATGCCGTGATCGGAGACCCACAACAGATGGTCTGACTTGCGGGCCAGTTTGGCGAACTCAGCCGCACCGCGGTTGACGGCGATGTAGCCCCAGCGGCGGAACTCATCGATCGATTTCTGGCCGTTTCGGGAAAGCGCGAGCCACGAGTGTTCAAACTCGTCGGGAAATGGCAGGTAGCCCTGGAAGAAGCGCGGCTGGTAGTGGGCCTGGAGCCAGGCGGCGTGACGCGTCATCTGGCGGATGACAAGTTCCACCGCTTCCAGGTATTCGGCCTCGCTCAGGACTCCCTGCTGCATGAGCGCTTCGGGCCCGTTGCCCAGAAAACCGCCGGCCTGGCGGAAGAGCGCGGGTAGCGGCTCCGTCATGGCGAGTTCCTGCAACGGGGAGACGTAGAGGCGGAACGTAGTAGGCGAAAGCTCGAAGAGCCGGAAGTAGAGGACAGCCGGAACCGGCTGAGTGATGGCGAGCCCGGGGCTGAAATAGCGGGCGAGTGGCCGCTGACGGGGCAATTCGGTTTCAACCGCGGCGGGGTGCACATCCACGAACTCCTTCGAGCCGGAGACCGAAATGCGCAGCGCGCCGTTGTGGCGTTCCGCGCGGAGTGAGAGCGGGCCGTGCTTAATGTGGATGGAGCCGTCGGGCTGGGCATCCGTATTCTTGACGGTGAAGAGCGCGTGCGGAGCGAGCAGCCGGGTCTGGTAGCCATTGTGGACGATGGCCCCGTGCCCCGAATTCATGGGCGTGAACGGGTAGCCTTGCGTCGGTTGATGAGCAACGGCAGAGCGGCCTTCGCGAGCGGCCGTCACCCAGATGGCCTCGGAGTCGAGCGGCGTGGCGAGGAAGCCGTTGCCGCGTTCGAGGAAGGTGTGGGCAGCTCGCGGCAGTAGCGGCGGATTGTTGGCCGTGATGTGGTTGACATCCCCATAGCAGCCGGTCCAGAGGGCGGCGTGGGAGTTGGCCGTGGTGGAAGGAAAGGCAGCCTGCATGCCGGCGGCGCTGGCTCCGCGGGCGATGGCATCGCGAAGAACGGTGAGTTCCTGAGCGACGGGGTCAGTGGTCAGGGCCTGGTAGCCGAGTCCGTCGAAGGAAACCATCACGACCCTCTGGCCGTGGAGGGCAAAAGGCAGACAACAGAACAGGGCGAAGGAAATGAGACGGCGCGGTACGTAATAAAGCATGCGAACAACCGGTTCCAGCTACCTCACCCACGATAGCTGGGGCGGTGGTCGGGAGGGAAGCAGAGAGCTAATGGGAGGACCTATCGGGCCTCGGGTGACGAAGCGTTCTCGAAGAGTTCACGCCAGGATGCGTCGAGCGCGGTCCAGCGGTCGGGCCCGGTGTTGTCCCGTTCAGAAAGCGTGAGGGAGCCATGGCCCCCGGCACAGAGCAGTTCCGTCGTGGCAGGTTCAAACACGCTGCCCCATGAGCCGACGGAGACAGGCATATCGAGCAGGCGCAGGCAGACGGGGCAGCGCCGCCGCTGATCGTTAATGCTCCAGCGTGTGGCTGTTCCGAAAAGTGCGATGAAGAGGATCCCGAGCACCAGCCCGCCGCCGAGAATCCGCAGGGCTTCCGATTGGATGACGGAACGCAGGGCGGAGCCGCCCTCAAACCAGAGGCAGGCAATGGCGGTCTGGACGGTGAGTGTTTTCACAACCAGGTGCAGCCAGTAGCGCCAGCCGGCTTGTCTCACCGGGAGCCGGCTGATGAGCAGCAGCATGGCGGAGATCAGGATGGCCAGAACAAGGGGGGCAAGATAGGCAGCGACCATATCGCCGCGCGGATCGTAATGAATGTGCGGGCGGAGTGCAACCGGCAGAGGTTTCGAATAAAAGACCAGGCCGGCCACCCGGTGGACCACCTGAAAGCCGTGGGAAAGCAGCCCGGTGAGCGCAATGGTGGCGGCTGCGCAGAGGATGGGGAACCAAGGTCCGCGCAAAGCATGGAGGATCTGTTCGCGGCGGAAGCGGAGTTCGAAGGCGTCGGCCCAGGCGCCGCGGCAGTAGCGGGCAGCCAGGGCTGATGCCTCGTTGGTGAGTTCTCCGCGCTCGGCGAGGATCCACCAGTCGCGCAGGCCGGACTCCCACTGCCTGCGCCAGGCGGCACGGGCGTGGGCGGGACAGAGAAAGCTCGCCAGGCGCAGCAGAAGGCGATAGACAACAGGCGGTGCTGCCGGCGCAGGCGGGCTCATGCGGCCTCCTTTCTCCGTTTTGGTCACGAAGGTAGACGCCGGACGGCGGTGTGAAGTTCCTGCCGCAGCAGGCAGAGATGGTGCGCCGGAGGCAGTTTACCCGACGCGGCGGTAAATCGTTACAGCCAGCGGAGGCAAGGTGATGCTGATGAAGTTTTCGCGGCCCTGCACCTTGCCCGAATTCGCGCGCAGGTCACCGGAATTGCCGACGCCGCTGCCGCCGAAGTGCTGCCAGTCACTATTCATGATTTCCTGGTATACCCCGCCGGTAGGAACGCCGACGTTGTAGTTGTGACGCACCACGGGGGTAAAGTTGCAGACCACCACCAGGAGATTCTCGTGATTCTTCGCGCGGCGGATGAAGCTGATCACGCTGTTGTCGACATCGCGGAAGTCGATCCATTCGAAGCCCTGCCAGTGGTAGTCGACCTCATACAAACTGGGTTCGTTCTGATAGAGGAAGTTCAGTTCGCGCAGGAAATCGCTGAGCCCGCGGTGAAGCGGGTACTGCAGCAGGTCCCAGCGGATCTGGCCCTGCCAGTTCCACTCTTCGTACTGCCCCAGCTCAGAGCCCATAAACAGGAGCTTCTTGCCGGGGTGGGCAAACATGTAGGCGAGGAAGACGCGCACATTGGCAAACCGCTGCCACTCGTCGCCGGGCATCTTGCCGATGAGCGAAGCCTTGCCGTGGACCACCTCGTCGTGTGAGATGGGCAGGACGAAATTCTCAGTGAATGCGTACAGCAGGCTGAACGTGATGTGGTTGTGGTTGAAGCGGCGGTAGATGGGATCGCTTTTGAAATAAGCGAACATGTCGTGCATCCACCCCATGTTCCACTTCATGGTGAAGCCCAGGCCGCCGGAGTAGACCGGGTGGGAGACGCCCGCGTACGAGGTGGATTCCTCGGCGATCGTGACGGCCCCGGGGACGGTGTGCGCCTCTTCGTTGAATTTGCGCAGGAAGTCGATGGCTTCCAGGTTTTCCCGGCCGCCGTACTTGTTCGGGATCCACTCGCCGTCTTCGCGGGAGTAGTCGAGGTAGAGCATGGACGCGACGGCATCCACGCGCAGCCCGTCGATGTGATACTCCTTCAGCCAGAAGAGGGCATTGGAGATGAGGAAGTTGCGGACCTCATTGCGGCCGAAATTGAAGATGAGGGTGCCCCAGTCCTTGTGCTCGCCCAACCTCGGGTCGTCGTGTTCATAGCAGGCCGTGCCGTCAAACCGCGCCAGCCCATGCGCATCCTTGGGGAAGTGGGCGGGCACCCAGTCGACGATGATGGCAATGCCATTCTGGTGGCACTGGTCGACGAAGTAGCGGAAATCGTCCGGATTGCCGAAGCGGGCGGTGGGGGCAAAGTATCCGACGACCTGGTAGCCCCACGAACCGGAATAAGGGTGCTCGGCGATGGGCATGAGCTCCAGATGAGTGAACCCCATGCGCTTGACGTAAGGAATGAGGTGGGCGGCCAGTTCCCGGTAAGAGAGAGGCTCGCCGTCCGGATTGCGCATCCAGGACTCCAGGTGGAGTTCATAGACGCTGACGGGCCGCTCCAGCCATGGGGTGCGGGCGCGCTGTTCCATCCACTGCTGGTCGGACCACTGGTAGCGGGCCAGGTTCCAGACGATGGACGCCTGCTTGGGCGGTTTCTCGCTGGCGAAGCCGTAAGGATCGAACTTGAGGCCTGAGACGCCGTAAATGCGGGAGCGGACGAAGTACTTATAGATCTCGCCTTCCCCGATGTTCGGAATGAAGAGCTCCCAGATGCCGCTGTCCCGGCGGCGCATGGGGTGGCGGGTAACGTCCCACTGGTTGAAATCACCGGCGACACTGACCATTTCGGCGTTGGGCGCCCAGACGGCAAAGCGCACGCCGGGGATCCCGTCGACCGCGGTGATGTGAGCGCCCATACTGTGCCAGGACTCGTAGTTTGTGCCCTCGGCGTGCAGGTGAAGGTCGAAGCTGCTGAGCAGCGGGGCAAAGCGGTAAGGATCCTCGATCTCGCTGGAGCCGCCGCGCTGGTACACGATCTGAAGCCGGTAGGCGCCAGGGTCGTCACTTACTCTGGCGGCGTATAGCCCACTCTCGTGGATGCGCTCCATCGGGACGGCCTCATCGTCGGGCAGGCGGACCGAAGCGCTGGCCGCCTGGGGCAGGAGAGCGCGGATGATCCAGCCATCCTCGTCCTGATGAGGGCCGAGAATGGAGAACGGATCACCGTGGTAGCCGCCGACGAGGGCATCCAACTCACCTGGCTTCATGCGGCTATTATGGCAGTTCATGGACCTATCTTCACTGAATAAGGCGGAGCTGCACGTTCACCTGGAAGGTTCGGTGACGCCGGAGACATTGCAGGAGATCGAACCGGCGCTATCGCTGGAGGAGATCCGGTCTCACTATCAGTACGACAACTTCCTGGGATTCCTGCAGAGCTACAAGTGGGTGAATCTCCATTTGAGGACTCCGGAGCACTTCGGCCTGATCACGCGGCGCCTGCTGGAGGATCTGGCGAGGCAAGGTGTGCGCTATGCGGAAGTAAATGTGAGCGCGGGCGTGGTGCTGTGGCGGGGCATGGACTTAGGCCCGGTGTTCGACGCGATCTCCTCAGCGGCCCAGGCCGGTCCGATTCCCGTGCGGTTCATTTTCGATGCGGTGCGTCAGTTTGGATTGGAGCACGTCTGGTCCGTGGCGCGGGCGGCGGTTCAACGCAAGGATCGGGGCGTGGTGGGCTTCGGCGTAGGCGGCGATGAGGCGGGTGGCCCGGTGGAACTGTTCCGTGAAGTGTTCGACTATGCACGGGCGGCCGGATTACATTTGGCTCCGCATGCCGGCGAGACCGTTGGACCGGCAAGTGTGTGGGCCGCTCTGGAATGTGGCGCGGAGCGGATTGGCCATGGCATCCGGTCGATCGACGATCCGGTCCTGGTGGCGCACCTGCGAGACCGGCGCATCCCCCTGGAAGTATCCATCTCCAGCAACGTATGCACGGGCGCGGTCAGTTCTCTGAAGGAGCATCCGGTGCGGCGGCTGTACGACGCCGGTGTCCCCCTTGTGCTGAATACAGACGATCCGCCCATGTTCCACACGACATTGGTCCGCGAGTACGAGATCGCCCGGGATGAGTTCGGGTTCGGCGAAGCTGACCTGCGCGCACTGGCGGAGAATAGCTTCCGGTTTGCGTTCGGCTCCGTGCCGGGCTTTCAACCTGATTCGCAGCAGCGACAGCAGGATCGCCGGCCCGGTGAGTAACCCGGGTGGGTACCGGATGAGACCCTAGCGCGGACGCCACCACTTGCCGGCTTCCGGCGGGACGAAGCCGGCCATACGGTCCAGCAAATCCCCCGGATCGGTCCCAACGTGAATCATCTCGACATGGGCCGGGTGGATGAAGCCATCGTCGACAGCACGCCGCGCGAAGGTGAGCAGTCCGTCGAAATAGCCGTCGATGTTCAGCAGGCCCACTGGCTTGGAGTGGAACTTGAGCTGCGCCCAGGTGAGCGTCTCGAACAGCTCGTCCAGGGTGCCGAATCCGCCCGGCAACGCAAGGAAGGCATCCGAGAGTTCGTTCATGAGCGCCTTCCGGACATGCATCGACTCAACGATGTGCTGCTCCGTCAGTCCTTTGTGCGCAACCTCTTTGTCCACCAGAGACTGCGGGATGACGCCCACGACCCGTCCATTGAGCGACAGGGCGGTATCGGCCAGCGCGCCCATCAGCCCGACGTGAGCCCCGCCGTAGACGAGGGTATGGCCGCGTTCCGCCAGAACACGCCCCGTCGAGCGGGCCGCGGTGAAAAAGCTTTCCGAAGCGCGGCTGCTGGAGCCGCAGTAGACACAGACAGATCGAATCATTGCCAGCCTTCAGGATGCCATGGCACACAGGTCTGAATCTGTCCCTGTCTTACTGGTTATCCCCAAGGATGGCATGTGATAAGATTCCGCTTCGTTCGGGCTACTCCCACCATGCAGACTTGGGTTCAAAATTATAATCCACTGAACAACGAAGCGCTCTCCACAATCGTCTCGGCGCTTCCGGTACTGGTGCTCTTCTATCTGCTGGCCATCCGGAAAATCGCCGGCCACTGGGCAGCGATCTCCGGACTGGTGACCGCGATCCTGGTGGCGCTGGTGGTCTTCCGCATGCCGCCCACCATGGTGCTGGGCGCCACCGCGCACGGAGCCGTCTATGCCGCCTTCTGGATCGCCTGGGTAGTCGTCGGCGCGGTCTTTGTCTACGACCTGACCGTGGAGAGCGGCCATTTCGAAACCATCAAGGGATCCATTGGCGGTCTCACCGACGACCGGCGCCTGCAACTGCTGCTGATCGCCTTCGCCTTCGGCGCCGTGCTGGAAGGCGCGGGCGGCGGCGGAGCGCCCGTGGCCGTGACGGCGTCCATGATGATCGGACTCGGCTTCCGGCCCTTCGAAACCGCGGTGGTCTGCCTGATGGCCAATACGGCTCCGGTGGCCTGGGGCGGCATGGGCAACCCCGTGCGCACGCTCGCCGCCGTGACCGGTCTTCCGGAATCCGACCTCAGCGCCACCATGGGGCGCATTCTGCCTCCGGTCGCCCTGATCCTGCCGTTCTGGATGGTGAAGACGCAGGTGAGTTGGAGGGACACCTGGAAGGTGTGGCCGGGTTGCCTGGCCGCGGGCATCGGTTTCGCCGGCCTGCAGTTCTTCTGGTCGAACTTCATCGACGCCTCACTGGTCGATATCGTCAGCGGCATGGGCGCCCTGCTGATCTGCGCCGTCTTCTTCAAGTTCTGGCAGCCGAAGGAGGTCTTCCGGTTTACCGAGGAGCGGAACCAGGCAAAGACCGTCTGGAAGAAATACACCACCGGCCAGGTCTTCCATGCCTGGTCGCCGTTCCTGCTGATCGCGGCGTTTGTTGTCCTGTGGGGTCTGCCACCGGTGAAGAAGGTGATCAGCGAGACGAGCGTCAAGACGCCGGTCCCGGGCCTGCATCTGCTGGTTACCAGGACGGCGCCTGTGGTGACCACCGACGTGAAGGAACCCGCCGTTTTCGATTTTGCCTGGCTGGCGTCGGTGGGCACCGCCACCTTCCTGGCCGGTGTCGTCGCAGGCCCGGTGCTGGGCCTATCGATCCCGGTGACGTTCCGGGTGTTCCGCAAAACCTGCTATCGAATGCGAACCGGATTCCTGGCCATCATGGCGATGATCTGCCTGGCATATGTTGTGAGGTACTGCGGCATGGACGCCGTCATGGGTCTGGCCATGACAAAGACAGGTGTGTTCTATCCCATTTTCGGCACGCTCATCGGATGGATGGGCGTGGCCTTGAGCGGCACGGACGCGGGCTCGAATGCTCTCTTCGGCAACCTGCAGGTAGTCACTGCGAACAAGCTGGGTCTGAGCCCCGTACTGATGGCCGCGGCCAACTCCACGGGCGGCGTGATGGGCAAGATGGTGGGCGCGCAGTCGCTGATCATCGCCTGCGTCGCGGCGGGTATCGAGGGCAGAGAGGGCGACCTCTTCCGGGCCGTCTTCAAGCATGGTCTGGTCCTGGCGGCGCTGATCGGGCTCATCGTTACGTTGTATGCGTACGTTCTGCCCGGCATGGTCGCTCACAATCATCATTTCTGGTAATCGGCCGGCCTCCGGCCTTGCTTCTTTGAAATTACAGACAGGAGAACAGGCAAGTATGAAACGACTCGCACCGCTTGCCGCCGCGCTTGCGGCTACGCTCGCATGTCCGCTGTTCGCCCAGTTGGGCATGTTCAGCAAGGAACAACGCGTCGACCTGACGCGGGAGTGGAAAGGAGAGCGCTTCCCCGATGGCCGGCCGAAAGTCCCGGACTCGGTCGTGCAGAGGCTCAAGACCACCAGTGCCGAGGAGGCTTGGGGCACGATGCGCGGCGCGGGTTATCGGCTGCAGTTCGAAGGTGGCTGGAAAACCCTGAATGTGATGCCCGGCAAACGCCTGGTGGGCCGCGTGGTGACGGCTCAGTTCATGCCCTTGCGGCCGGACGTCAACAACTTCATTAACGATCACGGCAAGCAGGAAGGGCGGGTCGGCCGGGGGCAGAACTCCTGGGTGATCGACACCCTGGTCAAGGATGATGTGATGGTGGTCGACCTCTACGGCAAGATCAAGGACGGCACCATCATCGGAGACAACCTGGCGACTTCGATCATGACCAAAACCGGCACCGGCCTGGTGGTGAATGGAGCCGTACGTGATCCCACGGGGATTCTGGAGATCCCGGGCTTCCAGGTCTATACCCGCGACTTCCATCCCAGCGCCATCGCCGAAGCGATGCTCACCGGCATCAACGTGCCCATCCGGATTGGAGAAGTGACCGTACTGCCCGGCGATATTGTGGTGAGCGATCCGGACGGCATCACGTTCATCCCCGCCCATCTGGCCGAAAAGGTGGCGGATGAGAGCGAACTGACGCAACTGCGCGACACCTGGGGCCACCAGATGCTGCGCGACCAGAAGTACACACCGGGCGAAGTCGATGCCCAGTGGTCGCAGAAGATGATTGACGAATTCAACAAATTCGCCGAGTCGAAGGGTTCGAAGATGCGGATGAAGCCGCGAGGGAATTGATATGACTCGAAAATGGTGGAAAAACCGGCGCGGCCTGAGCCGCCGCGGATTCCTGGGCAGCGCCGCCGGAACGGCTGCCCTGGGTACGTTCTGGGCGAATGACACGATCGAGGCCTACCAGAACAATGTCAGGACCGCGGGCAAACCGTCAGACCTCAAGATCACCGATCTGCGGTTTGCCCATGTGATCGGTGCGCCCATGCGGGCTCCGATCATCCGGATCGATACCAACCAGGGCATTGCGGGCTATGGCGAGGTGCGCGATGGCGCCAGCGTCACCTACGCCCTGATGCTCAAATCACGGCTGCTGGGCAAGAACCCCTGCAACGTAGACAAAATCTTCCGCGAAATTAAACAGTTCGGTTTCCACGCGCGGCAGGCCGGCGGCGTCTGCGGCGTGGAGATGGCGCTTTGGGATCTGGCGGGCAAGGCGTATAACGTCCCTGCCTACCAGATGCTGGGTGGCAAGTTCCGGGATAAGATCCGCCTGTATTGCGACACCACCGAATCTCACGATGCCAAGGTTTACGGCGAGCGACTGAAGAAGCGGCGCGAAGAGGGCTTCACCTTCCTCAAGATGGACCTGGGCGTGGACCTGGTGGAAAACATCCCCGGTTGCGTCTCCGCGCCTCTGGGCACGAATCAACGCTCCGCCACGCTGGTGCCTCACATGTTCACCGGCATGGAGATCACGGAAAAGGGCATCGGCCTGATGTGCGACTACGTCGGGCAGATCCGTGAGATGGTCGGCTGGGATATTCCTCTCGCTGCGGACCATTTCGGACACCTTGGTGTGAATTCTTGCATCCGGTTGGGCAAGGGCCTGACCAAGTACAACATGGCCTGGCTGGAGGACATGGTCCCCTGGACCCAGACGGAACTGCTGAAGCAGATTACCAATGCCGTGGACATTCCGATTCTCACCGGGGAGGACATCTACCTCAAGGAGCCGTTCATCGAACTGTGCCGCAATCACGCGGTGGACCTGATCCAACCCGATCTCGCCACCTCCGGCGGCCTTCTCGAAACGAAAAAGATCGGCGACGCGGCGATGGAACTGGGGCATGGAATGGCGATGCACTTCGCGGGCACACCCATCTCCTTCATGGCGAATGTCCACTGCGCGGCAGCGACTGAGAACTTCATCGCCCTGGAGAACCACTCCGTCGATGTCCCGTGGTGGAAGAACCTGGTCACGGGCAACGAGCAACCCGTCTACGAGAAGGGTTGGGCGGTGGTTCCGGACAAGCCGGGCCTGGGCGTGGAGCCGAATCCGGACGAGGTGAAGAAGCACCTGGCGCCGGGTACGGGCTACTTCGAGCCCACCGAGAACTGGAACAACGAGCGCAGTTGGGATCGTCTGTACAGCTAGAGTTCCTTCAGCCAAGTGGAGCCCTTCACCCGGCAGGCGGAGGGCTCCGCCGTGGACATCCGCCTTATCTTTCGCCGCGCTAGCACACCCTCTTCTCCCTTCGCATTCCTTGCGCCTCCAGCCATGAGTAAGCTGGAAGAGTGAAATACGTCCTGCTCATCGTCTTCGTCGTGCTTCTGCTGGCCGCGCCGGCCACCCTGTTTTTCCTCTCGACGGCTCCCGTCGTGGAGGTGACACCAGCGCCCAAGGGGCTTGGGGTGGACAACCAGATTCAGGTCAAGGTCACCAGTCCGCACGGGGTTCGCTTCGTGACGGCGGTCCTCACCCAGGGCCAGGCGCGTAGCGTTGCCTCCCAGGAACAGCCCGCCGACCGCTGGATGTTCTGGAAGAAGCACCTGGCTCCTTCCACCCAGCCCCTCCACCTGACCGCAAAGAAGGAGCAGGGCTTCCAGGGAGGACCGGCCAAACTCGTGGTGGAAGCGGCCGCCAACGACCTGCGGGCGTCGAGCGATACCAAGACCTACGACGTTTTCATCAGCATGGAGCCACCCAGGCTGAGCGTGGACGACCTGGAGCACATCATCAACCAGGGTGGCGCCGAACTGGTGACCTTCACCGTCTCCGGCTACTACACCGAGGCAGGCGTGATGGTGGGGAACTACCGCTTCCGCAGCTTTCCGATGCCGGGCGGCAAGAACGAGAACGACCGGTTCTGCCTCTTCGCCTTCCCCTGGGACGTCTCCGCCGATACCAAACCGCTGGTGTACGCACGCAACCCCGGCGGCCAGGAGGTCACCGCCCCCTTCCGTGTGAAAATGCATCCCAAGAAGTTCCGGAAGCGGGAACTCGACCTGTCGGATGAATTCCTGGACAAAGCGGTGAGTGAAATCGATCCCGGCGGGACCGGCGACAAACTGGACCGCTTCCTGCGCATCAACGGCGAGATCCGCAAGCAGAACAACAAGACTCTGGCCGACCTTCGCGATCAGTCAGAGAAACGCATGCTCTGGACGCCGCCCTTCCAACAGTTGTCCAACTCCAAGGTGGAAGCCTTCTTCGCCGATGTCCGCACCTACAAGTACAACGGGAAAAAGGTGGACGAACAGGTCCACCTCGGCTTTGATCTCTCCAAGGTGAAGCAGGCGCCCGTCGTGGCCTCGAACTCAGGCAAGGTGGTGTGGGCAGACCGTCTGGGCATCTATGGAAACTGCGTCGTCGTGGACCATGGATACGGCCTGCAATCGATCTACGGCCACCTGAGCAAGATCGAAGTCACCAAGGGTCAAAGTGTGGAACGCGGCGGCGAGTTGGGCCGCAGCGGTGCGACGGGACTGGCCGGAGGCGATCATTTGCACTTCTCCATGCAGATCGACGGCGTCCAGGTGAATCCCATCGAATGGTGGGATGCGCACTGGATCCAGGATCGCGTGATGAGCAAATTGAACGCGACCTCACCTGCCGCCGCCAAATCTGCTGCGACGTCCAAAGACGAACCAGAAGCCGGGCCCAAGAACGTCGGGCACTCGCCGAAGAAGCGTCACAAGCGGCGGTGATAGACTTCCAGATATGAAGCTCCGATTCCTTCTCGTTTTATTGGCCGGCAGTCTGTTGGGCGCCGAACGCCCCTATGATCCGAAGGCGAATCCGGCAGCGGATCTGACCCGGGCAGTGGAACAGGCGCGCAAGGAGAAGAAGAATATCCTCCTGGATGTCGGCGGCGAGTGGTGCAGTTGGTGCCACCGGCTCGACCAGTTCTTTGCGGCAAACGCGGGCTTACTCGAGACACGCGAGAAGAACTTCGTCTTCCTCAAGGTGAACTTCAGCCCCGAGAACGAGAACAAGGAGTTCCTCGGACAATTCCCGAAAATCGAAGGCTATCCACATTTGATTGTGCTGGATTCCAACGGGAAACTCCTGAAATCCCAGGAGACGGATGTCCTGGAAGAGGGCAAGGGTTATAACCTGCAACGCTTCAGCGCCTTCCTTGCGCAGTGGGCGCCAAAGCGATAGCGCGGACAGAAAGGCTGCCGGTCCGGTGGGCGCTACTCGGCGACCTGCGGGTAACGCTCCAACAGCACGTCCACCTCTGAGATCTGGCTCCGGTTTTCCAGCAGCCAGAAAGCTTGTCCGTCACTCAGGCCTGCGTGCCCCAGGAACCGGGATCCATGGATCCCACTCTTGGGAAACCACTTGCGCGCTTCAGAATTGAACTCCAGTTGGATGCGGGGAAATGCATCCTGCAATCTCTGGCGGAGCGTTTCGCGGTTGGGCTTGGTCGTACCGTGTTCGGGATCCATCGAATGGACCTATCCTATGGTCATGCTGAGCATACCCGAAAGATGACGGAATTGGCAAGCTTGCCGCCCGCGGGCATTCGACAAGGCCCCACCAGGGCCCCTACTGTAAAGAGATGAGGATTGTGATCAGCGATCTGGACGGGACGCTGCTGGACCACGACACTTACGCCTGGAGCGAAGCGGTTCAGGCCCTGGATCTGCTGAAAAAGAAGGGAATTCCGCTCATCCTTTGCACCAGCAAAACGGCCGCGGAAACCCGGGAATGGCGCCAGCAGATGGACCTCGTTCACCCCTATGTCGTGGAAAACGGCGGCGCGGCCATCGTCCCGCCAGGCCAGTTAGGCGCTTCCGGGGACGGGCAGCAGATCGTACTGGGCACTCCCTATCCACAACTCGTAGCGGCCTTGCGGGCAGCCAGCCTGGAGAGCGGCTGCCGCGTAGAGGGCTTCGCCGATTGGAGCGTGGAAAGAATCGCCGAAGTCTGCCAGATGCCGCTGGAACGGGCAGCGCTCGCGAAGCAGCGGGAGTATGACGAGCCTTTCGTTGTGCTCGATGCGGAGCGCGAGCGCCCACTCATCCAGGCGATCGGCGCCCGGGGCTTCCGGACAACCCGCGGCGGGCGGTTCCATCACATCCTTGGCGAGAATGACAAGGCCGCGGCCGTGCAGCGCCTGTTGGCCCTGTATCAATCGCAGCACGGCCCGGTGGAGACCATCGGTCTGGGCGATGGCCTCAATGACGTCGAGTTCCTGAGAATGGTGGACCAGCCGGTGCTCATCCGCTCCGCGCGCGTGGAGACTCTTCGAGCCGCGGTACCGCACGGACTGGTCACGTCCCAAAGCGGTCCGGCGGGCTGGAACGAAGCCATTCTCCAGTTAGTGGCGATCAGCGCCTAGAGGTGGCGCCAGAGCGGCTCCTCGGGCTCCGTCGCATGGCGCGTGTCCTCTTCCATGAAGCGCTGAACGGTCTGGCGTCCGCCGAGGCCGACGGCCAGGCTGGCAGCCAGCGCCGCTCCGCCCACCACGATGATAAAGGCCGCCAGGAACACGTTGGGCGCAAAGCCGAGCGTGTCGGAGGCCGCCACAATCGCGATGCAGACAACCAGGGCGCGGACGCCGGCAGCGATGCGGCGCGCATGGGGTATCGCCTCATTGTGAGCCCACACCAGGATCGCCCGCCCGAAATACCTGCCCAGCCAGATACCGGCCAGCACGATGGCTCCGGCGGTCACCACCTTGGGAAAGAGGAAGACCGCCGTCTCCACGAACTGAGTCGTGAGTTTGGTGTCAAAGACACTCAGCGCGGAGAGGACCCCGCCCGCGAACACCAGCCAGAATACGCAGCTCGCCGCGATGGAAACCGCGTGGAGATGGCCGGAGTCGTCAACCACAGAACTGATGCCGGTTTCCCGCAGAAAGCGGTCAAACCCGGCGCCTTTGAACAGACGGGTGAGCAGCCACTGGCAGAACTTGGCGAAGAGAAAGGCGACGACAAGAATGGCCACGGCCACGATGAGCGGCGGTAAGTAAGTGGTGATCTGGGTGTAGAAACGCGCGATAACCCTCTCGAGGACTTCCTGTAGCGTGCGGATCATGGGTTAAACCTCCAGTTCCTTCTGAGCGGCAACATGTTGCGGAATCGCGGCTTCGGGTGCGGTTCTGGGAGCCTGTCCCGCGCTGCCTTTCCATTGGGCGACCAGGCGCGGCTTCAGCGCCTCAAAGGTGAGGCACAAGTTCTCCACGCGCTGATCCACCTCGGGGGCGGTCAGATCGCGTGTTTCGATGACGAAGGAGGCCACGCGGCCTATGTAAAGCGGTGTGAGGGAGCGCAGCAGCGTGCCGCGATCCAGCCGGCGTTTGTGGTGCGCGCAGGCGAACTCGAAGATCAGGCGGACCCAGAGCTCGTCTTCGATATGAAAGGTCGCCGGCGAGGCGGTGGCGGCGGCCAGCAGGTCGATCTGTTCCAGAGTTTCCGGGGAAAGAGCCAGTTGCCACACTTCCTTGAGTTCTTCACACCCTCTCCGGAAGTTGACCAGCATACGCTCCAGGTTGACTTCGATGGGATCCAGCCCGACGTCGTAGCGGAACCCAAAGAGATCGATGTCCTGGCTGCCGGAAATCAGACTCCAGGCCGGCTCGTACTCCTGCATCAACGTGAAAACGCTGCCCACCACCTGCTGCAGCATGGCGCTGAGGTCGGAGCCAGGATCCTTGGCGTCGTGCAGTTTGGCGCCCAGGAAACTCTGGCACACCCGGAACCCCTCGGCCACGGCCACCGTGGTCATCCAGATGTCGATACCATACCGGGCCACATCGGTTTCCCAGTCGTCGCGCTCCAGGTAGCGGCGCAGCAGCCGCTGCGAAACACCGAAATCGCCGCCAATCGGCTGGCGCAACCGGTGCCCGTAGAGTGCGCGGGTGAGCGGATAAACGATGCTGTTCGTGATGGTGCCGTCGTATTTGTGCCGGTGATAGTAAGGCGCCACAAAGTCGTACTCAGCATGGACGACCGGCCGCAAAAGCAGATCGATCCATTCCGGCGTGATCGAGCGCAGATCGGAATCCACCACCGCGCACGCCTTTGCGCCGAGGTTGGAGGCAATCTGGAAGATCAGGCGAAAGGCTGAGCCCTTGCCGGGGATGCCGTGATAAGGCACTGAGAGGCGGTTGACGGGCTTGACCGGCGTGGAAAGCATCAGCAGGCGTGCATCCTGCATCGAGGCCGAGAGCACCACGTCCCGCGTACCATCGCTGGAGCCGCCATCCGAGTTCACAATGACCGCCGTGAACTGGGGGAAGTACTTAAGCAGTCCGGCATGCGCCGCCTGCACGACATGGCCGATGGTTCGGGCGTTGTTGTAGCTGGGGATCCCCACCACGATGTCGGCAGTGCGTAGCTCGTTCAAAGCCGCGTGCGCGGAATCGGGAATTACGATTTTGGCCATGGCTTTGTTTGAATCCACAACAGTCCGGTACCGTGCCCGCGTTGCGGGAGCGGTTGGCCGGGCTGATCTATCTCTAGTCTTGGCTCTGGGGGGAGCGGCGGGAATACCGGGTAGGGAGTAGAAGAGGCCGGGAAATCCTGTACGGGCCCGTGGAACCCAGCGCCACGAATTGGGCTATTTCGCCAGGCCTGCCAGCAGGGCCAGCGTCGATTGCCCCGCGAAGTCCAATAGATCCTGCCGGTTCTGGAAGGCCAGTTGCCGGTGGATCGCAAGCACGGCCAATCCATGGACATGAGCCCACGCAATGCGGGCCGCCACGTCTGGAGCATGTCCGGTCAATCCTCCGCCTCTTTTCAACTCCTCGGTCAGGGCAAGCAAAGAGCGAAAGGCTTCGTCGGCCGCCGCTTTGGCCGCAGGATACAAAGCCCGATCGGGCACCACGGAAAACATGACGTCAAACTCCGCCGGATGATCAAATCCGAAGGCGACATAGGCGATGCCGGCCAGGCGCAGCCGCATCGGCGGATCCTCTCCCAGGGCCGAGGCCCTCCGGATCTCCGCGGCCAGGCGCAGAAAGCCGTCTTCGGCGATGGCGGCCAGCAGATCGTCTTTGTCCCGGAAGTGACGGTACGGTGCGGTATGCGAGACGCCCGCCCGGCGGGCTACCTCGCGCAGCGTCAGGCCCGCCGGGCCACCAGCCCGGATCAGTTCCAACGAAGCCGTAATGAGGGCCGTTCGAAGATTGCCGTGATGATAGGGCTTCGATTCGGCATCCATGCGAACAGCATCGCACACTGATGTTGACAGTGACAACATCTGAGCCTTATATTGATGTTGACACTGGAAACTTTGAGAGGCGCGATGATCCCCTTTGCCGTTTTGTCTGTCGTGACACTTCTCCTGCGGGCTCTGGGCCTGGCGGGACTCAGTGCTTTCGCAAGCTGGGACTCCTCCCTGCGCGGAGGACTTGCCGCGATGTTCCTCCTCACCGCATCCGCCCACTGGGGGCGGAGACGGCCCGACCTGATCCGCATGGTGCCATCAGCCTTCCCTCGGCCCGACAGGATTGTCACGATAACCGGCGTGCTGGAAATCCTCGGAGCGGCCGGTCTGCTGCTGCCCTTCACCGCGCGACTGGCGGCGGCCTGCCTGGCAGTGCTCCTGCTGGCGATGTTTCCGGCCAACATCCGGGCAACCCGCCATCATCTGAGCATCGGAGGCCAGCCGGCCACGGCTCTAGGTCCCCGGACCTTGCTGCAGGTCGTGTTCCTCAGTGCCCTGGCCTTCGTGGCCCTGGGTCCGTTTTCCTGAATCCTGCAGCCGTCCCGTGCGGCCGGAGTGGTCCGTCGAAAGAATCCAAAGTGGACGTTTCTCTTCCAACCGGGTGGCGGGAAGATGAACTCAGACAGGCTTGCGGATTCGGCTGGGGCACGATCGAATCCGCCGGCCGGCACAGGAGATGACGATGAAAGAACGAATGAACTATGTGAAGGCTGCGCCCGAAGTATACAAGGCAATGCTTGGAGTCCACGAATACCTGGAGAAGAGCGAACTCGACAAAAAGCTAATGGACCTGGTTTACCTCCGGGCCTCGCAGATCAATCGCTGTGCATTTTGTATCGACATGCATTCGAAGGACCTGCGGGCGATGGGCGTCAGCGAGCAGGACCTTTACATGCTCAACGCCTGGCGCGAGTGGCCGGTCTACTCCGACCGGGAACGCGCGGCTCTGGAGTGGACCGAGTCGATCACCCTGCTGACCGAGGGCTTTGTGCCGGACGAGGTCTACGACAAGGTGCGCGCGCAATTCTCTGAGAAAGAATTGGCCCAGCTGACGCTGGCCGTGGTGGCGATCAATGGCTGGAACCGGCTCAATGTGGCCTTCCGCAAAACCGCCGGCGGCTATCAGCCCGCGACAGTTGGGGCGGCAGCCAAGGCCGCGGTCTAGGGCGATTCAAGAACCTGCTTCAGGCGGGTTCCGAGATCCGATTTGCGGTAAGGCTTGTTCAGAATCGCCCATCGGGCGGTGTGCGGAACCCGGTTGTTCACGGTTTCCAGCGGATACCCGGAGGTGAGCAGGATGCGCAGCGATGGTTTAATCTCCTGCGCCTTCTCCGCCAGTTCCCAGCCGCTGATGCCTCCCGGCATCACCACATCCGAGAACAGGACATCGATCTCGGGACCATGGCTCGCGAGCTTGGCCAGCGCTTCCCGGCCATCCCCCGCTACTACCACCCGAAAGCCTAAACTCTCCAGGCTGCCGACGGCATACCCGCGGACAAAGGGATCATCTTCCACAACCAGGATGGTGCCCGACCCTCGTGGGACCTCGGGCTCCAACGCCTCATCGTCGGAGTGAGGCAGCGCGACTTTTGCAATGGGCAGATAGAGCTTCACGTTCGTGCCGAGCATCGGTTCACTGTAAATCGCAACGTGCCCGTTCGATTGTTTGATAAAACCGTAAACCATGCTCAGCCCCAGTCCGCTGCCCTTGCCCACCTCCTTGGTGGTGAAGAACGGCTCGAATACACGTTCGCGGACCTCTGGAGTCATCCCCATCCCGTCATCCGTCACCTGGATGAGCACGTACCCCCCGGGCACCACCTCCGGATGGTCGTCCTGATAGCGCGGATCCAGCGTGGCATTGGTGGCGGAAATGGTGAGAGTCCCCCCACCGGGCATGGCGTCCTGCGCGTTCAGGGCCAGATTCAGGATGGCGGACTCCAGTTGGGCCGGATCGGCGAAGGCGTGGGCCAGCTGCTGGTCGATGCTCGTCCGGATCTCGATATCCTCCCGCAGTGTCCGCCGCAGGATGACACGCATTCCTTCCAACAGCTTGCCGCACTCGATGGTCACCGGTTGCAGCGCCTGGCGGCGGCTGAAGGCAAGCAGGCGGCTCGTCAATTCGGCGCCGCGTTCGCCGGCGTTGATGACGGTCTCGCAGAATTGACGCAGGTCGGGCCGGGCCCGCAGCTTTTCAGCCAGCAATTCAGCATTGCCGATGATGACAGTCAGCAGATTGTTGAAGTCGTGCGCGATGCCGCCCGACAGCTGGCCCACCGTCTCCATCTTCTGGGCCTGGACGAGTTGCTCCTCGGTGCGTTTGCGGTCCGTGAGATCGTGAATGATGCCGACGAAGATTGGCTCGCCGTGCTGCTGCGCCTCGCCGACCGACAGATCCATCGCAAAGGTGCTGCCATCCTTGCGGCGGCCCACCACTTCCCGGCCGATTCCGATGATTTTTTTCTCTCCGGTGCGGAGGTAATTCGACAGGTACGCGTCGTGCTCTTCATGAAACGGCGACGGCATCAGCAGCTTCACGTTTTGGCCGTACACCTCTTCCCGGCTGTATCCGAATAGCCGCTCGCAGGCCGGATTAAACATCTGGATGTCGCCTTTCGCCCCGATGAGGATGACGCCATCCACCGCCGTATCCACTACTGCACGCAATCGCGCAGCCGCTTCCGCAACCTTTCTCTCATTCCTTTCGCGCTCCGTCAGGTCGTGGATAATGCCCACAAAGATGGAGGATCCGTCCTGGATGGCCTCGCCCACGGAAAGGTCCATGGGAAACGTGGTGCCATCCTTCCGCCGGCCCACCACCTCGCGCCCGATACCGATGATCTTCTTCTCACCGGTGCGATGGTAATTGTCCAGGTAGGCATCATGCTCCTCGTGAAATGGCGAAGGCATGAGGATTTTGACGTTCTGCCCGATCACCTCCTCACGGGTATAGCCAAACAGGCGCTCGCAGGCGGGATTGAACATGAGGATGTCACCGCGGGCTCCGATCAGAATGACTCCATCCACTGCGGTATCGACCACCGCGCGCAGACGAGCCTCCTCTTTGTGATCATTAGGCGTAGGCACAGAAAAAGGCAGTATACTCGACGATTAGGTAAAGTCAAGAAGCAACGCGAAATCATACCATCCAGCGTCCCGGAATGGCGAAATTCGAATGAAATGAAACGGAAACTCAGGTCCATCCTGCGCCGATTGTGGATTGCAGCCGGACTCTCCATTACCGCCTGGATGTATGCCGGATTCCAGGCGACTGACGTGCCCGAAAGTGCAACCCGGAGCGACGAACAGGTGACGTTTGCCGCCGGCGCCGAGGGACTCCGTTTCCAGCCCAAGCCCGTGTCCAAACCAGCAGGGATCATCTTCCTGCCTGGTGGCATGGTCGAACCGACGGCGTACGCGCCCTTGATGAAGAGAGTGGCGTCGGCCGGCTATGAGGCACGCCTGCTCTACTTCCCCATGCGCTGCGCCTGCACGGACGCACAAATCCAGGAGCTGTTCACGAACATCCGGAAAGTGATCGCGGAAAAACCGGGGATTTCCTGGATTCTGGGCGGACACTCCCGAGGAGCGATGCTGACGGCCCGCTACGCCCACGAGGCCGGCACGGCCGGTCTGGCAGGACTGGCGTTAATCGGCACTACTCATCCCCGCGACTTCAGCCTCGCGGATCTGTCTGTGCCGGTTACAAAGATCTACGCAACCAACGACGGCGTTGCGCCCTACACACAGATGCGCCTGAATGCTCAATTGCTGCCGGCCCATACAAAATGGGTGGCCATCGAAGGCGGCAATCATGTGCAATTCGGCTACTACCGGCACCAGTTCGGCGACGGCACCGCCACCCTTCCCCGCGCGCAGCAGCAGGAACAGATGGCGCAGGCTCTGCTCACCCAACTCTCGAGCGTCACGTCGGCCTCTGCTCAATAACGAATGGCATCCGCCCGGAAGTTTACTTGACAGCCTGGGCAGGCGGGCATATCCTCCATCGATAGACGATGGGAGACGCCAGAAAACAATCGGAACTACTGCCGGGCACACTCGACCTGCTGATTCTGCGGGCGTTGGTACCCGGGTCCATGCATGGCTATGGAATCGCTTCCCGGCTGAAGCAGGTATCAGACGACGTACTGCAGGTGGGCGAGAGCTCGCTCTACCCCGCCTTGCAGCGCCTGTTGCTGAACGGATGGGTAAAGGCGGAGTGGGGCGCCTCGGAGAACAACCGCCGCGCCCGCTTCTACTCCCTGACCGCCGCCGGCCGGAAGCAATTGGCATCGGAACGGGAAGAGTTCGACCGCATGGTGGAAGCGATCAGGAAAGTGCTGAACATGGCATGAGGCCGGCTCTGCCAACCCGGCTGGTGCGCATCTGGAACCGCCTCCGGTTCCGGCTCCGGCGCGAACAACTCGAGCGGGAACTGGCGGAAGAACTGGAGTTCCACCTGGAGCAGAAGCGGGCCGAGAACCTCCGGCGTGGTCTTGCTCTCTCCGATTCTCTGCAGCTCAGCCGCCGGCAACTGGGCAACATCACTACCGCCAGAGAGGATTGCCGCAATATGTGGAGCTTTCTCAGCCTCGAACAACTCATCCAGGACTTGCGGCACGCCATACGCCTCTACAGCCGGACACCTGGGTTTACGGCGATCTCCGTTCTCTCGCTCGCTCTGGGCATCGGCGGGAACGCCGCCATGTTCAGCCTCGTCAACTCACTGCTGGTCCGCCCACTGCCCTATACCCAGCCGGAACAACTGGTCCGCATCACCGGGATCTATCCGCGCGCCGCTGTCCCATATCTGCAGGGCCGCTCTCAAACCATGGAGATCGCCGCCGTCAGTACGCCCGCGGAGTTCAACCTCACAGGCCAGGGCCGGGCCAGCCGCATCACGGGAAGCCGCATATCGACCAACCTGCTGCCGGTTCTCGGCGTCCCCGTCGCCATAGGCAGAAGGTTCCAGCAGGGCGAGGACCGGCCCGGGCGCGATGGGGTCGCAATTCTGAGCTATGAACTTTGGCGCGATCGCTTCGGCGCGAACCCCTCCGTGATCGGTCAGGTCATCCGCCTCGACGGAGTCGACCGCGAAGTGGTGGGTGTGATGCCCGCCCGGTTCCACTACCCCTCGGCAAAGGTCCAGGTGTGGATCCCCATGAGGCTCGATCCGGGCAACTTCCTGGAGTATTGGGGCACCGAGTTCATGCCGTTGCTGGCGCGGCTCAAACCGGCGATGACTTCGCAGGACGCCGCGGCGGAGCTGCGCGCCCTGGTGCCGCAGTTCCGAGCCACGTTCCCCTACACCATGGCTCGCGACTGGAACGCCGATTCGACCGTGATCCCGCTGCAGCGGGACGTCGTCGGCGACGTACGCGGAAAGCTGCTCATTCTGATGACCTCCGTCGGCCTGGTGCTGCTCATCGCCTGCGCCAACGTGGCCAGCCTGTTGCTCGCCAGAGCCACAACACGCCGCAAGGAACTGGCATTGCGTGCCGCGTTAGGCGCCAGCCGTCAGCGGATGGTCCGGCAGTTGCTCACCGAAAGCACGGGACTCGCGGTGGCGGGTGCAGGCATCGGCTTGTTGTTGGGCGCCGCCGCCCTCCGCATCTTCAAGTCGCTACTGCCGCCAACCCTGCCGGGACTCCTGCAGGCTGAGATCGACTGGCAGGTCCTGCTGGGCGTAACCGCACTGGCGTTGCTTTCAGGTATGGCTTCCGGCCTGGCTCCGGCGCTGAGTTCGGCGCAGGTGGATATTACGGAAACCATCAAAACCGGCGGGCCGCGGGCCACCTCCGGAGCCTGGACCCGCATCCGCGGCCTGATCATCGCCGGCGAAGTCGCCCTCACGCTGGTACTGCTCGTGAGCGCCGGTCTGATGCTGCGCAGCCTTTGGAAACTGTCGGCCACCGATCCCGGCTTCGACCCCAGGCGCATTCTCACCGTGCAGATCAGCCCGGAACAGTCCACGTGCCTGCAAAGAACGGCCTGCCTCGCCCTCTACGACCGGCTCATCCAGAGAGCCGGCAGCATCGCCGGAGTCGAGATCGCAGCCGTCGCGAATTCAGTGCCGCTGGACGGTCAGTCGCCGGCAATCCCCGTAGACGTCGAGGGACACCCAAAGACGGCGGATCACCCGGCGCCGATGTTCTGGTTTGGAGCCGTGAGCCCTGAGTATTTCAAGTTGATGAAGATTCCCCTGCTGGCTGGCCGCCTGCCCACCCGGTCCGATGGGCCAGCATCGGAACCGGTGCTTGTTATCTCAGCCTCGACTGCCAAACGGTACTGGCCGAACGAGGATGCGGTGGGCAAGCACCTCAGGCAAACAGGCAACCCGCGCTGGAGCACCGTGATTGGAGTTGTCGGCGACGTCCATCACTTCACTCTGAGCCAAAGCCTGCCCAGCGGAGTGTCGGGAACCCTCTATATGCCCTACGCGCAGGCAGCGCGGGAAAACGGGCAGATTCCGGCGGCCATGACGCTGTTGGTCCGGGCCAACTCTCGGGACAGCCGCATTCGGTCTGAAATCGCGGAGTTGGCAGCGGCCCAGGACCCCAACGTACCCGTGGGCCGGATCGAATCCCTGGAAGAGACAGTCTCCGGCTCGATCGCGGATTTCCGCGCCCTGATGCAGGTGTTCCTCAGCTTTGCCGGGGCGGCGATCGTCCTCGCCGCCGTAGGCATCTACGGGCTCATGTCTTACTGGGTGAGTCAACGGACCTACGAGATCGGGCTGCGCGTGGCCATCGGCGCAACGCGCGCAAGCATCGTGACCATGATCCTGCGGCAGGGCCTTCGCGTCACCCTTTCCGGAATCATCACCGGAGCGGTGCTCGCCTTTGCTCTCACCCGCCTGCTGGAGGCCCTGCTCTATGGCGTGGGAGCAACGGATCTGCTCACCTTCGCGTCGGCTATGCTGTTAATCCTTGCTGTCGCGGCGGCGGCCACCTCGATTCCGGCATGGCGGGCCTCCCGGATCGATCCTGTCCGATCTCTGCGAGCGGAGTGAATGGCCACAATGGGCTACTCGGAACCGGTTTCGGGCACGGGATGGAGGGCGGGCACCTTCGAGACAACGTTCCGCGCCCCCGATGCATCCAATGTCCTATGGGATGCATTCGTTTTTCGAGAAACCTGGGGCAGCGCCCGCAGTGAGTGATTCTACCCCTGGCGCTGACATCGAAATCAGATCCGCAAAATCAAACACATCCAGCGCTCTCCCGCCGTTTCTGGCGCGGCTTGCCCTGTCCGCTTTCCTCTGTTATCTGACAGTCGGCATCCCGCTGCCGGTCCTGTCGCTGTACGTGCACGACACCCTGGCCTTCGGCGATTTCGCGGTCGGCACCGTGGTGGGGATTCAATTCGCCGCTACCGTCTTGACCCGCAAATACGCCGGGACCAGGTCCGACCAGCATGGCGCACGGGGCGCGGTGATGCGCGGCCTCACCCTTTCCAGCCTGGCCGGCCTCTGCTACCTGGCCGCGGTCCTGGTGCCTGGCTCCAACTGGACGAGGCTTCTGGTTCTCGTGGCCGGCCGCCTGATTCTGGGCGCCGGCGAGAGTCTTCTCATCACCGGCACGCTCACCTGGGGCATCGGTCTGGCCGGGCAACACCGGGCCGGGCGCGTCATGTCCTTCACCGGCATGGCCGTCTATGGAGCCCTGGCTGTCGGCTCTCCCCTGGGCCTCGCCATTCATTCGCGCTACGGATTTGGAGCCGTCGCCTGCACCGTCACTCTCCTGCCGTTGCTCGCGATGGCTGTCATCCGCAACGTGGAACGCGCCCCCACGCGAGCGGTTCGTCAACCGGTTCCGTTTCGCCAGGTGGTGGTCAGTGTCCTTCGTCCAGGCGGTGTACTGGCCCTGCAGGGCGCCGGATTCGGCTCCATCGGCGCTTTTATCTCGCTCTACTTCCTGTCGCGGAACTGGTGGGGCGCCGGACTCGCGCTCAGCGCCTTTGGCGGCGCCTTCGTGCTGGTCCGGCTCCTGTTCGGACACTTGCCCGATCGCGTAGGCGGCTACCGGGTGGCCTGGGTTTCGCTCACCGTGGAAACCTTGGGGCAGTTGTTGTTGTGGAAAGCACAGGGCCCACTCATGGCCCTGGCCGGAGCAGCCATCACGGGCCTGGGTTGCTCGCTGATGTTCCCGGCTCTGGGCACCGAAGTCGTCCGTATCGCCAGGGAAGAAAGCCGGGGCGCTGCCTTGGGCGCTTTCGCGGCCTTCCAGGACATCTCTTACGCAATCACCGGACCCATCATGGGCATCGTCGCGACGCGTGCCGGCTACGCGGCGATCTTCCTCGGCGGAGCCATGCTGGCCGTGGGAGGGGCAATCCTGGCCTATCCAAGAGAGGACCGGGCGGAGGCCGACCTGCCGGTGGCGGAAGAGATCGCAGGCTAACCCGCCGGTCCTGGGCGGCAACTGGAATTGTCTCCATGGATGTCATAGAGTAAGCCCTGGGTTCGCGAACCCCAGGAGCAGTCACTCTATGCAGCCGGATGGAAATGCCTCTCAAAGAACAGGAACAGCGAAGGATCATCGCTGCCTTCCCAGGACGCAATCCTTCGCCCGGTTCCTGTTCGCCGCCCTCGCTCTGGCGGGCTTCGCCCCACTGGCCGCCCAGCCCCAGCTCATACCGCCGGTGGACAACTTCACCGGCCACCCGCGCGTCATCGTCCTCAGCGACATCGGCAACGAACCCGACGACCAGATGTCGCTCATCCGGTTCCTGCTCTATTCGAATCAGCTCGAGGTGGAAGGCATCGTCGCCACGACCTCCACCTGGCAGAAGGCCGTCGTCCATCCCGAAACCATGCACACGCTGGTGAAGGCCTATGGCGAGGTCCGCCCCAACCTGCTGAAACACGCCGCCGGGTGGCCTTCCGCGGAAGATCTCGACCGCCTCATCTTCACCGGCCAGACCGGCTATGGCATGGCCGCAACAGGGACGGGGAAGATGTCAGCCGGCGCGGAAGCAATCATTCGGGCAGCCGACCGCAACGACCCTCGCCCGCTCTGGATCAGCGTGTGGGGCGGAGCCAACACTCTCGCCCAGGCACTGATTCATGTACGTTCAACGCGAGATGGCGCGGCCCTGCAGAAGTTCGTGGAGAAGCTGCTCGTCTACTCCATCTCCGATCAGGACGACGCCGGCCCCTGGATCCGTCGCGAATTCCCTGCTCTGTCGTATATCGTCCTGCCTTCCACGCCCACCAGCGGCGAATACTACTACGCCACCTGGACCGGCATCAGCGGCGACGTTTACTACCGCAATTGCGCCGGAGCCAACGGAGCCGTAGTGACCAACGAGTGGCTCGACGCCAACATTCGCAGCAAAGGCCCGCTGGGCAAACTCTACCCGAAGTTCGCCTTCATTATGGAAGGCGACACCCCCTCGTTCCTCAGTCTCCTTGATAATGGACTGAACTCCTACCGCCGGCCCGACTGGGGCGGCTGGGGCGGCCGCTACATCTTCCGGCAGCCCTATGGGGAGACTCATGCGATCTGGACCCAGGGCGGCGACCTCTTCGCCCGGGTGACCTCCCAGGACACGGTCACCGGTGTCGACGGCAAGGAATACATCTCGGACCACGCCACCGTCTGGCGCTGGCGCGACGCCTACCAGAACGACTTCGCCGCCCGCATGGATTGGACCTTTGCCGATTTCGCCCACGCCAATCACAACCCCCAACTGGTGGTGAACGGACAGGCCGGCACAGCACCCCTGGTCATCGACGCCGTGGTAGGCCAACCTGTGACGCTGGATGCCTCGCAAAGCACGGACCCCGACGGCCAGAAGTTGCACTTCACCTGGTTCCACTATGGGGAGGCAGGCAGCGCGGGCTCGAATCTGGCCGCGGTCACGCTCACCGGCGCGGACACCGCGAAGGCCGTGGTCAACCCCACGGCGGCCTGCCGCCCGCTTTGGCTGCCCGGCGTGGGCCGCTGCTCCGGCACGGGCGTCGCCCACATCATTCTCGCGGTGACCGACGAAGGTTCGCCCCGGCTGACCTCCTACCGGCGTGTCATCCTCAATGTCCGCGCGGCCAATTCACGCTAACGGCCTGTTCCTGGGGCTTGGCTCGGATATCGAACGCCTTCCGGCCGCCCTTCGATAGTTTGACGCCCGGCCCCAATACCAATACGCTATCAGGCAGCCCGGTCCGTCCATCGGGCTAAAGCCGCGTCCGCAACGAGGAACCTGCATGCGCAAACGTACACTGCTTACCGGCATCGTCCTGGCGTTCATAACCACCGCCTTCGCCGCCGCCGCCCCTAATTTCACCGGGTCCTGGAAGCTGAATACTTCCAAGAGCGACTTCGGCCAGTTTCCGGCCCCCAACAGCATGACCCAGGCCGTCACTCACGACGAACCCAAGATCAAGATCGCCATGAAACAGTCCAGCGACATGGGTGACATGGAGTTCGAGCGCGAGTACACCACCGACGGCAAAGAGTACACCAACGACATGCGCGGCAATCCCGTGAAGAGCGTGCTCAAGTGGGATGGCGACGTCCTGATCATCACCAGCAAAGGCAAGTTCGGTGACAATGATTTCACCATGGTCGATCGCTGGAAACTCTCAGAAGACGGCAAAACCCTCACCGTCAATCGCCACTTCTCCAGCGACATGGGCGAGATGGACAACAAGTTGATTCTCGAGAAACAGTAGCCCTCAGACTCGCGGAGCCGCCGCAGCGCGGCTCCGCTTCATTTCGAAAACACCGACCAATCCCACCGGTCCGCCCACTTCAGCTCGATCTTGTCCCCCGACTGCACCACAAACGGCAGCCACACATACCGCGAGTCCTGCAGCTTCTCCGGATTCCACCTGTCGGCCATAAAGATAAAGGCATCCTTGCGCTTGCCCGGAGCCGGCAGCACGTAGGTGCTCTGCGACCGGAATGTCGTCTCGGCCTCCGGCCCCACGCTGGGATCCCCCTTCACCGTCCACGGACCCAGGATATTCTCCGCCACCGCGTACGACGCCCGGTTCGGTTTCCATCCTGTACACGCCGAGCTGAACAGGTAGTACTTGCCCTTGTACTTAAAGGGAGCCGGCCCCTCCCGCTGATCCTTCACCAGAATCCGCTGCCACGTCTTGCCCTGCAGCACCGGCAGCTCCGGACCCGTGAACTCGGCGTTCAGCCGCACCACATACATGGTCCAGTTGTCTTCGGAGGAGTAGAACGCATACGCGCGCCCGTCCTCATCCAGGAACAGGTTCATGTCCCGGTACGTCCCGCCCAGTTCCTTCTGGTTCGTCCGGTCTTTCTCGGGATATCCGAAATCGAACTTCACCGGCCGCGAATAGCCCTCAAAGTGGAACGGGCCCACCGGCGTATCCGAAACGGCGACACCGGCGCTGGCCACCGCGTACGGCTTATCGTCGAGATGCATCCACATCACGAACTTCTTCGTGCGCTTGTTATAGAGGACCTTCGGCCGCTCGCACACACCGGACTCGCGGAACAGTTCCGGCACTCCATCCTTGGGCAGCGCCAGCCCCTCGCGCTTCCAGTTCATCAGGTCCTTGGAGGAGTACACCGCCACGCCCGTGCGGTTGAAGTTCCCCAGCGTCTTGTCCTCGCCATACCAGTAGTAGACGCCCTGGTGCAGCAGGATCCCGCCGCCGTGGGCCTGAATGGGCTTACCTTCCGTCTCCGGCCACACCGCACCGGGCTCGAACGCCGTCCGCTGTCCTTGCGCCCACAATCCGGCCGCCAATACAAAGGAGATTAGGATCCGCATACTCTACTCAATCTACCTTGAATCCTGATAGCATCGAAGCGCCGAGGCAGTCATGCGCTATCTCCTCACCGTCCTCCCCCTCCTGGCCGCGTTCGCTCAGGCCCAGCAACCCTCCCTGCATCCCAAGGCGCTGCCGCCCCGTCCACCCGCGACTCTGCAGGAGCTCCGTCAGCACTTCGCTGATCCGCCGGCCGACTACCGGCCCATGCCACTCTGGGTCTGGAACGACGAGATGAGCGAGCCCCGCATCCGCCAGATGCTGGCCGGCTACAAGAAGCAGGGCTTCGGGGGTGTTTTCATCCACCCGCGGCCCGGCCTCATTACCGAATACCTTGGCACCGACTGGTTCCGCCTCTGGCGCGTCGCCCTGGAAGAGGGCAAACGCCTCGGCCTCCTCGTCAACATTTATGACGAGAACTCTTACCCGTCAGGCTTCGCCGGCGGCCACGTACCCGCCGAGGCGCCCGACACCGCCTCCCAATTCGTCGTCGCCGAAGTCGACCAACCCGCCTCGGCCGTCTCCTCCAATCCGCTCGTCGTCGCCTTCTTTGCCGTGAAGAAAGATTCCGCCGGAGCCGTCACTTCAGCCCGCCGTGTCTTCTCGAAGCAGGATGTCGAACAGGGTGAGTCCGTCGTCGCCTTCCGTCTGCGCCGCGCCTCCGGCAACCCCTGGACCGGCGAATTCCCTTACGTCGATCTCACCAACCCGCGCACCACGCCGCTCTTCCTCAAGACCACCTACGAAGCCTACAAACGCGAAATCGGCACCGACTTCGGCAAAAGCGTGAAATGGGCCTTCACCGACGAACCGCTGCTGGCCACCGGTGGCGCCTACGACAACGCCAGGAATGCCCTGCCCCTCAGCTTCCAGACGCTCTCCCAGTTCCGCCTCCGCAACGGCTATGACCTCGCCGATCACATCGCGTCCCTCTACTGGGACACCGGCGAATTCCGAAAGGTCCGCTTCGACTACTGGCAGACCCTGCACGACCTCTGGAAAGAGAACTTCATGGCGCCCATGTTCGACTGGTGCGACCGCAACGGCCTGCAGTTCACCGGACATTGGATGGAGCACGAGTGGCCCGCGCCCTGGATCACGCCCGCTGACGCCTCGCTCTACGCCTTTGAACACGTGCCCGGCATCGACATGCTGGAAGGCACCAATCTGCGCCTCACCGGCGAGGATCCCCACATGCTGTTCACCATCAAACAGGTGGCCAGCGTGTCACACCAGCTCGGCCGCCGCGCCTTCTGCGAAGCCTACGGCGTCGCCGGCTGGGACAGCACCTTCGAACACTACAAACGCTTCGGCGACTGGCTCATGGTCCACGGCATCAACTTCATGGACCAGCACCTCAGCTTCACCACCGTCCGCGGAGCCCGCAAACGCGACCACCCGCAAAGCTTCAGCGACGTCTCCGCCTGGTTCCCCTACTACCGCACGCACAATGACCACCTGGCCCGCGTCTCTTATCTGAACAGCCTCACCACCCCGCACAACCGCGCCCTCGTGCTGCAGCAGACCACCAGCGGCTTTCTCTACGCCCGCCGCGCGGCCGCGACTCCGGAACTCGACCGCATGCGCAGAAACAACGCGGCCCTCAACCAGTTCCTGGCCGGACACCAGGTGGACTACGACCTCGGCGACGAGTACATGCTCGAATGGTTCGGCAAGGTCGCCAACCGGAAGCTCACCGTCGGCCAGGCCTCCTACGACCTGCTCATCCTGCCGCCCGATCTCACCAACCTCCGCAAGCAGACTCTGCCCGTCCTGGAGCAGTGGCTCGCAGCCGGCGGGGAGATCCTCTCTCTTTCGCCAGCACCGGCCTATGTCGACGGCCGCCCCAGCGAGGCGCCCCAGGCGCTCAAGACCCGTTACCGAGCCCAGTGGCACGATGTGGACTCCAACGCCGCGCTACTCTCTGAACTCCAGCGCCGACTGGCGCCGCGCATCACCTTCTCCAGCGCCGTCCCCGCCTCCATCGGTTTCTCTGAGCGCTTCCTTCCCAACGGCGACCGGGTCCTCTTCCTCACCAACAGCGGCCTGGCCACGGTGAAGACCTCGGCCACTGTCGATGCCGCCTCGTTGGAGGCCTGGGACACGGCAACTGGCAGCACCGTGCCTGCCCAGTGGACACCCGCCGCCGGCAAGGCTACCTTCCCGGTTGAACTCGCTCCTGCGGCTTCCCTGCTGCTCATCGCCCGCGCCGCCGCCGCCAACCCAGTTCCGGCGGTGGCTGCCACCCGAACGCCCATCCCTGAACCCAAGTGGCAGGCCAAGCCCGACTCCGCCAACGTCCTGGCGCTCGACTACTGCGACCTCACCGTCGGCGCCGAGTCCTGGGAGAACATCAACACGTGGCGCGCCAACTGGCTCATCTGGCAGCGCCACGGCTTCGAGCGCCCGGCCTGGGACAACGCCGTCCAATTCAAAAGGTCCGTGCTCGACCGCAACCACTTCGACGCGAAATCCGGCTTCCGGGCCACCTTCCGCTTCGAGGTCGGCCTGGAAGTCGACACCGCCTCCCTGCGCCTGGCGGTCGAAACGCCGGAACTCTACCGCATCACCCTGAATGGAAGACCGGTGGACTTCAAGACCGCCCAGCGCTGGCTCGATCCGCACCTGATGGCCGCGCCCATCGCCTCGCTGGTTCAGCCAGGGGTCAACTTTGTCCAGATCACGGCCCAGCCCTTCGACGTGCACATGGAACTGGAGAACATCTACATCACCGGCCAGTTCGCGGCCATCCCCGCAAAACAGGGCTTCCAGCTCGCACCGGCGAAAGCGCTGGAACTGGGACCCTGGGCTGCGCAGGGCTACCCGTTCTACTCGGGCTCCGTCGTCTACGACGCCGGCGTGGAAGTGCCGGCAGGCAGCAACGCCCTGCACATCCAGCTGAACGATTGGAAGGGATCGATGGCGGAGGTCCTGCTGGACGGCAAACCGGCCGCGGTCCTGGGCTGGCCGCCGTACGCTGCCTCGATTCCGGCGACGCCCGGTAAACACACACTGGGAATAAAGGTCGTCTCCACACCGCGCAACACGTTCGGGCCGTTCCACAATCCCACGAAGCCACGCATGCGCGCCTGGCCGGCCGCCTGGGCCGAGTTCCCGGAGTACCAGCCCGCCGGCAAAGCCTACGACATTCTGGACTATGGTTTGATCACCCCGCCCACGGTGATCGCTGAAAAGACGGCGCCTGCCGCCGCCCCGGTCTCCACGGCCGGTGTGCGCTGAAGGCCCGTCCGGATCGGGGCGCGGTTAGTACAACGCGCCCTGGTCCTCAACGGCCAGGGACTGCAGAAACACCTCAACCGTCCGGACCTTGCCCTCGGCCAGCCGCTTCGACGAATCCAGGCGGAGCTTCGAAGGCAGCGTCGTGACCGCTTTCTCGAGCACGGCCCGCACACTCGTAAACGTGGGATAGCGGGTGTCGCGCCCCACCTTGGCCACGGCGCGCAGGATTCCAATCGAACCCAACTGCTCGAGAATATCGGCGTCCCGGACAATCACAGCTTCCAGCGTCACCGGCTCGTCAAACGGCTGATGCGTCCGGATGACCTCAAGGACCGCCGGGATCTTCGTCGCATCGAAGCCGGCCGAGGAGAGGATGCCGGGCACGCGTTCCACCGTATAGGCGACATGATCCCACTGCGCCAGCAGGGCTGGGTCCTCGGGCCGGTGTCCGACAAACACCCCAAGATCGTGCAGCCACGCCGCCGCGAACACAACATCGTCATCAAAAGCCAAACCGCGGCCCACCTCGCAGGCGAGGCTGTAGAGCCGCGGTTGATGGCCGTATTTGTCTTCCGGGCGGGCTGCCCGCCGGATGTATTCGACTAACTCTTCACGATAGGTCGGCAAGAACCCAGCTTACCTGCTGCCGATCTTCGTTCCAATCACTTCGCCCGAAACAATGATCTCCACGCGGCGGTTCTTCTGCCGGCCGGCCGCCGTGTCGTTCGGAGCCACCGGCATGCTGAATCCCTTGCCGGTCGACGTGACGTTCGCCTCCGGAATCCCCTGCGAAACCAGATAATCCCTTACCGTCTGCGCCCGCTGCTCGGAGAGCTTCTGGTTGAACTGCTCACCGCCAATGTTGTCCGTGTGGCCCTCGGCCTCGAGCTTCAGGCCCGGGTATGCCAGAACAATGCCCGACAGCCGGGCCAGCTTCTCACGAGCCAGCGGCCGGATCGTGTATTTGCCCGTATCGAAGAGCACATCGCCCAGGTTCACCACCAGCCCGCGTTCGGAGTCCTTCGTCTCCAGGATCTGGTTGAACTGCTGCAACAGCTTCGCGCGCAGTTCAGCCTTCTCGCGCTCAGCCGCCTCGGCCAGCTTTTGCGCCTTTTCCTGCTCAGCCAGGGCCTGGGCCTTTGCAGCCTCGGCCGCGGCCGTAGCCTGTTCCGCCTTCGCGCGGTTTTCATCGGCCTGACGCTGGGCTGCTTCGGCTGCCAGCCGGGCAGCCTCCGCCTCGGCCCGCCGCGCCGCTTCCTTCGTAGCCGCCAGTTCGGCCTCCATCCGCTGCTTGTCGGCCAGCGCCCGGCGCGCCTCTTCCGCCTGGCGGTCTGCTTCGGCCTGCCGCCGCTGGCGTTCCTGCTCGTCCGCGCGCGCCTTGGCTTCTGATTCCCGCTTCGCCGCGGCGGCCCGCTCGTTCGACAAAGCCTCTTCCTGCTGGCGCCGGATCGCCAGTTCCCTGGCATCTTCCGCGAACTGCACGGCCTGCCGGGCCGAAGTTGCGATGTCGGCCCTCGTCAGCTTCCGTTGCACCGCATTGTCCGCCATCTGCAGAGCGCCTTTCGCTTTGGAGTAGATGTCCGCGGCATACTTGTCCGCCCCAAACTCCTGGGCGATAAACAGGGCGTTACGGGCCTCGTACAGTTCCAGGGGGAATGTCTTCGTATCCACCGTCAGAGACAGCGGGTTCGGCAGCCGCGAATACTGGCCCTTCTGCAGCAGTTCGTACTTGGTGTCGACAATGAAGACCTGCCCCTTGGTGTCCTTTCGCAGCTCGTTCTCGAGCACGATCAGGTCGCTGGGCTGGCGCACCGCAAAGTACGGCTCCGCCGTCACAATCAGCGCAAATACCTGCAGGTCAGTGGAAACAGAGAGCTTACCCTTACCCTTGTCGAGCAGGACTTCGCCCAGGTTCGTGGCCCGGCCTTCCGGGGAGATGGACCACAGCACATAGGTCAGGTACTCGGCGCCGAACTTCGAAGGAGCGTCCAGATTCTCGACGTTCGCATCGATGTCGATCCGGCTCTGCTTGCTCTCGACCTTGGCCTTTCCGGCTGCCCCCGGCATGATCGCGGTGCCGATCAGGTCTACTCGCGTCGCCCCGCCCAGAACCTTGTAATTGATCGCTTTCGTGTTCTTGGAGACGACTGAGACTTTGAATACCGGCTCAGACCCCGCCTCCTGGGCCCACACCGGTGAAATCGCCGCGTTGCATGACAGCAGGACCAACCCCGCTAAGATCGATGTAAATCCGCCTCTGACCATGCCCGCATGTTAGCAATTTTTAACGGTCAGGGAGTAGAAGAGGCGATTGTGCAACACCTGCGGCCGGCTCGCCGTTCTTCTCTCTTACCGGGTCCCGCCCGACGTGTAGGTGATCTCTTTCGGCCCGTCGTCCATGCCGCTGATCCGGATGGTCCGCTTCTGCGGAACCGCTGGAACCACGGGAGCTGCCACCGTCACCGGTGCCGCGGCCGCGCTCTCCGGGAAGCCCTTCACCGCCGGACGCAGCCCGGGCGGCATCTGTCCGCTGGGCTGCATGCCCAGGAACGATTCCAGAGTCCGTTTGCCGGCCGTCGCCGCCGACGCGCGCATCTGCACAACGCCGCGTTCCAGTTGGGCCAGCGGGACATCCAGTTGAATCTGAACCTTCATCCCCTCAGACTTCACCATGAGGCTGCGCGCCACTTTGGCCAGTTCCGGCGAATCTTTCGACTGCTGGCTGGCCATGGAGGCGATCAACTGCGTCATCGTCGCCAGGCCCTTGGCCGATTCTTCGTCCTTCGTGACCAGATTCGCCCGGATCCCCAGCCCCTTTTGCAGCGCGATGCCGAAGTCCAGTGACTCGATGTCGTCCAGTTGCTTCATGTTAGGCATCGATCCGCCGGCGGCCACCGACGGGGAGACCGCCGACACCAGCCAGATTTCACACTGTGCCGACAGCGCCGTAGCCCGCTCCAGAAGTTCCACGTTCCGGGTCCCGGAACCGGCTTCCAACACTCGGCCCAGGGAGTCCCTGTCGCCAATCAGCACCAGTCGATCGTTCACAATCGCCGCCAGCATCTCCGGTTCCTTGGTAGCCGGAGGCACCAGCAGGTCGGCGCCCTTGAAGCGCTCCAGCGCCGTGCCGGGAGGCATCAGCTTCTTCATCTGTGCGCGGTCGATGCGGCCTTCCAGCGCCACGACAATCGGCGGCTGCCCGGACTCCGAAGCGACCTGGCCATTTGTCGAGATCAGGATGCGATCCACGTTGTCCAGCAAGGCCATCGCCGGTCCGGCGCCCTGCAGTTTGCCGGCTTGTGCGGCGAACTGGCGCGCGAACATCCGGCCGGTGGGCGAGTTCTTAGCCTTCTGCCAGTCGATCCCCGCGAGCATGTTGGTCGAGGGATGCACGTACAGCCACATGTTCAGGTCAGCCAGCTTGGCCGCCGAGGTGACCGGCGCGGTAGCCTGCGCCTTCACCATCGGGCCGGCGGGCTTCGCTGCCGCAGCAGCCGCCGGTTTTGCGGCAGGGGCAGGCGCCTTCGATTCCGCCGCCGGAATCTTGGGCACATCCGTTGCCTTCACCGGGACGCAGCAGACCAGTAAAGCCAGCATGCTGCTGGTGCCAATGACGATCGTGGAAACTCGCATATAGGATCCCAGGAAACTATCGGCGGAATCTTTGCATCCAATTAGAGTCCGAACCAGCTTTACGGCGCTCTTGCCCACAGAGGCGCACC
Source organism: Acidobacteriota bacterium (assembly GCA_017307505.1). GTDB lineage: Bacteria > Acidobacteriota > Terriglobia > Bryobacterales > Bryobacteraceae > Paludibaculum. The sequence continues at coordinate 21,897 of JAFKEE010000053.1, read as the reverse complement.
CCGTTTATACTCGGGTTTTCTTTGAGAGGGATGAAACCAGCCGTGGAAAGTGCGCCGCTCCAACCTCCGGTGCTCCAGTGGTACGAGGACCTCGATCCGCTCGCCGTCCAGCGCGAAGCCGCGATGTTCTACGGGCTCTTCCTGCGGGGTCATTCACCCGAACAATTGCGCCGCGACATCGAGATCCCGAAATCCACCTTTGAGAAGTGGCTGTCGCACCCCCACTACGATGGCGAATTCCGCGAAAACATCAAGCGGGTCTATCACTTCCGGCGGCAGGTCCTGGCTGTGTTCGACGAACTGGTGGATCAGGAACGGCTCAAGGCGCGACTGCAGTAAAGGACGCCCTGGTGAATCAGATCGAACCGCAACCTATCTCCCCCAGATTCTGGGCGGCCGCCATTATCATCCCTGCTGTCGTGGTCCTGGGGCTCATCTGGGCGCTGATGAACCCGCAAAGCCTCATGTTCATGAATTCAAAGGAGGCGATTGAGATCAGCTTTCAGGTGCCGGGCGAGCCGGTGACCCGTTCTCTTTCCCAGTTCCGGGGGCGTGTGCTTGCCGTCACCGTCTGGACGCCCGACTGCACCGAGTGCCTATCCCAGATCGGCGTTCTCAATGAGTTGGCCACCCGTTTCGGACGCGACGGCATGATGAGCATTGCCGTCACGCCGGCCGACGCCGCCGGCATCCGCAGCTTTGCCTCCCTGCAGGGCATGAGCGTCCTGGCGGGCCATATCGACCGTGCCCAGGCCGAGGTCCTTCCGGCCGATCGTCCATACACCTATCTGATTGATCGCGAAGGCTTTGCCCGCCTGAAATTCAAAGGCTTCCGGGCAGCGGAGAAATTGGAAGGCTCCGTTCAGAAACTGGTGGAGCAGTAGCCGGCTACTTGCCCAGCATCGAACTCAGCAGCAGCTTCGATAACGGCCACTTGCCTTTGACCGTCACACCCTCCGCCGAGAACACCCCGTTCGCCAGCAGGCCGCTCAATTCGGCCGGATCCGGCTTCTGATTCTCCCGCGCCAGCAGCTTCCGGAACATCTCCGTCATCTGGGTGAGCCGTCCCGCAATATCTTTCGCCTTGGCCGGTTCCGGGCAGGTGGCGCTCAGTTCAAGGGCGAAACCGGTCCCATCCAGGCCGGCCGTCAGCAACGCCCGGTCGGCGCCATCGAGACTCGACAGCAGGGCGCTGAGCCCGGGAGGCAGCCCCGGCCCGCCATGCAATTGGGATCCAGGCACCTCCAGCCAGACGGGCGACGACGGCAGCGGCCTCTGCACCCTTCTCGGCGAGGGGTTGATCAGGGCGACGGCCAGGGGATCCGCGGCCACGGCCAGCGCCAGCAACTGCCGTTTCATCGGGGTCCAGGAGATCTGCCGCTCCGGCGTGGAGCCCTGCACCGTGCAGACATCCGGCGTGCAGCGTCCGCCGTTGGCCTTCGCATAGGCGGCCAGCCGGGCAGTGTCAAACCGGCCCTTCAACACAAGCAGCGTGTCCGTGCTGCGCACCCGCATGGCGACCGCATCCAGGTCACGCCGGTAGTCGAAGCCGCTGGCCTCGACGAACTTGCGGTACTCCGGCTCTTCCGCTCCTGCCTTGCCGGCCAGCATTTCGAGCAGACCCGTGGCGCGGAGCGCCGCTACATCCACATAAAGAGTGGGGGCCTCTCCGTCCGGAAACAGGCCAATGAGGTCCGCTGCGGTGGCCGGCCGCAACAGCATCCACCAGCCGGCGAGACAGGCAATCGCAAGAAGGGCGCCGAGCGAGGCCCAGCGCCCAGGTGTGAGTTTCAGCACTCTTTGCAGGTTACACTGCCGTACGGCTAGACTGCCACCGGCGCCATCCGTTCAGCCTTCCACAACTCGATGTAGGGCTGCAGGCTCTTCATCATGTCCAGCCACTGTGCCGGTTCCAGCGATTGAGCGCCATCGCTGATCGCCTTCTGCGGATTCGGGTGGATCTCGACGATCAGGCCGTCGGCGCCGATCGCCACGCCCGCGCGAGATAAGGCCGGAACCAGGCTGCGCTTACCGGTCGCATGGCTCGGATCCAGAATCACCGGCAGGTGCGTCAGTTCCCTCAGCACGGCACAGGCAACAATGTCGCAGGTGTTGCGGGTCGCGGTCTCGAAGGTGCGGATGCCGCGTTCGCACAGCATGACGTCGTTGTTGCCGTGGGCCACGATGTACTCCGCCGACATCAGGAGTTCCTTGATCGTGGAGCTCAGGCCCCGCTTCAGCAGCACGGGCTTGCCACACTTGCCCAGAGCCTTGAGCAGCGCGAAGTTCTGCATGTTCCGGGCGCCCACCTGCATCACGTCGGCGTAGGAGGCCACCAGTGGAACATCGTTGTCCGACATCACTTCCGTGACGATCGCCAGGCCCGTGTGTTCGCGCGCCTTGGCCAGCAGCTTGAGGCCTTCTTCTTCCATACCCTGGAAGTCGTAAGGAGACGTACGCGGCTTAAACGCGCCGCCGCGCAGGATCTTCGCCCCACCTTTGGCAGCCAGTTCCGCCGACTCGAGGATCTGCTTCTCGCTCTCCACGGAACACGGACCCGCCATCACTACAAACTCGGAGTTGCCCACATGGACGTTGCCGCCCACGGTTATGGTGGTCCGGCCGGGCTTGAACTCCCTCGAAACGAACTTGTACGGCGCCGAGATGCGCACTGCCTTCTCGACACAATTCATCGCTTCCAGTGCCTCCAGACAGGCACTGGTGTCGCCTACCCCGATGGCACCGATCACGACACGCTCTTCACCCTCGATCGTGTGGATCTTGTACCCGAAGTCCTCGATGCGCTGGATGACCGAGTCGATCTCCGCCCGGGAGGCGTTCTTGCGCATGGAAATAATCATGGCTCCATCATACACCTCAGATGCATGACACGCAACTTCTCCAATCCATTAAAGTATTGTATTTGTATCACTTGAAAGCACCACCAACGAATGGTGTATGCCTTCGTAGGAGTATACTGATCAGGTGGTTCGAACGCTTCTATCCCTCCTATTGACTGCAGGTTGTCTCATGGCGGAAACACGGGCGGTGATTCTCCAGCCGGTCCTTGATTTGTACTCCAAGCCGTCGCTGGATGCCGATGTGGTGTCGCAGGCGCTCTACGGCATGACGGTGAAGGTCACGGCCGAACAGGAGGGCTGGCTGAACATCGCCACACCGGGCGACGACTATCCCGGCTGGATCGAGCGCGCCAGCGTTCGAATGCTGAAGGACGGCGAAACTTATCCGAGCGGCCGCACGGTCACGGTCCAGGCGCTGCTAGCCCATGTCTACCGGGAACCTTCGGTGACCAAGCACCGGCCCCTCATCAGCCTGCCCTTCGAGACCCGACTGGAGGTGGTGGCCGACCAGACCGCGCGCGGCGACCGCTGGCTGCAGGTTCGCTTGCCCGATGGCCGCACAGGCTCCATCCAGAGCGGAGATGTGGTCGAGTCCCCCAAGATCCTGGAGGTCCCGGAGATTATCGAACTCGCCCACCGGTTCCTGGGCCGGCCCTACACATGGGGCGGACGGTCTTCGGCGGGCTACGACTGTTCGGGCTTCGTGCAGATGTTGGTGCGGCGCGGCGGCGTGGACCTGCCTCGCGATGCCAAACCGCAGGCGCTGTGGGAGAAGGTCGCTGAGATCGATCGCAAGGACCTGCGGCCCGGCGATCTCGTCTACTTCGGACCGTCGGTGCAGAAGATCAACCATACCGGCTTCTATGTGGGCAATGGCGAGTTCATCCACTCCACCACCAACACGCATCCGGTGATCCAGATCAGTAAGTTGGACGACCAGCCCTGGACCAAGCTGCTGGTTGCCTGCAGGAGGTGGAAGCAGTGAAGCGCAGAACGTTCCTTGGCACCAGTGCGGCCCTGGCCGCTCCGGTCCCCACGAAGATGGCGAGCAAGAAGAACGGCCTCGTCCTGAAGACGCGCCGGCTGAAGCTGAAGCACACCTGGACGACGGTGATGTCGTCCAGCGACTACCGGGACACGTTCTACGTCGAGTTCACCAATGGCGGCGTTACAGGTATTGGCGAAGGCGCCCCGATCATCCGCTACAAGGAGAGCGCCGAGACCTGCACGGCGGCGCTGGAAGCGATCCGGCCGTGGCTCGAAAGCGCCGATCCGTGGGCGTTCGCCAAGTTCATGCAAGGAGCCTTCCAGAAGATCGAGGGCAACTGGGCGGGCAAGGCCGCGCTCGACATCGCGCTGCTGGACTGGGTGGGCAAGAAGCTGAACATCCCGCTGTGGCGGCACTTCGGCCTGGACCGCAACGATGCTCCGGTGACGACGTTTTCCATCGGCATCGACAAGGCGGAGGTCGTCCGGCAGAAGGTGCTGGAAGCGGACGCGTTCCCGGTGCTCAAGGTGAAGGTCGGGCTGGCCAACGACGAGGAGATGATCGCCTCGGTGCGGGCCGTGACAAAGAAGCCCTTGCGCGTGGACGCTAATGAAGGCTTCAAGAGCAAGGAAGAGGCAGTCGAAAAGATCAACTGGCTGGAGAAGCAGGGCGTCGAGTTCATCGAGCAACCTTTGCCGGCAGCCAACCTGGAAGACATGAACTGGATCCGCAAGCGGGTCCACATGCCGATCATCGCCGACGAGGCGTGCCTGCACCCTTCAGACATCCCGAAACTGGCGCCTCACTTTGACGGTGTGAACATCAAGATCGACAAGTGCGGCGGCCTGCTGGAAGGCTGGCGGATGATCCAGTTGGCCCGATCGCTGAATCTGAAAGTCATGCTGGGCTGCATGGTGAGTTCCTCGGTCGCCATCACAGCCGCGGCGCAACTCTCGCCGCTGGTGGATTACGCGGATCTCGACGGTTTCCTGCTGATCTCGAACGACCCGTATGACGGGGTGAAGGTCGAGAAGGGCAAGCTCGTATTGCCCACCGCTCCCGGGCTTGGCTTGAAGCCGCGTCCGGCGTAGCGTTGCCTATGGCTCCGGACCTTTCGCTGGCCGAGGCGCGGCGCCTGGCATTGGCGTCGCAAGGCTTCGCGGAGGCACGGCCGGATGAACCCGGCCTGGACCATGTCCGAAATGTCATCCGGCGCCTGGGCCTGGTGCAGCTCGACTATGTGAACGTCCTGCTGCCGGCGCACTACCTGGTGTTCTACTCGCGGCTGGGCTCGTACCGGCGCGACCACTTTGAGGAACTGGTCTACCAGCGGCGGGAGTTTACCGAACACTGGGCCCACGAGGCGTCGGTGATCCCCATGGAATCGTGGCCGCTGCTGGCCTACCGGCGGGCGCAGCACCGGGCGCGGCCGTATGGGTTTCAGGAGTTTCTGGACCAGCATCCGGAGTATGCTCTGGCGGCGCTGGAGCATCTGAGGATGCGCGGAGCATTGACTCCGGCGGATCTGCCGGATCCCCAGAACCGGTCTCGCAAGCTGGCGGAGTCGTGGTTCGGCACAGTGCCCCGGGCTGTGCTGGAAGCCCACTTCGGCCGGGGGCATGTCTCGATCGCCAACCGGCTGCCGAACTTCACCAGGGTCTACGACCTGTCGGAGCGCGTGATCCCCGGTGAGCATCTCGAACACCGCGTGGAGGTGGAAGAAGCCCAGCGCCGGCTTCTTCTGATGGCGGCAAAGGCCCATGGCGTCGCGGCCGCGGGGGATCTGGCCGACTACTTCCGCATGCCGGTGACTGAGGCGAAGCCGAGGCTGCTGGAACTGGTCGAGGCCGGACTGCTCGAGCAGGTCCGGGTGGAAGGCTGGCGCGATGCGGCGTACTTCTATCCTGGCTCGCGGATCCCCAGGGAGGTCCGGGCGAGTGCCCTGCTCTGCCCCTTCGATCCGGTGATCTGGACGAGGCAGCGGACGGAGCGGCTCTTCGGTTTCGAATACCGTTTCGAGATCTTCGTACCCCAGGAGAAGCGGCGCTGGGGCAGCTATGTGCTGCCGTTCCTGCTGGGCGACCGGCTGGTGGCGCGGGTCGACCTGAAGGCCGAACGGCTCGACGGAAGGCTCGCCGTGCTGGGCTCGTATCTGGAGCCGGGCGTCGAGGCAGGCGAAGTAGCCGAGGCGCTGGCCAGGGAACTCACCGCGCTAGCCCGCTGGATGGGCCTGAACAAGGTGCGTGTGGCCCGGCGCGGCGACTTCGCCAAGCCGCTGGCAGCAGCAGTGCGGAGGGGGACGTTCACCTCCGTCCACAGAGGGACGGAGGAATGAACGTCCCCATGGCGGCGGCGGTGCGCTCAATCCCCGGCATCCGTTGAAGGACCCTTGACGAGAGTGCGAGTGTCTTCATCGGCATCGTAGCAGCACTCTTCGCGGATCGAGGAGGGCAACCGGCCAAGTTCCAGCAGCTTCTTCACCGGGGTGTAGCGGCACATTGAGCACGGTGTGTTCTCGTAGAGGAGCAGTAGAGTGCGCTCCGCTTCGGGGGCAGGGTTCGCCTCGATGTAGTGCCTGGCGCCGATAGACACCGCATGGAGTTCTTCGTCGTTCAGGTCTTGCCGCAGGAGGCTCTCCAGCAGCCGATAATCGCCAGTCTCCGGGTTGGCTGCCAGGCACTCGATGGCTCCGCGACGCAGGGCAGGCTGGGCGATTGCCTTCATGGCAGCGGCTCTGATTTCAGGCCCTTTCAATCGGGCCAGAGCCGTCAGGGCGCGGCGTGCGATCGTGGTGTCCGAGGCGCCTGCGAGTGCGAGCAGGGGCGCCGGAGACCCGGGGAAGTCACGCCATTCAAACAACCGCAGAAGGTTTAGGAGCTGTGAATGGCCGGACTCCTCCGTCAGCGCGTCGGCGGCGTGGCGGACTTCTTCGCTGGAAGCAGACCTGATCCAGGCAACCTTGCGGCCAAACTGGCGATCGGAAAGGGTCTGGCGGATGGCCTGCCAGGTCTCCCGGGGTGGGTCGGGCCTGTCCCGTTCGACTTCCAGTTGGGCCTCGTGGGCGCGCCATTCGTTGGTGAACCGGTCGAGTTCCGGCGGCAGGGCGTAATGGCCATCGCGTTTCCGGAGGATTTCCAGGAGATGTCCGAACTGCCAGGGCCGGTCCTCGGCTGGTTCCGCTTCGAAGGTCTTCATCACCGCGCGGAGCGCGTCCAGGCCATCGAGCCGAACCAGGACCTCGGCGCAGCTGAGTCCGGTTTCCGCGTAGCCCCAGCGCTCGAAGCACCGATACATGGCCGGCTTCAGCGCGGTGTCTCCCTGTTCCACAAACGTGGCGCTTAGATCGAAGATCTGACCCCAGTAGAGTTCGTTGTCGACGGTGTCCAAGGCAGCCAGCAGGCCGTCGCGGTAGAACATGGGCTCGCCCGTCAGATCGATCAGGGCCCACAGATACGGCGCGCGGGCATCCTCGCATTGCGGGTCGAAAGTCGTGCAGTGGGTGCAGGCGTAGAGAAGAGGGTCCCGGAACGCGCGGGGATTCTCGTGTTGCAAGAGGACGGCCGCGCGGCCATGGCCGCGGCGGAGCCACTTCTCCAGTGTTGCCGGATCAGTCAGAAGGGGACCTTTCGGGGGTTGCGGTGGAACGGACAGGGAAGGGGCCGAGGCGCTAAGAATGGGTCGAGCTGTAGTGGCGTGACGAAACCTCAGGATAGCCGGGAAAAGGTCCGTCAGACAAGGGCTGGGGCCTTTCCGGAGGGGGACGTTCACCTCCGTCCGCAGAGGGACGGAGGAATGAACGTCCCCATGGGGCGTCTTTGATCGGCCACTGCGCTATGCGCCGGTCATTCGTAGCGCAGGGCGGTCGTGGGTTCCACCTTTACTGCCCTTACAGCGGGGCCGGCTGTGGCCAGCAGGGCTACGCCAAGGAGGATGCCAACCACTGTGAGGTAGGTCGAAACATCGGTCGGGTGGACTCCGGGGACCAGGAACATCGTCAGCGGCTGCGTTGCGAGCAGGGCCAGTCCTAAACCCACGGAACAGCCCACGGCCACCAGCAGAAGGCTCTGACCGAAGACCAGCCGCAAGACCTGTTTCGGGCTGGCGCCCAGCGCCATACGGATGCCGATCTCGCGGACCCGGCGATTGACGGAATAGACCAACACTCCATAAAGACCCAACGAGGCCAGCAGCAGGCCCAGGGCGCCCATGGTGCCTAACAGTGCGGCCCCGGCCCGACTGGGGAGGAAAGCCAGACCCAGGGCGTCGGTCATCGGTTTCACCTCGATGGCCGCGGAAGAGTCGATGCTGCCGAGCGTACGGTCGATCTGCCGGAGCAAGCCTTCCGGACGGCGCGAAGAGCGAAGGAGGAAGGCCACGCTCGAGCCCGGATCGTCGGTCTGGAAATAGGACATGTAGAGCGCGTTGGTGTCTTCCTCTCCGAGGCTGCGGTACTTGCTCAAGGCGACGACCCCCACAATCTGAAAGCGATTGACGGTGTGGCCGCCTGGTTCACGCCAACCGAGAGTGTGGCCCACGGCGCGGGCGCTCCCGAAGAGGCTGCGGGCCAGCACTTCGTTGATCACCACGACCTTGTTGGCGCCCAGGCGGTCGGCGGCAGTGAAGTCGCGGCCGTCGAGCAACCGGATGCCCATGGTGCGGAAATAGTCGGGCGTCACACGGTTCATGTTCATGCGCAGAACAGGCTCGGTGCTACTGATGTCGGTGATGATGGGCGCTCGCATATCCGAGCTGTCGTTGAGAGGTACGACCTGCGTGATGGACGCGGCTTCCACTCCGGGCAGAGCCCGCAACTCGTCGAGGGCGCGTTGGACCGTATTGGTCTGGAGCTCCGGGCGGGCATAGCGTTCCGGCACGAGCCTCATGTTGGCCCAAACGGTGGAGCCAACGTCGAAGCCAGGGCTCATGCTGGTGGCCTGGTTCAGGTTGCGGAGGAAAAGCAACCCAGTGGCCAGCAGGACCACGGTGAGCGCGAGCTGTCCGGCGACGAGGAGACTACGCGGATTCCAGAACCCACCGGAGGCCTGGCGGGCATCCTGCTTCAGGCCGGATTGGACATCGGATCTGGTAGCAGCCAGGGCGGGCATCACTCCGGAGACGAGGGCGCAACCGACCGCGACGAGCACCGAATAAGCCAGCAGGTGCCAGTCCGGCGTGAAGTAGATGCGGATGGGAAAGGGCAGCGGCAACGCCATGCCGCTCACCGCATTGGTGAGCAGCAGGTTCATGCCGACCCCGGCGGCCGTGCCGAGCCCTGCCAGGAGCAGGCTTTCGGCGAGCAGTTGCCGGATCACCCGGCCACGGCTGGCTCCGATGGCGAGCCGGACCGACAGTTCCTGCCTGCGGCTGGCGGCACGGGCCAGGGCCAGGCTGGCCACGTTGGCGCAGGCAACCAGCAGCACGAGCCCCACGACCACCATGAGCAGGGCGAAGAAGGCGATGATGGGCCCGCCCCTCTCCCCGGTCAGGCGATCGAGCCCATGGACTCCGTACATCCGCACGTTGAGGGCGCGGGCCTCGGCATCCTTCCTGGGATAGACGCGGTCGACCTCTTCGGAGGCGCGGCGCAGCCGCTCGAGCGTCTGTTCCCGCGTGACCCCGGGCATCAGCCGGCCGATGAACTGCACGTCCGTTTCCTCATTGAGTACGGGCACGCTGAGATCGGGCGAGAAGCCGAAGCCGATGAGGCTGCGATGAACGCGCGGCAGAACGCCGGTGATAGTGAAGGGCCGTCCGTCGAGGACGAGGGCGCGGCCGAGCACGTCAGCGCGGCCGTTAAGACGGGACTGCCAGAAGGGGTAGCTGATGACCACGGTATCGCGGTCGCCCGGCTGGATGGGGCGGCCCATCAGCAGCGGCGTGCCGGTGACCTGATAGTAGTTGCCCGTTACCTGGAGGACATGGATTCGGAGCGTGTCGTCGCCATTGCGCCAGTTTGCCTCGGATTCGCGCAGGCCGGCGAGACCAGCAAAGACATTGGCATCCCGAACAACCTTGTATTCGCGATAGGGCGAGTGGCTGCGGCCGGCGATGCGGCTCACGAACAGCGAGTCGGCGTCGGTGACCGAGGGATCGCTGAAGAGGAACTCCATCGTGAAGCTGAAGACCGAGGTGTTGGCGCCGGTGCCCAGGGCCAGGGAGAAGATGGCGGCCAGGGCAAAGGTCTTGTTGCGGACGAGGGCGCGGGTCCCGTAGCGAAGATCCGACAGGAGGTCTTCCAGCCATTGGAAGTGCCAGAAGGAGCGCGAGTCTTCCTGAATGCGGGCCTGCGAACCGAACTCGCGGCGGGCCTGCAGCAGGGCGTTCTTGCGGGTCATGCCTTCGGCTTCGAGTTCGTCGGCCCTGGCTTCCAGGTGGAAGAGGATCTCGTCCTCAAGTTCGGCATCGAAGCGGTTTCGGCGCAGCAGGTAGCGCAGGCGGTTGGATAGCTCGTTGGTCCAGCTCATGGGTCGGCTCCTCTAAACGGTCTTGAGCACGAGGCGGATGGCATCAACCATACGGTCGAAGTCGTGGGTTTCCTGTTCCATCTGGCGGCGGCCTTCCTCGGTGAGGCGATAGAACCGGGCCTTGCGGTTGTTGTCGGAGAGGCCCCACTCGGCGGTGAGCCAGCCTTTGACGAGCAGGCGGTTCAGGGCCGGGTAGAGGGAGCCTTCTTCAATGGCGAGGACCTCGGAGGAGGCATCCTTGATGCGCTTGGCGATGGCGTAGCCGTGGAGCGGTCCGCGGGCGAGCGTGCGGAGGATGAGCATGGAGAGGGTTCCGGGCAGGAACTCGCCGTGGATGGGGTCGGGTTTGGACATTCGCTTCCCTTGTCGTGTCTATGCATTGGTAGAACGAGGGAGCGGACGGAAATGTTCAGTGGGGTGGAGTTTGTTTACATTTGCGGCGGGAGGGGGCTTTGGGGGCCCCTCCCGGTGGGGTGGTATGGGGTTCTTGTGCCCGGAGTTTCGATGAGTAGGGCGCCGGCTGAAAAAGGTGCTCCGTAGCCCGCTCCGTTGAAGACGCAACGGAGATGAGGGCCCGCTTACTTACGTGCGCGGTTCGCAGCCGGGGGAGTACTCCCTCACGTTCGTGGTTCGTTGCGCGGCTAGTCGGCCCGGAGGGCGGTTAGCGGGTCAACTTTGGATGCCTGGCGGGCCGGTATCAGACTCGCCGCGGCGGCTACGGCCAGGATCAAGGCCGTCACTCCGGCGAACACCAGGGGGTCGGATGCTTTCACTCCATAGAGGAGACTGCCGATGAGGCGGGCCAGGACGAGGGCGGCGGCCAAGCCGGCGGCAGCGCCTATCGCCACAGGCGGCATGGCTTGCGTGAGGATCAGGCGGACCACCTGGAGCGGCTGGGCTCCGAGGGCCATGCGGATGCCGAGTTCCTGCGTGCGGCCGCGGACCAGGAACGACAGGACCGCGTAGATGCCCAGAGCCGCCATGAGGACAGACACGGCGGCGAAGACGGCCACCAGGGACATGGCGGCACGCTGGGCCCAGACGGAGTCGGCTACGGCGTCGTCCAGCGCGACGATGCTGGGGATGGCCACGTCGCGGTCGAGGCTCCAGACCTGGGGCGGGATGAGCGCGGCGAGAGCGGCCCGGTCGCCGGTGTAGCGGAGGGCGAGGGTCATGGTCCGGAAGCCTCCGGCGCCATGCTGGTAGCCGGCGTCCTGCAGGAACGGGACGTAGAATTCATTGTCCGGGGTAGCGCCCCACTCGTTCTGAGTCGTGTCGCGGATGATGCCGACGACGGTCATCCAGGGCGCGTCGGACTGGGCATCGCCGGCCTTGAAGCGCTTGCCGAGGGCGTTTTCTGACGGCCAGAGGCGGCGGGCCATCGTGCGGTTGATGACGGCCACGGCGGGGGCATGTTCGGAGTCGGCCAGGGAGAAGTCGCGGCCAGCATCGAAGCGGATGCCCAGGGTGGAGAAGTACTCGGGCAGGGCGACGCGGTAGACAGCCGTGGCGGTCTGGCCGGGCGCGACGGGACGGCCTTCCGGCGTGATGTCGCTGCCCCAGGTGTCGCCGATGAGGGGCACATGGTTGACCGCGCTGGCTGACTTGACGCCAGGCAGCGCCCGGAGACGTTCGAGGAGCTGCTGGTAGAAGATGCTGCGGAGTTCAGCCTTGGCGTGCCCGGAACTGGCGAGAGAGAGGTTGATGGCCAGGACGTTGGCCGGCTGGAAGCCGGGGTCGAGCGAGCGCAGATTCTGGAAGGTGCGGAGGAGGAGTCCGGCGCCGGCGAGGAGGATGAGGGCGAGGGCGACCTCCGCGGAGATGAGCGCGTTGCGGAAGCGGCTGGCGGAACCGCCGGCGGTGGTCCCTCGGGAGCCGTCTTTCAAAGCGATCTGGATGTCGCAGCGGGAGGCACTGAGGGCCGGTGCGATGCCGAACAGGAGTCCGGTGATCAGGCAGACGGCGAAGTTGAAGACGACGACGGCGGCGCCCACGCCGACCTCCTGGCTGCGAGGGAGTTGGAAGACTCCGGATTCGGGCAGGTGAACCAGGAGCGCGGGGACGGCCCAGATGGCGAACAGGAGTCCGATGGCTCCTCCAGAACAGGCCAGGAGGACGCTTTCCGAAAGGAACTGGCGGATGAGGTGGCCGCGTTGGGCTCCGAGGGACTGGCGGACGGCGATTTCGCGGGCGCGGCCGGCGGCGCGGGCGAGCAACAGGTTGGCGAGGTTGGCGCAGGCGATGAGGAGAGTGGCGGCGACGGCCGCGAACATGACGATCAGGAGGAGGCGGACCTTCCCGGTGGAGATCTCACTGAGCGGAGTGAGAGAGGCGGAGCGGCCCTGATTGGAGCGGGGGAACTCTTCGGCGAGGCTGGCGGCGATGCGGTTGGCCTCGGAGCGGGCCTGTTCGATGGAGACTCCGGGCTTGAGGCGGGCGAAGACGCGCAGGGTGGAGAAGGTGTGGGAGTCTGCGCGGTCGGGTCCGAAAGCCGGGGCGGCGTAGAGCTCGGCCTTGTCGGCCCAGAAGGGTGGGAAGTAGAAGCCCCGGGGCATGACGCCGACGACGGTGTATGGCTCATTGCTGAGGCGGATGGTGCGGCCGAGGATGGCGGGATCGGCTCCAAAGCGGCGCTGCCAGAGCTGGTGGCTGAGGACGACGACCTTGGGGGCTCCGGGACGGTCGTCGTCGGGGGCGAAGGTGCGGCCGAGGGCGGCGGGGACTCCGAGGACGTCGAAGAGAGAGGCGGAGGTATGCAGGCCGTGGAGTTCCTCCGCCTGGTCGACTCCGGTGAGAGTGGGGGACCAGAGCTCAGCGGCGGCGAGGGTGGCGAAGGAGTTGCCGCGGGTCCGGAAGGCGTTGAAGTCGCCGGGCGGGACGGGCATTCGGTCGCCTCGTCCCTGGGCCGAGCCGAGGAGGACCATGAGGCGGCTGGGGTCCTGGTAGGGCAAGGGGCGCCAGAGGACGGAGTAGACCACGGAGAACATGGCCGAAGTGGCTCCGATGCCGAGGGCGAGGACGGCGACGGCGAGGAAGGTGAAGCGCGGGTTGCGCAGGAGGGTCCGGAGGGAGTGACGCAATTCGGCCAGCATGAGCGTTAGACCGGGTGGAGGCTGCCTTGTTTGGAGGGCAATGTAACAAAAAGTGCAGATTGTTGAGGGTTGCCGGCGGGTGGGGCGAGAGGCCGTTTGGTTGCGGCGGACCCTGGGCGATGCCCAGGGAAATGCTGGGGGGGTGGTACGGTCCACCGACATAGGTGACCAACTGGACCGGCGACCTCGGTAACACAAATCAGCGGCGCAAGAGGTCTAATCGGCCTTAGCGGTACGGCACGATGGGGCCGAGGCCGTGGGGGGATTTCCCGGTTTGCGATTGGCCTGGTGGACGACCGGCCGGATCGGTGGGTTTGTTTCGCCGGAGTGGTTGGATTGGGGCGACTGGAGGAGGGGGGCAGGATGGGCGGCCGGCGACGTCTGGCTCCCGCAGATGAATGGGTTTGTTCCCTCAAATTGGGTGGATTGGCGTTCTTTGGCGCCTGGGACCGGGTGCTGCGTTTCGGAATGGCTTTGTTCCCTCAACGGCGAGGGATTTCGGCGGGGCGGGTCGGCTGGGACGGGTTCGCCCCAGTCTGAACGACCTCAAGATGGGTTTGTTCCCTCAAATTGGCGGGATTGGGGGTCACCGAGAGGCAGGATTGGGTGGCTCTGGAACTCAGAATGGGTTCGTTTGCTCAAAATTGCAGAGTTGGGTTCTGCGCTTGAAAATGGGTTTGTTCAGCCATAGCTGGTGGATTCGCAGTGCGCCGGGCTTGCAGCACCCATTGCTCAATGGGTTTGTTCCCTCAGGCAGAAAGGAAATACGGTTCCGGCCGGCGGCGCTCCGGTTCGCCTCGCGACGAACGGGAGCGCGAGTTTGCTTGGGTGGCGGTGTGGTTTTCAAAGATCCCTCAGATGGGCGCGTGGTGGCGGCCCGATCCGGACGACCCGGCTTGCAACCAGTTGAGGCAGAATCATCGCATAGCGGTGCAACACTTTTTGGAGAGCGGGTTGGGAAGTCGTTGAATCGAAAATGAAAATATAGTTGACTCCGCGCGGACCGGAGAGGCCGGCTATTGAAATCCAGCAGGTTTCCTGTGGTGCGCAAGCCGGAGTCACGCCGCAATCCTCGGAAGGGAGCTTGGGGGCGGTCGATTTGGGCACCCTATGGGTCTGCGGCAGATCGCTAATAGACGGGCGGATAAGGGCGTTCTGACCTGCATCGAGCACAACGGATCCTGCCCTAGTGCTACCTCGAACTCTGTGTCCGCTTCGCGTGAGGTCTCAGGCGAACCGGGCGCGATTTGCTTTGCTCCTGTCGGCCCGGACAGGGTGTCACCGGATTGGAGACGTCCGCGGCGAGACCATTTCCGCCGGGCTGGCCGTCTTCGCCGTAGGAGCGGAGTTGCGGCGGGCAGTCCGGATTCACTGGGGCGGTGTATTCGTAGTCGTGGCCCCAGGGATCCAGCGGGATATCCTGCGGGAGGTACGGTCCCTGCCAATTAACTTCCCCGGCGGGTTGGGTGCGAAGAGGCTGGAGGCCTTGCTGTTGAGTTGGAAAGTGGCCGGTGTCTTCTTTGTAAGCACCGAGGGCGGTTTGGAAAGCTGCAAGTTGGGCATGGGCAGCGGCAACCCGGGAACGCGGGGGCGGAGAACTCAAGTGGATGCAACTCGTACACAGGAGCAGGACGAGCGAGGTAAACGTGAGACATATTCCAAACGCCAGCATTCTCCCTAATCTGCAAAGCACGTGCACTATTCAGGTCACCCTGATCATCAAGACGAACCTGGCTGCGCAAAAGTCGGAGATGCTGAGCTGGGAGCTTTCCAGCGGCCTGCGGCGACATGCAGAATAGCGCCCGTGACGTTGGAGGCTTCCTCCGACAGGAGCCAGCGGCTGGCATTGGCGCCTGCTTCCCGGTGAGCCGGCAGGTTAGCCTGCACGGGGAGAGCCGGCCAGGGGGCCGGCTGCGGACGAGGCGTCCGCCTTACCTGCGAATGCTTGTGCCAGTGCTGATGCTTGTGTCAATGCTGATGCGGGTGCCGATGCTGGTGCTGATGCTGGTGCCGAGAGGCGATGCCGATGCTTGTACCGATGCCGAGGGTCGCCGGCGGAGCGCAAATGGTTGTCGCCGGCGGGGGCCGGGCTCTGAGTTCCGAAGAATCCCTGCGGGACTGTCGTTGAAATGGCCGCCGTGCGGGTCTTCGAGAGTGTCATCCAATTCTTGCCCGATGCGCCGTCGTGCCTTTCCTGCTTGCCTCCGCGGCGAACGCCCAATTCAGCAGCCTGGTCGTGGACAACACAGCCACGCGGGTGTGGTTCACTTCGAAGTCGCAACTGCGTGGGGATGAGAGTCCCCGCCTGCCGCGGATCTACGAAACCGGGCCTGCCGGCACCCAGCTCTTCCTGGATCCCGATAACCCCAAGACAGTCGATGCGCCGTCGATGCTGTCGGTGAGTGACGACAATGACGTTTTCGCGTGGGTCATCTCCCGTTGGGGGCCGGCGCCCAGTGGCACGGCTACGGTCAAGCCGATGATCGGTTCCTGGCCGCCGGTCCACGCAACCTACTTCGTCCGGCGCCAGAGCGACGGCGCTACGTGGAGCTTTCCCCAATCGGTCGCCGTCAGCCGCAATGGCCGATGGTTGTGGACGCTCACGCAGGCCATCGATCTGCAGACCGGCACAACCTACGACATGGTACCGGTGTTCCGAGTGTCGCAGGGCGTCTCCGATGAAGGCGACGCCGTGGTGCGAAGCCGTGCCGGCGAATACGGGATGCTGCGGCCCGGCGGTCCGTTCCGGCCCCTGGGTTTCCCCATCGAACAAAATGACACCGGATTCTGGATCGACCGCCACGCCACCACTGTGGTCTGGGTTGCCGACTCGGGCACAACCCTGCGCAAAGGCGACGTTTCCACAGGGATCACCACGGACATTTCCACGTCCTGCAGTTCCTGTTCGCAGGTTGCCGTCTCCCCAGACGGGCGCCGTGTCCTCTTCGCTCTCGATCACCTGGGGCGCATCCCCGGCGTCATGGTGGCCGACACATGGACCGGAGATTTCACGATTCTGTCCGGCGACCGGCCCGCCTGGGCGGCGCTGTCAGCCACCGGCGATGCCGTCTGCTACAACCCCACGGACGGCACTCTCAATTGCATGGACTTCGCTACGGGAGAAACCCGCGTGCTCCTAGGACGGACGGCGTCTGTGAATGACTGGTGCAACGCCAGCGACCACTTCGCGGTGCCCGGCAACCGCTGCGCGATCGCGGGGAACGGCCTGCTCGACGCCAGCGTCACTGTGAACGGCGTGCCGGCCAAAGTGCTGTCTTCCACGGACACTCTCCTCCAGTTGATTATTCCGAAGGAGACCGAGCCGGGCACGGCCCATTTCGTCTTTGACCAGCCGTCGAGTCCCTTTGTCTCCATGATTGACAGAGAATCGAGAACTTTTTCGGGACGCGGCGTCAATGTGGATGAACTGGCCGATCCGACCGCATTGGCAGGGTATTTGTACCTCGAGAACGGGACCACGGGCGGACTCGTTACCCCGTTCGATCCGGTTCATCCGGGCCAGGACTTGTGGATCCACATGGCAGGTCTCGGTCGTGACCCTACCGCCGTGACGTTCCACTTCACGAGCCTGCCGTCCGGTCCAGAGCAGTTCATCGTGCCCTTTGAGATCACCGATGACGATGGATGGCATACGGTGAAGATCCACATCTCGGCCAACGCACCGCCGGTCCCGGCCCTGCTGCATTGCTGGCTGGGCACCCAGGATGGGGCAACTCTCGGGATCCCGATCAGCGAGCCGTAGGGCAGCACGGCGAGCCGTCACCCGAGGGCTTCTTCGAGAGTTGGACTCGCAGCAGCGTGGACGGACGGATGGCGGTGGGCCTGCCTGTGCCGCGTCTCTGATTACCGGCCTCCGGCCACATCGAGGATGGCGCCCGTGACGTAGGATGCTTCCTCCGACAGGAGCCAGAGGATGGCGTTGGCAACTTCTTGCGGTTGGCCGCCACGCTGCATGGGGACGAGGGCTTTGACGCGGTCGACGCGGCCGGGCTCGCCGCCTTTGGCGTGCATACCCGTGTAGATGAAGCCGGGGCGGACGGCGTTGACCCGGATCCCCTCTTCCGCAACCTCTCTCGCCAGACCGACGGTGAAGGTTTCCAGGGCTCCCTTGCTCGCCGCATAGTCGACGTATTCGCCAGGGGAGCCGGATTTGGCTGCTCCGGAGGAGACGTTGACGATGGTTCCACCTCGGCCGCCCCGCCGGGTGGACATGCGCCGCACGGCTTCGCGGGCACAGAGCATGGGTCCGATGATATTGGTGGAGAAGATGCGCTCCATGCGGACGGCATCCATGGTGTCGAGCCGCATCTGCGTTTCCAGGGTGGCTGCGTTGTTGACGAGGGCGGAGATTGCTCCGAACTGTTCGTCGATCTGCTGGAACAGGGCTAGTATGCTCGCCTCGGAGCGCACGTCGGCCTGGAGGGCGACGGCCTGGCGTCCGGCGGCGGTGATGTCGCCTGTGACCCGGGCAGCTTCCTCGCTTCCGCTCAGATAGGTGAAGCAGACGGTGTAGCCTTTGGCAGCGGCGTGCCAGGCGGTGGCGGCTCCGATGCCGCGACTGCCTCCGGTGATAAGGATGACGGGTGATGTGCTCATGGGTGGTGTTGCGTGGTGGGGGGTCGGCGGGAATTGCCGGGAGTCCGGGCTCGGGATTTCGTCGAGGATTGATGGTGGTTTTGGGGCCCAGTCCGATTCGCAGCCTCGCGCACAGGCACTCAGTATCGCAGACGGTGGCTTGCCACCTGGTGATGAAGCTCAAGGACGAGTTGGCCCCGCCATGCGCTAGCGACGGCTGGCGTGCCCGCGGGTTGGCAAGCAAGAGGAAAGCCGGCCAGGGGGCCGGCTGCGGACGAGGCGTCCGCCTTACCGGCGGCTCTTGTGGCGAAGTTGCGGAGTTTGATGCGATGGCTGGCGGCTCTGCACCTGTTCCTCAGTGCTTCTGTTGAAGCTGAGGTTTTAACTGCTTCACCCGCGCGGCCTGGTCCGCAGTCAGTGTGGGGCCTTCCTGCTTGAGGAGAGCGGCGGCATCCGGCTGGCCCTGGCCGGCGGCCAATTGCAGCCAGGCAAAAGCCTGGATGAGCGTGCGCTCCTTCCTGGGGGATTGATCGAGCAGCAGCTTGCCCAGGCGATACTGGCAATCGGAGTGGCCGGTGGTCGCGCAGAGACGGAAGGCGCGGCCGGCACGCTCCAGGTCGACCGGGCCGTATGTCCCCTTCTCGCTGGCGTCACCAAGAAAGGCCTGTGCGTTGTAGGTGCCCAGTATGGAGGCATCATTGATCATGCGCAGGGCCTCCGCTTTCTCTGCCGGTTGCCGCGCGTTTTTCAACCTGGCAAACCCAACGGCGTACAGCGCCGGGCCGTAGTTTTTGCTGGCGGCTTTCCGGATCAACTCTTCCGCCTGAGCCGAGTTGCGATCCATCCCATCGCCTCTTTCCAGCAGTGTCGCGTGCACGTACATGGCCGGCGGAAACCGGGCTTGCGACAAATCGGTCATCGCCTTGATCGACTTTGCCCGTTGGGCGAGTTGGGCACTCGCCAAACCTCGAAGGGCCAGGTTGAATTTCGTCCGCTGGCCTTCGGCCTTGCGATCGAAAAATTCGCCGGACAGCCGGAAGTTCACCTCGACGTTCGCAAGAACCGGCACTGGTTGTCCCTCCTTGCGGCCCGGCTCGAATCGCCACTGTTCCACGGCTCGCACAGCGCGCTCGTCGAGCCCGAACCCCATTGGACTGAGAACCTGGATACTCCCGGGGATGCCCTTCTCGCTCACAATGATCTCCAGCATGAGGGTGCCCTGTACGCCGGCATTGCTGGCTTCCCGGGAGTACTCGGGCTCCACCTTATGAATCAGCTTCGGAGTCGTAACACCCTTTCCGATGGGAACGGGTTCGGCAGCCGGCGCGCCACTCTGATTTTGGCCGGCCCCTGCGCTTGGGACCAGCCAGCCAGTACACAGGACCAGGCTCACCCACCAGGTGCTAGTTGAACGTAACAACCACATCGATTACTTCACTCCCGTGGCGTGCTTTCAATTCCCGAGTCAGTGTGCGGGCCTGGCTCGCCATTCCATTCCTGGCGGCTACGAAGAACTCCGACAGGAGCTCCGTGTTCATGGGATCGCCTTCCTTGAGCTTCTAGAGCGCTCGGGCCTTGCTCTCCTCCTGCGCACTCAAGCCGCGCAACTGCAGTGTGCCGAAGTGAAACTGCTTGCCGCGATCGACCTGAATGACGACATCGACCTGGCCCGCTTCGTTCCGATAGTGGCGCTGGGCCACGGAGTGGGCCGCCAGGTAGCCGTCTCTCTGGAGGACTCGTTCCATCTCGCTGATGCCAGCGGTGATCCGCTTCCAGTTGGCAATCTGCCCCACCGGGAAGCCGGCCGCCTTGCGCATCCCGGCGAGAGGGAGGTCCGCGCCCTGGATCTCCACCTGACCGAGCCGCCATTCAGGCCCTTCGTCCACGACCACGAGTACGTTTACGGCATGCTCGCCCGAGGTCTCGATGCTCACGGTGCGCACCGCGAAATTCAGCAGTCCGATCTCGTCGTAGAGGGGCTTTCCATTCAGCTCGATCACGTTCCTTACTTCGCGTTCCGAGTAGTTCCGCCCCACTAACAGAGATGAGACCGCCTGGGTGAGGGATGCCGCGGAGACCTTGTGGTTTCCTTCAAAGCGGATCGCCGAGATGACCGGCCGGCTGCCAGACTGAAAGACCGTAGCCATGCGGCTTGTCGCGAGATCGGCTTCCGTCTTTGTGGTGAGAGGGTCTTTCCTGCCGAGTTGCAGGAGCACAGCTTCCAGGGCCTGCCGGTAGTAGGCTACGGCCTGCTCATTCTGCGGCATGGCCTTGGCGATCAGGGGATGAGCTGAGCGCAGGGTTTCCCAGAGGCGCTCGGAATCGAGGCCCGGGATGTCCAGGATCGCGATCCCGTCTGCCGGCGCTTCCGTCAACAGGAAGGTCACGACCCAGCCGGTGGCGGCCCCGCTTGGTTTTGGCTGAAACCGGTAGTTCACTGACTGAAACAGTCCGGTGGAGAAGAGCGCCTTGGCCGCGGTGTCGAGTTCGGCGCGAGTCGCCAATGTGCCAGGCTTCAGTCCGGACGCCGCGATGATCGCCGGGGCCGTCAGGCGCGTGTTGCCCTCGGTCTGCAATTCAAGGATTTGCGTCTGAGCTGAGGCGCAGGAGAGGGGAAAGAGCGCCCAGACCGCCAGCCATATCCATGTTTTTACGTCCATTAACCAATGGAGATTCAAGCTGAAATGCCGCACAAGCCGCCAGTATAGACGATGCAGACGGGGCCCGGTGTTTGGGGGGAATGGTTTGAGAAGGAACGGCCGGATTGTTGGCAGCCTCGCCGGCGATCGAGGGGCTCCCTTCGATTCTTGAGTCAGCTGCGCGGGAAAAATTCAGGCTGTTTGTCGAATTGCGGCCCTGCGGAACGACGACTGAGTGAGGTGCGATGCCGGCGCTGTGTGCGCAGCGGGCGGGTTGGAGTTCGAGTCATCTGTTGCCGGCGCCAAGTTATTGAAAGGAAGGAATCATGAAATTCATCTGCCTGGGCTACATTGAGCCGGACAAGCTGGAGTCGATGAGTGAGAACGATCGGAATGCCATGGTGGACGAGTGCTTCACCTACGATGATGTATTGCGGAAGGGCGGGCATTTTGCCGGCGGAGAGGCTCTGCGGGAACCTTCCGCGGCCAGGACGCTGTGGTGGCAGAACGGCAAAGTGGTGGTGAAGGATGGACCCTACGCCGAGACCAAGGAGCAACTGGGCGGGATCCTGGTGCTTGAAGCTCGGGATCTGGAGCACGCCGTGGAGCTGATGTCGAAGCATCCCGGTGTCAAGGCCGGGCCCTTTGAGATTCGCCCTGCCGCTGACCTGACGGGTATGGTCCAGGAGAGCGAACAGCGGCGGACCCGCTAAGAGATAGGGCCATGATGACCGCCTCTGTGCTGGCGAAGTTGATTCTGCTTGCTCCGGGTACGATGGCTGCCGGTGCGTCCGGGATGGCGGAGGCTGCGGAAGAGGCAGACACGGAGGGGAAGACGGGGTACGCTCCCGTGAATGGGCTGCGGATCTGCTATGAGATCCATGGGACCGCCCCGGGTGGGTGTCCGCCGCTGGGATTCACAGATGAGCGGGAAGAGTTGAGGGTTGAGCGTCTCGGGCAGTCGGTGGCGTGAGCTGACGGGTTGGTGGCCCGTCGCTGGCGCTCCGGGAGTGGGTCCGGGGTGGAGGAGTGCGCTGGTCCATCTTTGCGTTCTCGCACTGGGGTGGCTCGGCGGGCCGTGGTGGATTCCAAGGGGGACGCTCGGGTTCCTGTCCCTTCGGGGACATAGGTGACACTCTATTCTGAGGACATGGGTGACACTTTGTTGGGTTTGGAGCTCATCGGTTGTGCCTTATTCTACCCACGGATTCGTGCCTGTGGGAATGTGGGAATCGCCAGGCGATTCCCAAGCGAGTG
>JAFKEE010000052.1 GCA_017307505.1 Acidobacteriota bacterium | reverse complement strand
CACGAGGAGGGTAACCGTGTCGTTCCATATCGTGATGCGGCACAGAAATGCGCCGCAGGCACGTCAGAGTCATTGGTTGGATGACAATCGTCCGGAGTGGATTACCACCACTCCGGAGGTTGCCATGAGATGCAGGGCCATGGCGGAAAAGAGTGAGCCGATCCGGGTCCACCGGTCCGAATGGGGCACTCAGGGTCCTGTTTTGTGTTGTGAGTGTGAAGTGGGCGCGATCCGGGAGATCGACGAGCATCAGTATCACGTGGAGTTTAAGAATCACCGCGTGCTGCAGATTTTGCCTTTAGTTCGACCGGTGCGCGGCCAAGCCTGTTACGAAGTTTAGTTTTTCTTAGTTGTTGGCTCTCTTTATACAATGCCCCGGCATCCAGCGATGGGTGCCGGGGTCTTTCGTCCGGTTGGTCGCCGGAGAGGGCGGGGTGGGCGTGGGAAGGGCCTGGAAGGGCTGTTGGGGGCGTGTGATGCGGGGCCTCGGCTGGGGTAGGCGCGTCTGTCTACTTACCTTTTTTGTCATGAATTTTAGTGTCCAGGCGCAGGGGCAACTCGGCGGCCTGGTTCGCGACGCGCAGGGTGGAGAACCGCTGGCGCGGGTAGAGTGTGTGCTGACGTGCGGCAGCGAGCTGGTGACCTATCGCACGGGGCTGGATGGCCGTTTCGCGTTTGGGACGGGGGCGGTCTCCGGTTGTTCGGTCACGTTCTCCGCGGTGGGCTATCGCCCGTTGCGGATATCCGTGGCTGGGCCGTCGGAGCTCGAGCTTGCGATGACGCCCGACTCGTTGGGACGGCGGGACTCAGTCGAGGTCGTGGAAGGTCCGTTCGACCTTACGCAGACCGCGAGCCCCTCCGAACGGACCTTGACCGGCGCGGAGATGAAGAACCTGGCGGGCGTTCTGGTGGACGATCCGCTGCGGGCGGTACAAGCGCTGCCGGGTGTCGCTTCGTCGAACGACTTCGCCGCGCAGTTCTCGGTGCGTGGTTCGGCCTTCGAACGGGTGGGCCTGTATGTGGACGGCGTACTGATGCACAACCCGTTTCACACCGTGCAGAACCACCAGGATACGGGTTCGCTGTCGATGCTGCAGGCGGACCTGGTGGAGGAGATGACGCTGCATGCGGGCGCGCCTCCGGCCGTCTATCAGGATCGTTCCGCGTCAGTGCTGGACGTCCGGCTGAGAGAGGGAAGCCGGGAAGGTGCGGCGGTTCGCATCAACCTGGGCGTGACGGGCGCGGCGGTGATTGCCGAAGGACCCCTGGGACGGGCATCGCGTGGTTCCTGGCTGGCGTCGATGCGCCGCAGCTATCTGCAGTACCTGCTGCGGCGGGTACCGGAGGCGAGTTCGATGGCATTCGGGTTCTCGGACATTCAGGGCAAGCTGGCGTACGATCTGTCCAAGTCGCAGAACCTGACTTTGAGTTTCATGGACGGACGCTCCGACCTGGACCGGACTCGCGCGCAGGCCACACTGGGCGTCAACGGGATCATGGAGGCGGACCATCATGTCACCGGGCTGAACCTGGGCTGGCGGTATGCCCCGGTAACGGCAGTGCAGGTCACCAACCGGCTGGCCTGGATCCGGGAGCGCTCGGACGCGCGCAACCCGTTGGAGTTATACCTGGTGGGGCAAGGCTACGGCGAGTGGGTCTGGAATCCATCGCTGGTGTGGAGCTGGAACTCGAAGTCACCGCTGCAGGCGGGCGGATCGTTCCGGCGGCTGCACGATGATGGTTTCCTGGCAATTTACAACTTCAATCCTCTGGCGGTGCGGAGGCGGGACAACTGGCACGGCACCGGCGTGAGGTCGGGCGGCTATGTGCAGCAGGACTGGTCCGGAGGGCCGCTGACGCTGACCGCCGGGGTGCGGACGGACACCTATTCCGCCGTGAGCGCACCGGCGGTTTCGCCGCATGCCTCCGCGGTGGTGCGGGTAGGCCCGGCAACCCGGTTGCAAATGGCGTGGAGCCAGGCCGTGCAGTATCCGGCGCTGCAACTGCTGCTGACCGAGAACACCGGCAACCCCTTTCTTCTGCCGGAACGGGCGAACCACGTGGTAGCGGCCGTGGAGCAGACGCTGGGACAGCGGACCCGGCTGAGGGCGGAGTTCTTCTACCGGGCGGAGCGCGACCTGATCCGGCAGCCACTGCTGGAGGCCCGTCTGCTGGCGAGCGGCAGCATCTTTCATCCACCGGCCATCGCGCCCTACCTGAATTCCGAGAGGGGTATCGCGCGGGGAGCCGAGATCTTCCTGCAGCGGCGGACCGCCAATCGCGTGTCGGGCTGGGTCTCCTATGGGTATGTGCTGACATCCATGCGGGATGGCGTGACGGGTGCGGCCTATCCTTCTGACTTTGAGCAGCGGCACACGGTCAATGCGTATGCGAGCTACCGAGTGCGGCCCAGCGTGAACCTGAGCGCGCGTTATTCTTACGGCAGCAACTTCCCCATCCCTGGCTATTTCCGGCAGACGGTGCCTGGCACGTACTACCTGGACACCCGCAAGAACGCGCTCAGGCTGCCGTCCTACCAGCGCGTGGACGTGCGGGCGAACAAGGTGTTCCAGTGGCACTCCTGGCGCAGCACGCTCTTCGTGGAGGTGGCGAATTTGACGAATCACGAGAACGTGACCTACGACTATTTCAACGGCTTCGACAGCCGGACCGCACAAGCCTATCCGCGGTTTCTGAAGCTGTTTCCGATTGTGCCGGCGGCGGGGCTGATGCTGGAGTGGGATGCGCGGCTGCGGCGCAGGTAAGAATCAGGTCCGCGCCAGGCTCTGGCGGACGGCGCGGGACAGGGTGTCGAGATCGAAGGGCTTTTCCAGGGTGACGCTGGTCTGGTCCTGCAGGCCGCGCATCTCCAGATCTTCCGAGGAGTAGCCTGTCACGAACATGACGCGCAGGCCCGGTTCGATGGCACGCAGGCGGCGGGCCGCTTCCGGGCCGTTGATGCCGGGCATAATGACGTCGCTGATGACCAGGTCGACGGTACCGGGCGATGCGGCCAGGGCCTGCAAAGCGTCATCGCAGTCGCGGGCCTGCAGCACCCGGTAACCGCGCTGCCGTAGCATGCCGGCCAGCAGGTCGCGCACACTTTCGTCATCTTCAATGAGCAGCAGGGTTTCCGATCCGTAGCACGACTGGTTCTCGCCCTGCGGTGCGGGCTGCGGCGACGCACTGGCCGCGGGCAGGTAGACCCGGAAGGTGGCTCCTTCCCCGGGCTGGCTTTCCACATGCACTGTACCCTGGCTCTGTTTGACGATGCCGTACACCATGGACAGCCCGAGGCCGGTGCCACGGCCCACCTCCTTCGTAGTGAAGAAGGGCTCAAACACGCGGCGCTGGGTCTCCTCGTCCATGCCTTCGCCGGTATCGGAGATGGTGAACCGGACGTATTCGCCATCCTGGAGGCCAAGCCGCTCACGGTCCTCCTGGCTGGAGACCACGACATGGTCGGTGGCCAGCATCACCCGGCCGCCGTCGGGCATGGCATCGCGCGCATTCACGGTCATGTTGATGATCACCTGCTCCACCTGGCTGGGATCGGCGATGACGGGCTTGAGCGCGGGGTCCAGATGGACCGTGAGTGTAATGTGAGCTCCGATGAGCCGGCGGAGCATGGATTCCAGGCCGCTGATGATGGAGTTGAGGTGGACGACCTCCGGCTTGAGAATCTGGCGGCGGCTGAACGCGAGCAACTGGCGGGTGAGGGCAGCAGCGCGTTCTCCGGCTTTGCGGATCTCATCGGCCGCGACGGCCGAATCGGACTGGCGCATAGCGAGGAGTTCGGCGTAGCCGTTGATGACGGTGAGGAGATTGTTGAAGTCGTGGGCCACGCCGCCGGCGAGCTGGCCGACGGCTTCCATTTTGGCGGCCTGGCGAAGTTGTTCCTCCAGCCGGCGCCGTTCGGTGATCTCCATAGCCACGCCGCCGACCAGCCGCGTCTTGTCATCCTCGAGCGTGACCAGGAATTTCTTGACCATCCATTCGGTAGGCTTGCCGTTGAGGGTGATGACGAAGTTGCGCTCCCGGACGCGGCCATCTTCCAGCGTGGCTTTATCGTCGCGATGGAAGGCCGCGACGGTCTCGGCGGGGAAGAGGTCGGACGCACGGACGCCATCGAGGCTTCGATCCGGGCAGAAGTTCCGTTTCCAGAATTCGTTGCCGAAGATGTAAACGCCATCTCCGCCTTTGAGAAAGACGCCCACGGGGAGGTGATCCATGAAGGCGGCGAACAGGCGCTCTGACTTTTCCAGGGCCTGCCGGGATTTCTCCATGCGGGCGAAGACGCGCCTCAGCAGAACATAGAGCAGCAGACTGGTGACGAGGACAAAGAAGAGGCCTTTGTAGACACTGATGCGGAGCAGCAGATCCCGGCGGGGAAAGAAATAGGCGGCGGCTTCATCGGAGGTGAGGATCCACAGGCCCGCAACCAGCAGGTAGGGCACAACGACGCGGAGCGCGTTCCAGTTCACCAGCGAACCAGGACGCGCTCCACTTTTCATACGGTACTCCTGCCGCGTAGCCTATAAGGCGAGAATGACAACCGCCATCACCGCGGAAGCAATTGGCAGCAGCAGTAGGGCCTTCTTCAGCTTCGTCGGGTCGTCGCCAGCCATGCCGCCGATGACGGGCGAGCTGACGACCAAACCCAGCCAGCCCGCGGTGGAAGCGAGGCCGGTGGCGGTGGAATCCAGACCCTGCGCCTTAAAGGCGCCGCCTACCAGGCCCAGCGCCGTGGGGAACACAGGAGCCATGGCGAGACCGCCGAGGAATACGAAGATCCAGGCAGTTCTCGGATTGCCGGTCTGGAGCATCAGGTAAGTGGTGATCGCCATGGCGATGCCGGCTCCGAAGAGAACCATCTTCGGAGTCACGCTGGCCAGAACGGGGACGACGGCGATGCGGCCCAGCAGCAGGCCGAGGGCAAAGCCGAGAGAGAGGATGGTGAGCGCCTTGGACTCCGGCACGCCCTGGGCGATGAGGTGGCGGGCCAGCCAGTTCCACACGCCGACCTCGCAGGCGACGTACAGGAAGAGGGCCAGGGACAGCAGCAGGAGGACGGGGCTGCTGATGAGGATGGAGACCTGATCGGCCTGGAATGCGACCTTGCCGCTGGGCGGGCTCATCGAGGTCATGCCATTCACGGCGAGGGCGATGATGGCGATGGAAGCAGCGAAGATCAGCAGGCGGTTGGCATTGTTCTGAAAGAGGCGGGCCGCCACGAGCGGAGTGATGAGGCCGCCGAGACCGAAGAACAGATTGACTGCGTTGAAGACGGCGGCGCCCTGCAGCCACGGCACACTGATGTCGCCGGCCACGGCGAACGCGGCGGTCACCAGCGCGCCGCCACCGGTACCGAGCAACAACATGAGGCCCGCAACGGCTCCATAGCCGCCAGCCGACCGCAAACCAAGAAGAGCCACGGTGATCACAGCCAGCGCGAGCAGCATACCCAGCTTCTTACCTTCCAGGTCCATCAGGGGCCCGGCGCAGAAGGAGCCAATCATCAATCCGATCGCCTGGGCCATCCCGATGTTGCCGTTCTGCTTGGGCGATAACCCGAACTTCTTGGACAACTCGGGCAGGATGGTGCCCAGCATGGCGGCGATCATGCCATAGGTGAGGATGCCTAGGATGTCAGCAATAAGTAACATAGCTTCAAGATGCTATCATCTTTTGCCGTCTACCTGACCAGCATTTCAGTGAGAACCCGGCCGGCCGACCCGCTGGGCGTTTCCACTTCGAGCATGTTGGTGAGTGTAGGCGCGATGTCGTTCACACAGGCACGGCCAGCGTACTTGCCGGACTTGATTCCAGGGCCCATGAAGATGACGGGCACGTGGGCATCGTAGTTCCAGGGAGTGCCGTGCGAGGTGCCGCTCTTCTCAAATAGCCAGTAGGGCTCGGGCACGATCACCAGATCAGAGGCCCGCCGGTAGAAGAAGCCGTTCTGAGCCCTCTGACCCACCATGTCGTTCTGCGAGAGCCCGCGCCGCAGTTCTTCGCGTGTGAAGACGCGGGCGATATGCGGAAGATCGCGGACGGCCTGCGCCGCCACCTGCTGCACTTCTTCGAGATCCAGCTTGCTGTCGGCAATGAGCTTGTGATCGAGATAGGGGCTGGGGCCGCTCTTGCCGAGAACCCACTTGGACTCGCCATACTTCGCATTGAGAGCCGCGGTCACCGCGTCGAGCACGGTGCTTTCCGGAATCCGGCCGCCGGGCATCTTGCGGCTTGCCATGAGTTCCGGCAGGGGCGCGACGCCGTGATCCGCACTCAGCACGACGAGGACGTTGGACAGACCGATGCGCTTATCCAGGAAGGTGAAGAACCTGTCGAGAACCTTGTCGGTGTGAAGCGTGATCTCTTTGGCTTCCGGCGAATCGGGCCCTTTGGCGTGGCCCACCGTGTCGTTGGCCGAGAAGCTCATCGAGAGCAGGTCAGTGCCTTCATTGCGGCCGAGATTCTCGCCTTCGATGGCCGTTTCCGCGAAGAGTTCCACCACGTCATTGCCGAGCTTCGATTCCGACATCTTGTCGTAGCCGAGATTGCCCTTCCACTGGTCGATCGCCTTCTTCTCGTTAAAGGTCTTCACCCAGGCGGGCAGTTCCGGGAAGTACCAGGTGGAGCTGACGAAGTTGCCGGTGGGCTTGTCGAACCAGTAGGCGCCGTTGGCCATATGGCCACCCGGCATGATGGCGCTGCGATCCTTAATGGAAAGGCTGACGACTTTCGACGCCGCCTTGCCGCTCATTTTCAATTCGTCGCCTACCGTGGAAACGAGCAGGCGGTGAGGGGAAGCGCCGCGCTTGGCGGGAGCCCCCAACTGCTGGACGTTCTCATCGGAGACGCTCGTCACCTGCTGGCCGTTCCTGCGGTCATACCATTCGTTGCCGACGATGCCGCTGGAGGCCGGCATCGCGCCGGTCAGCACGATGGAGTGCCCCACGGCCGTGACGGTGGGCATGTGGTCGTAATACGCATTCGTGAAGACCGCGCCATGATCGAGCAGGCGCCGGAATCCACCGGTAAACTGCGACCCGAACTTGGTGAGGTAGTCATACCGGAACTGGTCGACTACGATCATCACCACGAGCTTCGGCTTCTTTACCGGCGCAGCGGCCGGCCGTGTCTGGGCCCAGCCCAGGAGGGAGGCGGCGCCCAGCGCAGCCAGGAAGATTGTTCTTTTCATCGGTCTCTACTCGATCACCGCGCCTGTACCCTGAATCTGATAGATGGTCACGGGCCCTTTCACCGTGGCCGGATCGAACTTCTTATTGTTCTCTTCCGCCTCGTGCTTGGCCTGCGCGACGGCCTGCTCTTTGGTCATTTCGATCCTGGTGAGTTTCCCCTCAGCGACCGCCAGCTTACCGACCGAGTCCTTGGGGAATACGATTTCGCCGTCCTTGACCTTAATCTTCACCGCCGCCTTGGTAGCGGGATCCACCAGCTGCATCCAGCAGCCCATGGACTGGCAGACTTCGGAGATCTTGCCCTTCACCTGGACAGTCTTGCCGAGGAAATTGGCCGGATTGGCGTTGATGTCGGCGATGGCGGTCTGGGCGGTCAGGGTGAGGGGTTTGCCCAGCTTCGATTCAGCAGCGAAGCAGAGCGCAGCTGTGATGAGGAGAGATATGAGGTACTTCATGCGTCCTATTGTCCCAAGTCGTGACTAAAAATACAGCCTGCGGGAGGGTATGGCGGCTCGCCTGGCCGGCCGCTACAGAAATGCGCGGATGAGACGGCGCTGGGCATCCTTGATCTGCCCGTTGGCGGAGTCGAGTTGGGCGATTTTTTCTTCCAGGTTGCGCAGCAGGCGCGCACGCTCGATGGCGCCGTTGATCACCAACAGCAACTGGGCATTGTCCCAGGGCTTTTCCAGGTACTGGTACAGGCCCACTTCGTTGATCGCCTGAATGGCGCTCTGTTTGTCCGCGTGTCCGGTGAGGAGAATCCGGCCCGCCTCGGGCTGATGCTCCTTGGCAGCCCGCAGCAGCTCCAGGCCATTCATGTGGGGCATCATGTAGTCGCTCACCACCACGTCGACCGGATTGCTCTTGAGATGCTCAGACGCCTGCACGGGGTTGCTGAAGGTTTCGACGTCGTAGTCGGTCTCCAGGCTCAGAAACGCACGAACGCTGGTGAGCACCATGTCCTCGTCGTCTACCAGCAATACCTTCGGCTGTTGACCGTTCTCCAAACGCTACCTCCCGGGGATCCTGACGAAAAACGTTGTACCTTTGCCCGGCTCGCTTTCAAACCAGATGCGGCCGTGATGGTCTTCTTCCACGATGCGCTTCGAAAGCGCCAGCCCCAGCCCGGACCCTATACCCATGGGCTTGGTGGTGAAACCGGCTTCGAAGATACGCGGCTGATTCTCGGGGGCGATGCCCTTGCCGGTGTCCGTGATGGACGCCTCCACCATACCATCCTCCGCCAGCCGGGTCCTGACAATGATGCTGCCGGAAACCTCGATAGCCTGCGCCGCGTTCAGCAGCAGGTTGAGAAAGACCTGGCCCAACTGCTGGGGCCGGCATTCCACCTGTGGAATCTCACCCAACTGCATGTCCAGCCGCAGGCAGCGCTTGTACTGGCAGTCGATCAGTTTGGCGGTGTCGCGCATCAGGTCGTTGAGGGAGACGAGCCGGACTTCCGTGTCGGTTGCGCGTGAGAAAGTCTTGAGGCTGCGCACCACAGCGGAGATCCGCTCACAGGCGATCTTGTCCACAGCCGCCAGGCTGCGCAGGGTATCCACCAGGTCGATGGCTTTCTTCGGCGGCGGCTGATTGCCCGTGGACGCCGTGACCAGCGCATCCTTGAGCTTGTCGAGTGCCTTCAGCACAACCTCATTGTTCGAAACGATGGAGCCGATGGGATTGTTGATCTCGTGGACCACGCCGGCCACCAACTGGCCGAGCGCTGCCAATCGCTCCCGTTCCTCGGTTGTGGCATCAAGTTCCTGCATCACTGTTTCACCTCCCCGCTGAGCAGCGCGCGGAACCGTTTGACCAGCGTCGACAGGATCGCCGACGCGATCTCCATGTTGTCCGACAGCAGATCAAAGAAATCGTCGCGCGAAATCCTCAGCAGAACCGTGTCTTCCAGTGCCCTCGCCGTCACAGGTAACGGCGAATTGTCCAAAAGCGCCCAACTGCCCAGCACTTCATTCTGATGAACGACTTCCAGCTGTTCGCCGTCCTGCAACAGGGCAACTCTGCCGTCCAGGATGATGTACATCGCATCGAGCGGACTTTGCGGGGTGAGGATGTCGCGCCCCGGCTGGGCGTGCTCCTGCGTGGCGATGGCGGCGACGCGGGATAACTGATCCGGCGTCAGACCCTTCATCAGATCCACGCCCTCCAGTGCGATCACACGCTCGACGATGTTCAATTGGCGCATCGTTTCCGGCCTCCCCAAGACACCCGAGTTCAGACCCAGATCGCGGGCCGCCGCCAGGGCGCAGCCCATCAGCCACGGATCCCCTTCATCTATCATCCGCCCCAAGGCATCTCCGGTGGTAGACCTGTCGATGCCGAACAGCAGCAGGGCCTGGTCGTCAGCGCCGTCCTCGTCGAGCAGCGGCAACACCAGACGCTTCAACTCGTGATCCAGGATGTTGTCGAGGAAATCGATCGCGTTCGACAGTTCTTCCTGCTTGTTGCGCTGATAAGCGCGGAATGCGGCATCGATATCCTTCGGGGGATAACGCAGGCCCAAAAGGCGGAACAGGCGCTCCACGGTACGGCTCATGCGCTCTTCCAGGGTGCGCATCAGCAGCGCCAGCGCCGGGGACTGGATCCCGCTTTGCCGCAGCGCGCCCAGGGAAGCATGCATCGCGTAGTAGCTGCGCGCTTCCTGCTGGATCTGTTCTTCCACCGGCTGCCCGCCGAATCTCAACTGCGGCGAGCGGTCGCGCAGGGTTGTCAGCGCGCGGACGACACCGCCGCGCACCACCAGATCGTCGACGCTGAGCAGGCCGAGCATGGCATCGAGGGCAGCCTGGGTCTGGGTCCGCGTCAGGACGCGCAAGGCACGCAGGCGCAGGCGGGAGAGGGCCGATTCGTCCGCGATGATGGGAGCCAACACCGGAGCCACGGCTTCTCCCAGCGCAACCAGCGCATCCGCGGCGGCGCCGCGCACGGAGCTGTCGCTATCGGCGAGCATACGAGGCAGCTCTTCCAGCGCATATTTCGGGTAGCCCCGCAGCGCCAGGGCCCCCAGCCGGCGCCGGGCCGGATCAGCGGATTCCAGCGCGCTCCGGGCCCACGTCAAGGGAGTACGGTTGGAGGATTCCACCGCCGCTTCCACCAGCTTGGGATCGGTGGATTCCAGCATGCGGCCCAGCAAATCGTCCTCGCAGCCGTTCACGCTGCAGGCGTAGCGGACAGCCGGCTTGAGGGCAACGCTGCCCGGCTGTTCAATTTCGGCGCGCGCTTCGCTCAGCAGGGAGTGCCAGCCTCGGCGGGCGGCGATCTCGAAGATCTTCGCGCGGACTTCACCCGGCGCCTGGTGCACCATGCGCAGCGCCAGCGGCTCAAGAGGATAGTCCGGCACCTCATCCAGCATGGCGAGCGCGTAGACGGCTTGCCGCGGGCTCTGTTTGCGGGCGGTCTCTTCCAGCAGGCGCAGCAGGCCGGCGTCCTGATAGGGGATGCGCATGCTCTCGAGGTCGAGGCGGCGCGATTCCAGGCGGCCCCGCACCGTGGCGATGTACTCGCGGCGGGCATACATCGACAGGGCGACCCAGACCACGCAGAGGATCAGCACTGTGACCGTGACCGCGGTGAGGTTGTCCTGGAACAGGAACCCCAGGGCGAGAATCACCAGGGCGCCCAGACCTCGGGCCATGCGATCGACAAAGACATCGACGAACGCCTTGGTGCGCTGCTTCAGGTCGTCCGGCAGAGGCAGGTAGAGCAACTCCATGCCGGTGCGATTGAGGGAATAACGAGTGGAGGCCTCGATCAGGCGGGCGGCTCCGGCGGCCCAGACACCGGGCGAGAACAGCATGGCTCCAGAGGCGCAGCCGATGCCGATGGGC
The DNA here is from genome assembly GCA_017307505.1 of Acidobacteriota bacterium. Lineage (GTDB taxonomy): Bacteria > Acidobacteriota > Terriglobia > Bryobacterales > Bryobacteraceae > Paludibaculum. Next base: position 79,805 of record JAFKEE010000052.1, on the reverse strand, counting down.
ATGGCGAGCAGGGTGCCGCCCACGCCGAAGCGGTTGACGATCCAGGAAGTCAGGAAGATCTGCAGGAAGAATGTCGCCAGGTTCAGGTACAGGCCGTAGAAACCGCCCAGAAAGGCAGTCAACTGGTCGCCGCTGCGACCGCGAACGGCCATCGAGTTGAACTGGAACTCCACCAGGGTATCCACCATATAGGTGACGGTGAGGATTGCCACGATCACCTGCAGGTGGCGCCGCTGGAGCACAGCCTGGCCGATGTCCCGGACGGAGAACTCGATCTCCTCGCGCGTGGCGCCGCGCGCCCTTTCGAGATTGACGCCGGGCTGCAGCAGCAGGAGACGGTAGAAGACATAGGCCAGGAGGACGAAGGCCGCGCTGATCATCAGGAGGTTTCGAGTGCCCACCGCGGCGGCGAATTGAGCGGTGAGTGAACCACCGACCGCGGCGCCCAGGACGGCGCCCCCGGCAAGTACGCCATACACCCGCTTTGCCTCGCGCGCGTCGAAAACCTGGCTGGCCACCAGCCAGCCCTGCGAGACAAGCACGAGACTGAACAGGCTCACCCAGACATTGAAGACGTAGTAGACCCAGCTTTGGCCCGTATCGAGCAACTGCCACAGCTCCAGCAGGCAAAGCACGACAAAGACGATGGAGGCATTGACGGCGGCGTTCAGCGACCATTTCACGGCGATGCGCGAATAGAAATAGGCGAGGATGCCGCCGCTCACCGCCATGACCATGTAGAGATAGGGCAGGTGGTCTGTATTGAATCGTGTTAGAAAGAGCGCCCGGGAGGATGGTTTGAGGATGTAATAGGCCAGCAGAACGCACATCAGGTACAGGAACATGAGTGCGGTGCGGGCGTATTCTCCTTGCCGCACATCGATCGCTCGGCTAAGTCGTGCCTGAAGGCGCTTCAGCAAGGTGCGGACCTCGTGAGAAAATGTGAGTTTAGCATAGGCTGCTCCGCCAGCCGGAGAGACTGAACCTGGCGCACCCGCGCTAATGTATTCCTATGTGGCTTCGACGCTGGCAAGCCTATCTCTTTCCCGGTGCCGCCGAGGCCGATGACGGCTTCAGGCGGCAAATCCAGCGTCTGGGCGCTACCGGATTGCAGGTGGCGGGCGGCGTTACCATCGGAACCACCCTCTTTCTGACCGTAGGGCGGTTCTTCGTCCAGCCGGAACCGGAGACGCTGCGGCTGCGGCTGATCGAAGCGGCGGTCATGTTTGCCCTGGGCTCGCTCAATTTCCTCTTTGCTTCCTGGCCACCGGCTGCGCGGCGGGCACGTACGATTGCGGTCTGCAGCTCATTAATTACAGCGTCCACCCTGATTCTATTTTCGCTTTTGATCACAGGCGTGGCACCCAGCTATGAAGATTTCATCCCCAGTCTCGTCACTCTTGTCCTACTCGTCAGCGTAGCAGCCTATCCGTTGCGGCCGGCCCAATCCTTTGCCATGGGTCTGGCCATGTGCGTGATCTATACGGCAGAGACCAGCCTCATCCACCGCACCCTCTACCTGGGCAGCGGTCCGCTGCGTACAAATCTGCTGTTCATCATGATGCTCTCGGTGTTGGCGGCCGGGCTATCCGGCCTGCTTTACCGGCAGCGTTACCTGACCTACGTCTCCTATGAGCGCAACCTTCAAGCGGCCGAGGAACTGCGCGAGGCCCAGACGCAGGCAGTCATGGCGGAACAGTCCATCACAATCGCCAAGATTGCCGCGGCCCTCAGCCACGAAATGAACAACCCGCTGGGTGCGCTGAAGAGCTCGGTCGACACGCTGCTGCTACTGACGGCCCGGCAGGCCACAGCCCCGCCGGAAGACCACTGCCGCCTGGTCAGGCTGCAATCTGATTTGAGAAAGGCGGCCCAGGAGTCGATCGACCGGCTCAGCCGGATCGTCAATCGCATGCAGCGCTTTGCGAACCTCGATCAGGCAGAGGTCCAGGAAGCCGATCTGAACCAGCTTGTCGAAGATGCCGTGGCGCTAACGCGCGCCAACCTGCCCATCCGCATCACCATCGAAACCCAGCTCACCACGGTGCCCAAGCTCGCCTGCCGCCCATCCCAGCTCAGTTCGGTCTTTCATGGCGTAATGACGCATTCGGTCCGCGCCATCGGCGAGGGCAGCGGCATGATCCGGGCAGGCAGCGCTACCGTGAACCAGGGCGTTGACGTGATCATCGAGCACGATGGGGCGCCCCTGCGGGACGACCAGATGACCTCGCTCTTTGATCCCGGCTTCCAGGTGACGGGCGATCGCATCGCGGCCGGAAACTGGGGCATGTTCGGATTTCGCCGCATGGTGAGGGAGCACGGCGGGGACATCACGGTGGAGAGCCCGCTGCCTGGAAATGAAAAGAGGCAGGGAACGCGCTTTCGCATTCACCTGCCTCTGCGTACCGGTCTTAGCGCTTAGTTCTTGTTCGGGCCGTTTTCCTTGGCAAGGCGCACCTTCGCGCCTTCGACCTTCTTCTGGATCTTGGCCACCTCGGTGGTGTCTACGTCACTGGGCGCATTGGAATGCCATTCCCGAAGCGCCAGTTCCCACTGGGCTAACGCGTCCTTCCACTTGTTGAGGCCGCTGTAGACGTCCCCAAGATGGTCGTGGACCGTGGGGTCGCGGCTGCCGCGTTCCAGCGCACCACGCAGCTGCGCCACGGCATCGTCCAGGCGGTTCATGCGGAAATAGACCCAGCCGAGGCTGTCCATGTAGGCGCCATTGTTCGGTTCCAGGTTGACGGCCTTCTGGATGAGTTCCAGGGCTTCCGGCAGGCGGACGTTGCGGTCGGCCAGCATGTAGCCCAGATAGTTCAGGGCGGCGGCGCTTTCCGGATTCACCTTCAGCGACTTCCGGAACTCCTCTTCCGCCTGCTCAAACTTCTTCTGCCGCTCGTACATGGCCCCGCGCAGGAAGTGAATATTTTCTTTCTCGTCGTCGGTAGTGGAGAGCTTCTCTGCCGTGTCGATGGCCTTGGCCATCTCGGTGTAGTTCTTGGACTTCTCGTAAACCTGTGACAGGGACAGCCAGGTTTCGCGATCCGATTTGCCGTCCAGCAGAGATTTCAGGATGGCTTCGGCCTCCTTGAAATGGCCCAGGTCGGTTTGCAGGCTGGAGACGACGGATTTGATCAGACGGTCGTTGGGGTACTTCAGCGTGGCAGCCTTGGCTTCCTTTTCGGCGGAAACGAAATCCTTGCCGGCGCGGTAGGCGTCGATGATCTGCGCCTGCGCACGGGAGGCCGATTCCGGTTCCAGTTCAGCGATCTCGCGGAAGGTCGCGACGGCGTTGGGCGTCTGCTCGCTGATGCGATAGAGCAGGCCCAGCTTCTCCAGGAGGATGACCCGATTGCCGCGCTCGCCCACCGAATCGGTCTTCTTCGGCATGCCGTTCAGAATCTCCTTGAGGCGGGTGATCGCGTCCTGCGTTTTGCCCTGCGCCTCCAGGAGACTCACCTCGTTGTATTGGATCTCCAGATTATTGGGATCCAGCTGCTTCGCCTTTTTGGAGTATTCATCGGCCTTGGCGAAATCGCGCTTCTGCCGGTAGATCTGAGAGAGACGCAGCACGGACAGCAGGTCGCTGGAGTCTTCCTTGGAAAGGTCCTCGAAAACGCCCTTCGCGGTGTCGAAATCCTCTGCTTTGAACAGCGCCTCGCCGTAGGCACGCCGCAGGTCGGAGTTTTCCTTGTTCATCTCGACGGCGCGGCGATAGGTTTCGGCGGCCAGCTTGTAATCCTTCAACTGCTCATAGGCAGCGGCGAGAGCAGTGAGCGTACGCAGGCTGGGGTTCTTGTCGGCAACTTTGCGCAGTACCTGGCTGGCGCTGACGGTGTCGCCCAGATCCGAATAGACCATCGCGAGCCCAGTCAGGGCGTCTTCGTTCTCAGGATCGATGGCGAGCGCCTTCTTGTAGGCTTTCTCGGAGGCAGAGGAGTTCTGGGCCAGCTTGTGGAGACGGCCGAGCATCAGCCAGTTGTCGACGTCTTTGGGGGCCTTCTCGCCAATCTTCTCGTACTGCTCGATGGCCGCCTTCATCATCTCTTCGTTGGGCCGTGTCTGCTGGCCTTCCCGGATGCGGGCGGTGTAGAGCCGGGCCAGGATGCGGCGCGCGTTGACGTCGTCGGGGCTCTTCTTCACGAATTCTTCGAACTCGGTGACAGCGGTGCGGATCTGGCCCGACTGCAGATAGAGGTCCGAGAGGTCCTGAGCGAGGCTGGCCGTTTCGGGGTCCTCGCGCATGGCCATCTTGTAGTTTTCAATTGCCTTGCTGACATATTCGCCGCGGCCGCCATACTGGGCGGCCAACTCAGCGTAGAGGTGTCCCAGAGCCGCGTGATAATAAGCAGCCGCTTTCGCGCTCTTGGGCGCGGGTGCCTGTGGCTGCGCCGATAGGACAGATACCGTGGCCAGCAATACCCCTGCCAGCCCTGCCACGCGTGGGTAGTTCATTCCGTGCCTCTCCATGAAAAGTGCCACTCTTCCAGACCAGTCCATCAGCCGACACCGCTAGCGGCGAGATATTTCATTCTCAACTATATCCGATGTGTCACTATATCCGATGCCTCATGGCTCCGGCCGGTTGCGCTCGGATTGCCGGACCCAAGTTCTGTCCTTAGATCGGTACAACACGACCGTCCCCTTAGAATAAGGACGTGGAATCTTCTCTCGTGGTAGTTGCCGGGCCCACCGGCTCGGGCAAAAGCCACCTCGCCCTCGCGCTCGCGAAGCGGTTTGATGGCGAAATCATCAACTGCGACTCATTACAGGTGTACCGGGGTCTCGACATAGGAACGGCGAAGACGCCCACCGCCGAACGCGCCGGCATCCCGCACCATCTGCTCGACTTCCTTGACCCTTGGGCGGTCTTCAATGCTGGCGATTTCGTAAAGATTGTCAGACCGGTGCTGGCGGAGGTCGCGGCCCGCGGACATCTGCCGATTCTGGCGGGGGGCACAGGCTTCTACATCCGGGCGCTGGTGGAAGGATTGAATGAGGGTCCGTCGCGAGACGACGAACTGCGGCAGAGACTGCTCAAGCGAAAAGGCAGTCTGCACCGGCTCCTAAGCCGGCTGGATCCGGCGACGGCCGGAAGGATCCATCCGAATGATAGGAACAAAACTCTGCGAGCCCTGGAGATTTGCCTGCTGGCCCGGCGCCCCGCTTCGCACGTCTTCCAGTCCGTGCGGCAGAAACTGGAGGGATTCCGTATCTTGAAGATCGGATTGAACCCGCCAAGGGCAGCCTTGCACGAACGGATCGCGTTGCGCTCCAGGGCCATGTTTGAGGGTGGCCTGGTGGAAGAGGTGCGGCACCTCCTCTCCTCGGGTGTGTCCGCCGATGCCAAGGCTTTTGAATCCATCGGCTATAAGGAGTGCCTCCAGTATCTGAACGGGGCGCTCACCCTGGACCAGGCGGTGGAGCTTACCACGATCGCCACCCGGCAGTATGCCAAACGGCAGTTGACCTGGTTCCGGCGGGAATCTGACATCCGCTGGTTGGATTGCTTCGGCGACGATCCGGCGGCGCTCCAGCACTCCTGCGATTGGATTAGAGAGTTTACATGTACCTCGAGGTCAACCTAGGAACAAAACTGAGGCTCGCCCGTATTAGGTAATGTGAGCAGCGGAAATGGCGCTGGTACTTCGCGGAACCCGGAACTAATAGGTTCAGGTTACACCACCTAAAAGTTGGGAATTTTTTCGCCGAGTGTTGCCATAAGCCCTGCATATGAGACTATAATTCAGTCAGGAGAGTCCACGATGACTAAGACCGTGAAGTTTTTCGCTCTGTTTCTTACTATCGCGCTGGTATGCGCCAGTGCAGCCACCTATCAGGTGACCCTTTTCCAGCCCTCCACCGTTGCAGGTAAAGAACTCAAGGCAGGCGACTACAAGTTGACCGTCGACAACGACAAGGCCACGATCGCCAAGGGCAAGGATAAAGTGGAAGCGTCCGTAAAGGTTGAGACCTCCGACACGAAGTACTCGGCCACTTCCGTCCGCTACACCGATGACAATGGCAAGATGAAGGTTCAGGAGATCCGGCTGGGTGGCACGACTACCCGCCTGGTATTCAACTAAGCCTCGTCTGATCAGTGGAATAGACGAAAACCGTTCGTAGAGAACAAACATAACGATCGATCCAACGGCCGCCCCGAGTCCAGCTTCGACAGGGGCGGCCGTTGCCGTTTCAGCCGCCCCCCTTTGCTATACTTCCCTCGTGTTTCGCTGGATTGGTCCCCTGCTGCTCGCCGCACTGCTGGCACCCGCACTTCCAGCAGAAACAATCCTAATACTCCCGTTTTTCAATGTAAGCAAATCCAAAAGTATCGACTGGATTGGCGATAGTATTTCCGAAACTATCCTAGAAAGTCTAGCTTCAGAAGGTCTCGTTGTGGTTTCCGCCGAAGCGCGCGACGAGATATTGCGCCAAATGAGCGTCAGGCGGTACACCAGGCTGACTACCGCCAGCGTCATGGAAATCGCGGTGAATACGGACGCGGGCGTGGTGGTGTATGGCGAGCTCGACCTGGAGCCGGTCGCATCCGGCCCGCCAACCAAGGGGATGCTCAAGATCACGGCTCATATCCTGGATGTCCGCCGGGTCCGGCGCCGGGGAACATCGGAGGCCGCGGGTTCACTGGAGCACCTCTCCTCGCTGCAGACAGAGATCGCCTGGTACGCGGTGAAGACTCTTTCGCCGGGTCTGACGGTCAATGAAGAGGAGTTCCGGCGGAGCCGTCCGCGGGTTCGCCTCGACGCCCTGGAGAGTTATGTGCGGGGCCTGTTGAGCCCGGCAACTGACCAGAAACACAAGCTTTTCACCAACGCCGCCCGCCTGGAGCCCACCTATTCGCAGCCCTGCTTCCAACTGGGGCGCCTGAACTTCGCAGCCAAGAACTACCGTGCGGCGGCTGAGTGGTTCCAAAAGGTCGCGCCGGTCGACCTGCACTATAGGGAAGCTCTCTTTTTTCTTGGACTTAGCCGCTACGATACGGGTGATTTCAAAGGTGCGGCGGACGTGCTGCGCAACCTTTCCGGAATGGTGCCCCTCCCCGAGGTCTGGAACAACCTGGGTGCGACCCTGCTGCGGATCAACGACCCTGATGCCGATCAGGCGTTCCTCAAAGCGGTGGAGATCGATCCGGCGGATCCCGACTACCATTTCAATGCCGGCTACGCGCTGTGGCGCAAAGGCCGCTTCGACGATGCCGCCAACGCCTTCCGCGCGTCCCTGGAACGCAAACCCGAGGACGACACGGCTACCCTGCTGCTGGGGCGCAGCCTGAAGCAACAGGGTCCGCGTCCGGGTGACCTGCGGACCGAGGCGCAGGAGCGGCTGAAGACGGAATACAACGAGTCCGCCTGGCTGACTTTGAAGGCCATGCTGGCTCCGAAGCAGAAGTAGCAGCGATTCGGCGGCGCAATCCGGAATTCGGACCCGGTTGCCCTGATCACATACAATGGACAGGTGCCGTTTTTCCAGGAGATTCTGCTGGCCCTAGTTCTGTTCGCCGATACGCCCGCTGAGAAGCCGGCGGCCAAACCGGCGGAAACTCCGGCGCCTGCCCGGCCACAGACCCGCCTGACCACGAGCGCCCAGCGAAACGAAAACGTCGCCATCTGGTTCATCGACACGAACGCGGTGAAGGAAGCCAATATCCGCGTCGGGACCACGGCCACCGCCGTCGCCGAACCGCTGGCCGAGACCCACTACTTCGCCTCCGAACATGGCCGCCCGGCGGCGGAAACCCTGATGCTGCGGCCGGTCTCCGTTCCCTCCAGCTGGCATGGCGAAGGTTTCTGGTCTCACCAGAACAGCGTGGTCAACGCGCGCACCTTTTTTCAGGTCGGTGCCGTTAAGCCATCTCACCGGAACTCGTACGGCGGCCGTTTGACCGGACTCCTGCCGCGCCTGGGCGCCCTCACGACGACATTCTCCCAAGGCAGCATCCGCGGAATGGTAAACGGGAATGTCCTGGTTCCGCTGGCGAATGAGCGTACACCCCTGGCGACCGATCCGGCGGTCCGGGCCATTGTCCAGCGCTTCCTGGACGCCTACCCCAAGGAACTGCCCAATCGCCTGGACTTCGATCCACGTGCGCTGAACACGAACTCGCCCCAGAGAATCAACAACATAGCCGGTTCGATCCGCCTCGACACACCCATCAACGCCAAGAATAAGCTGCTGACGACCTACTCCATCGATCGCCAGAAGATCATCGCTTTCCAGTTGGTGGCGGGCCAGAATCCCGACACGGAAATCCACAATCACAAGGCCCGCCTGACGTGGCAGAGGTCGATCTCGGCCGCCACGCAGTTGCAGATGGGCATCTCCTTCAACCGGAACCGGTCGGCGTTGTATTCGGAGCCAAACGCCGTGGGCCCGCGGGTCCGTTTCGGCTACAGTTTCGAAGAGTTGGGCCCCGACAGTTCATTCCCGGTCAACCGGGCCACCAATACTTATAGGTATGGGGCGGCTCTGCTGCACCAGGCAGGGCGCCACCAGATCACAGCCGGCGCCGACGTCTCCCGATTCCAGCTGAACGGCATTGAATCCAACAACATCCGGGGTCAGTTCCAATTCGGCAGCAATTTCGGACGCAGTTCCATCGAGAACATGCGGCTGGGTACTCCGAACATGTTCGAAGGCGCTGTGGGTGAGCTCTCCCGGGGTTACCGCAACTGGACAGTGAACGGCTATGTGGCGGACAAGTGGAAGCTGCATCCCCGGCTGCAGCTGTATTACGGGCTTCGCTACACGGCAGACACTCGCCCGTTGGAAGTGCAAAACCGGGAAACCATCCCATACTCCACCGACGCGAACAATTTCAGCCCCAGGGTTTCCCTGGCCTGGGAGGCCGGCAAGGGCTGGATGGTTCGTGCAATGTACACCACCACGTTCGGGCAGATTCTGCCGGTCACCTATCAACAGATCCGTAACAATCCACCGAGCATTCTGTACGTGATGGTGCCCGATCCATATCTGGCAGACCCGCTGCGGGGCCTGGACTTGAAGTCGCCCAACGTGCGGTATTCGCCGATATGGCTTTCTCGGGATCTGGCGACGCCCTACTCCCACCAGTACAACGCCACCATCGAACGGAAGGTTCTGGCCGGCTCCATGCTGCGGTTGAGCTACATTGGCAGCCGCACCATCAAGCTTCTGAACAATTACACGCAGAACCGGGCCCAACCGGTTGCCAGCATGGAACTGACCACCGCGAATGTTGACGCCCGGCGTCCCGACCCGCGTTACTACGACACAAAGACGGTGGTGAACGGCGGCATCGCCTATTACGATGGCGGACAGGTGGCGTGGGACCTGCCTCTGCGAAAAGGCCTCATCTTTTCAACGAGCTACACGTTCTCGAAAGCCATCGACGAAGGCAACGACTTCACGGCGACCGCCGCCAACAAGGACATTTCGAACTTCCGCAGCCAGTATCAGTACAACACCCTCAAAGATCGCAAAGGTCTGTCGAACTTCGACTCCACGCACGCGTTTGCCATGAACTACGCCTGGGAGATTCCCGCCTACCGTTCTGCCATGCGCTGGCTGCACGCAGCGACCTCGAACTGGCAGATCTCCGGCGCCAACATGTGGAAAAAGGGGACCCCGCTCACTCTGTTTATCGGCAGCGACGCTCCCGGCTTTGGGAACGTGGACGGAGGCGGCGCGGACCGGCCCAATCTGCTGGATCCCACGATTTTGGGCGCCACCATCGGCCACCCCGACACAGCGCCTATCATACTGAGCCGCAATAAGTTCTCTTATATCACCCAAGGACAGAACGCCGGCACTCTGGGGCGCGGCACGATGCGCAAAGCGTCGATCTGGAATTGGAACGCTTCGGTCGCACGGCAGTTCCGGTTCCCGAACGAACTGACAGCCCAGTTGCGCGCCGAGGCGTTCAACCTCTCCAACACGCCGCAATTCGACGAACCCCAGCGGAATCTGTCGTCGCCGGCATTCGGCAAGATCACCAACACGCTCAACGACGGCCGGGTTTTCCAGGTCGCGCTGCGGTTTGTTTTCTAGAGGCAGGACTAGAGTTGGACCAGCGCCGAACCGGCGGACTCCATCCGCTTCAACTGCCCGCAAGCGGCGAAGATATCCAGTCCGCGGGGACGGCGTACAAAGCAGGGGAATGAGCGCTTCAGAATCTCCTGAAACGCCGTAACCTTTTCTGGATCAGGGGTTTCGAACGGAATGCCGGGGCCCGGGTTGAGAGCAATCAGGTTGACCTTACAGTTGAGGTTCGCCAGCAGGCGTACGACCCGCAGCGCATCGGCTTCGGAATCGTTGACATCCTTGAGCAGCACGTACTCGAAAGTCAGTTTTTCCCAGGGACGGAGTGGATAGGTCCGGCAGGCCTCCATCAGCGCCTCAAGCGTGTGCTTTCGCGTGATGGGCATGAGTGCAGCACGCTGGTCCTGATTTGAACCGTTGAGAGAAATGGCCAACCGCGGCCGGATCTCGGCCTTCGCCAGTTCCGCCATCTTGGGGATGATGCCTGAGGTGGAGACGGTGATGCGGCGCGGCGCGATGTTCAGTCCCCTGGGGTCGCACAACAGCCTGGTTGCCTTCAACACGTTGGCGAGGTTCAGCAGCGGCTCGCCCTGGCCCATCATGACGATATTGATGCGCTTCTGGTCCGACCAGAGGTTGTTATCCTGCGCCAGATGAAGCACTTGGCCGACGATCTCGCCGGCCGTCAGGTTGCGTTCGAGGCCGATGAGGGCGGTGAGGCAGAACTTGCAGTCCACGGGGCAGCCCACCTGGGTGGAGATGCAAAGAGTGTCCCGGTTCTCTTCGGGCATGAACACGGCCTCGACGCTCTTCCCATCCGGCAGGCTGAGCAGGTAGCGGCGGGTGCCGTCGGCCGACTGGTAGCGAGTCGCCTGGGTGAGATGGCCGAGGCTGCACTCAGATTCCAGCCGTTCGCGGACGTCCTTGGGTAGGGTCGATACCGCCCCGAGCGAGGTCACGCGACCGTGATAGATGGCTTCGTAAAGTTGACGGGCGCGGAACGCCGGTTGCCCAGGCAATAGTGCCTGGAGATCGGCCGCTTCCATGCCAAGCAGGGTTTGCATACCTCTACCTCAAGTATGTCAGCCAGAGCGCACCGAAGGCCAGACTGGCCACGGTGAGCGGTGCGCCGGCCCGGAAATAGTCCCAGAAGGTGATCTGGACCTCTGAGCGGGCGCGTTGCACGACGATCAGGTTCGCCACCGACCCCAGGATGGTGAAATTGCCGGCCAGAGTCGAAGACATGGCCAGGGTGAGCCAGCCGAGTTCCGGGTTAGGCAGTTTTGCCATGACCGGGCGAAAGACCAGCACGGCCGGGACATTACTGACGATGTTGGAAAGCATTGCGGAGAAGGTGGTGAGCACGGCGGGCCGGTGCAGACCGAAGCCCTGGGCGATGCGGAAAAGGTCTTCCTCGAGCGAGGTCTTTTCCACGCCTGAGACCACGACGAAAAGCCCGGCAAACATAGCCAGCAGCGACCAGTCGATGTCGTGGTAGATTTTTTCGGGCTTCACGCGCCGGGTGACCAGCATGACCGCTCCGGCGACGATAGCGACCTGGGCCACCGGGTAGCCGGCAAAGAAGCAGCCGACCATGGCAATGGCCACCAGAATCGATTTCCACATCAGGCCGCTGTTGACCCGCACTCGCAAGGACTGCCCGGCGTCGAAACGCTCTTTGGTGAACTCACGCCGGTAGAAAAACATGATCACGAAATAGGTCATCACCAGGGACCCTATCGCGATGGGGGTCAGGGCCAGGGCGAACGTCCGGTAGTGGATGCCCGAGAGCGAACCGATCATCATGTTCTGCGGATTGCCCGTGATGGTGGCGGCACTACCTGCATTGGAGGACATGGCGACCGCGAGCAGATAGGGCACGGGGTTGCGGCGCAAAGAGAGCGTCACCTCCAGCACCAGCGGCGTCAGCACCAGGCACATGGTGTCGTTGACAAAGAACGCGGAGAAGAGGCCGGAGACCGCGACAATTCCGGCCAGCAGCATGCGCGGGCCGTGGGCATGCCGGACGACCGCAGCGGCAACCAGGCGGAAGAATCCGGAGAGGCGCAGGTTCGCGACGACGATCATCATGCCCAGCAGGAGAACGATGGTGGCCCAGTCGACCGCGTGCAGCGCTTCGTCGAAGCTCAGGACGCCGGCAGCAACCATGAAACTGGCGCCGATGATGGTCGCACCGGTACGGTCCACGCGCAATCCCGGGAAACGTCCGATCGCAAGCACGATGTAAGTGGCGATAAAGATGAGGAGGGCTGCCATGAAAGGGCTAGATCCTATTATGGCGGCAGGGCGTGGCCACCGGGAAAAAGGGCTGATAAGCTAAGAGCGCTCCGCGGAGTAAACGCATGCAATATCCGAAACTCTTCTCGATCGCCGCGATTGGCACGGTTGCCGCGAGTGCTGTCTTCATTTCCGTGCTGGGTGCGGCCGCGCCCGCCAAACCGAAGCCGCTTTCGACGTACGATCCCCAGGTGAAGGCCATCCTGGCCCAGATGACGCTGGAGGAGAAGGTCGGCCAGATGACGCAGCCGGACCAGGAGGCGCTGAAGGACGAGGCGGACATCGAGAACCTCTTCCTCGGCTCCGTCCTCAGTGGCGGCAGTTCCGATCCCAAAGAAGGCAATAGCCTGGAAGCCTGGACGAACCTTTATGACAAGTATCAGAAAAGGGCCTTGAAGACCCGGCTTGGCATTCCCCTGATCTATGGCGTCGATGCGCTGCATGGCCACAATAACGTGATTGGGGCGGTGGTTTTTCCGCAGAATATCGGTCTCGGCTGCGCGCGGAATCCGGCCCTGATCGAGAAGATCGCCCGAGTCACGGCGGAAGAAGTGAGGGCGACTGGCATTCAGTGGACCTTCGCGCCATGCGTTGCAGTGCCGCAGGATATCCGCTGGGGCCGCACCTATGAAGGTTTCTCCGACGACCCCAAGCTGGTGAAGGAACTGGGCGAGGCAGCCGTGCGGGGCCTGCAAAGCCCGGATCTTTCCAACCCCCTGTCGCTGCTTGCCTGCGCCAAGCACTACGTAGGCGACGGCGGCACCACCTTTGGCACAGGGATGGGCGGCAAGGCGCCTCTGGACCAGGGCGATACGCGGGTAGACGAACCGACGCTGCGGCGCCTGCACCTGCAGGGTTACCTGACGACCATCGCCGCGGGTGCCGGGACGGTGATGCCTTCCTACAGCAGTTGGAATGGCGTGAAGTGCTCAGCCAGCAAACAGTTGATGACCGACATCCTGAAGGGGGAACTGGGCTTCCAGGGCTTTATCATCTCCGACTACAACGCGATCGATCAGATCACGCCTGACTATAAAAAGGCCATCGAGATTTCGATCAACGCGGGCATGGACATGGTGATGGTGACCGAGCGCTACCGCGAGTATGTGAAAGACCTGAAGGAGTTGGTGAACGAAGGCCGCGTGCCGATGACGCGGATCGACGACGCCGTGACACGCATCCTGCGGGTAAAGTTCGCCCTGGGCCTGATGGACAAGAACCGGTCGCAACTGGCCGACAGGAATCTCCACAAGACCTTCGGGTCAGCCGAGCACCGGATGGTGGCGCGCGATGCGGTACGGCAGTCGCTGGTCCTGCTGAAGAACGACAAGAAGACGCTGCCGTTGAAGAAGTCGGTGGCCCGGATCCACATCGCCGGGAAGAACGCAGACGACATCGGCAATCAGTGCGGCGGCTGGACCATTGACTGGCAGGGCAAGAGCGGCAACGTGACGACGGGCGGCACGACGATTCGGGCGGCAATCCAGTCGGCTGTGGCGCAGGGCACCCAGGTCACTTACTCTGCGGACGGCACGGGCGCGCAGGGCGCGACAGTCGGCGTGGTGGTGATCGGCGAGAAACCGTACGCCGAGATGATGGGCGACCGGAAGACCTTGGCGCTGGATGCGGCCGATGTGGCCGCGGTCAAGAACATGAAGGCGGCGGGCATTCCGGTGGTGGTAGTTCTGGTATCGGGCCGGCCGATGATCATCAATGACGTGCTGGCGGATGCGGATGCGTTCGTGGCGGCCTGGCTGCCGGGCACCGAAGGTCAGGGTGTGAGCGACGTCCTGTTTGGCGATTACAAGCCGACGGGCAAGCTGTCGTTCGCCTGGCCGCGTTCGGACGAACAGCTCCCGCTGGGCGCGGCCACAAAGGCCGACGTCCTGTTCAAGAACGGGTTCGGGCTGAAGTACTGAGCCCGGCAGCAGTCATTAGTCCGGCACACGGGAGGGCGGGCCACCGCTCCTCCCGCTGAACGCAAGCCCGCCAGACAGGACGTGAGAGGATAGACTGGAGACAGTCCATGCCGAAGCTCACCTTGGAACGGGATATTTGCGTCAGCACGCTATCGAACGGCATTCGTGTCATTACGGAGCCGATGCCCGCTGTACGCAGCGTGGCGGTCGGATTCTGGATTGGTACCGGATCCCGGTGCGAGACGGTCGAAGAGAACGGAACCTCGCACTTCATTGAACACATGCTGTTCAAAGGCACGCCGAAGCGCTCGGCCGAGGATATCGCGCGCGAAGTGGACGCCATCGGCGGCCACCTGGATGCCTTCACCGGCCGCGAACTCGTCGGCTACAACACCAAAGTGTTGGACGAGCATATGCCGCTGGCCTTCGAGATCCTCTCCGACATGCTGCTGAACCCCCGGTTCGACGTGTCGGATATCGAGAAGGAGAAGGGCGTCGTCCTGGAAGAGCTCAAGATGGAGAACGACAGTCCGGAGACGTTTGTCCACGAACTGTTTGTCAGCAACTTCTGGAAGCATCACTCCCTGGGCCAGCCGATCCTGGGTACCAAGAAGACGATCGCCGGGTTCTGTCCCGAGAACCTGCGCAGCTACCACCAGCGCTACTACCGCCCGGAAAACATCACGCTGACGGCGGCCGGCAGCCTGCGGCATGAAGACCTGATCCGGGTGGCGGAGCAGTATCTCAGCCCGCTGCCTGTGGGCGGTGCGCTACCCGACTTCACCACGCCGCCCACCGCGGCGCCGCTGATCCTCAAGAACCGCCGCAGCCTGCAGCAGGTGCACCTGTGCCTGGGTGTCCCGATGGTGCCGGCGACCCACCCTCTGCGCTTTGCCGCCTACACGCTGAACGTCATCCTGGGCGGCGGCATGAGTTCCCGGCTGTTTCAGAACATCCGCGAACGGCAGGGGCTGGCCTACTCGATCTTCTCCGAGCTGAACCTCTACCGGGATACCGGCCTGATGGCGATCTACGCGGGCACCTCGTCGGAGACCGCGCGCAAGCTGTTGGATGGGGTGATGCTGGAGCTGCGGCGGTTGAAGAACGACCCGCTGCCGGCCGAGGAACTGCGGCACGCCAAGGATCACATGAAGGGCTCGCTGATGCTGAGCCTGGAATCGACCAGCAGCCGCATGAGCAACCTGGCCCGGCAGTGGATGAACTTCGGAAAGTTCTATACCCTGGACGAGCTTGCGGAGAGCATTGAAGCCGTCACCGCGGACCAGGTGCTGAGCCTGGCCCGGGAGTATTTTGACTCCGAAAAGATCGGCCTGGCCATGCTGGGCCGGCTGGAAGGTCTCACGGTAACGCGGGAAGACCTGGCCTGCTGACGTAATGAGCAGTTGGACCAAAGCACTTATCCTGCTGCTGGCCGTAGTCTGGAGCGCGGCGGCGGCGGACTTCGGCGCGCTGCGCCCCACCGGGTACGTCAACGATTTCGCCAAAGTGCTCGATCCGGCCTCGGTACAGCAACTCGAGGCTTACTGCGCCCAGGTGCAGAATGCGACAGGCGCCCAGATTGCCCTGGTGACCATCACCAGTCTGGAAGGCGAGCCGATCGAAGATGTCGCCAACGTGCTGTATCGCAAGTGGGGCGTCGGCAGCAAGAAGAACAACGAAGGGGTTCTGCTGCTGCTGTCCATCAACGACAGGCGGACGCGCCTGGAAGTTGGATACGGATTGGAGCCGATCATTCCGGACGGCAACGCCGGTGGCATTCTGAGGGAGATGCGGCCCTCGCTGCGGGCGGGCAATTACGCCCAGGCCTTGTCCGACGCCGCGCGCACCATCGCCGAGAAGATCGCCCAGTCGAAGGGCGTACAGATCGGCATGGCGCCCCCCATGCGCCACTCGCGGCCCAGGCCAGAGAGTTTCCCTTGGGAAGTTGTGGTTGTGGTCGGCGGCCTGATGCTGCTGATGCTCTTTTTCGGCGGCGGACGAAGCGGCCGCGGGGGCTATGGCGGCGGCAGTGGAGGCGGTGGCTTCCTGGCAGGCATGATTTTGGGTCAACTGCTGGGCGGGGGCGGATCACGCACACGCAGCAGCGGCGGGTTTGGCGGCTACGATTCCGGCGACAGCTTTGGCGGATTCGGAGGCGGGGACTCGGGCGGCGGCGGGGCGTCCAGTGACTGGTAAGGGAGGATACCGATGGAGCCGATGGATCGTTTGTTAAACCAGCTCGTCGAGAAACTCCAGAAGGCGCACGGCAAGGGGTTGCGGTCGGTCATTCTGTATGGCTCCGGCGCCAGCGGCGACGTGCACGGAGTCTATTCCGATCTGAATGTAATGTGCGTCCTGGATAAGATCGGTCCGAAGGAACTGGAAGCGTCGGAGCCGGTGTTCAAATGGTGGCGGGAGAAAGGCAACCCTGCGCCGCTACTGATGAGCCGCGACGAGGTGTTGACCTCTTCCGACTGTTTCCCCATCGAATACCACGACATCGCGGAACGCCACCGGGTGCTGCACGGTGAGGACATCACGGCCGGCCTGACCATCGACGACGCATTTTACCGGGCGCAGGTGGAGCACGAGTTGCGGGCAAAACTTCTGAGGCTGCGGCAGAAGGCGGCGGGTGTGCTCAGTGACCGCGATCTGATGCTGCGCCTGATGGCGGATTCGGTTTCGACGTTTTGTGTACTGGCTCGGCATGCCTTGCTGCTGGCGGGTCATGCGGCACCCTGGCCCAAACGGGAAGTGGTGAGCCAGCTGCGCGAGTCCTTTGGCATAGAAGGGCGCGCGTTCGATATGCTGTTAGGTCTCCGCGAGGGTCAAACCCGGCCCCGCAGCCTGGACCCCGGCAGTCTCTTTTCAACGTACCTTGAGGAGATCGCGGCACTGGTCGCCGTGGTCGATCGACTGGAGCGGTGAGGATTTACCCATGAAGACTGGATTGATTATCGGCGGCATCATTCTGGTGCTCGTGCTGATCGTCGGCGGCAAGGCCGCCTCGGCCAACAATGAACTGGTGACGAAACAGGAGGCGATTCGCGGCGCATGGTCGCAGGTGGATGTGGCGCTGCAGCGCCGGGCCGACCTGATTCCGAACCTGGTGGAAACGGTAAAGGGTTTTGCTTCCCAGGAAAAGCAGATTCTTGAGACCGTGGCTAATGCCCGCTCGGCGCTGTTGAACGCCAGGACACCCGGGGAGAAGATTCAGGCAAACCAGGGACTGGATTCCGCGATCGGCCGCCTGCTGGTCGTGGTCGAAAACTATCCCAACCTGAAGTCGAACGAGAATTTCATGCGATTGCAGGATGAACTGGCCGGCACGGAGAACCGCATTGCGGTGGAACGCCGGAAGTACAACGAAACCGTACAAACGTACAACACGAGCATCGGCCTGTTCCCCACCAACCTGTTCGCCGGGATGATGGGCTTCCATCGCAACGACGACTACTTCAAAACGGAGCCAGGCGCCCGGACCGCGCCGGCTGTGAAGTTCTAGAGACAGATCATGAGCACACCCATCTTTCCGAATTACATCGACGGCGCGTGGGTCGAAGGGCCCACTTTCGAGAATCGCAATCCGGCGGATACCAGCGAAGTTGTCGGACTGCATGGCAAGGGTTCGGCCGAGGATATCCAGCGGGCAGCCGAAGCGGCGCAGCGCGCGCTGCCGGCGTGGTCGACCATGAGCGGCCCGGCCCGCGGAGCCTTGCTGTACAAGATCGCCGACATCCTCGACCGCAAGTTCGAACAGATCAGCGCCGAGATGACGCGCGAGGAAGGCAAGACCCTGCCCGAAGCCAAGGGTGAGGTGCGGCGTTCCATCAACATCTTCCGCTACTTCGCCGGCGAGGGCTCCCGCATGGCGGGCGTCATGGCCCCGAGCGAGCGCGATCGTGTCCACATGTTCGCGCTGCGCAAGCCGGTGGGTGTCGTGGGCCTGATCACACCCTGGAATTTCCCCAGCGCCATCCCGGCCTGGAAGCTGGCGCCCGCGCTCATCTGCGGGAACACGGTGGTGATGAAGCCGGCGTCCGCCGCGCCGTTGAGCGCCTGGCGCATCATTGAAGCCTGCCACGAGGCCGGCGTCCCCAAGGGTGTTGTGAACTTCATCGGCGGTAGCGGCGGAACCCTGGGCGCGGCCATCGTGAACGCGAAGCCGATCAAGGCGATCAGCTTTACGGGCTCCTGCGAGATCGGCAACTGGATTCATGCCGAGGCGTCGAAACGGCACCTGCGCATCCAGCTCGAAATGGGCGGCAAGAACCCGACCATCGTGCTGGCCGACGCCGACTTCGCCTCAGCCGTCGAGAATTGCGTGAATGCCACGTTCTTTTCGACAGGCCAGAAGTGCACCGCCACCTCCCGCGTGATCGTCGAGGAAGGCATCTACGACAAGTTCGTCGCTGCCGTGGTGGAGCGCACAAAGAAGTTGAAGGTCGGCAACGGCATGCAGGCCGGCATCGACATCGGTCCGTGCGTCGACGAAGGCCAGATGGACACGGTGCTGCGTTACATCGAAATCGGCCGCAAAGAGGCCGGCGAGCCGCTGTGCGGCGGTCATCGCCTGACGGGTGGAGACTACGACAAGGGCTACTTCGTCGAGCCCACCGTATTCGCGAACGTCACCGAGGACATGGTGATCGCCCGCGAAGAGATCTTCGGACCAGTGATGGCCATCCTGAAAGCGCGGGACTTCCAGCACGCGATGCAACTGGCCAACGGCAGTGATTTCGGCCTGTCGGCTTCGCTCCAGACCACTAATCTTTCGCGCATGTTCGAGTACATTTATGGCATCGAGGCGGGCCTGGTGACGGTAAATCTGCCCAGCGCCGGTGTCGAGTATCAACTGCCGTTCGGTGGCAGCAAGGACTCGAGCTTCGGTCCCAAGGAACAGGGCCCGGCGGCGATGGAGTTCTATAGCGATCACAAGACGGTTTACATCAAATACTAGGCAATCGGGAAACAGATGAAACTTGGACAAGTTTGGTGGCAGGGCCGCCTGACGGCCGCGTTATTCGAAGGCGGGCTGGCGCGCCCGATTCCGGGCTATACGCTGCGCGAACTGATCGAACGGTCGGAACGCGACGGCACTCCCTTGACGGAACTGGCCGGCCGCTATGCGGTGCGGGCCGCCGAGCACCTTGATCCCGCCATCCCGGTGGAACCCCGCGAAGTGTGGGCCTGCGGCTGCACGTATGAGATGAGCGCCAGCTTCCGCGACGCCGAGCACAATACACGGGAAGGCTTCTACCGTCATGTGTTCACCTCCGCCAGGCCGGAGATCTTTTTTAAAGGCACCTCGCGGGTGTGCGTCGGGACCAATATGCCCATCGGCATCCGGTCCGATTCGAAGTTCACCGCACCAGAGCCGGAACTGGCGGTCCTGCTGGGTTCCAAAGGGAAGGTCCTCGGCTACACGCTGGCCAACGACGTATCGGCCTGGGACATCGAGCGCGAGAACCCGCTTTACCTGCCGCAATCCAAGGTCTACACGGCCTGCTGCTCGCTGGGCCCGTGGTTTGTGACCCCGGATGAGCTCAAGGATCCCTATTCGCTCGACATGCGCTGCACCATCCAGCGCGACCAACAGACGTTGTTCGACGGCAGCACCTCCACCGCAAAGCTCGGCCGTAAGATCGAGACCCTGGTGGAGTATCTGCTGAAGGCCAATGCCGTTCCGGCCAGCAGTGTCGTGCTGACGGGCACGGGGATCATCGTGACGCAGGAAGCCGCGCTGGCTCCTGGCGACGTGGTGACCATCACTTCCCCGTCCATCGGCGTTCTGGTGAACGAAGCAGCCATGGTGGAATAACGGTGACGGGCAGTAACGTCAGGCTCCGCCGGATTGGGGTGGGGTTTGTCCTGCTGTCCGCACCTCTGCTGTTCTTCAGCCGGGCGCTGTTTACCAGCAAGGCCGTCATTCCATACGACCTGCCCGGGTATCACGTACCGCAGGCAGGCTACCTCGCGAAATCGCTGGCCGAAGGGCGCTTGCCTCTTTGGGATCCCCATTCCTACTGCGGCATGCCCTTCGCGGCCAACCTCCAGGCGCAGGTCTTCTATCCGCCCAACTGGCCATTTGCGGCCATCAACGCGCTGACACACGAGAACTATCTCCTCGACGTGCTGGAGTGGCATGTCGCGCTGCACATGGCCCTGGCGGGCTGGCTTGCCTACCTGCTGTGCCGCCGCCTCAGGCTGGGTCGGGCCGCCGCCCTCTTCGGCGGAGTCAGCTACGAACTGGGTGCCTTCTTCGCCTCCCAGGCCCAACACCAGGGCGCGGTCTCCGGCGCCGCCTGGATGCCGCTGGCCTGGGCAATGGTGTTCGCCTTGGCAGAGCGCTTCTCGTGGCGCCGGCTGATAGTGCTGGCGCTTTCCGTGGCCATGATCGTTCTGGCCGGATTTCCGGCCGTGCTCATGATGGCCATCGCATCGACGGGCGTGCTGTCCATAGGGCTCTTCCTCTTGCGCGGCGCAAGCTGGCGCCTGCCGCTGCAGACGATTGCCGCCGGTGTCTGGGGCGCCGCCCTGGCGGCGGTTCAACTGGTGCCGGCGAAGGAACTGATCGACTGGAGCACCGCGCACCTTCGGACAGACTTTACGGATATCGGGGGAGGAGGCATTCCGCCCACCGCGTTTGGCGCCGTCGCCTGGCCCAATTGGAACGGCGTCTTCGACTTCTCCACCTACCATCAGCCCTGGAATCCCACGTTCGCCTACTTCTACTGCGGAGGGGCGGGCGTGCTGCTGGTCGTCGCCGGCCTATGGTGGTTCCGCTCGGCGCGATGGCAGGTTCTGCTGATGACGAGCGCGCTGGCGGCGCACGTGATGATGGGCGGCCACACCCCCTTCATGCGGTTTGTTTATCCGCGTCTGCCGCGCATGATCCGGTCGTCCCTCTACGACGAGTTCGGGCTGTGCGTGCTGTCGCTGGGTCTCGCTGTACTGGCCGCGTACGGCTTCGAGGCGCTGCTTGCGCGCAGGGCACTGATGCTGCGGGCAGCCGTCGTCGCCATCGCCTTCGCCGACCTGTGGTGGGCCGGCGCCGGCCGCCCCATGAACACAGGGGATCCCGATGCTGCCCTGCGCACGTCCGCCCGGGAGTTCGAAGGGAGCCGCAATGTCGTCGACCGCCTTCGCAGCCTGACCACCGCGCAATCGCCGCCCTGGCGTATTGACGCCATCGATTCCACCCAAATGTGGGGCAATGCGGCTCCTGTGCTGGGTTACTACACCGCTTCCGGCAACGAACCGCTGGCCTCGGAGCGTTTCCTCGCCGTGCGGCGAATCTTCGGCGAGGCGCATGAGTGGGAACGATACATTCCCGTGAAGGCCCCCGCTTCTCCTGTGCTCGACATGCTGGGCATGCGTTACCTCATCGCCTGGAACGACTCCAAGTCAGAGGCCCTGCTTAGCCCGGCAATCCACAAGCTCGATTCCATCGACGGCCATGCCATCTGGGAGAACGGCGATGCGCTGCCGCGATTCACCATCATCGGCAATGTGTACCGGACCATGAGCCTGACAGACTCCGTGGCACGCCTTCGCTCGCCGGACTTCCAGCCGGCACGGGAAGTCATCCTCGAGACGAAAGGACCCCTGCCTGCTTTCCAACCGGAAGCGAACGGTGAGGTCCAGGTCCTCTCATACCGACCTGAATCGTTCGCACTGTCGGTGAGAACCGACCGCCCGGCTCTGCTGGTTTCCTCGGAAGCGTTCTATCCCGGCTGGCACGCAACAGTCGATGGGCAGGAGGCGCCCGTGCTACTGGTCAACGCCGCATTTCGCGGAGTCGCGGTCAGTCAGGGCACGCACAGGGTTGAAATGACCTACAAGCCTGCATCCTTCCGCCTCGGCCTGGCCATCAGCGCCGCGGCCATCCTGCTGGCGCTCCTCGCCCTACGCCGCGAACACTGAGCGGCTACTCTTCCGCCATGTCCTCGAGTTGCTCCGCCTCGGCGGCATAACGCTTGAGCACGCGAATGGAGGGACTGGTCGAAAAGCCCGCCTGGCGGAGACGGCGGAAGACGGAGGCTAGTTTGGACGGCTCCTGCAGCAGGGCACCGAGGTCCTGATTGCGATACTTGCGCTCCAGCCACTGCTCCACCATCGCGACCTCATCGGTGCCGGCATAGGCCTCCGAGACCGCCTTTTCCGCGACCTTGGGCGCCACCTTTTTGCGCATCAGGTCCGAGAGCACACGCTGTTTCCCGACGGCTCCGCTGCCGGCCCGTGCCTCGGCAAAGTGGCCGGCATACCGCTGGTCGTTCAGTGCGCCATATTCCTTGAGCTGCAGGACGATTTCGTCGATCGAGGCGGGATCGGCGGCGCGAAGCCTCAACTTCGCCTTGAACTCGCCAATCGAAAGCGCTCGCGACGAGAGCAGCTTCATGGCATAGTGGCGCAACTCGTCGGCATCGAGTTTGCGCGGCTGTTTAATCGGCATGGGCCTGTACTCATTGTGCGTGGAGTACACTGTAAGCAGCAAGGAGCACTCATGGAAGACGACAAGAAGTTCTCTTATTTCTTCCTCGGGCTGGGTATTGGCGTAGCGGCGGGCATTCTCTTCGCACCCAAGTCTGGAGCCGAGACGCGCGAACTTCTGCGCGAGAAGGCGGACGAAGGCAAAGATTACGTCAAGCGCCGCAGTGAGGACCTCAAGGAATCGGCCACTGACTTGCTCGACAAGAGCAAGCAAGCCATTGCGCGGCAGAAGGAACAACTGGCGGCCGCGGTGGAAGCGGGCCGTTCGGCGTATCGGGAGAAGGTTGAAGCCTCAACTCCTGTTTCCGACCAGGGCGACGAAATTATCGAAGGCGTGTAATTGCGCATGCAATCGGACGCGGCATTCTATTTGATGGCGGGCGCGGTCTCGATCTCGAGCATCGCGCTGCTCATGAACGCGCTCGCCTCGTTAGGCATCTATCGCGCTGTACGCAAGCTGCAGCAGGACGTTTCGCCCCTGATTCCGGAGGCGAAAGAGACCCTGGCGCAGGCCCAGAAAGTGATGACCGAGGCGACGCGAGACGTGAAGGAAATCACCACGCAGGCCCGGGACATCATGCAGGCCATCGATTCCCAGCTCACTCACCTGGACAATGCGCGGCAGGAGCTCTCGACGCACCTGCGCATCCAGGGCGAACGGGTGGAACTGGTTGTGGAAGATGTGCTGATGCGCGTGCAGGATGTTGTGTCTGTTGTGCACGGCGGCGTGCTCCGCCCGGTGCGCGAAGTGAGCGGTGTCGTGGCCGGAGTCAAAGCCGCTGTGCAGACATTCCTGCTCGGCCGCAGGCCCACCGTCGACAGGGCTACTCACGACGAAGAGATGTTCATCTGACCAGGCGCCCGCCACCGGCCGGCGCCTGCCCCTTCCCACCGCCAACCTGTCCGCCCTCGCCCGCAGCCTCCCGTAACATGTGCCACCCCCGGTGCCGCTGGACAAAACGACGGCATACACTGGATTCGTGATTCTGCGTGTCTGCCTGCTCCTACTTGCCCTGATTCCCGGTATCTTCGCCGAGAACGCCGCGTCCCTCGGCGCCGCGGTTCGCGAGATGACCTTGGATCCCGATGCCTGCTACCGAGTCCGGGATCTCAGCCTGCAGCGCGACGATACGCGAATCTACTTTACCGACGGATTCCTCATCTTCGGCAAGCCGGTGGCGGGCCGCCGGGTGGTCGCCATCTACTACGCCGCCGAGCCCTCCGATGACGCCGAAGTCATCGTACGCCCGCCCAACCGGAGCGAACGCCTCTCCCTGTCGATGGCCACCGAGTCGCCCAATCTCGACGAACATTTCCGGTCGGCCCTCCTCATTTTTACCGACGACACGGCAGAAGAGTTCCTCAAGGCGATCAACGACGGGGTGCCCAAGCCGAACCCGGAGATGGGCCTGGCCATCGCCGGACGTCTGGATAGCACCGTTAAGAATCTTTGCACCAGCTTCCAGGTCCGGATTGTCCTCGACCTGCTCGCCCGGCAGCCCTCGCGAGGCCTCTTCTACGCCGCCATCACCGGCAAAACTCTGGACAACTTCGATTTCATGTACGACCCCACCTTGCCCGAGGAGAGCATCCTGGGCCAGGTGTCCAACAAGGGCGTGCTGGGCTTCGACGTCTGGACCAGTTTTCAGAACCGGAAACACCGCCAGGGCCAGGAACCGCTGCGCGAAGACGTCGTCATGGAGAACTACCGCATCGACGCCAAACTGCAGCCGGACCTGCGGCTGGATGTCGTCACGCGGGTCACGGCCCGGCCGCAGCAACGCGTCGCCGGCGCGCTGTCATTTGAACTGGCGCCCGAGATGGAAGTCACCGCGGTGAAGATCGACGGCCAGCCTGCGGAGATCTATCGCCGCGAATCCATGCGTGCCAACCTGATCGGCGGCCGTACCAACGATCCGTTCCTGGTGATCCTCGCCCAGCCACTGGAAGCCGGCAGTTCCCATGAGATCGAATTCGTGCATAGCGGTAAGGTCATCCGGCCGGCAGGCAACAATGTCTTCTATGTCGCGGCGCGCACGAATTGGTTTCCATCCCATGGATTCGGATTCACGAACTTCGACGTCACGTTTCGCGTACCCAAGGACCTGCGCGTGGTCGCGACAGGCGACATCGGGGATGAGAAGGAAGAGGGCGAGTTCCGCGTCGTGCGGCGCCGCACCAGCGCCCCAGTCCGCCTGGCCGGATTCAATATCGGCGCTTACGAGAATGCGGGTGTCTCCCGTGGAGGCTTCGAAGTGCAGGTCTACGCCAACCGCACAGTCGAGACTGCCCTGCAGGCCCGCCCCAATACCATCGTCCTTCCGCCGGCGCTGACCCGCTCGATGGGCGGCCGCACCCCGCGAGTCTCCGAGGTCGTCACGAGCCAACCGGGCATCACTCCAAATCCGCAGGCCCGCCTGCGGGAACTGGCCACTGAGATCGCGTCATCCCTCGAGTGGATGTCCACCCAGTTCGGACCTCCTCCACTGAAGACCCTCACCGCCTCGCCCATTCCCGGCAACTTCGGCCAGGGGTTCCCGGGCCTGCTGTACCTCTCCACCATCTCGTTCCTGAGTGAGAAGGAGCGTCCGGCCAGCCTGCAGTCAGCGAGGCAGCATACCTTCTATTCCGAGATCCTGCATGCGCACGAGACGGCGCACCAATGGTGGGGCAATCTTGTTACCGCCGCCACCTATCACGACGAGTGGCTGATGGAGGCCTTCGCGAACTACTCCGCCCTGTTGATCCTGGAACGCAAGAAGGGCCCCAAAGCCCTGGAAACGACCCTGGACGAGTACAGGGCAGAGATGCGGATGATGTCCGGCACAGGCAAGACAGCCATCCCGGTGGAGTCGACGGGTCCCATCACCTGGGGAATGCGGATGCGCACCGATGCGCCGCTGGATCCCTGGCGCGTCATTGTCTACAACAAAGGATCCTGGATTCTCCACATGCTGCGGCGGCGCATGGGCGACACCAACTTCCTCGCTATGCTGGGCGCCATTCGTAAGCGCTATGCCTACCAGCCGTTCAACACAGACCAGTTCCGCCTCATCGCGGCCGAGTTCTCTCCCAAGGGAATTCCTGATTCCACCCTCGACAACTTCTTCGACAACTGGGTCTACTCGACCGGTGTGCCCACTCTCGAGTTCACCAGCAGCGTGAAAGGCAAAGCCCCGCAGGTGCAGGTCTCCGTCTCGGTCAGGCAGACGGGCGTCACCGACGAGTTCAGCATCGACGTCCCTGTCGAAATCCGGGTACCGGGCCAGGCTCAGCCCATCGTCAAATGGGTGCGCACGGGCCCCGACCCAGCCACCTTCACCTTGAAGCTGAAAGCCGCACCCACCAAAGTGGAACTCGCGCCCGGCGCGGGTGTTCTTGCCTTCCGCAAGTAGCTCAGCCTTTGCGAGCCTGCGAAATCGCCTCGGCGATCCGTTCCATCTCGCTGCGGGCCCCCAGCATGACCGTCTGCGGAAACCACACCGCTTCGCGGCACAACTTCTCATTTACGGGGCACTCATTCTGCTCCAGCCACAGCTTCATGCGCTTCTGCCCATAAATCCGCGTGTAGTGCCGTCCCTCCATCATCTTCAGCAGGAACGGCTCCTTGTTCAGCGGAGTGTATCCACTGGAGGCCGAGATCCCCTTCCCGCTGAGAGTCTTCAGGAACTGAGCGCGCGGCACGCCCGCATCCTCCAGATACCGGAACATGAACAGGTGCCAGGCATTCCGGGTGCAGCCCTCGTGCAGACGTGCCGGCTGGATCCCCGGAATCTTTGAGAGCATCCCCGCCAGGTAACGAGCATTCTCTTCCCGGATCCTCGACTGCGCTTCCAGGCGTGTCATCTGCGCCAGCAGGATCACCGCCTGGAACTCGGTCATCCGCAGATTCGCGCCGTTGCGCGCATAAGCGAGCCCGGAACCCACCTCCTTGGGCCGCCCGTTCGTGTGGAACGCATACGCCCGGTTCGCCAACTCTTCATCATTGGTAATCAGCGCTCCGCCTTCGCCGCAATTCAGGTTCTTGGACGCCTGGAAGCTGAAGCAGCCGCAGTCGCCCCACGAGCCGACTTTGCGCGCCTTCCACTCGCCCAGATGCGCCTGGCAGGCGTCCTCCACCAGTTTCAGATTCCGCCGGCGAGCGAAGTTCATGACCGCATCGAGATCCACCGAAGCGCCGCCGAGGTGCACCGGCATGACGGCCACGCACTCCTGCGTATACGCCGCGTCCAGTTTCGTCGCATCCATCTGGAAGGTTTCGATATCGGAGTCCACGAAAATGGGCAGGGCATGCTGCATCAGCAGCACATTCAGCGTGGCCACAAAGGTATACGGCGGCAGCAGCACCGCATCGCCGGGTCCGACGTCGATGGAATTCAGCGCCGCAATCAGCGCGCTGGTTCCGTTCATGGTCGCCAGACAATACTTGGCGCCCGTCAGCGCCGCGTACTTTTCTTCAAACTCAAGCACCTTGCGTCCGCCCGACGACCGGCTCCAACGGCCACTGCGCAGTGCTTCCAGAACGGACGTCTCTTCCAATGGACCGAACACAGGCCAGGATGGCCGCTCGTTGGGCGCCATAACACTGGCCATCATAGCTCTGCGGCTGACTCGCGTTCTCATGGCTAATCATCCTAGCGCCAATCGTTCACAATGAGAAACAGCGATGAACTCCGCGATGCCAAAGGGGCTGGCACAGCTCGAACACGAAATCATCAACTGCGAACGCTGCCCGCGCCTGCGCGCACACTGCCTGGAGGTGGCCCGGGTAAAACGGCGCGCCTATCTCGAATGGGACTACTGGGGCCGGCCTGTGCCCGGCTTCGGCGATCCGCACGCCGAACTGTTCATTCTTGGCCTGGCACCCGGAGCCCACGGCGCCAATCGAACCGGCCGGGTCTTCACCGGCGATAAATCGGGCGACTGGCTCTATCGCGCCCTCCACCAGACCGGCTTTGCCAACCAGCCCACCAGCGATCATCGCGGCGACGGTCTGAAGTTGATCAACGCCTGGGTAAGCGCCAGCGTCCGCTGCGCGCCGCCCGACAACAAGCCCACTCCGCAGGAAATCGTTGCCTGCCGCGGTTATCTCGAGCGCGAATTCGCCCTCATGAAGCAGGTGAAGATCGTCGTTGCCCTGGGCCGGCTCGCCTTCGACAACTACCTCGGTAAGCGCCGCTCGAAGTTTGTGTTCTCACACGACGGCGAGCACCACCTCGGTCCGGGAGAGCCCATCCTCATCAGTTCCTATCACCCCAGCCAGCAGAACACCTCCACTGGAAAACTCACCGAACCCATGCTGCGGGCTGTCTTTGAACGCGCGCGGAGGCTGCTGGCATGACCCGCCGCTCGCTCCTCCTCATGCTGGCTGCCCTGCCCTGCCGCGCGGGGGACTTCACCGCGGAGCAATGGTCGGCCATCGCGCAGATCTATGCGAAAACACTCGCTCACCCTTTCCTCAAGGGCCTCTCTGACGGCACCTTGCCCCGCGAGTGCTTCCAGTTCTATCTCATCCAGGACAGCCTCTACCTGCGGTCGTTCGGACAGGCTCTCAATCTGCTCGCCGCGAAGGCGCCGCGCGAAGACTGGTCGATGACCCTCGCCCAGCACTCCATCGACACTTTGAAAGAAGAGCGCCGGATGCATCAGGTGGTTCTCGCCTCCTACGGGGTGACACCGGCCATGGTCGCCGCTGCCGGCATGGCCCCCACCAATGCCGCCTACACGAACCACCTGCTCGCCGCCGTCCAGCGCCTCACCTTCTCCGAAGGTCTGTCAGCCATGCTCCCTTGTTACTGGATCTATTGGGAAGTGGGCAAACAACTGGTGCGCCAGGGCTCCCGCAACAAGGACTACCAGCGCTGGATCGACAACTACGCCGGGGAAGAATACGGTGCCAGCGTCCGCCAGGTACTCGCCATCATGAACGAATCGGCCCGCCAGGCGTCGCCGGAGCAACGCCGCGAGGCTCTCCGCTTGTTCGTCCGCAGCGCCCGCTACGAGTACCTCTTTTGGGACATGGCCTGGCGGCGCGAACAATGGCAACCGTGACTCCGGGAACAAACAGGACACTCTACTCCCGGTTTAACGGTCCTACAATGAGGGCATGGCTCGAGGCTGGGAGAGTAAATCGATTGAATCCCAGATGGAGGACGCCGGCAAGAGGCGGTCCGGCCATGCCGACACCCCATCTATGACAGACGAAGAGCGTAAACATCAGGCTCGGTACAATCAACTGCAACTCAGCCGGACCCGTATCCAGCAGGAGATGATCACCGCCTGCAATACACGTTTTCGCATGCAATTGGAGCGTGAACTGGCCTTTCTCGACCAGGAACTGGAAAAACTGAAGACCTGACTGGCCCATGCCCCGATTCATTGAACTCAGCCATCCCATCATCGAGGGGATGAAGACCTTTGCCGGTCTGCCCGGCCCGCAGGCCGTGCTTCTTTTCGACCACGCCGGCTCGCGCCGAAAGTATAAGAATCAGTCGGAGTTCCTCATCGCCTCGCTGCACCTCTGCGGCAACACCGGCACCTATGTCGACTCCCCGTACCACCGCTTTCCCGACGCGCCAGACCTCTCCGAACTGCCTCTCGACCGTCTGGCCGACCTGGAAATCGTGAAGGTCGACGCGCGCCAGAACCTCGGCCGCGGCATAGGTCCACAGCTCTTCCAGGGCCTCGACCTCCAAGGCAAGGCGGTCCTCGTTCAAACCGGTTGGGACCGGCATTGGAATCAGGAAGAGTACTTCGAGCCCAACCCGTTCCTCAACGAAGACGCGTGCCTGTATCTCGTCGAGGCCGGCGCCATCTTCGTCGGCATCGACTCCGTCAACATCGACGACATGGGCGACCTGCGCCGCCCCGCCCACACCGTCCTGCTCGGGAACGGCATCCCCATCTGCGAACACATGACCAATCTGGAAGCGCTCACCACCAACGACGGACGCCTCCACGCCGTACCCATCGCCTGGAAAGGCGGGGCCACCTTCCCCGTCCGCGCTTACGTCGTCCTGCCCGATTGATGCCGCGCCACCCGGCATTGATATCCTGTTTACTCGATGCGGGCGCGCCTGGAGCAATACTTTCAATTTCAGGAACTCGGTACGAAATGGCGCACCGAGATCCTGGCCGGAGTGACGACCTTCGTCACCATGGCCTACATCATCTTCGTCAACCCCTCCATCCTGCATGAGACCGGCATGCCCGCCACCGCCGTCACGGCAGCCACCTGCCTGGCCGCCGCCATCGGCTGCCTGCTCATGGGCATCATCGCCCGCTACCCCATCGCGCTGGCCCCGGGCATGGGCCTCAACGCGTACTTCACTTACACCGTCTGTCTCGGCATGCACGTGCCCTGGCAGGTCGCCCTCGGCGCCGTATTTCTCTCCGGCGTCATCTTCCTGCTGCTCACAGCCCTCGGCATCCGCCAGTTGATCCTGGAATCGATCCCACGAGAACTCTACGCGGCCGTCGCCGTGGGCATCGGCCTGTTCATCGCCTTCATCGGCTTCCGCAACGCAGGCATCATCAAAGCCGACCCTGCTACCCTCGTCAGCCTCGGCAACCTCCGCGACCCCGGCACCCTCGTCGCCCTCTTCGGCCTCATCCTCATTGCCGGGCTCATGACCTGGGGCGTCCGCGCCGCGATGCTCATCGGGATCCTCGCAACAACCCTGCTCGGCGCCCTCACCGGACTCGTTCACTGGAATCCGCAGGCCTACTCGCCGGCCGACCTCTCCGCAACGTTCTTCCAACTCGATCTCGCCGGCACCATGAAACTGGGCCTACTCGAGATCGTCTTTGTATTCCTCTTCGTCGATCTCTTCGATAACATCGGGACCCTGGTCGCCGTAGGCACGCGCGCCGGCCTCTTCGACCGCGACGGCCACATCCCGCGCGTCAACCGGATTCTCACCGCCGATGCCGTCGCCTCCACCGCTGGCGCCCTGTGCGGCACCTCCACCGTGGTCAGCTACATCGAAAGCGCGGCTGGCGTCGTGGCCGGCGGCCGCAGCGGTTTCACCGCCGTCGTCTGCGGGCTCCTCTTCCTGGTCGCGCTCTTCATCGCCCCTCTCTTCGGCGTCATTCCGTCCCAGGCCACCGCTCCGGCCCTGATCATCGTCGGAGCGCTCATGCTCACCCACACCGAAGACATTGAGTGGAACAAACCCGTCGTGGCCATCCCCGCCTTCCTCACGCTGGCCGCCATTCCGCTCACGTTCAGCATCGCCAACGGACTCGCCTTCGGCTTCACTTCCCATACCCTGCTGCGCGTCATCGCCGGCGAGTGGCGTAAGGTCAACTGGCTTGTCTACGTCCTGACGGCTCTGTTTCTGCTGCGGTTCTTCTATCTCGGAAAGGGATAACCGGGACAGTCACTCGCGGAACCCGCCGGCCGTCGTATTATCCTTCCCGCTCCAACACCTGCATTAAAGCGCGGATATACCCATAGCAGAACGCGAACGCCATCAGGCCGCCCGTGTCCCCTTCGATGTGCGGCACATGATCCGGCATCAGCATTCCGTCGTACCCCACGTCCCGATAGGCACGGATCGCATTCAGGAAGTTCACATCGCCGTTGTCCGGGAAGGTCTCGCGGAAGTCGAGAAACTTGCCCTGGATATTGCGGAAGTGGACGTTGAAGATCTTCTTGCGGGATCCGAAGTACTTGATGACATCGACGATCTCGCGATTCGGGTCTTCGAGCATCTCGCTCACTGTCCCCTGGCAGAAATTGAGGCCGTGATACGGATTCTCCCGGATGGAGACGAACCGCTGCAGGCCGTCCACGGAGCCCAACACGGTCTCGACGCCCTTCCAACCTTTCCCCTTGGGCATCCCAGGATCGTGAGGGTGACAGGCGATCTTCACTTTGTGCTCGGCGGCGACCGGCACCACCCGGTCGAGGAACCAGGTGATCCTCTCCCAATAGAGGTCGGCGGACATCGGAGCCGCCGCGCTGGGCGGATCCTGCTGCCCTTCCGAATATTTAAACGTGCTGTAGCGCGCGCCCCCGCGGCCCGTCGTAGGCGCCGTCCGAACGACCCCGAGGATACTCATGTTGTACTTCACCGAAGGGATGCCGGCCAGGGCGCAATTGCGGATCATCTGGCAGATCTCATCGACGGCCTTCTCCCGGGCGGGCGACTGGCCCAGCAGCAGGCTGGGATACTCGGCCTTCTCCACAATGCTCGAACTCAGCGGCAGCGGCACCATGGCCAGTTGAATACCGGCTGCCTCGACCCCCTCTTTGAGTCGCTTCAGCGAATCCACGCTCCACTTCTCGTCGAGCTTGCGCGAGGGCAGCGTGCTGCAGATGTGGGTGACGCCCAGCGGCGCAATCATCCGCAAATAAGCCGGATCGGAGTTGTTCTGGGTGCCGAGCTTCATCAGCATCGGCAACTTCTTAGCCACCGGGGCCGCCAGAGCCGGAATCTGCGGAGCAGCGGCCAGGGCCGCGGAAGAGAGAAGGAGAGTACGCCGGTTCATAGGGGTCGTAAGCATCATATCCGGATTCCGGAATGCCAGCACCTTGACATGCGCGGGGTGAGCAGCAGAGCGCCATCTTGCTGTCTACGGGGAAAGGAAGCCAGATCCCAAGTGGGGAGGCGGTCAACGAACACTAAGTTAGGTTCTGAGGCGGAATTGGCATATACGTCGGGGGGCTGTCATCAAGCCGGAACGCTGGACAACTCAATCAGAGTACCGGCGTTCTTTCGATGAATTAAGAGGATCTGCCCTCTTCATGAGGATCGCAGAGATGTAACAAATTCGTTGACAGTAGTAACAAATCTACTTACACTGATACCCATCAAAAGGTAGTCGGGCACCGTTCGTGTGCCCTAGCTTCACAGGGGACGATCATCATGTTGACACTTAGGGTAGTTCTATCTCTAGCGCTGTTGGCAGCGCTCAGCTTGGCGCAGGTGGCAACCTCTAGGCTGGACGGATCCGTTCAGGACGAGAGCGGGGCCGTAGTGCCCGGTGCAAAAGTCGTAGCTGTTAACGAGAAGACGCAGGTGCGCGCCGAAGGGGTCACCAGCCCCGACGGTCTGTTCATCTTCCCTTCCCTGCAACCCGGAATTTACACCGTCAGCGTAGAGGCCCCAGGCTTTCGCAAGGCCGTAGCCAGCGGTGTTGAATTGAACGTCTCAGTCGCGACAACACAGCGCTTTAAGCTCGAAGTCGGGCAAGTGACGGAAAGCGTGGTCGTCGAAGCAGAAGCCGCCCGTATCCAGACAACCGATGCACAGATGGGTCGCTCCATTACGATGCGCGACATCGACACGCTGCCGCAGCTTGGCCGTAGCCCGGTGATCCTGGCTGTGTTCCAGCCAGGCGTACAGATTGATCCGAGCGACACCACATTCTCCCGCGTTAACGGGACACGCCAGGGCAGCAACAACACAACCTTGGACGGTATCGACGTGAACGACGCCGTAGCTCCACGCCTCGGCTTGGCCATGACGGCCAACAACACCGACTCCATCGGCGAGTTTCGCGTAATCACGAACGGTGCCAAGGCGGAGTATGGCCGCAACGCCGGCGGCCAGGTGGAGCTCATCACCCGCTCCGGCAACAACCAGTTCCATGGCAACTTGTTTGACTACCTCCGCAATACGCAGCTGAATGCGAACACCTTCTTCAGCAATACGTCTGGAGTCGCCCGGCCCAAGTACATCCAGAACCTGTTCGGAGGCTCCATCGGCGGGCCGATCGTCAAAGGCAAGACCTTCTTCTTCTTCAACTACCAGGGCAGCCGTGTGGCGCAGGAAGTAGTCCGCAACCGGACGGTCCTCACGCCGGAAGCCAAGAGTGGCATCTTCCGCTGGCGCGCCCCCGGCAGTACCGCCATCTCCTCGTTCAATATCGCCCAGAACGATCCCCGCGGAATTGGGGTCGACGCCGAGATGGCCAAGATCTTCAAGGTGCTGCCCGATCCGAACAACTTCGATACCGGCGACGGACTGAACACCGCCGGGTTCCGCTTCAACAATCCCGCTGGAAGCCGCAACAATGCCTACACCGGCAAGGTGGATCATAATCTCACCCAGAACCACCACCTCTTCTTCCGCTACAGCTGGTTCCGCACCTATTCCATCGACGCCCTGAACTCCGCGGATGCCACATTCCCCGGATTCCCCCAGGGCGCCCAGGGTGGCGTGCGCTGGGGCTTCTCGGCCGGTTCGGACTGGGTGCTTCGTCCCACGCTGGTCAATGAACTGCGAGTGGGTCATCAGAGCGCCAATGTAGACTTTCTGCGCCCGGGCCGTCTGCAAGGCTCCACCATCATCTCCAACCTGTTCACGGACCCTTACAACGCAACCTTCGGGCAAGGCCGCAATTCCCCGGTGGACGAAGTCACCGACAACATGACCAAGGTGATGGGCAACCATACCATCAAGTTCGGCGGCCAGTACCGGCGCACCCAGCAGTGGGGCTACAACGACGCTGGCATCTACCCTAACGTCACCACGGGCACCACACTTGGGAATGCAGTACCCGCCAATATCGGACCGACAGTCGCCAGCGGCGCCATCTCCTCGGCGAACCGCCAGACGTTCGAGAGTCTCTACAACGACGTCCTGGGGCGCATGAATCAGGTTGTTCAGACGTTCTACAGCGACCTGACCACCTTTCAGAAGGCAGGTACGCCCCGCGTCCGCACCTTCAATTTCAATGAGCAGGGCTACTTCATCCAGGACGACTGGAAAGCACGCCGCAATCTCACCCTCAACTTTGGCCTGCGTTGGGAGTATTCCAGCGTCCCGTCGGAAGCCGCCGGACAGCAGGGCGTCATCGACCGCGCCGCGCTGATCAACTCCGTCAACCAGGTTTCCAACTTCGCGGTCGCGAAATCGGGTGCTTGGTACAACAACGACTTCAACAACTTCGCGCCGCGCTTTGGCTTTGCCTGGGACGTGAAAGGCGACGGCAAGACCGCGGTACGCGGCAGCTACGGCATCTTCTTCGATCGCATCATTGGCGCCACCACGAGTTCCGTGGACGGCGCCACTCCTGGCTTCTCCCAGAGCGTGCCGATCAATCCCAACCAAAACGGCACGGACGTGCGCGCCGCAGACGGGATCCCATTGCCTGGGCAGCCCTCCGCTCCGGTTCTCGTTCTCCCCAACAACCGCCAGAACACCATTTCCGTGTTCGATCCAAACCTGCGCACAGGTTATACCAGCCAGTTCAGCCTGAACGTGCAGCGGGAAGTGGCACGCAATACCATCGTGGAGGTCTCTTACGTCGGTAGCCGCGGCATCAAGCTGTTCATGAACGTCAATCAGAACCAGCAGCGGATCTATGGCGACTTCCTGAACTCCTTCAAGGAACTGCAGGCATTCCAAACCAATTCGTCCGCCCCGATCTCGGCAAACAATACGCTTGTTAGGATCTTTGGCACTCCTGCCTCGGCGATCTCCAGCCTCGGAGCAGCCAACTTCACCCAGGGTCTCGTAGGTACCGCGGCCACAAACCTGGACCGCACCTTCTACACCCGCTACGGCGCCGCCGGAGTGTCCGACTTCTACCTGCGCAACTACCCGCAGTATATTGAGCTCCGGCAGGGTACCAACAACGGCCGGTCCTATTACAACTCTCTCCAGTTCAGCGTCCGCCGCAACATGAGCGCACTGCAGGTGTTCGCCAACTACACCTTCAGCAAGAGCATCGACAACGGCTCGGCCGAAGGCAATGGTTACACGGCGCCTGTCGACAGTTTCAACCTGGCCCTCAACCGCGGCCGCAGCGACTTCGACAAGCCGCACTCGTTCAATGCCTCCGCGACCTATCGCGTTCCTTTCGGAAAAGGGAAGCGCTTCGCAACGGATATACCGCAGTGGCTCGACTCCGCCATCGGCGGCTGGGAACTGGGCGGCCTGATGATCTGGCAGAGCGGCTCAGTTTATACCGTGAGCTCCTCCCGTACCACGACCAACGGTGCCGTCAATACCTGGGCTAACTACAGCGGTAGCCGGAACATCGGCAGCATCGACCGTCGCGGCGACGGCGTCTTCTTCCTCACCAGCGAGGAAGCGGGCCGCTTCAGCTTCCCAGCCGCGGGTGAACTCGGTACCGGCGGCCGCAACGCCTTCCGCGGACCCCGCTACTTCGGAATCGACATGTCGCTCGTGAAGCGCTTCAAGATCTATGAGGATCACGCTGTCACCTTCCGCGCGGAGGGCTATAACGTCTTGAACAACACAAACTTCGCGAACCCCAGCGTCTCCCTGACTGCGCCGGCCACCTTCGGCAGGATCAGCGGCATCGTTGGAAGTCCAAGAATCTATCAGATGGCGCTTCGCTACGACTTTTAGTCGACAGTAGTCCCTTTCACTCACGGGATACCCTCAACCGGGGGTATCCCGTTTTCTTTTGGGGCGCGGTGTGGGTGTGAGGACACTGGAGGACACTTGCTGGAACTGGGTCTAATCCCCCAACTCGCCCGCGAACGCCGTGCAACTCACTGAATCTAAATCGCTGTAGCGTGGTCCCCGAATTGCATACGAAGTAGTATGACCGCGCCAGCCATCCCCTCCATCGCGAATCCACGGCTGGTCTTCTGGGAACTCACCACCGGATGCAACCTTCGCTGTATCCACTGCCGGGCCAGTGCCACTGAATTGATGAGCCCTGATGACCTCTCCACCAAGGAATGTTTGGACATCGTCGACCAACTTGCGGCATATGCCCCATTCATCCTGGTCCTCAGCGGCGGCGAACCCCTCTGGCGCCGCGATGTCTTTGATATTGCTAAGCGTGCAGTCTCCCACGGCATCCGCGTAGCCCTCGCCACCAACGGCACCCTCGTCGACGAAGCCATGGCCGATCGCATCAAGGAAGCCGGCATCGTCCGCGTCGCCATCAGCCTCGACGGGGCCGATCAAGGCACTCACGACGCCTTCCGGGGTCATGATGGGGCTTTTGACGCAGCTATCCGCGGCATCAAGCTCCTGCAGAACCTGGGAATCTCCACCCAGATCAATACCACGGTCTCCAAACACAACGCCCACCAGTTGCCCGAAATGGTCGAACTGGCCAAGAGCCTGAAGGTCGACGCCTTCCACTTGTTCCTGCTGGTTCCAGTGGGTTGCGGTCTCACCATTGCGGAAGACCAGTCCGTCACCGGCGCCGACGCCGAACGCATCCTGAACTGGTTCTACGATCGCAATCTGGACTCCGGCATGGAGATGAAGGCCACCTGCGCCCCCCAGTACTACCGCATCGCCCGCCAGCGCCGCGCCGAAGCCCGCCGCGCCGGCGAAGCCGTCCCCGCCCAGATGCCCCACCCGCAGCACGCCGGGCATCCGCAAAAGGGCGGCCATCCCACTGACCTGAACCAGATGACGCGCGGTTGCCTGGCCGCTTCCGGCGTCTGCTTCATCTCTCATCGCGGCTCCGTCCAGCCCTGCGGCTATCTGCCGCTCGAAGCCGGCAACCTGCGCCGGCAGACCTTCGAAGAAGTCTGGAGCAGTTCCGAACTGTTCCAGGACCTTCGCGATCTGAATAATCTTGATGGAAAATGCGGCTACTGCGAGTTCAAACAGGTTTGCATGGGTTGCCGCGCGCGCGCCTTCGGTGTCACCGGTGACTATCACGCCGAAGAGCCCTTCTGCATCTACGAGCCGAATCCCCAGCGGAAAGAAGCGATTGGAGCACCATGGCAAGCCTAGCGCTGAACAAACCCATGCCCCACATCTGCCGGAACCGGCACGTCATGGTGGTCTGCACCGGCGAATCCTGCCGGAATGCCGGTGCGACGGACCTGCTGCACGAGTTGAAGCACCACCACGAGCACGCCAAAGGCGACCTGCGCATCAGCGAGTCGAAATGCCTCCACCGCTGCCAGGCCGCACCCGCCATGGTCGAGGACGGCCGTGTCATGGGTTGGATGAGCCGCATGCGGCTCAAACTCGAACTGCTGCGGCTTGGCCTGCTGGGCTAACGCGGGCCGATATCGACCTTCATCGAGTTGCCGTTGTCTCTTGTCGGCGGACGGCGCCGGTCAATCCGGGTGCCGGGAATCGCAATCAGCGCTAACGCATCCCCATGTGGTTCCGGATAGAGATCCGCCACGACGGGTTCCAGGCCCTGTTCGATGAGGTGTTTTTCTTCTTCCGTGACGTAGCCGATGAAGACCACTTCGCCGTTGGCTCGTTTGTGGATCTCAAAGCACTCGAAAATGGGCTTGATGAACAACGGAATCTCATTGGTGGCCGGGGCACCAGTGAATCCGTAAACTCCATTCGGAAGATGGCGGATCGCTGTCCCCTCTTCCTGGACCGTGACGATTCGAAGCTGACTCGCATCCCGCAGCGCCTGCCGTTCGGGCGCCAGTGCAATGTGTTGAACCTGTGACATAAACGCGTGTTTCCTAGATAAATTATCATTCAAGGACGGGGGCAATTTCACCCTCATCGCCGCGCCCCATGCCCTCCTCCGTTCTCATCACCGACTTCGACGGCACCATCTCCCGTGTCGACTTCTACGAGTTGGCCCTGGAACATTGCTCCCAGGGATCGCTGCCGGACTACTGGCAGGGCTATTCCACAGGGCGACTGACCCATTTCGAAGCGATGGCCG
This sequence comes from Acidobacteriota bacterium, assembly GCA_017307505.1. Taxonomy (GTDB): domain Bacteria; phylum Acidobacteriota; class Terriglobia; order Bryobacterales; family Bryobacteraceae; genus Paludibaculum. The sequence goes on along the minus strand of JAFKEE010000052.1, from coordinate 41,463 downwards.
GCATCTTCCGCCAGATCCGCTGCTCGGAGTCCACGCTGCAGAACCTGCTGCCCCGTATGGAGGTGGATCCAGCACTGCCCTCCGCCGTGGCCCAACTGAATGATTCCGGATGGGATGTCGTTATCGTGTCCAATGGCTCCAGTTGGTACATCGACCAACTGCTGGCCGCCATGGGCCTGAGCCACCTGGAGGTGCACTCCAATCCGGGCCGGTTTGCCGAGAAGGACGGCCTCATCCTGGGGCCGCCAGTTGGGTCCAGGTTCTACAGCCCCGAGTATGGCATCGACAAGTCGGCCGTGGTCCTGGATGCGCTCCATCGGTATGACGGTGTTGCCTTTGCGGGCAACGGCCCGCCCGACGAGAAACCTGCCCTCCTGGTCGATCCCAGCCGCCGCTTCGCGACCGGTTGGCTCGCCGGACAGCTCCAGCGGAACAGTGTGCCATTTCACCCATTCCGCCAATGGTCAGAGATTGCCCACCATCTCAGTGGTGCGGCTCCGCGGCGGTAGGGTGGGCGGTTTCGCCCTTCGCCGGTGCAGGCGCAGCCTTTGCCGCTTGCGGTGGAACCTGAACTTCCCGGTACTGCACCAGCACCGACACACGGCGGTTCGAGGGGTCGAAGGGGTCGGCAGGCAGCCGCAAGTGCTGATCGGCAAAGCCCCGGACCTGAGCGACCCGGTCCCCGGCAATGCCCGACTCCTGCAATACCCGCCGTGCGCAGTTCGCCCGGTCCGCTGACAACTCCCAATTGGTATAGCCCGCCTCGGAAGCATAGGGCTTGGCATCCGTATGGCCCTCGATCAGAAGCTTGTTCGGCAGCTGGCTCAACTGCTCTCCCAGCATCCTGATCAGTTCCGTACCCTGCGGAGACGGCTTGGCATTCCCGCTCTCAAAGAACATCCCACTCTCTTTCTCCAGGAGTTCAATCCGCAATCCTTCGTTGGTCACCGTCACCTGCACGTTGTTCTTCATCTGCTCAAACTTGGGCAGCTCTTTCATGGCTGCTTCAATCTTCTCCTTCAACTTGCTCATGTTCTCGCTGGTCAGCTCGATGCCGGTCCCGGCCCCGGCCCGGTTCGAACCAACCATCTTGCCGTTGCCCGTGGGGTCCATGAAGTACCCGCCTACCGCCTTCTTGACCTTCTCGTCGCTGGACAGCAGCCAGAGAACGATGAACAAAGCCATCATGGCCGTGACAAAATCCGCGTAGGCAACCTTCCAGGCGCCCCCATGATGGCCACCGTGGCCCTTCTTCCTCCGCACCACGATGATCGGCGGAGGCGTTGTTGTGCTGCCCATCCCGTTTCCCTTCGTAACTGCCGCCGTCAGGCGGCTTTGGCCGCTCCGCCCTTGATAATTGACTCCGTCTCCTTGAAGCCCGGGCGAAGATGGGTGGGAATGGCGCGCCGGGCAAACTCCACAGCCAGCGAGGGCGCCGTGCCCTTCACGAAGGCAAGAATCGCCATGCGCAGGAATCCCATGTATTGCGCGTGGCCTTCGTTCATCTTGGCGATGTTCGAGGCCAGGGGCCCCAGGAATCCATAGCAGAGCAGAATGCCCAGGAACGTCCCCACCAGCGCCGCCGCCACCTTGTGGCCGATCTCTTCCGGCGGGCCGCCCAGGGCGCCCATGGTGATCACTACGCCGAGCACCGCCGCAACGATGCCCAGCCCGGGTAGCGCATCAGCCACTGTCGTCAGCGCCGCTGCGGGCTCAGAACCTTCGTGATGCTGGACTTCCATGTCCAGTTCCATCAACTGGTCGAGCTCAAAGGGCCCCACACCACCGGAAATGGACATGCGCACGGTGTCGCAGAAGAAATCCAGGGCATGGTGGTTCTTGAGAAACCCCGGATACTTGGTAAAGATCGCGCTCTTCTCCGGTTCGTCGAGGTCTGACTCCAGCTTCGCCATGCCGTTCTTCCGCGCATACACGAAAATGTCGTTCAGCATCCGTAACTGCTCCAGATAAAAGGTCTTGGTGAATGGAGAACCCTTCAGTGCGCCCAGCACGGCCTTCGCCATGCCGATGATCGTGTGCATGGGGTTGCCTACAAAAATCGTGCCCAGCGCCGCGCCCCCGATAATCACCAACTCGGCCGGCTGCATGAGCACCATCAGCTTTCCATGCTCCATGAGGTAGCCGCCGATGATCGCGCCGATTACGATCGCGACTCCAATAAGTACAAACATATGTGATTAGCCCCGTGCGGGCGGGCTTCCGGTTACCGTATCGGCCCGTTCCGTTCAACCTTGAACCCGCTCGCGTGTGTCGAAAGAGAGGACGGCGGGCGGTTTTTGGCCGGCAATGTACACTGGAAAGGAATGCTGGGTCCCATCGACTTGGCGCGCAAGCGCAATCCGGCGGCTAAGACCCACGCCCTGCCCCCTGCCGTCGAATCCCTCGAATGGCTGGCCAACAGTCCCGGCGTGCGGGAAGTGCTTCGTTTCTTTGCGCGCGAACGCCGCTGGATCGACGAGCAACACCTCGCCCTTTGCCGGATTGCCGCCCCCACCTTCCAGGAGCAGAGACGCGCTGAGTGGATGGCTGCGCAGTTCAACGCGCTCGGCTGGGAGGCGAAGATCGACCGGGCCGGAAACGTCACGGCCCAATTGGGTTCGATTGACAAAAACGCGCCGCTGGTCGCGGTCACAGCCCATCTCGATACTGTTCTCGCGCCGCGCGCCCCGGAAGACATCCGCGTCGAGCCCCGGGACCGCTTCTGTGGCCCGGGCGTCGCCGATAACGGCACGGGCCTCACCGCACTCCTGGCCATCGCCAGGGCCCTCGCAACCGAGCCAAAACCAAAGCTTCCGCTCGCCAACCTGCTGCTGGTCGCAAATGTGGGCGAAGAGGGCGAAGGCAACCTCAGCGGCATGCGCTTTCTGTGCCGCCAGTCGCCCTATGCCTCACGGCTCCGCGCCGTTCTGGTCCTCGACGGCCCCAGCACCAGCCATATCACCGTGGAGGCTCTGGCCTGCCGGCGCTTTGAGATCACCGTCACCGGGCCGGGGGGACACTCCTGGTCCGACCATGGTGCGGCCAATCCCATTCATGCCCTGGCCCGCGCCATCACCTGGTATGCGGATACGCGGCTGGAAGAACCACCTCGCCAGCGTCCATCCTCCTGGAACTTCGGGGTCATTGAAGGCGGCTCCACCGTCAACGCAATCCCGGCCAGCGCCCGGGTGAAAGTGGACCTGCGCGCCGAAGCCGCGCGCGACCTGGAGGAACTCTCCGAGTCGCTGGCCGCCACGCTGGAGCGAGCACTGCGGGCCGAGAATGAGCGCGCCGTCTCCGGGCGCGTCACAGGCCGTCTCAAGGAAACCGGGGCCCGGCCGGGCGGCCGCCTCGCCGAAGGCTCACCCATCTGCGGCTTCATTGAGGCCGTGGACGCCCACCTGGGCATTAAATCGCACCTCGACTGCGCCTCCACCGACGCCAATATCCCGCTTTCCATGGGTTTGCAGGCCATTTCGATCGGCGCCGGAGGACAGGGGGGCGGAGCCCATACCGTCAACGAGTGGTACTCGCCGGAAGGCCGCGACCTCGGCCTGCGGCGCGCTTTCCTGCTGCTGTGCCTGCTGTTGGCCGACAGCGCCCCTGCCGCATGAACTCCAGCTCTCCCGGCCCGGTCCGCCATTTTCGGGCCGAGTTGGCCCTGGCCGTCATCGCTTTCCTCTGGGGCGCGACATTTGTCGTAGTCAAAGAAGCGCTCCTGGATTCCTCCACCTTTCTGTTCCTGGCGCTGCGCTTCAGCCTGGCCGGGGTGATCCTGGCCGTCGTGCTCCGCGGCCGGTTGGGCAGAAAGAAACCAGCGGACTGGAAAGGCGGCCTGCAGTGCGCCTTTCTGCTTTTTCTCGGCTACGCTCTTCAGACCGCCGGACTGCGCCTCACCACGGCCTCCAAGTCGGCCTTCATCACCGGTTTGTACATCGTGCTGGTACCTTTGGGCGCCTCTCTCGTCAATAGGAGTAGGCCGCGGCTCGTGGAGATCGCCGGAGCGGCCGTGGCGGCCGCCGGCACGGCTCTGATGACCTCCGGCGACTGGGATCTCCATCTAAATGCAGGAGATATTCTCACAGTCGGTTGTGCGGTGGCCTTCACGGCTCATATGCTCTCCGTGGCGCACTATACAAGAAAGATGGACTACGAGCGCCTGAGCCTTTTCCAGGTCGCCGGCGTAGCTGCCTTCTCCTGGCTCGCCGCCGGAACTATGGAGCGCCCGCACATCGTCTGGTCGCCACGTCTCCTCTTCGGCATCCTGGTCACGGCCGTCCTGGCCACCGCTCTCTCGTTTCTGCTTTATACTTGGGCTCAGCAGCATACATCGGCGACCCGCGCCGCGCTCATCTTCGCCCTGGAACCCGTTTTCGCGGGCCTCACGGCCTGGTTAGCGGTTGGCGAAGCCTGGACGGTGCAGTCATTGACCGGTGCAGGCCTGATCTTGTCAGGTATTGTATTGGTAGAAGTGAAACCCGCGCCACCCTCCACACATCAAGAGGGTTAACGGTCGCACCACTGGAAAGATTCAACAAGGAAGTTCTATGCGTTGGTTTGACAAGTTCCGCCAGCAAAAGCTCTTTACGATGAACATGGCACTGCTTGCCGTCGCCGCCCTCGTCCTTGTGGGCAATGCGCTGACAGTTGGCGTCAGTGCGGCCAAAGGACAGGCCGTGGCGCCGGACGCGACGCCTCTCGCCCTGCCCCCGGTGAAGAAATTGGCCAATGAATTCACCAAACTGGCGCAGATGCTCGAGCCCTCGGTAGTCTTCATTGCTACCGACTACACGCCAAAGCAGACTCAATCGTCCAATCGGCGCCGCAATCCGCACGCAGCTCCGCAGGATGACGATGACGAAGCCGCCCCGTCCGATCCGTTGCAGCGCTTTTTCGGCTCCCCGTTCGGAGGCGAAGCGCCCCGGAAGCGGGAAGGCTCCGGCTCCGGTTTCATTGTCGACAAGAACGGCTACATCATGACCAATCTGCACGTCGTGGAGCAGGCTGACCACATCAAGGTCCGCCTCACTGGCGACAAGACGGATTACAAGGCGAAGCTCATCGGCTCCGACCCGGAAATCGACATTGCCGTTCTGAAGATCGATGTCGGGCGGCCGCTGCAGGCGATCAAGGTCGGGAACTCCGAGAGCGTCCAGGTTGGCGATTGGGCCGTGGCCATCGGTGCTCCCTTCGGGCTCGAAACCTCAGTCACCGCGGGCATTGTCTCGGCTACCGGCCGCGACATTTCGCCCCAGCAATTCCAACGGTTTATCCAGACCGATGCGGCGATCAACCCCGGCAACTCCGGCGGGCCGCTGGTGAATATCAACGGCGACGTCATCGGCATCAACACGATGATCGCCACCTCGTCCGGCGGCTATCAGGGCATTGGCTTCGCTTTGCCGGTGAACACGGCGGTACGCAGCTATAACCAGATCATCCAATCCGGTAAAGTTTCGCGCGGTTCGATCGGAATCAAGTTCCCGCGCAACCAGACGTCGATGGAAATGACGCTCAAGGCTCTCGGCTTCAAGAACGGCGTCATCATCGAATCCGTCACCACCAATGGTCCGGCGCAGAAAGCCGGACTCAAAGGGGAAGACGTCCTGCTTTCGCTGAACGGCCACCCGATCAAGGACGGCGACGACCTGGTCAGCCGCGTCTCCGAGATGCCGGCCGGCACGGAAGTGACCATTGGTCTGGACCGGGAAGGCCAGAAAATGGACAAGAAGGTCGTCATTGGCGACCGCGACGAAGTCTTCAAAGACGATCCGCAGTTGGCCGGCCTGCGCCGTGAGATGACCGAACCGGGCGCCGAGAAGCCTTCGATGACCACGCCGCGCTTCGGCTTCGGTGTGCGATCCCTCACCCCGGCGGAGCGCAAGGAAATGAAGTATGACTTCCCCAGCGGGGTCATGGTCACCACCGTGGAAGACGGGTCGCCGGCCGAAGAGATCGGCATCAAGGAGAAGGACGTCCTGGCCAGCATCAACCGCCGGCCTGTGTCCAGCTTCGAGGATGTGAAGGCGATCCTCAGCGGCCTGAAGCCAGGCGCCCCGGTCGCATTCCGCGTGATGCGGCCGTCCTCGGCTCCGGGCAACAGGGCGGACATCACCTGGTCCGGCATCTACCTGCCGGGCACGGTCCCTCAAAACTAGGCTTTCCAGCCGACGCAGAAAAAGCCGCCTCGGGCCCCACGGCACGAGGCGGCTTTTGTTTTGCCTTCGAGCCACGGAAGCGGAATTCGGCCGCTTCGGGTAACATGGGTGCGTAGAGTCTTCTCGCCGATGAAAGTACTTCTGACGGGAGGCGCGGGTTACGTTGGTTCCCACGCCGCCAAGGCCCTCAGTCAGGCGGGGCATGAAGTAGTAGTCGTAGACAATCTCTTCCGGGGACATGATTGGGCCGCCAAATGGGGCCCGCTGGAGGTAGCAGACCTCACGGACGAAGTGGCACTTCGCCGGGTCTTCCGGTTTCATCAACCTGACGCAGTCATGCATTTTGCGGCACTCGCTTATGTAGGCGAGTCCATGAGCGAGCCGGAGCGCTACTTCCGCAACAATGTGGAGGGCAGCCTGAATCTCCTGCGCGTGATGCTGGATCATGGCGTCAAGGACATCGTCTTCTCTTCATCCTGTGCGACTTACGGGGTTCCGGACCGCCTGCCCATCCGGGAGGACGCCCCGCAGAATCCGGTGAGCCCGTACGGGGAGTCGAAGAAGATTATCGAGCGCGCCCTGCACTGGTTTGCCGCCTGCCACGGCCTCCGTTTTGCCGCCCTGCGCTATTTCAACGCCGCCGGCTGTGATCCCGACGGCGAGACGGGGGAGTTCCACACACCCGAGACCCATTTGATCCCCAGCATCATTGAAGCGGCCATGGGCCGGCGGGAGGCGCTGCAGGTCTTTGGGGAGGACTTCCCTACCCCGGACGGAACCTGCCTGCGCGACTATGTCCATGTGTGCGACCTGGCCCGCGCGCACGTGTTGGCCCTGGATAAGCTGCGCAGCGGCTGCGGCTCGATGAAGCTGAACCTCGGCACCGGCTCGGGGCTGAGCGTCCGGCAGATGGTGAGCATGGTGGAGGAGGTTTCCGGCCTGCGCGTCCCGGTCCGCATAGCGCCGCGCCGGGATGGTGATCCAGCCGCCCTGGTGGCCGACGCCAGCAGTGCGGCCGAGGTTCTCGGCTGGACGCCGCAGCTTTCGTCCCTGGCGCAGATTGTCGGAAGCGCCTGGGCGTGGCAGCAGGAGCACCTGCCCCGTCAGTTGGCTTAGAACGGGCGCGGCCGGCTATCCCGATCGGGCCGTTGGAGCAATACGGTCCCGGACCGATAGCTGGCCGCTGCCAGCCTGCGCTAACCTAAGTTCTTGTAACTTCATGTGGAACGGCGACTACTTATTCCTGCTCCGGGAGCTGGTGGCAAAGGACTTCAAAGTCCGCTACCGCAACATGTCGCTGGGCGTGTTCTGGTCCCTGCTGAACCCGCTGGTCATGATGGCGGTCTACACCTACGTCTTCACGCGCATCCTGGCACGGCCCCTGCCGCACTTTAGCGTGCACCTGCTGTGCGGACTGATCCCGTTTAATTTCTTCACGATAGCTTGGCTTTCGGCGACCAACTCGCTGATCGAGAATGTAGCCATCATCAAACGCGTGCCGCTGAAGCGGGAGATCATCCCCATCGCCTCGATCTTCTCGAACCTGACGCATCTGCTGATTCAGCTCGGCTTGCTCGTCTTCTTCGTGCTGATTTCCGGATTGTCGGTCAACATCAACTGGTTGTGGCTGCCGGTGGTCTGGGGCCTGGAGATCATGTTCCTCATCGGCCTGGGCCTGGCCTCGTCGGCCATGAACCTGTTCGTTCGCGACGTCCGCTATGTCGTGGAATCATTCAACTTGTTGCTCTTCTGGATTGTCCCGATCGTGTACACGTTCGACAACGTGCCGGCCGATTTCCGCGACCTCTATCAGTACAACCCGGTTGCCGCCCTGATTCTTGCGACGCAGACCATCATCCTGGGCGGCGCGGCGCCAACCATGCGGCTGCTCATCAAACTCGCCCTGGTCTCGGCCGTTTCGATGGGGCTTGGGTTCGCCATCTTCCGGCGGGCGGAAAAACGCTTCTACGAGTACCTGTAGCATGAGCCTGATCAGCATCAAGAACGCGTCGAAGATCTTCCAGCACCGCAAACCGCGCGTAGTGCTGCGCGACCGCATCCGCCAGTTCACCTCGAAACCCGGGAAAGAGGGCTTCTACGCGGTCCGCAACATCTCCTTCGAGGTGGAGGCTCGGGAGAGCATTGCCCTGATCGGGGCGAACGGCGCGGGGAAAAGCACACTGCTCAGCATGGTTTGCGGACTGGCCCAGCCGGACGAGGGTTCCGTGGAAGTGCATGGCTCCATTGCCCCCTTGCTGGAACTCGGCTCGGGCTTCCACATGGACCTGACCGGTCACGAGAATCTCTACCTCAATGCGGCCATGCTCGGGATGACCAAGGCGCAAGTGCGGGAGCGGTATGACTCGATCCTGGCATTCTCGGAGATCGCCGAGTTCATCAACGAGCCGTTGCGGACCTACTCCATGGGTATGTCTTTGCGCCTGGCGTTTTCCATCGCCGTGCACTGCGATCCCTCTATCGTCATCATCGACGAGGTGTTAGGGGTGGGTGACGCCGCGTTCCAGCGCAAGTGCCATACCCGGATTGGCGAGCTGCGGAATGAGGGCAGAACCCTGCTTTGCGTCTCCCATAGCCCGGAAACCGTGCTGGAATTCTGCGACCGTGCCATCTGGCTGCACCACGGCCAGATGCTGCTGGATGGCGAAGCGCGGGCTGTATGCGACGCCTATATGCAGTTTGTCGCGGACCCGACCCGGCCCCTGCCGGGCTCGGACAGCGCTGCCAACTAATGTTTTCGGTGTGGTACGGCCTACTGCATGTTTTGGTACGACTAGCCTCCGTTGGGACTTGAATTCTGGAGTTTTTTATCGACTTTGTCTCATTTTGACTCTTTCAGTCCGATATCGATCTGCGTATAATGAAGGCTCCACCACCCGCCAGGAGCGGGAGGGATATTCCCCCATCCGCCCCCCTCCCGCTCCCCCTAAACTCCTGGCATTCGCGGTAGGGGAACGGCTGCCGTGTTTGTGGTGCCCATGCTTCGTTCTCTTTGCTATCCTTCAATCGTGAAGCCGCCTCGTCTGCTGTTTATCCCATTCGCGTTGCTTCTCTCCTTCAGCTTTCCTGATTTTTCCCTCGCGCAGAAGAAGGCCGCGGCGAAAGCGCCTGTGTCCAAAGCGCCCACGAGCAAGGGCACGGCCACCAAGTCTGCTCCGTCCAAGTCCGCGGCGGCAAAGGCCCCGGCTACGAAGGGCGGCGTTTCGAGATCAACCGCCGCGCGGACCACTTCGGGGCGAAAGGGTACCGTCGCTTCACGGCGGGCCGTCGCGCCGAAACGGACGACCCAGCAGCAACCCGCGGAAGATCGCATCCGCGAAATCCAGCAGGCGCTGACGGAAAAGGGATACAACGTCGATGTGAATGGTGTGTGGGGTCCTGAATCCACGGAAGCGTTGAAGAAGTTCCAGGAAGACCAGAACATCAACAACATGTCGGGACGGGGCAAGCTTGATTCGCTCACGCTTATCGCCTTGGGGCTCGGTCCAAAACGGGAACCTCCGCCACAGACCGCGGCTCCAGTTCAGCCCAAGGCGGCAACAGAAGGAAAACTCCCATGATCATTGGCGTTCCTCGTGAAGTAAAAGACCATGAATCCCGGGTCGGCCTGGTGCCCCACGGCGTTACCGCGCTGCTGGAATCGGGTCATCAGGTGATTGTACAGACCCGCGCCGGGCACCTCTCTTCGATTACGGACGAAGAGTATGTGGAAGCCGGGGCACGGATTGTGCCGACAGCGGCCGACGTCTGGAACCAGGCGGACATTGTCACCAAGGTGAAGGAGCCGCAACCCTCGGAATACGGCTTTTTCCGGGAGGGGCTGACGCTCTTCACCTACCTGCATCTGGCTCCGCTGCCGGAACTTACGCAGAAGCTGGTGGAAACCAAGGTCACTGGTGTCGCCTACGAGACCATCCAGGAGAAAGACGGCTCGCTGCCGCTGCTGACGCCGATGAGCGAAGTGGCCGGCCGCATGTCCGTGCAGGTTGGCGCACAGTATCTGGAATCTCCGAATGGCGGCCGAGGTGTTCTGTTGGGCGGGATCCCCGGAGTTGCCCCGGCCAATGTGGTGGTTCTGGGCGGCGGAATTGTCGGACACAACGCTGCCAAGATGGCCTTCGGCCTGGGTGCGAACGTCACCATCATCGACCGCAATCTGAACCGGCTGCGTGAGCTGGACGACATCTATAACGGCGGCGTGATCACGCTGGCGTCAAACCAGTGGACCATCCGCGAGTCCCTGCGCCTGGCCGACCTCGTTATCGGCGCCGTGCTGATTCCGGGCGCCTCCGCACCGCGCCTGGTGCGCCGCGACATGCTGCCGATGATGAAGAGGGGCGCAGTGATCGTCGATGTCGCAATCGACCAGGGCGGCTGTTGCGAAACTTCGCATGCCACGACCCATACGGATCCGGTCTACTACGTGGACAACGTGCTGCATTACTGCGTGTCGAACATGCCGGCGGCTGTGCCCCACACTTCCACCTATGGCCTGAACAACGCGACGCTGCCGTATTTGCTGCAGCTGGCGAACAAGGGCGTGTCTAAGGCGATCTCAGAGAATCCGGCGCTTGCGCTCGGTGTGAACACCTTCAAGGGTCATGTCACCTATCCCGGCGTCGCCGAGAGCCAGAACATCCCCTGCACCGATTTACAATCGTTGCTGTGACGTCTTCTTCCAATCCATTTCCCGTGCTGGCCCGCCTTCGCGCGGGCCAGCCCGTTTTTGCGGCCACCATCACGACGCCTTCCGTGGAAGCCGTTGCCCATCTGGCCAATCTGGGCTTCCATTTCCTTTGGATCGAGATGGAGCATTCGCCCATTACCCTGGAGACTTTGCGGGTGATGGTGCTGGGTACACGTGGCCTGCCGGCGCAGGTCTTCGCCCGTGTGCCTGTGATTGAATACTGGACGGCGAAGCGGGTGCTGGATCAGGGCGTGACGGGCGTGATCTTTCCCTTCACGACCACGCCGGAGCTCTCGAAGCGCGCGGCCGACGCCTGCCATTATCCCCCCGCGGGGCGGCGTGGCTCCGGAGCGGGCAACGCGGTGCGTACGTGGCCGGAGCCAGGCAACTACTATGATTCAGCCGACCGCAATGTGGCGGTGATGTGCGTCGTGGAAGAAGCCGCGGCGCTGCAGCATATCGACGAGATCTGCGCGACTCCGGGCGTCGACATCATCTTCATCGGTACCAGCGACTTGTCATTCTCGATGGGCCTGCGCGGGCGCCAGGATGCGCCCGAACTTCTTGACGCAATTGACAAGATTGCCGCCGCCGCGCAACGGCACGGAAAGTTCCTGGGGCGGCCCGCCGCGAATGCCGCCCAGGTGGAAGCCTTCCGGCAGAAGGGCTTTCTGTTGTTCCAGTTACCAACAGAGATCGGGCTGATGGAGCTGGGCGCCCGGCAGTTGCTGGATTCGGTCGGGATCTCGGCGCCGAACCCGGCCACGCGCTCGCAATACTAGCCTCGGGTCGATACACTAGCGGGAAGGCTTCGTCGCTTACCATGGCCAACATTCATCCTCTTCACGCTCTGCGCTATACGTCTGCCGCCGGAGATATCGCAGATCTGGCAACCCTGCCCTATGATGTGATTCCTCCGGCCCTGGAGGCCGACTACAAGTCGCGTAGCCCGTATAACTTCGCGCACCTGATCCTGCCGCAGGGCGACTATGCGGGCGCGGCGGCCAAGCTCTCGGCCTGGAAGCAGGACGGCATCGTGGCCAGGGATCCGGAAGAGGCGTTTTTCGTCTACGAGCAGACGTTTCCGGCCCCGGGCACGGGCGAAATCCTGACCCGGCGCGGCTTCGTCGGGCTGGGCGACACCGAAGATTACGGGACCAACGTCTTCCGCCATGAGTGGACGATGAGCGGGCCCAAAGAGGACCGCTTCCGGCTGCTGCAGGCCACGCAGGTTCAGTTCGATTCCATCTTCATGCTGTTTCCGGATCCTAGCGGCACGGTGGAAGCCAAGCTGGCCGCAGTCTGCGCGACCGAGCCCGATCTGGCCTATTCCGATCATGAACGAACCAGCCACAAGCTCTGGCGGGTGGCGGACCGGGCGTGGATCGCCTCGATGCAGGCATTGATGAGCGACAGGCCGCTGTTGATCGCTGATGGCCACCACCGTTACGAGACGGCGCTGCGCATGGGCCAGCCCAGGACGCTGATGACCTTCGTCAGCCTGGATTCGCCCGGGCTGCGTTGCTTCGCGACGCACCGCATCGTGCACTCCGTGAAGGACTTCCAGCCGGAATCGTTCCTGGCGAAACTGCCCAATGTGGGCAGCGGCGTGGATCCGCTGGTCTCGCCGGCGGGGGCAATCCGGTTTGGCGTCGTGATGGAGAATGGCGAGTTCCACTGCGACGTACCGGCGGCCGAAGGGGCCCTGAATGTCGCGGTGCTGCAGGATGCCATCCTTTCTCCGCTGCTGGGTATCACGCCCGAGGTGGTGACCGCAGGAACGAATCTGCGCTACAAGCGGACCCGGGAAGAGGCGCTGGCGGAGGTGAAAGAAGGGCGGGCCCAGATCACCTTCCTCCTGGAGGATCTGCCGATTGACGGGATGGCGCGCGTCTCGTTCGCGGGCCAGGTGCTGCCCCAGAAGTCGACCTACTTTTACCCGAAAATGGGCTCCGGCCTCGTCATGCTGGAACTGGAGTCATGAGCTATACCTGCTACCGGGCCGGCGGGGCCGTGGACTGGAGCCGGGTGCCGCAGTCGCCCCGTTTTGTCGATATGGTTTCGGGTGAACCCGGCCTGTTCGACACGCGGGCGGCGGCCGTCTGGGACGAAGAGGCGCTGCATATCCGCTTCTGGAGCGAGGAGCCCTTTCTCGACGCGCGCCTGACGGAGCGGGATTCGCTCATCTTCCTGGAGAGCGATATTGAAGTCTTTATCGACGGCGGGGACTGTTACTACGAGTTTGAAATGAACGCCTTGGGGACGGTTTACGAGGTGTTCTTCATCTGGCGGGACGCGTATGAGAAGTTCCGCGGTGAAGAGTTTGACGTTCACCGGCGGCAGGCCCTGACCTTCGGTGGCGACTACGACCGCACCGGAGCGACATTCTGGCGCGGCACACATCCGCGCGGAATCCGTTGGGCATTTCTGGACTGGGACTTTCCCGGGCTTCGTACCTCGGTCCGGATCGATGGGCGCCTAAACGACCCGTCGCATGTCTCCAGGGGCTGGTGGGCCGAGGTTTCCCTGCCTTGGCAGGGCATGAAGCATCTCGCCAACGGCCGGCAGCTGCCTCCCCAGGATGGCGATGTCTGGAGTATCTTCTTCGGCAGGTTCGAGAAACTGATGGCCGGCGGCAAGGAAGTTCAACCGCATCCGGCCTGGTGTTGGAGCCCCCACGGGGTCTACGACACACACCGTCCCGAGCTCTGGACGAAAGTGGTTTTCTCGCACGATCCAGTGGAATCCGCCCCAAAAACCGATAGGTAAAAATCGAAGATTCCTCTTCCCAAGAGGCGCAGGTGGGCCTACACTCTGTGCAGGGAGGTGCTACCATCGCTGGCCGCGTGTGGAAACTGTGGCCACGATTCTGGCGGCCTGTTTGAGCTCGTGGTACTTCGGAACCGAGATCTAACGCGTACCCCACCGGTCTAGCATTTTCCTTCGTCTCCGGTGGCCTTGTACGTATCCACTGGCGGGGGCCTGGCGGTAGCTGCTGGCTTCCTCCTCCTCCAGGTGGCTGTGACACCGCTGAGGCCCCCGGTACCCCACCGTGGAACCGCGGTTCCAGTTGTAACTTGTGGAAGTGCTTTGATCCTTCACTTCGGTCGATCGCGCGTGTAGGGCATGAGAACCACTACGGCCCTGTTCGCGGTCCTGTTGTGCCCGTCGGTCTTCGCCCAGGATTACCTTCCGCTAGGAGACGGCAATTATTGGACTTACCGGTCTGACAAATCCTCAGAAACCTTCACGATCAGCGTCGGCACCCCCCATCAGTTCAACGGTGAGGTCTACTACTCGGTCAAAGGCTACGGGGTAGCCCGGAACTTTCTGCGCAGAACCGCCGAAGGAAATCTCGTCCAGGTAGACATGGAAGCGGGCACGGAATCTCCGGTCACGCTGTTCGACCCGGGGAAGCAATGGGAATCGCCCCTGAGCGGCTGCAAGCAGACCGCGGAGGCGCCGGCGAAGCGTGGCGAGTACGCCGGCCCGGTGGGCATCTTTCCGGCGGCACAGACGGTGAGCTACGGCCCCGGCGCGTGTGCCGATGCCGGCTTCCAGGAAGAGACCTACCTCGAGAACATCGGGTTGGTGCGGCGCGTGGTCAATACCCTGGCCGGCCCGGTGCAGTACGATCTCGTTTCGGCCCGCGTAGGGAAATTCACATTTAGTGCCGGGCCCAGCGTGATCGTCCGGGTGAGCGTGCCGGAGAACTCGTTCCAGCGCCGGACCGCGGCCGAAGCCTTGCATCTGCAGGCGGTGCTCCAGATTGACGCCGTGTCGGCGCTGGGCGTGAGGGTTCAGTTTCCCACCTCGCAACGCTATGACATGGTTCTGCGGAATCCGTCCGGAGCCGTCGTATACCGATGGTCCGAGGGCAAGGCATTCCTGGATGTCGTCGGGGAAGAGACAGTCGGCGGCCCGAAGTCGTATCTGATCGAAGGCGAGATCGACGCAGCGACGGCGGCGGGCCTGGACGACGGTTTGTATACGGTAGAAGCGTGGCTGGCGACGGGCGAGGGCCCGAAGTTCGCGTCCTCGGCCACTGTGGAACTGTATACCAGACCGGCGGCTTAACGGCCGTTCGCGGTCAATTTCGCCATCTCGGAGGAGACACGGGCCAACTCAGTCAAGCTCGCTGAATTGGCCCGTTTCTGTCTTTTGAGGTCTTCGAGGACTGCCAGGGCGCGGCCATACCAGATCATCGCTTCGCTGCGGTTCCCAATGGCGGCGTGGGTGTCGCCCAGACCGGCCAGGGACTCAGCCACCTCGCCCTTGGCTCCGGCGTTCAGAGGGTTCCTGGCGGCGACGGATTCGCGCAGGGAGAGCGACTGCCGGAACTCCTCCATTGCCTGTGAGGCCTGGCGTTGCTTCAGCAGGGCCCGGCCAATGTGGAAGTGTTCAGTGGCCGTGAGACTGCGCAGGCGGACGTCATCGGGATCGGCCCGCCCCAGGTCCTCATAGATCCCCTGGGCTGTCTGGAAGTTGCGGAGGGCGGCATCCAGATGGCCCAATTCCAGGTTCAGGCTGCCCAGGCCGCTGGCGGCTGAAGCTTCCATCTGCCGGAGCCCGAGATTGGAGGGCCAGAGTTTGAGGCCGCCGCGAGCGGCTTTCATGGCGTCCAGATAGTGGCGTTCCGATTCCACTGGCTGCTTGGAATGACGGAGGATACTGCCCATGCGCAGGTTGGCCAGGGCCAGGCCGTGCCAGTCTTCCGAAGTAGCGTCCGCGCGCTGCGCGAGGGCGGCGTAGAGCTTTAGGGCATTCTGGCGGGCCGGCAGGACTCCAGACCATTGGCCCACCTGGAACAGGCTGCCGCCGAGCGTCGTGTAGCTGGCCGCCACTTCGCGCTGCAGTCCGCGATTGCCGGGATCGCCCGCCAGCAGGCGTTCGCGGATGCCCAGGGCGCGGCGGTCCAGTTCGAGACCTGCGGGGTATGCCCCGGCGATCTTCAGCACGCCACTCATGCGGGATAGGGAGACGGCCAGATGGCGTTGATTTTCGACGTTGCCGGGCTCGGCCGCCTGGATGGACTCGCGGATTGCGAGGGCCTTGCGGTAGCTGCTGAGGGCGGCAGCGGTATCTCCCACGTTGGGACCATCCGCACGGCCCTGAACGTCGCCCATCTTCTCATAGGCCATGGCGAGTTCCCGTTGCAGGCTGAGGTCGCCGGCTGCCTCCCTGGCCAGGCCGTCGAGGTATTCCAGAGACCGTTGGATGAGCTTGCCGCGGATGCCCGTGCCTCCCGGAAGGGTGGCCAGCGTATCGTTCTCGACCAGGAAGGAAGTAGCGAGCCGGCGTACGTCCTGGAAACGGCGCTCGGCGCGGTCGCGCTGAATGCCGGCGATATGGGCCTGCCAGGCAGTCGCCACGATGCCGCCGAGCAGGCAGAGTCCGGCCATTGCTCCCGCCGCCACACTGGCTTTGTTTCGCGCCACGAACTTGCGCCAGCGATAGGAGAGCGAGTCGGGCTGAGCGAGGACGGGCCGGCCTTCCAGGTAGCGCCGCAGGTCTTCGGAGAGTTGCTCTACCGAGGAGTAGCGCCGCGCCGGCTCCTTATGCATGGCCTTCAGGACAATGCGATCGAGGTCGCCGCGGAGGTTCCTGGGCTGGATGCTGGCATGGGCGACGTGCTCAGTGACTGCCTCGCTGGGCCGGGGCGGATCCTCATGGCAGATGACGCGTTCGAGTTCGGAGTGAACCTTCGACTGGAACTTGTGAGCCTTCTGGCCCGTGAGGAGTTCGTAAAGGACCGTGCCGAGCGAGTAGACATCGGCGGCGGTGGTGACGGGCTCGCCGCGAAACTGCTCCGGACTGCAGTAGTCCGGCGTGAGCATGCGGGTTTCCCCGGTGCGGGCGGCGGCCATCTCGGGCGCGTCGGGCAGCAGCAGCGTGGCGATGCCGAAATCGAGCAGCCGTGGGATGCCGTCCTCGGTAATGAGGATATTGGCCGGCTTCAGATCGCGGTGGACGATGAGGTTCCGATGGGCGTGGTCGACCGCCTCACAGACCTGCCGGAAGATGCGCAGACGGCCCTCCAGATCGACACGCTCTTCGCTGCAGTAGTGCATGATGGGCCGGCCGGGCACGAACTCCATGACGAAGTACGGCCGGCCATCGGAGGTGGTGCCGCCTTCCAGCAGGCGAGCGATGTAGGGATGGCTGAGGAAAGCCAGCAACTGGCGTTCGTAGCGGAAGCGCTGCAGGACGAAGTCTGTGTCCATGCCGCGCTTGACCAGCTTGATGGCCACCTGCTGCTCATAGGCGCCGTCGTCGCGCACGGCGAGGTAGACGCTGCCCATGCCACCGCGTCCGATCTCTTCCACGATGCGGTAGGGGCCGATGCGGTCACCGGGCTCCAGGTCGGGCACCGGAACGATTTCGGCAGGAGGATGAACGGTGAGGAAGCCGGAGTTCTCGTCCTGTGCATTGAGCAGGGAGAACACCTCTTCGGCCAGCTCCGTCTGGGGTCCGCAGGCTTGCAGGACGTACTCGCGGCGCGCTTCGCAGGGCCGCTCGAGCGCTTCGTAGAGGATCTCCTTAACAACGGCCCACTGCTCGCTTTTCATGCTCCGCCGGCGCGGCTGACCTCCCGGAAGAGCCAGGCCTTGGCTGTGGCCCAATCCCGTTTGACGGTGGCGGTGGAGATGCCCAGGGCTTCGGCGGTCTCCTCTACGGTGAGTCCGGCAAAGAATCGCATTTCGACAACCTGGGCCTGCTGCTCATCCATCTGGGCGAGGCGGTTGAGGGCATCGTCGAGAGCGAGCACTTCCCAATCATTCTTCTCCGCGACGCCGAGGGCTTCGTCCAGGGCCAGTTTGGGCATGCCGGAGCCGCGTTTGGCGGCATGGCGGGCGCGTGCGTGATCGACCAGGATACGGCGGATCATGCGCGCGGCCATGGCGAAGAAGTGGGCTCGGTTCTGCCACTCGGCGTTTTCCTGCTGGACCAGACGCAGGTAGGCTTCGTGGACGAGCGCGGTGCTCTGCAGGGTATGGCCGGGCCGCTCATGGCGCAGGGCGCGCTCGGCGAGGCCACGGAGCTCCGTGTAGACGAGTGGCAGCAGTTCATCCAGCGCCTGTTTGTTGCCGTCGCGCCAACTCCTCAACAGTTGCGTCACGTCTGACGAGAGCATAGCCTACAGTCTACCCTGAGCCACTAGCCGCTTCATCCGGCGCATTCGCCAAAATTTTGAGTGCATCCTGTCTCAAAGTTGGACGCGCGACACGCCCGGAGGTTATCGGCGAACCTGTGGGCCAGGTATCGGCGCGCAACAGCCCCGGCACGCGCGTATGCTGGAAAGGGTTGATTGCAAGCAGTATCGAGGTTCGACCATGTTCCGCACCGCCAGTTTCCTTTTCTGCATGACCGCCCTGGCGCAGGTCCCGCAGGTTCCGGATAAGTTCTTTTTCGAGGAAGGCAAGGTCCGGGTTCTGATCCTGACAGGCCGGAATAACCATGACTGGCGCACCACGACTCCGTATCTGCGGCAAGTGCTCGAGGTGACAGGCCGGTTCGATGTGAGGGTGACGGAGGAGCCGTCCGGACTGACCGCGGAGACGCTTCGCCCTTACGACGTTCTGGTGTCCAACTACTGCGGTCCGCGCTGGGGTGCGCAGGCGGAAAAGGCCGTGGAGGAGTTCGTCAAAGGTGGCAAGGGCCTGGTGGTGGTGCATGCGGGCAGCTATCCGTTTGGCGAAACGGCGGTATTAAGCGAGAAGATGGGTCGCACCGAGGTGTACCAACCGGCCTGGACCGCCTGGGGCCACATGGTAGGCGCCGTGTGGTCGGATAAGGATCCGAAGACCGGCCACGCCCAGAGGCACGCCTACGAGGTGAAGTGGCAGGATGCAGCGCATCCGATTGCGGCGGGCATGAAGCCCACGTTTTTGCTGAGCGATGAGCTCTATCACAACTTCCGGCTGAAGCCGGGCGTGCACATCCTGGCCACGGCGTTCGATTCGCCCAGCATTGGCGGCAACGGCAAGGTTGAACCGCTACTGTGGACGAATGCCTACGGGACGGGCCGCGTCTTCCATACGGCTCTGGGACACGATCTGGACGCCATGCAGTCGACAGGCTTCACTGCCAGCTATGCGCGCGGTGTGGAATGGGCCGCGACGAAGCAAGTGACCTTGCCGGCGCAGGTGAACCTGCATCCGGTCAACAAGGACGCGTTGCGCGTGCTGCTGGTGGCGGGCGGCCACGATCATGAGACTTCGCTCTATGGCGCGTTCGAGGGCTGGCGGGACATGAAGGTGAACGTGGATCCTCACCCGGCGGCATTCCGCGGCGATCTGCGCAAGCGGTATGACGTGGTGGTGCTTTACGACATGATCCAGGACCTGCCTGAGGCGCAGCGAAAGAACCTGCAGGACTATGTGGAATCAGGCAAGGGCCTGATTGTGCTGCATCACGCGGTGGTGAGCTTCCAGTCTTGGGAATGGTGGTGGAAGGACGTAGTGGGCGGGCACTACTTCGAGAAGGCCGCGGGGGAGCATCCCGCTTCGTCTTACCTGCATGATGTGGAGATGGTGGCTACGCCGGTGGGCACGCATGCCATCACAAAAGGGTTGCCGCAGATGCGCGTGTTCGACGAGACCTACAAAAACGTGTGGCACGCCGCGGGTATCCAGCCGCTGCTGACGACGGACGAGAAGACTTCGGACAAGGAACTGGCGTGGATCAGCCCGTATGACAAGTCGCGTGTCGCGGTGATCCTGCTGGGGCATGGACGGGAAGCGCACGAGAGCCCGTGGTTCCGGAATCTGCTGCACCGGTCGATTGTGTGGGCCGGATCGAAGTAGCCGGCTAGGGCTGAGGTTTGCCGAGCCCGGCCTGATAGACGTCGTGCAGGCGCAGGATGCCCAGGGCGCAGCCATCGGGATCGACGACAGGCAGAAGGGACAACTGGCGCGGGCGTTTCTCCATCAGCACCAGGGCCTCGCGGAGCGTAGCCGACGGCGGCACGGTCAGGGGATGGGTGGTCATTACGTCGGCGGCACGCAGGGTGCGGATGTCGTCGTGATGTTCCAGGGCGCGGCGCAGGTCGCCATCGGTGATGAGGCCGGCCAGGGACCGGTCGGGGTGCAGTACGCAGGCGGCCCCGAGCGACCGTTGTGTCATGGCGATGACAACCTCGCGTACGGTAGTTTCGGGTGTCACCCAGGCTACGGCGTCGCCGGTGTGCATGGCGTCACTGACGTGGAGGCGCAGGTTGCGGCCCAATTGGCCTGCAGGGTGAAAGACGCCGAAGTCCTCCGGGCCGAACTGGCGGGCCTTCATCAGAGAGACGGCGAGGGCGTCACCCAGCGCCGCGGCCACGATCGCGCTGGCGGCAGGAATGAGGTTGTGTACGTCGCCTTCCTGCTCGACGCGGGCGTCGAGAACGGCCTGGCAGACGCGCGCCAGCGGGCTGTCCGTCTTGCCCAGGATCCCGATGCAAGCCACACCGGCCTGTTGGAGACGGGGCACCAGGCGAACCAGTTCCTCGGTGGCTCCGCTCTTCGAAATGAGGATGACGACGTCGCCGGACTGAACCAGGCCGAGGTCGCCGTGGACGGCTTCTGCGGGGTGGAGAAATGAGGCGGGGGTCCCGGTGGCGCAGAGGGTTGCGGCGAGCTTGCGGGCCACGTAGCCGCTCTTGCCCATGCCCGTGGTGATGACGCGGCCTTCGGCCTCGAGGATCAGACTGGCGGCGCGTTCAAAATCGCCGCCCAGACGCTCAGAAGCCCGCGCGATGGCGCGGGCCTCCGTTTCCAGAAGATGGCGGGCCGCCGGCAGCATGCTACTCAGCCGGTGCGGGCTCCGGAGGTGTGGTGGGCGCTTCCTTCACGGCATGCTCGAAGAGGAAGTTCAGGGTCTTCTCCGTGATGATGCGGTTGGCGATGCGGGAGAGGGAGCCGTCCTTCTCCATGCGCATGCGAGCCGCGGCGACGGGTTCGCGTTTCTGGCGGGCGATCCGCTGGACTTCGGCATCCATCTCTTCGTTGGTCACGCCGATGCTCTCGGTGGTGGCCAGTTTGCCGAGCAGCAGGGAGGCCATGACGTCGCGGCGGGCCTTGTCCTTCTGGGACTCTTTCAGCTTGGTCCAGTCGAGCTTGATCTTGCTGGTGTCGATACCCTGCGCCTGCCATTGGCGCATCTGGCTCTCCACCGTGTTTTCGATCTGGTTCTCAACATAGGCTTCCGGCACCGGGAAGTCGTGCATGTCGACGAGCTTGTCGATGAGCTTATTCTTGGCTTCGTTCTGGGCCGCGAATTCGCGCTCGCGGAAGATGGCCTTGCGGATCTCTTCGCGCAGTTCCCCGATGTTCTGGAAGTCGCCCAGATCCTTGGCAAAGTCGTCGTTGAGCTCGGGTGCTTCCTTGAGCCGGATCTGGTTCAGGGTGACGGCGAACTTGACAGACTTGCCGGCCAGGCGCTCGGCCGCGTAGTCCTCAGGGTAGGTGATCTCGGCGTCGTTCACGTCGCCCGGCATGGCGCCGCGCAGCGCATCGCTGAAAGCCGGGAACGTGTCCTTGCCGCCGATCTCGATGTTGATATCGTCCTGCGTCATGGGCTCGCCGTCGATGCCCTCGATGGAGCGCAGCGAAACCAGGCAGTGATCGCCATCCTGAGCGGGACGGGGATCGACGTTGACGAATTCGGCCTTGCTCTCGCGGATCTCTTCGATGCGCGCGTCGATGTCGGCCTCGGTGACGATGGGCTCGGCGTATTCGACCGTCAGCCCGCGCGTCTCCTTGAGTTCGAACTCAGGCGCGACTTCGAATTCGGCCTTGAAGTGGACCGCTTCGCCTTCGTGGAAATGAAGGTCTTTGACGTTCGGCCGGCTGACGACGTGAAGGTTCTCCTTCTCGCATTCCTTTTCCAGGTACTTCGGGATGAGGTTCTCGAGA
The DNA here is from genome assembly GCA_017307505.1 of Acidobacteriota bacterium. Classification (GTDB taxonomy): domain Bacteria; phylum Acidobacteriota; class Terriglobia; order Bryobacterales; family Bryobacteraceae; genus Paludibaculum. Next base: position 19,702 of record JAFKEE010000052.1, on the reverse strand, counting down.
GCCTCCTGCCGGATGTCGCCCATGAACTTGGAGCGGATGATCGACGCCGGAGCTTTGCCCGGACGGAATCCTTGAATGTGCGCCTTGGCGCGAACCTTCTCGACTACCTTCTCGATCTCCGCGGCGACGGCGTCGGCCGGGATATGGATGTCAAGAGAGTGCTTACAACCTTCGATGAGTGCCAATTTCCAAGAACCTCCACACACCAAAAGGCGGGCCTCAAAGGCCCGCCCAGTAGTGGCTGAATTTGCCAGTTGATCGTTTCGGCGCGAATGAGCCTGAACTAATAGTTTCGCACGGTTTAGCTACGCGCCGCTGCCGCAATGCGCGCATCTTCCCGCAGGCCGTCTGCCTTGTCGGTAAGTTCCCAGGTAAAGCCGTCGCCCGTACGGCCGAAATGGCCGAACGCGGCGGTGGCCCGGTAGATGGGACGGCGCAGCTTGAGATGCTCGATGATGCCCTTGGGCGTCAGCGGGAAGTGAGCACGGACGAGCTCGGTGAGGCGCTCTTCGTCGATGAGGCCGGTGCCGAACGTGTTCACCAGGACGCTCACGGGATCGGCCACGCCGATGGCGTAAGCGAGCTGAACTTCGGCGCGCGAGGCGAGGCCCGCGGCGACGATGTTCTTGGCGATGTAGCGGGCCATGTAGCAGGCCGAACGGTCGACCTTCGTCGGATCCTTGCCGGAGAAGGCGCCGCCGCCGTGGCGGCCCATGCCGCCGTAGGTGTCGACGATGATCTTACGGCCGGTGAGGCCGGTGTCGCCGTGCGGACCACCCACCTCGAAGCAGCCGGTGGGATTGATGTGGTACTTGGTGTTGGCGTCCACCATGTCGGCAGGAACCACCTTGCCGATAATCTCAGCCTTGATGGCTTCCACCAGCCCGTCGGGCATGGCGTTCGCCTTGTTGGGGTTGGGGTCGTGCTGGGTGGAAACGACGATGGCGTCGATGCGGGTGGGCTTGCCGTTAACGTACTCGACGCTGACCTGGCTCTTGCCGTCGGGGCGGAGGTAGGCCACTTCGTTCTTGTTGCGGGCGTCGGAGAGGCGCTGAACCAGTTTGTGGGCCAGCATGATGGGCAGCGGCATCAGTTCCGCCGTCTCGTCGCAGGCGTAGCCGAACATGAGGCCCTGGTCGCCGGCTCCGCCGGTGTCCACACCCATGGCGATATGGGGCGACTGGCCGTGCAGCAGGTTGATGACGGCGCAGGACTTATAGTCGAACCCGTAATCAGAACTCGTGAAACCGATGTCCTTGATGACTTCGCGGGCCAGATCCGGGATGTCGCGGAAAAACTTCAGGTTGCTGGTGGTGATCTCACCGGCAACGATACAGGTACCCGTGGTCACCAGAGTCTCGCAGGCCACCCGCCCGGTAGGGTCTTCCTTCAGGATGGCGTCGAGTACTGCGTCGCTTACCTGATCGGCAATCTTATCGGGGTGTCCTTCTGTGACGGACTCCGACGTAAATATGTGTCGGCTGACGTCGGCCAATGCAAATCCCTCCTGGGAATGTCAGTTTGATCCCGGGGGCTCTGCAGAGCAGGCCACGGGCATTTCGGGGTTCCACAGTCAGTCTAGCGGACAGATTTCAATAGCGTCAATGACCCGGGAGTAAAGGGGGATCGGCCCGCCTGAACGGTGAGAAATGAGGGGTGAGCGGGGGAGCTAGCGGGTATATGCTCCGGGTGGAGTGCTTCCGTGTCACGGCTAATTGTTGTTTTCTTTGCCCTGTTCGTTTGGGCTGCAGGCGTGTTTGGGCAGAAATCGATGCCGGTTGTTGGTAAGGATTCCGCTCCTGTGCCGATCGCTCGTTCCGAGCCGCAGTATAGCGAGGCGGCTCGTGCGGCCGGCCTTGTCGGAACCGTCTTTCTTTCCATGGTGGTGGATGAATCCGGGCTGCCAACCGAGATCAAAGTGGTGCGTTGGCGGCTACGGGAGAAGGGCAGCGACGGTGAGGCGAAGGATCCCTTGGGTTTGGATGAGGAAGCCGTCAAGGCACTGAAACAATGGCGCTTCCGTCCAGCCATGAAGCAAGGGAGACCGGTTCCCGCGCAGGCCAACATCGAGATCAATTTCCGGCTTTAGCGGCGGCCGCGATTACTGATCCCGATGGACAGTGGCCGGCGTGAATGCAGGCAGACAGATCGCGATGTATTCGGCGCCCTCGGGCCTGGGTGTGGAGTAGCGGATCCATTCGCCGGATAGAGTGTGAACCGCCTGGCCGGCTTCCACATCAAGCGTGCCGCCTTCGAATTCGACCCTCAACATACCGTTGAGTACGACGGTAAACTCATCAAATTCCGGGCGTTGGCCGGGTTCCTGCCAGCCACCGGGTGAGCGCATGTGAGCTACAGAGACTTTCGAGTCGCCGGAGTTCACGCAGCCGACATACTCATCGATCAGCTTCGGCAAAGTTCCAGCGGCTTCAATGCGAGTAGGTGCTGCTATCAGTTTGGGCATAGCCCAATGATAGTAAGCCGGCTGCCCCCGGGGAGGCAACCGGCTACGGGAAAGTACAGAATTGGGAGCGGCTTAGTTGGCGCTGCCAACCGAGATCTTCACGCTCTTCGGCTTGGCTACTTCCTTCTTGGGCAGGGAGACCTTCAGGACGCCGCTGTCGAACTGCGCGGAGACCTTCTCCACATCGACCGTTTCAGGCAAGGAGAAGACGCGCTGGAAGGAGCCATAGCTGCGTTCGATGCGGTGGTAACCGCCCTTCTCCTGCTTCTTCTCGAACTCGCGTTTGCCGCTCAGGCTCAAGGTGCCGTCCTCGATCTTGATGTCGATCTCCTCGAGTTTGACGCCGGGAATATCAGCGATGAGGGTGAGCTCGTTCTCATTCTCAGCGATATCGACAGCGGGCGACCAGGGGCGCGACGTGGGCGATTCGGAGAGGAATCGATTGAGTGTGTCCTCGAAGAGAGAGAGGCCGACGTTGGGGAAGGTCTCGAAGGAAGCGAAGGGGCTACGACGGGTGAGGTTGCTCATATCTACTGATCTCCTATCAAGAAGTTCTAACAATCCCAATATACGATCTACTGCGGTTCTTGTCAACACTATATTAGCCTCTTCCACTCATATTCTTCTACTTCGCTCTGTACGCCATTGCTCCCGTGTGCGGACACAAAAAAAGCGGGCGCTCCGAAGAGCGCCCGCTTTATAAGCTAACTAGTTGTAAATGGTTGAATCTACTCGGCCGCTTCGCCGCCCTCTTCAGCTTCGCGCCCTTCGCGCATGGCCTTGAGGCGTTCTTCACGGCGCTTGGCACGGTCTTCCGCGCGCTTGATCAACTGGGAGCCGACGAGTTGCAGGATGGCCTGCTCCGCACCGTCACCCTTCCGCCAACCGACGCGAACGATCTGCGAATAGCCGCCATTGCGCTGGGCGAAACGGGGCCCCAGCTTGTCGAAGAGTTTCTTGACTGACGCCGGCGTCATCAGGAAAGACGCAGCCTGACGGCGGGTGTGAAGCGTGTCCTGCTTGGCCAGAGTGATCATCTTTTCCAGCAACGGCTTGGCCGCCTTGGCCTTGGGCACCGTGGTGACAATCCGCTCGCCTTCGCTCTCAATCACACTGGTGACCAACCCGCGCAGGAGGGCACGGCGGGCGCTCGTGTCCCGCTTTAACTTAAAACCAGCTCTCTTGTGTCTCATTTCGCTTCTCCTAGGCTCTCCCGCGAGTGTTACTCACCCGCCAACTGGGCATTCTCGTCTTCTTCGTCGTCGCCGGTAATCGGGCTGGGCGAACCGCTGGGCCCGATCAGACGGCCGGACGCATCGATCTTCATGCCAAAGGAGAGTCCGAGCCCGGCGAGGATCTCCTTGATTTCGTTCAACGACTTGCGGCCAAAGTTCTTGGTCCGCAACATTTCGGCTTCGGTCTTCTGGACCAGGTCGCCGATCGTTTGGATATTCGCGTTCTTCAGGCAGTTGTAGGAACGGACACTGAGTTCGAGCTCTTCGACAGAGCGGTTCAGGATCTCGTTCATGTGGCCCGCGGCGCGCTCCACCGGCTCTTCCACCACATCGGGGGTTTCCTCGAAGTTGATGAAGATGGCCATATGGTCCTTCAGGAGCTTGGCGGCCATGCCAACGGCATCCTGAGGGGAAACAGCGCCGTTTGTCCACAGTTCGAGAATCAGCTTGTCATAGTCCGTCATCTGGCCCAGACGAGCTGCTTCGACGGTGTACTTCACCTTGCGGACAGGAGAATGAACGGAGTCGATGGGGATATAGCCGACGGGGAGGTCTTCATCGAAGTTGCGGTCCCGGCTGATATAGCCGCGGCCCTGCTTCATGCGCATTTCGATGTGGAGTTTGCCCGCGGCCGAGACAGTTGCAATGTGGAGGTTCCGGTCAAGGACCTCCATGTCCGGTCCCGTTTCGATCATCGCCGACGTGACTTCGCCGGGCTGGTCAACGCGCAGAGTGATGGTCTTGACGCTATCGTCCATCATCTTAAACGGAACTTGCTTAAGGTTCAGGATGATGTCCGTGGCGTCTTCCACCACGCCGGGGATCGGGCTGAACTCGTGCTCGACGCCGTCGATGCGGACCGCGGTAATCGCGGCCCCCTCGATGGAGCTCAGCAGGATACGGCGCAGCGCGTTGCCGATGGTCGTCCCGAAACCGCGCTCGAACGGCTGCGCGGTGAACATGCCATACCGTTCGGTGAGAGTTTCGGTATTTGCGACCAGCCGCTTGGGTTTCTGGAATCCTTTGAACATCGCACGCTCCTCTTACTTCGAGTACAACTCGACGATCAGCTGTTCTTCGAGCTTGATCTGGACGAGATCTTCGCGCTTCGGCTGAGACAGCACGCGCGCCTTCAGATTCTCGCGATCTACCTCGATCCAGTTGGGGGCGGGCAGGTGGGCAGTCGCCTCGATGGCACCCTGGATTGCCGAATTCTGCTTCGACTTTTCGCGCACCTCAACAAGGTCGTTGGGCCGCACGATGTACGAAGGAATGTCAACCTTGTGTCCGTTGACAGCAATGTGTCCATGCCGGACGAACTGGCGGGCCATCGCCCGGGAAGTGCCAAAACCGATCTTGTGGACGATATTGTCCAGACGGCGCTCCAGCATGCCGAGGAGATTTTCGCCCGTAACGCCCTTCTGGCGAACGGCCTTCTCGAACAGATTGCGGAACTGGATTTCTCCTACGCCGTAAAAACGCTTCGCCTTCTGCTTTTCACGAAGCTGCAGTCCGTAGCCGACGATCTTCGGCTTACGGTCTTTACCATGCTGTCCCGGAGGAAAATTGCGCTTTTCGATGGCGCACTTTTCACTGAAACAACGTGCGCCTTTTAAGAAGAGTTTCATGCCCTCGCGCCGGCACTGCCGGCAGACGGGACCAATGTAACGAGCCAAAGGACCTCCTTCGAACTACCTGCTGATGAGGTGCAGTTTACGGAACGCTGGGGAAGCTTTCCTTCATCCTGCTTAACAAGAGGAAGCCGGGCACAGGGCCCGGTCCTCAATTCCTGGCCATATGAAGGCCATTTACAATATTACACGCTTCATGCGCCGCTTGCACGTTTCTCGCCAACTGCGGGAAACACAGCAGCCTGAAGATGCTGCGTGATCAGACGCGGCGCTTCTTCGGCGGGCGGCAGCCGTTGTGCGGGATGGGCGTCGTGTCGCGGATGGTGCGAACCTCGATCCCGGCGGTAGCCAGGGCGCGGATCGCGGACTCACGGCCGGAGCCGGGGCCGGCAACACGCACTTCCACCTGGCGCAGGCCGCTTTCCTTCGCCTTGTTGGCAGCGGTGAGAGACGCTTGCTGGGCAGCGAACGGCGTGCCCTTGCGCGAACCACGGAACCCGAGGGAACCCGAACTGGACCAAGCCAGGGTGTTGCCGATGGGGTCGGTGAAGGTGACGATCGTATTGTTGAACGTAGCCTGGATGTGGCAGTAGCCAACCGGTACGCTCTTTTTTTCCTTCTTCTTGAAGGATTTCTTCTTGCTGGCCTTAGCTTGCTGTTTCGCCATCTTGAACGTCCACTCCTATCCTGCGCTCGAGCTCCGCTTACTTCACTCCGGCTTTCTTCTTGTTGGCCACGGTGCCACGGCGCGGACCCTTCCGCGTTCTGGCGTTCGTATGGCTGCGCTGACCACGCACCGGCAGGCTGCGGCGATGACGCAGGCCCCGGTAGGACCCCATCTCGATGAGCCGCTTGATGTTCATCGAGATCTCCTTGCGGAGATCGCCTTCCACGGCCCCTTCGTCTTCCAGGATCTGACGGATGTGGGCTACTTCTTCTTCTGTTAAATCCGCGATCTTCTTGTTCGGGTCGATGTGAGCCCGATGCAGGATCGACTTCGCACGGGTGCGCCCGATCCCATAAATGTATGTAAGGCCAATTTCAGCCCGCTTGCGAGCCGGCAGATCCACACCTGCGATACGCGCCATAGCTTTCCTCGATTCTCCTACTAGCCCTGCCGCTGCTTATGCTTGGGGTTCGTGCAGATCACTCGCACCACACCTTCGCGGTTGATAATCTTGCACTTATCGCACATTTTCTTGACCGACGCCCGAACTTTCATCTCGTGCCTCTTCTAGTCGCTCTTCAAAACTTTTACGATCCGCCCGCGATTCGGGTCGCCGGCAGTCAATTCCACCTCGACTCGATCCCGCAGCCGGAGCCGCACAAACCCACGCTGGACCGCCGATGCCAGATGGGCTACCACCCGGCGGCGATCCGCCAGTTCCACCAGATAAGTGGACGCCGGCAAAATCTCCACCACTTCACCGCCGGCGCCAGGCCCGCGGCCCGCGCTTACGGCCGGGTCAGAACCCATGGTCCGTTGGCGGTAATCGCTACACAGTGTTCGAAATGGGCCGCATTGCTGCCGTCCTTCGTAACCGCTGTCCAGCGATCGGACAAAACCTTTGTTTCGGGCCGGCCCGCATTCACCATCGGCTCGATGGCGAGCACCATGCCCTCTTTCAACCTCGGATTCTCGTTGCGCCGGTCCACGTAGTTGGGAACCTGAGGCTCTTCATGCAGCGAGGTTCCGATCCCGTGCCCCACAAACTCGCGAACGATGGAAAACCCGTTCGAGGTGACGTGGCGTTCCACTGCACTACAGACGTCGAAAAGCCGGTTTCCGGCTTTCATCTGCCCGATGGCCAGTTGAAGGGACTCTTCCGTCACCCGCAACAACTTCTTCACCTCATCACTGACTTCGCCCACCGGTACGGTCACCGCCGAGTCACCAAAGTAGCCTTCCAGACTGACCCCAGTGTCGATCGAGACGATGTCGCCCGATTTCAAAACCCGCTTGGCCGACGGCATCCCATGCACCACTTCATCATTCACTGAAGTGCACAGAACGAAGGGGTATTTACTCCCCGCCGCCGGTACATAGTATCCCTTGAACGCCGGTTTCGCCCCAGCGTCCTTCATCATCTTCTCGGCCACGACTTCCATGTCATGGGTCGAGACACCCACCTGGGCCATGCCGGAAACCTGCTGAAGGATCGCGTGCACCAGCAGGCCGGCACGCCTCATCTTCTCAAGTTCAGCAGGACTCTTCCGGATAATCATTCCAAACTCAGTACCGCACACACCGCCGAGAGGATCACCTGGGGGCTGCCTACGCTGCCATCCACCTCGTGGAACGCATCACCGGAAGCGGCGAAGTATGCCAACAAGGGGCTGGTCTGACGGTCGTAAGCCTCCAGCCGCTCGCGAATCACGCTTTCCCGGTCGTCGTCACGAACCACCAACCGGCTGCCCTCGTTGTCGCAGATATCGGGGGACTTGGGCGGGTGTGAAGTGAGACTGTATAGCGCACCACAGACAGGACACTGCCTGCGGCCTGCTATACGCGCGATAATCCTATTGTAATCCACTTTCAAGTGGATCACCACCGGCTGAAAACCGCGCGCCCGCAATTCACCATCCAGAACCTCAGCCTGCTGAATCGTACGGGGATATCCATCCAGGATGAACCCGCCCGCACAATCCGGCAAAGAGATCCGATCATTCACCAGCCGATTGACGACTTCGTCAGGAACCAGCCGGCCAGCCTGCATCAAATCCTTGACCTGCAACCCTAGTGGGTCGCCCGTGGCAATCCGCTCGCGAAGCATATCCCCAGTGGAGATATGTGGAACCCGCAGTTGCTCTTTGAGGAGAGCAGCCTGGGTTCCCTTCCCCGATCCCGGGGGGCCGAACAAGATCAATGCCTTCGGGAGTTTGTCGCCCGTTTGCCGCATAAGCACCTTATTGCTTGACGCCTCGGCGGGCGCTCTCCTCGAACAGGGAGGAGCCCGAAACGAATTCCATCACTACATTCCGCTACGCCGGCCACGAATGCGGCCCGCGCGCGGAGTAAACCCTTCATAGTGGCGCATGATCAACTGCGCCTCCACCTGATTCACCGTGTCCATGGCCACGCCGACGACGATCAGCAGCGAGGTGCCGCCGAAGACGAACGTGACTCCGAGGCCATCCAGCAGCCAGCGCGGGAAGTTGGCATCGATCCAGTTACCGAGAACTGCCGGGGGCAGGTGCTGCAGCTTGATACCACCGATCATCAATTCGGGGATGAGCGATAGGATCGCCAGGTACAGACCGCCAACTACGGTGATGCGCGTCAGGATCTTATTCATGTAATCGGCCGTGTTCTTGCCAGGCCGAATGCCCGGGATGAAGCCGCCGTACTTACGCATGTTGTCGGCTGCTTCGTTCGGGTTGAAGATGATGCTGACGTAGAAGAACGAGAAGAAGATGATCAGCGTGATGAACAGGATGATGTACAGCGGTTCTCCACTGCGGATGGAGCTGAGGAACCCCGACAGCCACTTGTTGTTGGCAATGAACGGGATGTTCAGCATCGTGAGCGGAAAGGCCAGAAGCGAACTGGCGAAGATGACAGGAATCACGCCGCCCGCATTGACCTTCAGGGGCAGGTGAGTTGACTGTCCGCCCATCATGCGACGCCCGACCACGCGCTTGGCGTACTGTACCGGGATGCGCCGTTCGCCACGCTCCACCAGAACGATGAAGGCGACTACCGCCACCATCATCACCAGGATGATGATCAACTGAAGCGGGTGCCAGGTATTGGTGACAAACGTGTTCTGATAAACGTTGCCGATGGCGGCGGGCAGGCCGGCAACGATGCCGGCAAAGATAATGAGAGACATGCCGTTGCCGACACCGCGCTCAGTGATCTGTTCGCCCAGCCACATGATGAACGCCGTACCGGTGGTCAGTGTCAGCATCGTCATGGCGATGAACCCAAAACCCGGGTTCACCACAAAGTTCCCCTGGCGCTGCAGAGCCGTCGCGATGAAGAGCGACTGCATAAGACCCAAGCCAACGGTCAGGTAGCGAGTCCATTGCGTGATCTTGCGACGTCCCAGCTCGCCTTCCTTCTGGAGCTTTTCCAGAGTCGGCACGACGATCGTCAGCAATTGCAGGACGATCGAGGACGTAATATACGGCATGATGCCGAGCGCGAAGACCGTCAGTTTACGGAACTGACCGCCGGAGAACAGGTCCAGAAATCCGAAGAGCGTCCCCTGATTGCGGCGGAAGAACTCCTCGAACTTGATCGCGTCCACACCTGGGATCGGGATCGCCGCGCCCAACCGGTAGACTGCGAGCAGGCCGAGTGTGAACAACACACGGTTCCGCAGATCGGGTACCCGGAAGATGTTGGCCAGAGCTTCGAAAAACTTTTGCATGGGCTGCCTTGCTGATGCGAATGCGCCGCCATGCTCCCGGCACGCGGCGCTTCCCGAAAACGACTACTTAGCGGGCTTTTCCTGGCGGACCTTCGGGGGGATCACCGTAACGGTGCCGCCGGCGGCCTTGATCTTTTCCTGCGCTGCTTCGGAGAAGAGGTGCGCTTCCACTGTAATGGCACGCTTCAGTTCTCCGTTGGCCAGGACCTTCAGGCCATCGCCCAACTTCTTGATGACGCCGGCTGCCTTGAGGCTGGCAGGCGTGAAACTATTGCCTTCCAGCTTTTCGAGGGTTCCGACATTGATGACGGCAAAATCCTTCTTGAAGATGGCGTTGGAGAAGCCACGCTTCGGCAGACGGCGGTGCAGCGGCATCTGGCCGCCTTCGAAACCGCGCATCTTGGAGTATCCGCTGATCGACTTGGCGCCCTTGGCGCCGCGACCGGAGTACTTACCACGGCCGGTACCCATACCGCGGCCAACGCGGCGCTGGGTTTTGACTTGCCCCTTTGGCGGTCTTACTTCGCTGAGGTTCATGGCAATCCTATTCCCTTACTCGGAGACGACTTTCAGCAGGTGGGGCACTTTGACGGCCATCCCGCGAAAGCTCGGCGTATCCGGCTTCTCGACCACCTGGTTGATCTTGTGCAGACCGATCGCCCGCACAATCTTCTTGTGCTTCTCGGGGCTACCGATCGGGCTGGAAATCAGCTTGATTTTGATTGTGGCAGCCATGTTAGAGATTCTCCACAGCCAACCCGCGCAGCTCAGCCACCGCCGCCTTGTCGCGGAGCTGGTCGAGAGCAGCAATGGTCGCCTTCACAACATTATGAGGGTTGTGGGTGCCCAGAGACTTGGTGAGCACGTTGTGAATTCCGGCAGCCTGGATGACGGCGCGCACCGGGCCGCCCGCGATCACACCGGTACCTTCGGGAGCCGGCTTCAGTAACACTGCGCCGGAACCGAACTTACCGAGAACCACGTGAGGAATGCTGCTGCCCACGGTGTTCACGTGGTGCAGATTCTTCTTGGCCGCCTCGATACCCTTCTTGATGGCCGAAGGAACTTCCTTCGCTTTGCCGGTTCCGAAGCCAACCACACGCTGGTCCGGATCGCCAATCACCACCAACGCCGAGAAGCTGAGGTTCTTACCGCCCTTGACCACTTTGGTCACGCGGTTGATGCTGACAACCTGTTCTTTCAGGTTGAAGGCCTTCGGATCGATTTTCTTAACAGGAACGGCTGCCATGGTTAGAACTCCAGTCCGGCTTCCCGGGCAGCATCGGCCAGAGCCTTGATGCGCCCGTGGTACAGATAACCGCCGCGGTCGAAGACCACTTTGCTGACGCCTTGTGCCTTGGCGCGCTCGGCGACGAGCTTGCCGATCTCCTTGGCTCCGGCGAGGTTGCCGCCATTCGCGGTCGCATTCGTTTCGGCGCTCGAAGCCGAGACAATGGTGCGGCCGGCGCGGTCGTCGATTACCTGCGCGTAGATGTTTTTGATGCTGCGGAATACCGCCAGGCGGGGCCGCTCCTGCGTACCCTTCACCCTCTCGCGGATCCGGACGTGAATCCGCCGGCGACGCGAATCTTTATCGATGGAGCGCTTCATTTCTCAATACCCTCCCGCGACTACTTTCCGCCCGCGCCGGTCTTACCGACCTTCTTGCGAACAGTCTCACCCGTGTAACGGATACCCTTCTGCTTGTAGGGCTCCGGCGGGCGCAGCGCGCGGATGTTTGCCGCAACCTGGCCCAGTGCCTGCTTGTCGATGCTGGTCAGCACCAGGTGCGTATTCTTGTCCACTTTGCAGTCGATGCCGGGCGGCAACAGGAATTCGATGGGGTGCGAATAGCCCAGCACGAAAACAACTACGTTCCCTTTTACTTCCGCGCGGTAGCCGATACCGACAATGTCCAGCTCACGGGTGAACCCGGCGCTCACGCCCGTTACCGCATTCGAAGCCAATGCCCGCGTCAGACCATGCAGGGCCGCGTATTGATCACCATCCCGCTTTACATCCAGAACCGCATCGTTCTTCTCAATGCGTACACCGCTCGGGATCGGTACCGTCAGCTTGCCCTTGGGGCCTTCCACCTTCATCTCCGCGCCCAGCGTCACTTTGACGCCGGTCGGCAGCGGGATAGGTTTTTTTCCAACTCGTGACATTCCTTAACTCCAGTCCGCTTTCCAGGAAACCTGTAGATTTCCAGACTTGAATAAAATCCAACCGGCCTAGTAGACCTGGCAGAGAATCTCGCCGCCCACGCCTTCCTTGCGCGCGGCCTTACCGGTCAGGAGCCCCTTCGGCGTGGTCAGGATGTTGATCCCCAGACCACCGAGCACCTTCGGAATCTCGTCACTGCCCACGTAGACGCGGCAGCCGGGGCGGGAAACCCGCTCAATGATCGAAATCACCGGCTGATTGGCCGCCGTGTACTTGAGGTACACGCGGATCGCTTTGTGATTGCCTTCATCCACAATCTTGTAATTGAGGATATAGCCTTCATCCTTGAGAATGCGGGCAATCTCGGTTTTCAGCTTCGAGGCCGGTACGTCCACCTTCGGGAACTTGGCCTTCATGCCGTTCCGGATGCGCGTGAGCATGTCGGCGATGGGATCGGAAACCATGACTTAAACTCTTCCTGTCGTCCTTAGCTATTGCTTTCACTCCGGCGTGCTTTGGCGGGTTCTCTACCAGCCAGCTGCGCCGATTGGATCCAACGGAGGGCGCCTACCAGCTCGACTTCGTCACACCAGGGACTTCCCCGGCGAGCGAAAGCAGGCGGAAGCAGATGCGGCACAGTTCGAACTTGCGCATGTAGCCCCGGGGCCGGCCGCAGCGCTTGCAGCGATTGCGGTGCCGGATCGCAAACTTCGGCTTCTTGTTATCCTTGGCAATTTTCGCCGTGGTCGCCATTCTTATCTAGCTCCTTAATTCGCCTGGCCTAGTTTTGCCGGAACGGCATTCCCAGCAACTTCAGCAGCGCCTTCGCCTCGGCATCGGTCTTCGCCGTGGTCGTGATGCAGATGTTCATGCCCTTCGTCTTCTCGACCTTGTTGTAGTCGATCTCAGGGAAGATCAGCTGATCCTTGACGCCCAGCGTATAGTTGCCGCGCCCATCGAAACTCTTTGTCGATACACCCCGGAAGTCGCGCACGCGGGGCAGCGCCACGTTCATCAACCGGTCCAGGAATTCGTACATGCGGTCGCCGCGCAGCGTCACCATGGTGCCGATGGACATGCCCTCGCGCAGCTTGAACGCCGCGATGGACTTGCGCGCCTTCGTCACCACCGGCTTCTGGCCGACAATCGCGCCCAGTTCGTTGACGGTGCCGTCAACCATCTTGGGATTCTGCGTCGCTTCGCCCAGTCCGATGTTGACCGTAACCTTTTCCAACTTCGGCACGGCCATCACGTTGGAGTAGTTGAACTCCTTGGTCAGCGCCGGGATCACCGTCGTCAGGTATAACTCTCTCAGTCTCGCCTTCGTTGCCATTGCTTGAAGCTTCCTCTCAGCGTTTCCTCGTTCTACTTCTTGTCGAGGGTCTCGCCGGTCTTGCGCGCGATGCGAACTCGGCGGGTCTTGCCGCCAACCGTCTCCACCTTGACCCCAATGCGGGAGGTATGCCCGTCGTTGGTCACGATCATGACATTCGAAACATGGATGGGGGCTTCGCGCTCGGCAATGCCGCCCTTGATGCCCTGGCCCGGATTCGGCTTGATGTGCTTCTTGGACATCTGCACACCCTCAACCAGAATCCTGCCGGTCTCGCGGTTCACTTCCAGAACACGCCCGACCTTACCTTTGTCGCGGCCCGCAATCACCTTCACGGTGTCGTTCTTGCGGATGCGGATCTTGACGACTTCTTTCGGCTCGTTATGCCGGTTTGCCAGACGGCCCGCCATGGTTAGATTACCTCCGGAGCGAGCGACACAATCTTCATGAACTTCTTGTCGCGCAACTCACGCGCGACGGGACCGAATACGCGGGTGCCGACAGGCTCGCCGAGGTCGTTGACCAGCACGGCCGCGTTCGAATCGAAGCGAATATAGGTGCCGTCCTTGCGCCGGGTTTCCTTGCGCATGCGCACGATCACGCAGCGGACGACCTTCCCCTTCTTGATGTTGGAGTCCGGGGCGGCCTCTTTAACAGCCGCGGTGATCACGTCACCCAGGCCCGCTTGCAGACCCTTATCGCCACCGCGGGGCAGAATGCAGCTCAGCCTACGGGCGCCGCTGTTGTCGGCCACCTCGAGGATTGTTCTCATTCCAATCATGGCAGTATCCTCGTTTCCCTTTTAAAACCTTGCTGGCCTGCGGCTACTCCGCCAGTCCCGCAACACTGGTGTCCACCGCACGGCGAACGATTTCGCCCAGGGTCCACCGCTTCAGCTTGCTCAACGGCCGGCTTTCGATGATGCGCACCACGTCGCCCACCTTCGCCGTCCCGTTCTCGTCGTGCGCATAAAACTTGTTGCGCTTCGACACAATCCGCTTATAGAGGGGGTGCGGCACACGCCGGGTCACCTGCACCACGATGGTCTTAGCCATCTTGGTCGAAACGACCTCGCCCACCTTCTCGTTCTTGTGGTTGGGTTGCACTTCGGCCATGTGTTACTTTGCCTCCCCGGCGGCCTTCAGTTGGCGCTGACGCTGCACCGTGTAGATGCGCGCCCGGTCCTTCTTCAGCTCGCGGTACTTCTTCAGGCCTTCCATCTGCCCCATGGACATCTGGAACTTGAGCCGGAAGAGCTGCTCTTCCATTTCCTTGACCTTGGAGGCCAATTCCTTCTCGTCGAGTTCCCGAATCTTTTCCGCTTTCATAGCGATAGTTCCTTGTTCCGGCTTAGCCTTTCACCCGGATTAACCAACCGTGTCCTCGCGGGTAATCAGCTTCGTACGGATGGGCAGCTTCATTGCCGCAAGACGCATTGCTTCGGCGGCCAGTTCCTGCGTGACGCCTTCCATCTCGAACATGATTTTGCCAGGGCGAACGACGCACACCCACTGCTCCGGTGCGCCCTTGCCCTTACCCATACGCGTTTCAGCGGGCTTCTTCGTGATCGGCTTGTCCGGGAAGAGGCGAATCCACACTTTGCCGCCACGCTTGATAAAGCGTGTCATTGCAATACGAGCCGCTTCAATCTGCCGGTCCGTCACCCAGCCCACCGTCATGGCCTTCAGGCCGAAATCGCCGAATGACAGCGTTGAGCCGCGCCACGCCTTGCCGGCGCGACGGCCGCGCTGCTGCTTCCTGTACTTAACCTTCTTCGGCATCAACATGGGTCGTATTCTCCCTGACTAAACTCGTGTCCCTTACTCGGCGGCGGTGTCGCCGGCCGGGGTCTGGGCCTCAGGTTCCGGCTTCCAGCTGGGAGCCGTGGGTTGCGCCACGGGGGGCACAACACCGCTTGCAGCCGGAGGTGCAGCCTGCACCGGAGCGGCATCCGCGCTCACAGTGATCGGCGCCGGAGCGTTATTGCGCTCAGCGCGGTCGCCACGATCACCGGACGGCCGGCGTTCCCGCCGATCGCCGCGGTCACCACGATCCCCGCGGTCACCGCGCGGATTCCGCCGGGGTTCGTCTGTCCGCGAGCGGCGCGAGAACCCATCGGTCGAAACCTCACCCTTGTACACCCAGCACTTCACGCCAATCACACCGTAGGTCGTGTACGCCTGGGCAAAACCGTAATCGATGTCGGCACGCAGAGTGTGCAGCGGCAGCTGACCCTGCAGATACCACTCGCTGCGGGCAATTTCAGCACCGTTCAAACGTCCCGAGACGCGAACCTTGATGCCCTTGCAGCCAAAGCGCAGCGCGCTTTCCACAGCTTTGCGCATCGCACGCCGGAACGCTACGCGCTTCTCGAGCTGCAGCGAAATTGATTCCGCCACCAGCTGCGCGTCCATCTCAGGCTTGTGCACTTCCTGGATGTCGATGAAAACTTCACGCTTCGTCTTCTGCGCCAACTCCGTCTTGAGCTTCTCGATTTCGGCGCCCTTGCGGCCGATAATCAGGCCGGGACGGGACGTGTGGATCGTGATGCGGAGCTTGGAGCCGCCCGGGCGCTCCACTTCCACCGAGCTGACACCCGCCGCCTTCAGCCGCTCGCGGAGCGACTCCTTCAGCTCGAGGTCCTCATGGAGGAGCTTTGAGTAATCTTGGGTGGCGAACCAGCGAGAGCGCCAGTTTTTGGTGACGCCCAACCGGAAACCGTAGGGATGAACTTTCTGACCCATGCGCTTCTCGTATCTCCGCTTATTTCTGACTCAGCGCCGCTTCGGCGTTCTTCTCGCCAACCTTCACCACAATGTGGGAAGTCCGGCGTTGATACCGGTAGGCGCGGCCCATCGGTGCCGGGCGCACCCTCTTCTGGCGCGGCCCTTCGTTGACATAGGCCTCGGTGACAAACAAGGTGTCGACATCGAGGTCAGTATTGCGGTTTTCCGCATTGGCGATGGCCGACCGCAGAACCTTTTCCACCGCTGGCGCAATGCGCTTGTTGGTGGTCCGCAGAATCGTAATCGCGTCCCCGGCCTTACGGCCGCGGATCAGGTCGATTACGAGCCGCGCCTTCTGCGCCGACACTCGAATGAATCTGGCTTCCGCTCTCGCTTCCATATCCTTGCTTCCTTTCCCTTCCCGCGGCGCTCTTTAGGACGGCTTGCCGGACTTGTCGGCCTTCGCGGCATGCCCTTTAAAGGTGCGGGTGGGGGAGAACTCGCCCAGCTTATGCCCCACCATGTTTTCCGTGACGTACACGGGGATGAACTTCTTGCCGTTGTGAACGGCGAGGGTGTGGCCGATGAATTCCGGTCTGATCGTCGAACGCCGGGACCAGGTCCGGACAACCTTCTTTTCGTTCTTCTCGTTCATCGCCACCACCTTCGTCAGGAGGTGCCCATCGGTGAACGGCCCTTTTTTCAGTGAACGGCTCATGGTCTTAAATCCCTATCGCTTACTTGTTCTTCGACCGCGGGGTGGCAATGTACTGATCCGTCCGCTTGTTGTTGCGCGTCTTGAAGCCGCGTGTTGGCTGGCCCCAGGGCGTCACAGGGTGACGGCCACCGGAGGTTCGGCCTTCACCACCACCGTGGGGGTGATCCACCGGGTTCATCGAAACGCCGCGGTTGTGGGGCTTCACGCCCTTCCAACGGTTACGGCCGGCCTTGCCCAGCGACTCATTCTCGTGGTCCAGGTTGCCCACCTGGCCGATCGTCGCGTAGCAGGTCGTCATGACACGGCGCACTTCGCCCGAGGGCAGCTTCAGCAACGCCATTCCGCCTTCGCGGGATACCAGCTGCGCAGAGGCGCCAGCCGAGCGTGCCATCTGGCCGCCCTTGCCAGGCCGCAGTTCAATGTTGTGAACCACGGTACCGGCCGGGATGTTCTCCAGCGGCAGCGAGTTGCCTACCAGAATGTCGGCTTGGGGGCCGGACAGAACGGTGCGGCCGACTTCCAGGCCCACGGGAGCCAGGATGTAGCGCTTCTCGCCATCCACATAGTGAAGCAGGGCGATGCGGGCGGTACGGTTCGGATCGTATTCGATCGCGGCCACCTTGGCCGGAATCCCGTGCTTGTTGCGCTTGAAGTCGATAACGCGGTAGGTCTGCTTGTGCCCGCCGCCACGGAACCGGATAACCAGCTGGCCCTTGTTGTTGCGGCCGCCGGACTTTGACACGGAGCCGGTTGTCAGCGACTTCTCAGGAGTCTGCTTCGTGATTTCGTCGCGGGTGACAACGGTCTGGAAGCGCTTGGTCGGGGTGGTAGGACGAAATGATTTAATCGGCATGGTTGATTCGGCCTCCCTTTAGAGCTCCGCGTACTCCGGCATCTTCTGGCCCGGCTTCAGGCGGATGTAGGCCTTCTTCCAATCACCGCGGTAGCCGGCATAGCGGCCCCGGCGGCGCAGTTTGCCTTCGAATGTTGCGGTCCGGACGTCTTCCACCTTCACCTTGAAGAGGGATTCCACCGCACCCTTGATGTCTGTCTTGGTCGCTTCGGGATGAACCTGGAAACAGAGAGTGCTCTCTGCGTCCTTCTTCCCGACGCCCTTTTCCGTAACAATGGGGCGCACAATGACTTCGTAGCGGTTCATTAGGCCAACGCCTCCGACAGCTTTTTCGCGGCTGCCTCGCTTAAAACAACGTGTTTATGCGCCAGCAGGTCGTAAGTGGTCACGTCCTGCGTCGCCACCAGCTTGACGCCCGGCAGATTGCGGCTGCCAAGTTCCAGGTTCCGGTTGGCGTCGTTCGTGCTCACCAGCAGGACCTTGCGGTCAGCCTGCAGGTTCTTCAGCGCCTCGGCCATGACCTTCGTCTTGGCGTCAGACAGATTCCACTCGGACACAACCTTCAACTCACCGTCGCGCAGCTTGGCGGTCAGGGCTGAACGCAGGGCGCCCTGCACCATCTTCTTGTTCAAGCGGTAGGAGTAGTCGCGCGGCACGGGGCCGTGCGTCGTACCACCATGGCGCCACAGGGGCGAACGAACGGAACCGACACGAGCGCGGCCAGTGCCTTTCTGCCGCCAGAGCTTCTTGCCGGAACCTGCCACTTCACGACGAACCTTCGTCTTGGCCGTGCCGCTGCGGACGCCCGCCAGGTGATGGCGTACGCTCTCGTAAATCAGATTCTCGTTGACGGGGGCGCCGAACACAGCATCGGCCAGCTCGACCTCGCCCACCTTCGTATTTTTCAGATCAACAACGTCAACTTTTGGCATGGCTAGTTACCTCTTCGCGCGGCGCACAATGACGTAAGCGCCATTCGGTCCGGGCACCGCCCCCTTGACCATCAGCACGTTGTCCTCGGTGTCGACATCGATCACCTCGAGATTCCGCACCGTCACATTCACGTCGCCCATCTGGCCGCCCATACGGGTGCCGGGGAAGACGCGGGACGGGAAGCTCGAAGCGCCGATGGAACCAGGTGCGCGGTGAAACATCGATCCGTGCGTGTTGTCGCCGCCGCCGAATCCGTGGCGTTTCATGACGCCCGCAAAGCCGCGCCCCTTGCTCACGCCGGTAACGTCCACTTTGTCCTTGGGCTTGAACTGGTCCACCAGGACTCGGTCACCCAGCTTCGGGTCGCCGGAACCGGGGCGGAGTTTGAACTCGCGGGTGTACTTCACACCGTCGGCGTTGGCCTTCTTCAGATGGCCGGCCATCGGCTTGTTCGGCTTCTTCGCGAATTCGACCAGACCCAACTGCACGGCGTCATAACCGTCGGTGGCCGGCGTCTTGCGCTGAACCACCACACAGGGTCCCGCTTTGAGCAAAGTCACGGGCACCACCTGCCCGTCGGGCCGGAAGACCTGTGTCATCCCAATCTTTTTGCCGATAATTCCTGGGCTCATATTCCCTCAGTTCCCTGCACCCGCCTCCAGCAACTGTCGCTTGCAGCTCCAGTCCGGTCCAGCGGTCTAATCTCGCGTCCTCACTCAGGCTGGGTAAGCGTAGTCGGCTTACTTCGCCCCTTTGTGGTAGGCCTTGATTTCCACGTCCACGCCAGCCGGCAGATCCAGCTTGCTGAGCGCGTCCACGGTGTCCTGCGTCGGCTCGAGAATATCCAGCAAACGCTTATGCGTCCGGATCTCGAACTGTTCGCGGGACTTCTTATCCACGTGCGGCGAGCGGTTCACGGTGTAACTGTTGCGCACAGTGGGCAGTGGAATGGGCCCCGCCACGCGGGCACCGGCCCGCTTGGCCGTTTCCACGATCTCAGTCGTGCTCTGATCGAGCAGGCGATGATCGTAGGCCTTCAACCGAATTCGAATACGTTTCGTGAGCATCTTCTTTATTTCCCTGGCGGCGGGCGCGTCAACCGGCCCGCCGCCTATCGGGCAAACTAGTCGAGAACCACTTCAGACACCGTGCCGGCGCCGACCGTGCGGCCGCCTTCACGAATCGCGAAGCGCAAGCCCTTGTCCATCGCCACCGGGGTGATCAGTTCCACACCCACCGTGACGTTGTCGCCAGGCATCACCATCTC
>JAFKEE010000073.1 GCA_017307505.1 Acidobacteriota bacterium | reverse complement strand
GCGTGGGTGATGGTCTGGAAACGGCGCGAGGGCACCGTGTCTCCGGTCGTCTTATTGAAGATCTGCATGGTTGTACTCCATGGCCAAAGTTGTCGAGGGCGAAGAAAGCGTTTTTCGAAGTTTGGAGCGTAAGTCATTGATTCGAGGACGGCGGTTTATTTTGAAGGCGTGAACCGGTTTTCGGGGCGGGCCAAAACCGGCAAGAAGTGGCGCGGGGCGGGCGCGCCTGGTTCGCGGCGGGGGTGGATAGCGACAGTGGTTTATGCCTGGTCGAGGAAAGCTGAACGGCATCCGGCAGTGATTGGCGGTGGGACGGGTCGAGTTGGAGGGCATCCCGACACTGCTCCGCAATCCGATGGGCGCCAACGGGCTTGGGGTATTTCAATTGTCCTGGCTTGCCTAGACCGGTTACCGCCGCGCCTCAAATTCCTTTGATCGCGACTAGCGTCAGGAATGCAATGCCGAATCCGGCTGCAAGAGAGGTGAAGATTCGAATTCGCTTCGAATCGCTTGGCGGGAGCAGGAACCACGCGACGGCGCTCACGAGAATGGCTTCGCAACCGGCGCCGAGGGCCAGACCGACGTAGGCACGGTGGCCCAGCATAGCCATTTGGTCGTCTCTTCCATCGAGTCCGATCAGGTCGCTGTAGGCGATTCCGTTGACCAGGAAGCTAAGCCAGCCATAGGCCGAAGCGAGCGCCAGGGAAAGCGAGGCGGCGAGCAGAAGCCAGCGAGCGAATAGGGTACGCGTCTTCATTGCAGCAGTTCCGCTGCCTAAGGGGGAGTACGAACGACGGGGCTATTTCGTTCCCCGGAACCGGATTTGCGCCAGCGACTGGCAGCCCTGCGCATTGGGCCAGGGCCGTGGCGGGAACACCATGGCCACCGCGCCAAGCGGCGCGATGCGGGCTCACAGAGGGTCCCAGCGATCGGGCCTTGCGCCCGGTTTTCGGGGAAGGGCCAAAGGGGCGAGAAGTCGCGCGGAAGGGCGGGCCGGGTGGGTGGCGGGGGTGGAGTTGGACTGCACCCCAAAACTGAGACACGAAGTTAAGGGGCCGAATACATTGAACGGAGAGGGAAATGAATTTGGCCCGACGAGTGTACAGCCGAGAATTGAAGATCGCGGCAATGAGGGAGATCGATGGTGGGCGGTCGATGGCCGAGG
>JAFKEE010000051.1 GCA_017307505.1 Acidobacteriota bacterium | reverse complement strand
GCGGTAAGCGCGGGCAGCAAGGCGCCAAGGGGGCTCGGATGGGGGCGGATTGAAGGAAAACTTCAATTGCAGGCCAGGAAAGGCCGCCACATATAATCCGCCACTAAAAGTCAAGTCAATTTTAGGCTGAGTTCTGCAAGACGGTCACACGAATTCAAAAAAAATCTCGCCGCCTGGAATCAATTAGTTACAGATTTTCACACCCTTAACCTTTGGTTAGGCCTCCGGACAATGGTTACAGAGGACATTTCCTATGCTCACTACCGAACCAGTCGATTGCGCCTTCCCGGACACAGACCTGCTCACCCGTCACGCCCGGGTCGAAGAGGATGGCATCCTCACCGGCCACAAGGCCTCTGACGTCATCACCTTCTGCGAACGCAAGGAGATCTACCGGAAACTTCGTGCTGCCGTCCACGAACAATTCAAACCCGCCACCGTCTACCAGCACATCCTCGCCGACCGCATCGCCGAATGCATCTGGCGCGCCGAACGCTACGCCTCCTTCGAAACCAACGCCCTCAACCTCCAGATCCAGCGCGAATGGGACCACACCACCCAACTCGTCCCCAAAGCCAGCTCCGGAGTCCACGACTGGCAGGGCTGGCACACCATGGACCCGTTCCAACGCAAATCCCTCCTCGAAGCCCTCAAGCTCGAAGACCGCTACTGGCGCCGCCACCGCATGCTCTGCGCCGAACTCCGCCTCGTCCAACGCACCAGCCCCATTCAGCAGGTGCAGTGAGTCCTCCGGCCCAGTCCCAGAGCGGAAACGACGGGCTCGCGGCCAACCCCCTGGCCCAGTCCCAGAGGACTCCGAAGCCTGAAGCAGGAAAGGATCAGACCCATGCCGATGTCCCAAATCTCCGAACGCCGCCTCGCGGCCAACCGCGCCAACGCCCGGAAATCCACTGGCCCACGCACGGCCCAAGGCAAAGCCAAGGTCGCCGCCAACGCGCGCCGCACCGGGATCTACAGCGAAGACCATCGCATGCCGCCGCGCATCGAGGCCCACTTCCGAGCCCTGGCCGAGGCCCGCACCCAGCACCTAGCCGACCCGGCCCTGCGCGCCCTCAGCTTCGAATGGCACATGCTGCAGGGCCATCTCGCGCTCCACGACAGCCGCGAACGAGCCCTCTTCAACGCCGGCCTCGAATACGGCCGCGGCAACGAAGACGCCGCCCGCGAATGGGTCCTCCGCCAGCACGGCTACATCCAGGCCTTGAACCGCTACGCCGGTTGGATCCAGATGCGCCTGCGAAAGATCGAAGCGGCCATCCTCGCCCAGCCCGCCGGCATGGACCACCTTACGCAGTCCCTACAACCGGAGCCCGAACAACCGCACACCCCAGCCCATGCAGTGCCGCATTCCTGCTGCGCGGAGCTTCCGCTCCGCCCCGTCGAAACTCCCGAAACCGCGGCCTCCCTGCTGCCCAAACCCGGATCCATCCACGCCCAACCCGGCCCCAGCGAACCCCCACCCGTCAAACCCAACATCATTTTTGAGGGAACAAACCCATCTGAGATGAAACCGCCCGCCCTCCAGCCCATCGCCCAGCAACCCACCGAGGAATTTGAGGGAACAAACCCACCTTCGTTGCGAACGGAGCCCCCCAACCGTCCAATCGGACGAGCCACAACGAACCACGACCGTCAGGGAGTGGTCCCCTCCACGCTGCGAACCGCGACTGGAAAGGAGCGGGCCACGGCTGCAGGAGCGCCCCCGTCGACTCCCCCCGTCCCTTCCCGGCCCAACAAAACAAGCACCGCCGCCCGCAGAGCCGCGACCCAAAGCAGCGGGGCGCAGCCGCAAATCCAGTCCATTCGGCACGCCGCCGCCCGAGCCTGCCGCCGCTGCCCCCCGCCTCCCGTCTCCGGACACACTCGAGGGCCCACGGCTCCCCGCGAACCCTCCCGGTCCTTACTTTGTGAGCAGCGCCGTAGCCCGGTCGAGCTCCGCCGCGAACGCCTCAATCGACGCCGAGGTCTTCACGATCTGCTCGTCCGCCTCTTTCCAGTACCGCTCCTCAATCGCCTCCCGGATACCCGGCAGCGTCTTCACGCCGTAGCCCGTATAGAAGCCCGGAGCGTAGATCTGGTGCTGGAACCATGGCCGCCGCGGCAAACCCTCCGGCCGCGTCAGCTTGCGCTCGATCTGAAGCAGGATCGCGTCCAGCGCTTTGGCCTTGGGCTCCGGCAGCGCCTTGAGGTCGACCTTCGTGAAAGCATCGGTGCTCGTCTTGAGCTTGCTGACCGCATTGTCCAGCGGAGCGAAGTTCAGGAACGGCACAGCGGACTTCGGTTCAGGCACGATGTACGTCTTGCGCGGATCGGCGGTGAGCTTCAACGAGCCGTTGCGGATCAGCTCGTTCTGCTTGTCCGTCTCGGCCCGCATGTCGTCGGCGAGCTTCTTCACTTCGCCCGCATAGCGCGTGACGATCTTCGAGAAGTTGTCAAAACGCAGCGGCAGCACATCGGCATTCGCCAGGCGGAGCACGAAGCGGCCGCCCAACTGGGCCGAGGCGAAGATGTATTGGAAGTCCGGATCCTCGAACTTCACCACGTGATCGTAGGTGTCGTAGTTGGAGTGGTAGCTGCCGGCGCCGTTGCCTTCTCCGCCGAAGCCAATGTTCAGGCTGGCGATGCCAAGGTGGTCGACGAAGACCGTATAGTCCGAGCCGGAGCCGAGCGCGCTGATGGGCAGATCGCCGGGCGTGGGGTTGCCCGCCACGGCGCGCTGCGCCTTGGCGCGTTCCAGCGTCGAGACCTTTGTTTCGGGATCGGTGATGTCGCGCGCCGCCTGCGAGGCGAGCGTCTCCAGCGTGTGCGAGCCGCCCACATGGACGAAGCCGCGCGAGGTGCCGTCGGAGTTCACGTAGACCGCCGCGTGCTTCTTGAGTTCGTCCGCGTGGAACTCGGCCCATTCGGTAGAGCCGAGCAGGGCGGGCTCCTCGCCGTCCCAGGCGCAGAAAATGATCGTGCGCTTCGGCTTCCAACCGGTCTTGGCCAGCTCGGACAGGGCCCGGGCTTCTTCCATGACGGTAACCATGCCGGTGAGGGGATCGGAGGCTCCGAAGACCCAGCCATCGTGGTGGTTGCCGCGGAGGATCCACTCGTCGGGCCGCTCGGCTCCGGCCATGCGGGCGATGACGTTATGGGTGGGGGCGAGGTCCCAGTTGAACTCCAGCTTGAGGTGGACCTTGGTGGCTCCGGGGCCGATGTGGTAGGTGAAGGGCAGGGCCCCGCGCCAGTCAGGCGGTGCGACGGGCCCGCCAAGGGCGCGCAGCAGCGGCTCGGCGTCGCCATACGAGATGGGCAGGACGGGAATCTTCGTCAGCGTGGCGGCCTGCTTGTAAGGGCCGCGCTTCAGGTCCTTGGTGGCGCCTACGCCGGGCGACAGCGGATCGCCGGGGTAAGTGGGCATGTCCATGACGCTGCCGCGCTGGGCGCTGTCCTTGGGCCGGAAACCGCCCTTTGGATAGACGTCGCCGGCGTAGTAGCCGTCGTCGCGGGGATCAGAATAGATGATGCATCCGATGGCTCCGTGCTCGGCCGCGACCTTCGGCTTGATGCCGCGCCAGGAGGCGCCATAGCGGGCCAGGACGATCTTGCCTTTCACGTCGATGCCCATTTCCGCGAGCTTGTCGTAGTCCGCGGGCAGGCCGTAGTTCACATAGACGAGGTCACCGGTGACGTCGCCGTCGATCGAGTAGGCATGATACGTGGGCAGGCCGCCGGCCGTATTGGCGGTGCTCTCGTCGCCTTCGATGGGCGGTTCACTCAGCTTGGCGGTGAACTTCTCGGGGGCGATCATCTCCAGGACGCGCGTCTTGGGGGTAGGGAAGAGCGGATAGAACGTCTCGATCTGCGTGTCGTAGCCCCAGCTCTTGAACTGGGCGGCGATGAACTCGGCCACCTCGCGGCTGCCGGGCGAGCCGACGTGGTGCGGCTTGGCGGACATGCGCTTCAGCCACTGCTGCAGGTTGGCGCGGCTCAGGTGGGCGTCGAACTGCTTTTCGAGATCGAATTCGCGGCGTGCGTTCTCGGGTTGGAAGCCTGCCAATGGTTTCTCCGGCGACTGCGCGGAGACCATGAGTGTAGACACAAGAAGGGCCAGTGCTCGTTTCATGGAGGTAATGGATTAGATTATCGCGCCTTCGGGACGCGCGTGTGCGGGCGCGGCACTGGCGGACGCGCCCGCGTTCAGCGAACTCGATGCGGAGCGCCCTATTTCTGGCGTTTCACGGCGAGTTTGGCGGTCTGGTGTTCTCCGTCCCGCTCGCGTTGGATCTCACCATTAAGCTCATCGCCATTCAGGACGAGGGCGAACTTCATAATGCTCTCGCCGGCGGCGACTTCGAAGGTGAGCTTGCCGTCTTCCACCTTGCCCTTCTCGATGGGCATCTGCTGGCTGGCGTCGGGGCCGGCCGTGCCAGTGAGTTTGTCGCCGTCCTGTTTGAGGACGAGGTGGGCCGGCCGCTCCTGGGGCGAGCCGCCATCGTCTTTGACAGTCAGGGTTCCGGACCAGGTGCCGGTGGCGTCGGCTGCCAGCAGAATGGCTGATGCAGCAATAAGGGCGAAGGCCAGACTCAGGATTCGCTTCATGGGAGCTCCTTAGCCACACTGTACGAGGCAAACCGGATTTTGTTCGCAGGAATGCGAAATGTTACCGGTGCCGGATTGATTTCACAGCCGCCCTGGGCGTATCTTCGAGACGAGCGCGAAGGGCGCCTCCAGTCCGCGGGAAGGGCCGTGCCCACCTTCTGCAGGTTCCGCGTCGATTGCGAACCTTCTTTCAGCCTGATTCGGGCGGACTCCAGGCACGACTTGAAAGGGAGTTCGTAGATGAACACGACCGATCTGATGCCCCTGCCGGCTCATCCGAGCCCGGCACAATACCGGAAACAGGCCAAGGACTTGCTGAAGGCCATGAAGGCCGGAGACGCCGCCGTTCTTGAGCGGGTGAAGGAGTTTCATCCCCGCGCGAAGGAGTTGCAGCCCGCCGGTGCCGCCCTGGCCGATGCCCAGTGGGTGATTGCAAGGGAGCACGGCTTTGAGAGCTGGCCGAAGTTTGTGAAGCACGTGGAAGCGCTGTGGAAGGCCAGTTCGCCGGCTTCGCGCTTCGAGCAGGCTGTGGAAGCGGTAGTGCAGGGAGACCTGGCCGCCCTGCGCAAGCTGTTGGAGGAAGACCCTTCGCTGGTGCATGCCCGTTCGCCGAGGGTCCATCGTGCAATGCTGCTGCATTACGTCGGCGCGAATGGTGTGGAGAACTACCGGCAGAAGACGCCGCGCAACGCCGTGGAGATAGCCCGCACGTTGTTGGATGCGGGCGCGGAGGTCGATGCCGAGTGCGGAGCGTACGGCACGGATACGGCGCTGGGCCTGGTGGCGACCAGTGTGCATCCCCTCGATGCAGGCGTCCAGATCCCGTTGATGGAACTGCTCATCGAACGGGGCGCGAGTGTGGAGGGGGCTCCGGGTGGCTGGACGATTGTGCCGGCGGCGCTGGGAAATGGACGCAAGGCCGCGGCGGCTTACCTGGCGGAGAGGGGCGCCAGCCTGGACGTGGAAGGCGCGGCCGGCGTGGGCCGTCTGGATGTGGTGCAGACCTGCTTCGATACGGAGGGCCGGTTGAAGCCGGAGGTTTCCGGGATCAAGCTCGTGCGCGGGTTTCTCTGGGCCTGCGAGTATGGCCGGGAGGCCGTGATCGACTTTCTTCTGGACCGGCAACCGGGTCTGGTGAGCGACGCCAGCACGGGCATGACGGGCCTGCACTGGGCGATTGTCGGCGGAGAGCTAGGCGCAATGCGGCTGTTGATCGCGCGAGGGGCTCCGCTGGAGGTGGAGAACCAGTATGGCGGCACCCCGCTGAGCCAGGCGCTGTGGTTTGCCATGACCGCGAAGAACGGCATCGATTATCCGGCCACGATCGACGTGCTGCTGGCAGCAGGCTCGGTGATCGAGCCGGGCTCTTTGGGATGGGTGGAGCGGCAGGAGGACGCTTCGCAGTCTACGCGCGAGCGAGTCCTGGCCTCGCTGCGGCGGTTTGGCGCTGAGTCGTAACGCGGCTACTCGATGAGGCGGAACTGAGGCTGGGTCCTCGCCTTGGTCTGCTGCTCGAAGGCATAGGCCAGGTTGATGAGCCGCTGGTCGCGCCACGCGGTAGAGAAGAAGGACAGACCTACCGGGAGGCCGTCGAGCAGGCCGGCGGGCACGGTGACGTGCGGGTAGCCGGCGACGGCAGGCGGAGTGGAGCAGCCGCCGGTGTCGTAGTCGCCATTGACCCAGTCGATGCACCAGGCAGGTCCGTTGGTGAGCGTGACGATGGCGTCAACCTTGTGCTGCGCGAGCACGGCGTCGATGCCCTCATCGCGGCTCAGGCGCAGGCAGGCGGCGCGGGCGTCGAGATACTTCTTTTCAGTGAGCGGGCCTTTCTCGACGGACTGGAGAAGGATCTCCTGGCCGAAGTGCGGCATCTCGCGGACGCGGTTCTTCTCGTTGAAGTCGATGAGGTCGCGCATGGAGCGGACGGGCCGGCCCTGAGGCTGGCGGGCGAGATAGGCGTCGAGGTCGGTCTTGTACTCGTAGAGCAGAACCTCGAACTCCTCCATGCCGGACTTGCCGTGGGAGGGCAGATCGGCCGGGTCGACGATGACCGCGCCGCAGCGTTTGAGGACGTCGATCTGTTTGTTGAGGAAGCCGTCCATCTTCGGATTGCGCTCGAAGAACTTACGGGCGATGCCGAGGCGGGCGCCGTTGAGGGCTTCGGGCCGCAGTTCCTTTGTGAAGTCCTTGCCGGCCATGATGCCCAGCAGAATGGCGGCGTCGCGGACGGTGCGGGCCATGGGGCCGGCCGTGTCCTGGCTGTGGGCAATGGGAATGATGCCGCTGCCGGGCAGGAGGCCGAGGGTTGGTTTGATGCCTGCCAGTCCATTGACGGAGGCGGGGCTGACGACCGAGCCGTCGGTTTCGCTGCCGATGCCGGCCGCGCACAGGTTGGCCGCGACCGCCGTGCCGGTGCCGCTGCTGGAGCCGGAGGGGCTCCGGTTGAGCGCGTAAGGGTTCCGCGTTTGGCCGCCGCGCCCGCTCCAGCCGCTGCTGGAATGGGTAGAGCGGAAATTGGCCCATTCGCTGAGATTCGTCTTGCCCAGGATGAGAGCTCCGGCGGCGCGCAGGCGCGCGGCGACGGGCGCGTCCACGGGCGCGTGCCAGCCGTCGAGGGCGAGCGAGCCGGCGGTGGTCATCATGCGGTCGCCCGTGTCGATGTTGTCCTTGAGAACGATGGGTACACCGTGCAGAACACTGCGCGGCCCCCGCTGGCGCCGTTCCTGGTCCAGTTGGTCGGCCAGCCTGGCGGCGTCGGGGTTGTGCTCGATGATGGCGTTGAGTTTCCACTCGCCGCTGTCGAGGTCCTGGATGCGCCTGACGTAGAGTTCCAGAAGTTGGCGGGAGGTCCAGCGGCCGGAGCGGAGACCGTCGGCGAGCCCATCAAAGGTGAGCTCCTCCAATTCGAACGCGCCCCGGCGGACGGGCCCGCGCGAACAGGCGGCCAGACCCAGGGTGGCGGCCCCGGCTGCGAGAAACTTCCTGCGGTTCATGTGCGACATTGTCCCATGACATACAATTCATTGGACGGAAGGAGGCTCACATGGCAGATAACACCCGGCGGCAGTTCTTTCAGAGCGTGGCGGCGACGGCTGCCCTGGCTGAGGAAGTCCTGGCGCAAACCAGCAGTGCATCGGAAACCGGCGTGCCGACGCGGCTGTTGGGCAAGACCGGCGTGCGCGTATCGATGCTCGGAGTGGGCGGCGCGCATGCGGGCCGGGATCGCGATGACAACGCCTGCGTGCGGCTGATCCAGACGGCGATCGACGAAGGGATGACCTTCCTCGACAACGCCTGGGAGTACAACGGCGGGCGCAGCGAAGTGGTGATGGGCAAGGCGCTCGGCATGGACGGGTACCGCAAGAAGGCGTTCCTGATGACGAAGGTCTGCAGCCGCGAGTATGAAGGCGCGATGCAGCAACTCGAGGAGAGCCTGAAGCGCCTGCAGACGGATCACATTGATCTCTGGCAGTTCCACGAGTGCAACTACCACAATGATCCGGACTGGGTGTTCGAGAAGGGCGGGATCCGCGCGGCGCTCGAAGCGAAGAAGCAGGGCAAGATCCGGTTCATCGGATTCACCGGCCACAAGACTCCGGCGATTCACCGTCGCATGCTGGCCAAGGAGTTCGCCTGGGATACGGCCCAGATGCCCAACAACCTGCTGGACTCGCAGTTCCTCAGCTTCCGCGAGGAGGTGATGCCGATCTGCCTGCAGAAGAAGATGGGCATCGTCGGGATGAAGGGCTGCTGCGGCGACGGACGGCCGATCAAGGCCGGACTCCTGACGGTAGAAGAGTGCTACCGCTACTGCCTGACCCAACCGGTCAGCGTACAGGTGGTGGGGCTGTCGAATCTCGAAGAACTGCAGACGGCATTGAAGATTGCGCGGTCGTTCAAACCGTTGACCGCGGCAGAGAAGGCCACGCTGCTGAGCAAGGTGAAGGACGTGCAGTTCGACGGCCGCTATGAGCTGTTCAAGACGAGCAAGCGCTATGACAGCGCATATCACCGCACGCAGCACGGCTTCGCGACAGAGGGTGTGTAAGCCCGCGGCTATTCCGGAGCCAGGACCGCCTCGATGAGGAACGGGCCGGGTTTCGACATGGCTGTCCGGAAGTGCTGAATGAATTCGGGCGTCGAGCTGGCACGGACCGATTCGACGCCCATGGCTTCGCCAAGCTTCTGCCAGTCGATGTCGGGGCGTGTGAGATCCACGAGTTCATCGGCGCGCGGGCCGATGACGGTGGTTCCTGTGCGCTTCATCTCCACGTCCAGGATGCGGTAGCGCCGGTTCACGAAGATCACCGCGGTGACGTCGAGGCGCTCGCGGGCCATGGTCCACAGGGCCTGCGGCGTGTAGAGGCCGCTGCCGTCCGCTTCCAGGGCGATGACCTTTCTCTCGGGGCAGGCCAGGGCGGCTCCCGTGGCGACGGGGAGGCCCTGCCCAATGGACCCTCCGGTGACGGGCAGCATGTCGTGCGCCGGCGCCCGGTTCAAATGGAGTTGGACGGGCTCGCTGCTGGAAACCATCTCGTCGCAGACGATGGCCTGCGCGGGCAGCAGGGCGGCGATCGCGGCGCCGATTGCGTCGAGCGTCAACGCCTGTGCGGTGGGCAGTCCCAACGGGCCGGCCTGCGGATGTTCCACCGCGGGGCGCCCTTCAGCGAGGGCTTCGAGGGCTGCGAGGCCGTCTTCGTTTTGTGCGGCCAGCGTGTGGTAAGCGCAATCTTCGGGGGCCATCGTGCTGCGGCGGTTGGGGTAGCCGAAGAAGGACACCGGCGCCTCGGCTTCGACGAGAATGATCTGCCGGATCCCGCTGAGCAGTTCTTCGGCCGGCTCCGGGAAGTACGGAATGCGATGCGCGAACGACCAGGGTGCGCCCCGCGGGATGCGTCCGCAGTTGCGGTTGAGAAAGACAGGAACTCCCAGTCGGGCGGCGGCGGTGAGACCGCGTTCGGAGAGTGCGGCTCCACTGAGAAGCAGCGCCGTGCCGGGTTCCTCTAGAAGGGCGGCGATGCGGCTGATGTGGATCGCGGGTGGAACGGGTCGGACAGGCGGCTGGATGGCGGGGCCCGGTTCACCGGCAGGGCTCCAGGAGTGGTCGGCTGGAATGATGAAGCTGGCGACTTGGCCGGGCGGTCCGTAGCAGGCTAGCACGGCCTCGGAGGCCATGACGCCCATGTTTTCGGCGGAATCGAGCGTTCGAACCCAACCGGAGACGGGACGGGCGAAGGCCTCGACGTCAGCGGTCAGCGGCGCGTCGTAGCGCAGGTGCTGGGTGGAGTGCTCGCCGACGATGTTCACGATGGGCGAGCGGGCCTTGCGGGCGTTGTGGAAGTTGGAAAGGCCGTTGGCGAGGCCGGGGCCCAGGTGAAGCAATGTGGCGGCGGGGCGGCCGGTCATTCGGGCGTAACCGTCGGCCGCGCCAGAGCAGACCCCTTCCTGAAGACAAAGGACGCCGCGCATGCCGGGAACCCGGTCGAGCGCGGCGACAAATTGCATTTCCGAAGTGCCTGGATTCATCAGGCAGAGGTCGATGCCGTTGGCGAGGAGGGTACGGAGGAGGCTTTCTGCGCCGTTCATGGGGAGAATTCCCATGAGAGCACATCAAGGCCGGGTGAGTGGTGAACGAAGCGATCCAGAATGAATACGGCGCGCACCCCGAGTGGGGCAGCGCGCCGTGTTAGGCCAAGGTTTGGGCCGAAGCTGTTAGGCTTTGCCGCCCTCAGTATCTGAATCGCTGTCGTCAAAATCCGAAACGAGAACCGGACCGTGAAGAAGAGGGATTTCCTCTTCCAGCGGGCTCGGCCGGTCAGAGTCCTCCTTGCGTTGGAGGCGCTTGGCCGCCTTGTCGCGCTGCTTTTCAGCGCGGGCTTGTTCTTTTTGCCGTTTCGTAAATGTCGTTCGCGATCTTTGAGCCAAAGGGGACTCCCTTTCTAATTAGATTGAGAACTACCAGCGGGGTTCGCGACGCTGACGATAGCCGCCACCACCACCGCCGCCGCTGTTGGTCTTCGGACGGGCTTCATTCACGTTGAGGGCGCGACCGCCCATGTTGTAACCGTTCAAAGCGTCGATGGCGCGATCGGCTTCACCCGAATCGCTCATTTCCACAAAGGCGAAGCCGCGGGAGCGGCCAGTCTCACGATCGGTGACGATGCTGACGCGGTCGACGTTGCCGTACGACGAAAACAGGGTGCGAATGGACTCTTCGGAAGCGCCGAAATCCAGGTTACCGACGAAAATATTCTTCAAGTTAACTCCTTGCAGTCGACTAGTTGAAGGCGGGCTCGACGGGGCGGGACGGATCTCGGCCGGTTCTGCGGCACAATCAAGTAGCAATCTCAGTATAACAGGTTCCTCCCTTCCGCCCTTTTCAGGCGGTCCAGGTCGCAGGCCCAGAACCACCATTTCGTACCCGTCCTGCGGGCACAAAAAAACGCCGGCTCCACGAGGGAGCCGGCGGGAGGAGAGTCACGTCCGTTCGCTTAGACCGCAACGTAGAGGGTGTTGCCTCCACGATTCACAAGGAGGAGTGGATTCTTGCCGGATTTCTGGACCGCACGGTTGAAGTCGGCCACTGTCCGTACTTTCTGGCGATTGACTTCCTGGATCACGTCCCCAGGCCGCAGGCCGTTTTCGGCCGCCGGGCTGTTGGGGTCGACGTCGGAGACCACCACGCCGGCGGTGGTTGGCGGCAGGCCCAGTTCGCGCGCTGCGTTGGCCGTAAGTTCTTCTACCTGAATGCCATTCAGGTCAGCGTCGCTGTTGTGGCCGTCATTCGAGGCGCGCTCTTCGCGGGTCGGCAGCTTGCCGAGGGTGACCTCAAGATTCTTGACCGCGCCGTCCCGCAGGACCTTCAGTTTCGCCTGGGAGTCGACCGGCATCATGGAGATCCGGTTGCGGAGCTGGTTGCTGTCTTCGATGGGCGAGCCGTTCACTTCCAGGATGATGTCGCCCTTCTGGACGCCGCAGCGCGCGGCCGGACCGTCGGCTGTGACGTCGCCCACCAGGGCACCCTTGCTGTCCTTCACGTTGAAGGCGCGCATGATGGCCGGAGTGACGTCCTGGGGCACGATGCCGAGATAGGCACGGGTGACCTTGCCGTCCTTCAGGATGCTGTCCATTACCTGGCGAACAAGGTTCGAAGGAATGGCGAAGCCAATGCCCTGGTTGCCGCCGGAACCGCGGGAGAGGATGGCCGTGTTGATGCCTACGAGTTCGCCGCGCTCATTCACCAGGGCGCCACCGGAGTTGCCGGGGTTGATGGGCGCGTCGGTCTGGATAAAGTCCTCATAATCCTCGATGCCGAGGTTGCCACGGCCGGTGGCACTGACGATGCCCATGGTGACAGTCTTGCCGACACCGAACGGGTTGCCGATGGCGAGGGCGAAATCGCCCACCTGAACCTTGGAGGAATCAGCGATGGTGATGTACGGCAGGTCGCCGGCATCGACCTTCAGGACGGCCACGTCCGTCTTGTCATCGGCGCCGATGAGGCGGGCTTTCAGTTCGCGCTTGTCGAAGAGGACCACCTTGATGTCCGTGGCGCCTTCGACGACGTGGTTGTTGGTGATGATATAGCCTTCAGGACTGACGATGACGCCGGAGCCGAGGCTCTGTTCCCGCCGTTCCTTGGGGATCGCGCGGCCGCCCGGGTTGCGGCCGAAGAACTGTTCAAAGAACGGGTCCATCGGCGGCATTCCGGACATGCCGGCCGGCGTGCGGACTACTTTGGACGACGAGATATTCACGACAGTCGGATAGGCATGCTTCACCACAGGGGCGAAGCTGAGCTTGTTGGGGCCTTCATTCGGGTCGGCCATTTTCAGGGTGGCCGGTGGATTGGCGGACGCAAGCACCTTGGAGGCGTATGCGGTTCCGAGGCCACCCACCACGAGGGTCGCAGAGAAAGCGAGGGCGAGCGTTGTACGATTCTTCCAGTGCTTCATCATGTGTCGGATCTTCCTTCCTGCTCATGTGACGCACCAGGATGGCAGACGGGGTCTCCCGGCGATTTGGTATTTCCACCCCCGACGTTCAGGGATGGCGCATAAGTAAAAGAAAAATCAGGCGATGACGCCTTTGCGGACGGCGTAGAGGATGAGTTCGGGCATGCTCTTGAGGTTGAGCTTCTTCATCAGGTTGGCGCGGTGGGTCTCGACGGTGTAGACGCTCAGGTTCAACAGGTTGGCGACGTCTTTGCTCGACTTGCCCTCGGCAACCAGTTGAAGGATTTCACGCTCGCGGGGAGAGAGGAGTTCGTAGGAGTCCTCGGCGCCGGTCTTGCGAAGCTTTCGCAGGTAGTCTTCGAGGAGGACCTGGCTGACGGCCGGACTGAAGAAGGACTTGCCCTCACGGACAGCCAGGATGGCCTGGACGAGATCGGCTTCCGCCGAGTCTTTGAGGAGGTAGCCGCGGGCTCCCGCCTTGAGCGCCCGCAGGACGTAGGACTCGTCCGAGTGCATGCTGAGCATGACGACGGCGGTTTCGGGCAATTGTTCCGTGATCTGGTGCGCTGCCTCGATGCCGTTCAATTCGGGCATGCCAATGTCGAGTACCGCGACGTCGGGTTTGAGCTCCAGCGCGAGGGCCACCGCCTGCCGGCCGTCGCCGGCTTCGCCCACGACCCGGAATTCCGGCTGCTGCTCGACGAGCAGGCGCAGGCCGGATCGCATGAGCTTGTGATCGTCGGCCAGGATGACACGGATGCTGGGCATCGCAGTTAGTTTACCGGGTTCGGTGAGGCGGCAGGCCGGGTCCACGGCAGCTCGGCGTGAAGTGTCGTGCCGTTGCCGGCGGTGGATTGGATGGAGAGGGAGCCGCCGAGCCGTTTGACCCGTTCGTCCATGCCGAGGATGCCCATGCCTCGTGTGGTTTTCGGGTCAAAGCCGTGCCCGTCGTCGGTGACCGTCAGTTCGAGTTTGTTGTCGCGGTAATGGAGGGTCACGGTCGCCTGGCGGGCCGAGGCATGGCGGGCGGCGTTGTTCAGCGCTTCCTGGACGACGCGGTAGATGCAGGTCTTCTGGTCGTCGGGGATGTTCTCGGGGATGTCGCCGGCGTGAACATCCACCTCCATCTCGCCGTGGCGCGAGACTTCACGGGCCTGCCATTCCAGGGCCGGCACCAGGCCCAGATCGTCGAGCATGGAGGGCCGCAGCAGCAGCGCGATATTGCGGACCGACTGCAGGGTGCGTTCGGCCACCGACTTGATGTGGGTCACGTAGCCGCGGGCCTGCTCGTCCTCCTGTGGAACGAGCGAGCCAAGGCGTCCGGCATCGACCAGCAGAGCGCCCAGGGACTGGCCGACTTCGTCGTGGAGTTCCCGGGAGATGGAGCGGCGTTCCTCCTCGTGGGCCTGCACCAGGCGCGAGGAGAGCTGGCCGAGTTCAAACGAGCGTTCGTCGACCTCGCGTTCGAGGCGGGCGATGTACAGGAAGCTGCCGGCGGCCAGCAGGAGTCCGGAAAGCAGAGTGATGAGCAGCAGCATCCGCAGGCGGCCCTGCAGCGTATCGAAGCGGGCCAGCAGGCGGTAGCCCGATTCCTCCAGCATGCGGCGGTTGACGCGGCTGATCTCTTCGGAGATCTCAAGGATCTGAACTTTGCCGGCCATGATCATACTGCCGGTGGCGAGAGGCGGGAGGTCGCCGCGGCCGACAAAGCTGCGAGTGATGGCCTGGTGCTGCAGCAGCGTATTGTGCAGGAGTTCGATGAGGTTCTGTTCTTCCACGGGGCCGTCGTTGGGATAGTGCCGGAGGGCGCCCTCCACCGCCGCGAAGAGGCGGACAAACTCCTGTTCGCGCCCCGGATCGTCCCAACCGTGTTCGGCGATGCAGCGGTCGATACTCTGCCAGTATTCGAGCAGGCTGGCCCGCAACTGGGTGAGTGTGGCGTTGCGCACGAGAAAGGCGCGGCGGGCCTGCTGTTCTTCATCGTGCAGGCGGCTGAGGACACCCAGGCCATCCAGGCCGGAAAAGAGGAGGAGCCCCAGCAGTCCGCTAAAGCTGACCAGGAGAATTGCGCGAAGTTTTTGGACCGAGGAAGATCTGGCGTTGTCCATGGCCGCTCGAAACAAGCCAGGTGCAAAAGCAACCGGCCCTGCGATTGATTATCTCGCAGGGCCGGGAAGAAGGATCGAATTGGACGCCTGGTTAGTGGTCGTCGCCCTCGGGAGCGCCGGCTTCGCCGTAGTCGTACTCGTAGACACCCTCCATCTTCGAGCCCGGTTCCATCTGGGCGATGGCCTTGAGGTAGCCGGTGCGGACGTCATAGACCCAGCCGTGGATGACGGGCCGATGCTCCGCCTTCCAGGCGCGCTGGACGATGGAGGTTTCGGCGACGTGCAGGACCTGCTCGGCGACGTTCAGTTCCACCATGCGGTCGTAGCGCTGCTGAAAATCGCCGATGGTGTCCAGTTCGCGCTTGTTGATGCGGTAGACGTCTTTGATGTGCCGCAGCCATTTGTTGATGAGGCCGAGGTCCTGGCGCGTCATGGCGTTCTTGACGCCGCCGCAGTTGTAGTGGCCGCACACGATGATGTGCCGGATCTTCAGATACTCCACCGCGTACTGGAGCACGCTGAGGACATTCAGGTCCGTGTGAATGACCATGTTGGCGATGTTGCGGTGGACGAAGAGTTCGCCCGGTTCAGCTCCGGTGATGTCCTCGGCCGGCACGCGTGAGTCTGAGCATCCGATCCAGAGGAATTCCGGCGTTTGAACAGTGGCCGTGGCGTCAAAATAGTCGGGCCGGATATTGAGCTTGTCTTCCACCCATGCCTTGTTGGCGAGCAGCAGTTTCTTGTAAGACTCCATGGTTGGCAGTTCCTTTTCGGGCTTTCCAATTCTCGCAGAGGTTCGTTAGCGGGCAGAGGCGAAGTTGCGATACTCGATGTCGATGTTCTTGTAGGCCGCCGACTTCTCGAAGTCGGCCACCACTTCGAAGATGTCGCGATCGATGTAGATAGCACGCGTGGCATCGATCTGGAGCGAGGCTCCGTCCGGGATGGAGCGGAGCACTGTCTTCAGTTCCGCCTTGTTCACGAACGTAGTGTCTTTCGTGAAGCGGATGAGATACCAGTTGTCCTGCTTCACAAGGACAAAAGCCTTGTGGTGATTCGAGTGGATCACGAAGAACAGTCCGAAAGCCATGCCAATGAGGACACCCTTCAGGAGGTCAGTGAACACGATGGCGGTGACCGTGACGATGAAGGGAATGAACTGGGCGTAGCCGGCAGCGTATTGCGCTTTGTAGAGGTCGACCTTGGTGAGCTTATACCCGACTGAGAAGAGGATCGCGGCGAGGGCGCAGAGGGGGGTGAGGTTCAGCAGGGCGGGAATGAACATTGCGGAGACCAGAAGCAGGATGCCGTGCGTGAAGGACGAGATCCAGGTGCGGGCTCCGGAGTAGACGTTGGCGGAAGTGCGGACTACCACGGAGGTGACCGGGAGTCCGCCGATCAGGCCTGAGACGATGTTCCCCGTGCCCTGAGCGAACAGTTCCCTGTTTGGTGGAGAGATGCGCTTGTAGGGGTCCAGCTTGTCGCCCGCCTCCAGGGACAGCAGCGATTCGAGCGATCCGACCACGGCGAGGGTGGCGGCGATCATGATCGCGTTCGGGTTGGCGAGGATCGCGAAATTTGGGAACGAGAACTGTTGTGCGAACTCGGAGATGGAAGAGGAGACGGGGAGCGAGACGAGGTGGGCCTTATCAGTGAGTTCCAGGAACGGGAAGAAGGCATGGAACATCTGGTTCAGGCCGATGCCGGCCCCGACCACGAGAAGCGGGGCGGGAATGAAGGTGAGGAACTTCGGTCCGGCGGCGGCCAACTGATCCCAGAAAAGCAGGATGACCAGACTGATGCCAGTGATGATCAGGGCGCCGGGGGAGAAGGACATCACCGCCTCGAGAATGTCCGTGAGCGTGTTGGAGGCGCCCTTCTCCAGAAAGGTGAAATCGCCTTCGTAGTCGGCGTCGCGGCCCAGCGCGTGCGGGATCTGCTTGAGGATGATCACCAGGCCGATGGCCGCCAGCATGCCCTTGATGACCGAGAGGGGCACATAGTCTCCAAACGAACCCGCGCGCAGGAGCGAGAAGATGATTTGAAAGCCTCCGGCGAGGACGACGGTGGCTGTGAAGTTCTGAAAGCTACCCAGGCTCTGAATGGCCGAAGCCACGATGACTGTCAGGCCGGCGGCAGGTCCGGAGACGCTCACCTGCGAGCCGGAAGCGATTGAGATTACGATTCCGCCGACGATGCCGGCGATGATGCCGGCGAACAGCGGAGCGCCAGACGCGAGGGCGATACCCAGACAGAGAGGTAAGGCAACCAGAAAGACGACCGTCCCCGCGGGGCCGTCGTATCGAAACAAGTTGCCTGAAGTCGGTTGGAGTGTGATTCCTGTGTTTGCTTTCATCGGGCCAATTTGTATCGAAGGATAGGATCGTTGGATCCCAGGTGTGGATAGCCGAAGTATAGCCGATCCGGAAGATTTCTGTATAGTTAATATCTTTTCAGAATTGGCGTACGAACGGGTGGCTATGGCAAGATCAGGA
The DNA here is from genome assembly GCA_017307505.1 of Acidobacteriota bacterium. GTDB lineage: Bacteria > Acidobacteriota > Terriglobia > Bryobacterales > Bryobacteraceae > Paludibaculum. The sequence continues at coordinate 83,161 of JAFKEE010000051.1, read as the reverse complement.
TTCGTGCCGAAAACCGACCAACGCCGTCAGATTCTTAGGGATGCGTGGATTGGGGACGCTGTTCTCTGCCTTTACGCCAGGGCACTGATTTTACGTGAAGGGGGCGAAGTAGACGGCGAAAGGTACATCCGGATGACCTCCAACCAGTTCCTGGGGCAGTTGGGGGAGGCCAGTGAAGTGGAGGCGCGGATCGGCCGGGCGTATGAGAGCGGTGGGTTGGCGGGGGCGTTTGCCTGGCTGGATGATCATCTTTTGCCGCTTTACCGGCGGCAGGAAGCCAACCGCACGAAGGCACGGGGCCGGATAGTTCGTAAGCCGCTGGATCACAATAGCTTGCCGTCAGAATGAGGCATTTGGGGCGAGCAGAAAGCGGCACAGCAGGAAGTCGACGGCGGTGAGAACCGCGAGTTGCGGCCGGCGAGACGCCCCGGGCCACCGGACGCTGGATCCGAGATAGATCCTCAGGGAGTTGCCTGCGGCCTGATTCTGCCCTGGATGGCCTGAAAGGGCTCTCGAGGAGACAGGCGGAAGCTGTAAAGCCGGAGCCGCCTCGCAATTTCCAGAGACATTTCGCGCCCCGCTGCCGGATAATGGAGAAGGAAGCGTCTGTCCAGGTTGCCGTGAAGAAACGCAACAAAGCTTTGGTGGTGAGGTTCGTCCAGGCGGCGTTGTTTGCCGCGTTCCTGGGCGGAGCCAGCCTCAGCGTTGCGCCCGCGTTCGCTCCGGAAGGACTGCAGGACAGCCTGCTGGCCGCGATCCGGGGCACGTGCCGCCCGGCGGATGGTTCTTCTTCTTTTCACAACCCGCAGCGGCAGGAATTGCGGCTGGAGCGGTCGCGCTCCACCGCGGCCCAACCGTTTGCGGCCGGCATGCCGGCCCGGCGTGCGGATCATTTGCCGCTGCCGGAACATGCCGGCGCCTGCGGCCATTTTCATTCCTTCCGACTGCTGGGCGGGCTGTTTGTTACGCGCCCGGCCCGCGCTCCGCCCATTTCCCTCTCCTAGCCATTTGCGGAGCACGCGCTGACCACCCGAGGTGTGTCAGTGCCGAGACCGCCTGTTTCCCGGTTGATTTTCGAAACAGGGGAGCTGTGTCTCCCAAGGAGAGAGTATGCCCAGTGGATTGCGTTGGAAGTGGATCATTATTGCCGCTGTGATGCTGGCCTGCCTGACAGGTGTGATCGGCCTGCCCACATCGATGGAACAACTGGCGGCGAACTGGCACAAGAGCATGCGTTTGGGCCTGGACCTGAAGGGCGGCAGCCACATTGTGCTGCAAATCCAGGTGCAGGATGCCTTCAAGGCGGAAGCTGACGTCCTGATTGAGCGGCTGAATGAGAGGCTGCAGAAGGAGCAAATCCCCTACGGATCGATCGAGCGGAACGATCCGGGCTCCATTGAGACGGCGGAGAGCATTCAAGTGGATGTGCGCGGGGTGCCTTCCGCGCGCACCAGCGACTTCCGCCGGGTGGCGATTGATGTCCTGGGGTCTGAGTGGATTCTGACGCCTGTCAACTCCGACACCTACCGTGTGAATATCCGCAAAGAGGCGGCCATTCAACTGCGGCAGGACACGCTGGCCCGCAGCATGAACACGATTGAGAAGAAGATCAACGGGCTGGGGGTAGCGGAATCGAGCGTCCAGCAGAGAGGTGGCAGCGGCGGAGATACGGAGATCCTGGTGCAGTTGCCGGGTGTCGACGATCCGGCGCGCGTGAAGGGGATTCTGCAGACTTCGGCGCTGCTGGAGCTGTGCGAAGTGAAGGGCGGTCCGTTTGCTTCCCGCGAAGCGGCCATCAGCCAGCACGGGGGCGTGATGCCTCTGAACACGAAGCTGGTGCGCGGCACCGGGCGAGCCGGGGGCGGCAATGAGCCGGCCTGGTACCTGTTGTCACGCTCCCCTGTGATCACGGGCCGGGACCTGCGCGATGCGAAGCCGATGCCAGGAGAGAATCCGGGCCAGTGGGATACGAGCTTCGTCCTGACGCAGGATGCGGCGCAACGGTTCCACCGCTTCACGAGTGCGAACGTCGGGAAGCAACTGGCGATTGTGCTGGACAACTCCGTGATCAGCGCGCCGAGGATCGATTCCGCGATTTCGGACCAGGGCCGCATCATGGGCGCCGCGGATCAGCAGACGGCGTCGGATCTGGCGCTGAATCTGCGGTCGGGCTCGCTGCCCGCGGGCGCGAAGGTCATTGAAGAGCGGACAGTGGGACCGTCGCTGGGCGCGGATTCGATCCGGCGCGGCATGCTGGCCGGCCTTGTGGGGCTGGCGCTGGTGGTGGCCTCGATGGTGGCCTACTACCGCGGCGCGGGTGTGAACTCGGTGATCGCGCTGATGCTGAACACGCTGATGACCGTGGCCGCGCTCAGCTACATCGACGCGACCTGGACCCTGCCCGGCATCGCCGGCCTGGTGCTTTCCATCGGCATGGCGGTGGACTCCAATGTGCTGATCTTCGAACGCATCAAGGAGGAAATGCGCGGCGGGCGCATTGTCCCAGCGGCGATTTCGGCCGGATTTGACAGAGCGCTGACGATCATCATCGACACGCACGTCACGACGGTGGTGGCCAGCGCGTTCCTGTTCATCTTCGGCACCGGCCCGGTCCGCGGCTTCGCCGTGACCCTGGTGATCGGCCTGATCGCAAACCTGTTCACCGCGGTGTTCGTTTCGCGCGCGATCTTCGACCTGAAGGTGTGGCGCAACCCACGGCTCAGCAGCCTGAGCATCGGCAAGGAGATGTTCGAGCAGCCGAAGATCGACTTCCTCTCCAAGCGCGCCCTCACTCTGGGCCTCTCGGTGCTGGCGATTGTCATCAGCATCGGCAGCCTGGTGATCAAGGGCGGACCGAACTACGGACTGGACTTCCGCGGCGGCTCGCTGATCAGCGTGAAGTTTGATGCGAAACCGTCACTCGATCAGTTGCGGACGTACCTCTCGGCGCGTCTGACCGGAGCCGTCAGCCTGCAGGAGACGCAGGGCACCGGCGAGGTGTTGATCGGGACCGAACTGGCCGATGAGTCGCAACTGGAAAAGACCCGGCTGGCCGTCGAGCAGACATTGCGTGAGAAGTACGGCCTGGCGAACGGGAAGCTGGATCTGAACACGACCAGCGTCAGTGCGCTGGACGAGACTCTATCGAAGGCGTTGCCGGCTGCCGGCGTGGGGCTGAACGACGACGAGCGGCATGACCTGGCAAAGCGGATCACCGATTTCCGCGACAAGGTGCACAGCGGCCTCATCGGCAACATGGACGAACTGTCGAAGGTGGCGGGCGTCGATGGAAAGGTGTTGGGCGCCCTGAAGCAGGAGACAGGGCTGGGCCACTTCAACATCCGCTCGGCGGAGATCGTGGGTCCCAAGGCCGGCGCCCACCTGCGTCAGCAGGCGTTGATGGCGACGCTCTGCGCTTTGGGCGGGATGCTGATCTACGTGGCGTTCCGCTTTGAGTGGATCTCCGGCGCGGCGGCCGTGATTGCGACGATCCACGACATCGTCATCACGCTGGGGCTGTTCTCGCTGACCAACCGTGAGATCGATCTGAACATCATTGCCGCGTTGCTCACCCTGATCGGTTATTCGATGAACGACAAGATCGTCGTCTTCGACAGGGTACGCGAGAACATGCAGCAGGGGGTGCGGGGGCGCTCGTTCCTCTCGCTGGTCAACGAGTCGATCAACCAGACGTTGAGCCGGACTCTGTTGACGGCGGGCCCCACGCTGCTGGCCTGCCTCTCGCTCTACTTCCTGGGCGGCGAGGTGCTGAACGGCATCGCGTTTGCCTTGTTCTGTGGCGTGGTGGTGGGAACGTACTCGTCGATCTTTGTGGCGAGTGCCCTGCTGGTGATGTGGCACGCCCGGAAGAATCCGGTGGCGCCGCCGGCCGTGCCCGCCAAGGAAGCCGTGGCTGCGAAGTAAGAGCAGCCGGTGTCAGGATCCGGGCGGTCTCACTGAGGCTGCCCGGACAATTCCACGTGGACCACGACGTTCTTGAATGACGGCGTGCCGCTTTTGCCGTCGACGGCCCGCTCCACCAGTGTGTTGGCTTCGGGGTAGTACATAGCGGCGCAGCCTTTTGCGATGGGGTAGGCGCGGACGCGGATCCCGTGCATCGTCCCTGCCTGGGATCGCACGCTGACCCGGGCGCCTTCGGGCAGTGCCCGGTCGCGCATGTCCGCCTCGTTCATGAGGATCACATCGCGGGCGGCCTGTCCGCGGTAGCGATCTTCCTCCTCATATACCACTGTGTTGAACTGACCTTCGGAGCGAATGGTCATCAGCCGGAGTGCGCCTTCGATCAACCGGCTGGGCGGTGTCTCGATGATCAGGAACCGGGCTTTGCCGTCGCTGGTGGGAAAGACAGGGGCGTGGCGGACGCGGCCCTCGACGTGGAACTCCTGTTTGGTTTCCCCGATGCCAGCGACAGGCTTATAGCCGGGCACGACGTCGGCCATCACCCGACGGATGGCATTATGGTCGCGCAGGCGGCGGAAATCGATGGGGCCACCCTCGGGCAGCAGCCGGGCCCCCAGGCTGGTGATGATTTCGACTTCGGATTTCAGCTCCGAGGCGGGCGGCCGGCTCATGCCGCCTTCGGAAAGCCGGACAAAGCTGAAGCCGCTCTCCTGGGTGGTGGACTGGGTCTCCTCGTCGCGGGCGCAGGTGGGGAGGATGAGGGTGCAGCCGCCTTCGCGTTCCGGCGGAACGCAGACATGGAACTGGTTCAGCTTGGTGTTGACGTGCACCGTGGTCTTCACGCGGCTGAGCGCCGAGCGGGTGAAGCCCGAATCCGGATTGGCCGCGAAGAAGTTGCCGCCCAGGAAGAGGGCGAAGTCCATCTGGTCCTGCTCCGCCGCCAGGAGGGAGCCCATGGAGTCGAGTCCCTTGCCGGCGGGCGGTTGGAGTCCGTAAAGTTCCTCCATCGCTTTCAGGAACCCAGCGCGAAGGTTGGGCGCGAAGCCCACTGAGCCCACTCCCTGAATGTTGGAGTGCCCGCGGATCGGCATCAGCCCGGCGTGCGGGCGGCCCACCATGCCGCGGGCGAGGGCGAGGTTGGCGATGGCGGACACGTTGTCGACGCCGTGCTCGTGATGCGTGATGCCCATCGCCCAGAGAAAGATGGCGTTCTTCGCGCGGGCGTAGCGCCTGCCCACATCGAGGATCGCTTCGGCCGGCAGACCGGCGCTGGCAGCCAGGTCGGCCACGGACTCGTGGTCCAGTGAAGCCTTCAGCGCGTCAAAGCCGACGGTGTAGCTGCGAATGAACTCTTCGTCGCAGGCCCGCTCGCCGATGACCACCTTCAGAAGGGCCTTGAGCAGGGCGATGTCTCCGCCGATGCGGGGCTGCAGGTAGAGGTCGTGGACCTTCGAGCCGAAGACGAGAGACATGGGCTTCGACGGGATGTAGAAGCGGTCGAGGCCTGGCTCCCAAAGTGGATTGACCACCACCACCTGGCCGCCGCGTTCGCGCAGTTCCACCAGTTGCGAGATGAGGCGCGGATGGTTGCTGGCCGGATTGGCTCCGGTGAGCAGGGCAAAGTCGCAGTGGGCGAGGTCGTCCAGCGTGACAGTGGCTACGCCCGAACCGATGCTCTGGCTGAGCCCGACTCCGCTGGCCTGGTGGCAGTAATAAGAGCAGTTGTTGACGTTGTTGGTGCCGTAGACGCGGGCCAGCCACTGGAGCAGGAATGCCGCCTCGTTGCTGCTGCGACCCGAGGAGTAGAAGAAGCTGCGGTCCGGGCTGGTGGCGCGCATTGCTTCGGCGGCGCGGTCCAGCGCTTCGTCCCAGGAGATTCGTTGATAGCGGGCCGAGCCCGAGGTGCGGAGGAGCGGGTAGGCGAGGCGTCCCAGGTTCTCCAATTGGCGGGGTGTGTAGCGCGCGAGTTCGTCGACGGTGCGCGAGAGAAACACCATCGGATCGATGGGCGGTTGGAGATCGGCCGCCATGGCCTGCACGGATTTTTTGCAGAACTCGGGGAAGTGTCCGGCTTCGTTGTGCATGCCGCCGGCCTGGCCGCCCATGCCGAGTGCGCATGTCTTGCAGGCGTTTTTCGACGACATGCGCCGCCAGAAGTCGACGGGGCCGGTGGCGGCCTCAAAGGTCTTGCCCAGTGTGTAGCGGATTGCGGACCAGCCGCCCCCAGAGTGTCTCCGCATGCTGGTGTTATTGTACCCGCCAGAAGAGGCGGAGCGCGCCTCTATCGATCGTCGTCGTCGATGTCGACGGAATAGGGAGCGAACAGGGAGACCTTCACGCCCGGGAACGGAGTGTTCCACCCGCGCGTGGAGTGCCAGAGGATCTGGTTGAGCTTGCCGCTGGGCACGGCGTCGGGCACGTCCCAGCGCATCTTTGCGGATGCGATGGCGGCCGATTTCGGCTGGCCCCGCAAGGCCTTGAGAGGCGGGTTCATTTCGAACAGATCCTGCCTGGGCTGGACATGCGTGTAGGGGGTGAGGTCCGCCTGGTTGGTGAAACTGGGCCGCATCTCGTTGGCGATCATGTCGAATAAAGACAGGGCAGGGAGGCCGAGCATGAGCTCCATGGTTTTGAGCATGCTCTGGTGCGAGTAGAAGGTGGAATCGACGTGGCCGCGGCGGGTGTAGGGACTCACGGCCAGGGCCACGGTACGGTGGCCGTCGACGTGGTCCACTCCGTTCTGCGCGTCGTCTTCCACGATGAAGATCGCCATCTTCGGCCAGAACTTCGACTTCGTGAGGGCTTCGACGATTTTGCCCAGGGCGAGGTCGTTGTCGGCGACCATGGCTTTCGGGGTGGAGGTCTCAGGCGTAGTGCCGAAGGTGTGGTCGCAGTTGATGAGCATGACGGTCATGTTCGGCATGCGGCCGTCCTGCTCCCACTGCTTGAGGTCTTTGAGGAAGATCTGTGCGCGAATCTGGTCCGGGATGGAGTTCGTATACGGCGGGTAGTTCGCCGCGAAGAAGGGAATGAGGTGAGCGCTGGGTGGTTTGATGTTGAAGGCGGAGGTGAAGTCCTCGCCGGCCTTCCAGCGGTTCAGATACTCGATGCGGCGTTTGGGCGGCTCCGGCAGGGTGCCGCCGTACTCGCCGTAGAGGCGGACCGTTTTGCCCAGCTTGCGGGCCATGTCCCAGATGGTGCCGCCGCGCCCGATGGCGAGCGGATCGGTGCCGTCAAAGGGGTAGCTGCGCCCTTCGTAGCCGGGCCAGAGGGCGTAGGAGACTTCATTGGCCTGGGCCAGCCACTGGTGGCCGTCGGCGCTGTTGCCGCCCGAGGCGTAGAAGTTGTCCAGCAGCACGAACTGGTCGGCCAGGCGATGGGTGTTCGGAGTGACGTCCTCGCCGAACATAACCAAGGAAGGCTCGCCATTGCCTTTCGGCATGTCGCCCAGGACCTGATCGTAGGTCCGGTTCTCCTTGATGATGTAGACAATGTGCTCGATCAGGGAGGCGTCGCCGGCGCGCTCGGGCACCGCTTTCGGCGTGCGGTTGGGCGGCGTGGCGGCGGCGGTGACGCTTGTGAGCGGCAGGTGGTTGTTGTCGGCCACGGCGCGCGTGTAGCTGGCGAGCTGCGGAGCGTCCGGCAGGTCCAGAACATGCACCGTGCCGCGGTAGCTGTGGACGAAGCGCCGCTCGGGTTTCTCGGCAAAGCCGGAGCCGATGCCCAGCATGGATGTCACGGCGAGGCGTTTGCCATCGGAGGAGAGGGCGAGCCCGCTGGGGTACCAGCCGGTCGGGATGAGACCGTCGATGCGGCCGCTGGCGGTGTCGATGACGGCGATGGCATTGATGCCTCCGCAGGCGACGAACAGACGCTTTCCATCGGCGGAGATCGTTGCGGCGGTTGGCGCGAGACCGGAGGGCACGCCGGCGAACGGCTGGATGCGGAGCTGCCGGATGGCGCGTTTCGTGGCGGTGTCGACCACCGTCACTGAGTCGTCATTGTTGTTCGCGATGTAGAGCCGGGCGTGTGGCTCGTCCCAGGCCATGCCGTTGGGATGAAGTCCGGTGGGAATCGAATCCGTCGTTTGGAAGGTGGTGAGGTCGATGCGGGAGACCGTGCCGGAGGCCGACACGCCGCGATCGTCGACCAGGACCTGATCGGCATTCGCGCCCGGGCCGGCCGGTGAGGTCCGCTCGCCGGGCTTGGCTGTGCGTCCGCCCCAATTGGAGACATAGGCTGTTTTGCCGTCGGCGCTCACCACGGCCGCGAACGGCGCGATGCCGGTGGTGGCTGTGCCGAGGGTTTTGCCCGAAGGGAGTTCCACGACGACGGCCCTGTTCTGCGCCGTGATAGGCAGGACAAGGCGGCCTCCGCCGTAGCCCAGCCCTCCGGCATTGTGCTTGCCGAGGTTCGCGGCCAGCGGCTGGAGTTGCCCGCCGTTCACGGCGAAAAGGCCCGGATTGCCGCGCTTCACGGTGCCCGCGACATAGGGCGTGCCCTGATGCGTGACGAGGCCCTGATAGGCCGGCGTCGAATTGTGGGCGAGGTTCGAAAGGATCCGGCCGCTGCGCCAGTCCACCTGATAGAGCTGGGTCTGGTTGAGAACCCAGATCTCGGCATCTTCCTTGCCGAAGGCGACTCCATAGACTTTGCCCTGAAAGACCAGAGGGATGCCGGCGGGTGTGATGCTTTGGCGGGTGGTGATGACTCCGGGATCCGTAACAGCTCTAACCGGGCGTTCTTTCGTCTGTCCAAAGACGGCTGCGCAGAGGAGGCTTGCGGAGATAAAAGCCAGTGGTCGGGTATGGGCCATGGGAATCCTCAGTGACTCTACAGTCTAGCGAAGGCAGGCTCGGGATTGGCCCTATACTACAGAGACTGGTTTACGGTTCCTGAGTCTGATGGTGCGCTGGGTGGTGGGGTTGGCCAGTGCCGCGGCCCTGGCTGGATTGACGATGTGGGGGAGGGAACTTTGATATCGCGAGAGGCTTTGGTGCTGGCCAAAGGATTCCTGGTTGCCTCGGCGATCATCGGCCTGCCGGCGGTGCTGGGGACCTGTTTCTTCGGGTTCTCGACCGTCCGGATGGCGATGGCGGAACAGAAACCGCAGCCCTCGGCGCCCAGCGGCGAAGGCGGGCCGCTGATTGCGGGTCTTTCCTTTCTGGACTACGCGGCCGGCAAGGCAGGACGCGTCTTTGATGCCGTCGCCTTCGGCCTTTCCAAGGCCCTGCTCGCCGCGTCCGCCGGCGCGCTGCTGTTCGCCGCGGGTCTGTACTTCACGAGCCGTGGCCTTTACGCAGGCCTGCTGTGGTCGAGAATTGCGGGCGGCGCCCTGCTGACGGCTCTGTTCCTGTTCTCACTGCTCATGGTGCTGAGCCGGCTGGGCGGCTCCGCTTCGATGCTGGCGCTCGCTACATTGGGACTAAGTGGGTACGGGCTATGGGTCATCCTCCTCCGGTTCGCCTGATTCCGCTGATCGCTTTCCTGCTGCTGAGCGCCTGCTCGCCCAACAAGGCCCACGAATTTAAAGGGACGGTGGGTCAGTTGGACCTGGACAGTGGTTTTTCCGACTTCCTGGAGCATCAGGAGGGTTCGGTCGTGGAGCTGGATGTTGTCATCCCGAAGTCTGAGTTCCAGGGCGGAACCGAGAAAGACTTCGACTTCTTCGATGTATTTGACACCTGCGACGAGGTCCTGAAGGAGGGAGAGACTCCTTCGGTTCCGCGCTGCCAGGGCACGGAGTATAACGTTCCGAAGGTCCAGGGCCGCAGCGCACTCACCCAGGAGCGCGGGTCCTACCATCTGCGCGGCCGGTTCCTGGTGTCGAAACGGACAGGGCCGCTGCAGGGCCTTTTCTCGATCCAACTCCAACCTGTGGAGTGACCTGCGTCAATCCGCCAGCGGCCGCATGGCTGCGGCGGCAATCGGGCCGGCGCCGGACGGCTGCAGGAAGACTACTGCCCGCATGCCCTTCAGCTTCGGGTCCAGCGGCACCCGGACCGTCTTGTGGAAACTGCCACCACGCTTCATGGTTCCGCCGTTGACCAGGGTCCGGACCACCGCCACGTGCGTCAGGTTGCGGCCGGAGTTCTCGCCGCTTTTGACGGGAACAGATTCCCGGTCGGAGGCCAGGGCCACCCAGACGTTCCAGTCTTCCCGCGGATTGGAACCGCCGCGACCGGCATCGATTTCAATGGCCGCCTCAGGCCCACTGCGCAGGGCCGCCAGGATCCGCAATTCGGCTTTACCCTGGCGGGCCGCCTTGTCCAGCGCGGCGTGGAGCGCCGCCGTGTCGCTGCCGACAAACTGATCCCGCCCGTCCACGACCATCTGCGGAGTGTAGACCGACTCGAGCCGGAACGCCTGGCTGTAGGCCTGCTGCCGCGCACTGAATTGCGGGGCGGAGAAGGGATCCTTCCAGCCGATGCTGTTCCAATAGTCGACATGTTCGCTGAGGACGATCACGGGCACACCGGACACGGACTTCTCCTGGTCCAGGCGGGCCAGAATCGCGTCGGCCGGCGGACAACTGGAGCAGCCTTCCGAAGTGAACAGCTCAACCAGCACCGGTGCAGCGGGCCGGGCATCGCCCAACGCCACGATAGCCACCAGGCTCAGCGCCGCGGCCGCACCGGCGCAGAAAACACTAGGTCCCAGTCTCATTGGCCCTCTTTTGATGAGTATGCACCCAATAGATCCACGCTGAGGTGCGGTTTATTCCCGCCGGGTTGTCTCGATGGGGGCCGGATGAGAGAATGACTGGCACGAAGCGGGTTTGGGGCTGGGCGCGCCGGGGAGCGCCGGACGAAAGAGGAGCTTTCTACAATGCGTAAATCCTGGATCCTGCTGTTGCCGCTCTGCGCGACTATGGCTTTCGGGCAAGATGGCCTGCTGCTGGTGGCGAATAAAGGTGATCAGGCCGTGGCGGTTATCGATCCCAAGACGGGCAAGTCGATCGCGACGGTGCCCGAGGGTGGTGAGACGGCTCACGAACTGGTGGCCTCGCCCGATGGCCGGGTGGCCTACGCCCCGATTTACGGCAACTCCGGGGTCGGCAAGCCCGGCACGGATGGCCGCAACATGGTGGTGGTCGACCTGAAGACCCACAAAGTCACCGGCAACGTGGACTTCGGCAAGGGCATCCGGCCGCACTGCCCTGTGATCGGACCCAAGAACGGACTGCTCTACGTCACAACGGAACTCGACAACACCATTACGGTGATCGATCCCAAATCGCTCAAGATCGTAGGCACCGTCCCCACCGGGCAGGCCGAGTCGCACATGCTGGCCATCAGCCGGGATGGGAAGCGCGGCTACACCGCGAACGTCGGACCCGGTACCGTTTCCGTGCTCGACCTGGATGCGAAGAAGACCGTGAAGATCATCCCGATCTCGAAGAACACGCAGCGCATCGCGTTGTCGGTGGACGACAAGCTCGTCTTCACTTCCGATCAGACTGCACCACGCCTGGCCGTCATCGACGCCGGCACGAATGCGATCAAAACCTGGGTGACCCTGCCTGCGCCGGGCTACGGCACTGCCCCGACTCCGGATGGCAAGTACCTGGTGGTGGCCGTCTCAAAGGCCAACAAAGTGGCCATCGTCGACCTCGGTCAGATGAAGGTGACGAAGACCATCGATGTGCCGGCGGCACCCCAGGAGGTGCTGGTGCGGCCCGACGGCAAGGTGGCCTACGTCTCCTGCGACTCCAGCAAGAAGGTGGCCGCCATTAGTACCGCGGACTGGTCTGTCGCCCAGATGATCGACGCAGGGAAAGGCGCCGACGGGCTGGCCTGGGCCGGCAGGTAGGCAAAATTCGTGGCGGCCGGAGAACCTCCGGCCGCGCGACGAAACTCCGGCGAAATGAAATAATGTCGGCATGCGTTATCTGCTCTGTCTCGCCGCCAGCCTGCTGCTGATCTCCTGCGGCGAGAAACCCGCCCCGCCCGCGAAGAAGGTCGACGCCGGCAAGCCTTTGAAGGACCAGCCGATGCCGGACGTCTACAAGGTGCTCTTCGACACCTCCAAGGGGTCGTTTGTCGTGGAAGTGCACAAAGACTGGGCGCCGAAGGGGGCGGAGCGCTTCTGGATGCTGGTGAACACCGGCTTCTTCAACGACACGCGGTTCTTCCGCGTGCGGCCCGAGTTCATCGCCCAGTTCGGGCTGTCCGGCGATCCGAATACGAATGCGATGCTCAGCGCCACACCCATTGAGGACGATGTGGTGAAGCAGAAGAACGTCAAGGGCACCATCTCCTTTGCCCAGAGCGGCAAGCGGTCGCGCCGCACGCAGGTGTTCGTCAACCTGAAGGACAACACCGATCTCGACAAGGACGGCTTCGCACCCTTCGGCAAGGTCACCCTGGGCCTGGACGTCTTTGAGAAGCTGTACTCGGGCTATGGCGAGTGGGAACCGCCAGGCCGCGGACCCAATGCCACGCGCATCGCCACCGAAGGCAACAATTACCTGGATGCCCGTTTCCCCAGACTCGATAAGATCCTGCGGGCCAAGGTGGTGCGCTAGACGGGGGAACGCAATATGATGGGCGCCATGGGTGTGAATCGGCGTTCATTCCTCCGGCAAAGCCTTCTGGCGGCCGCTGCCCTGCAAACCGTGGACGCGAAACCTCGCGCCAGGGGTGTGAAGAACTGGGCCTGGATTCCCACGAATACCCGCCCGACGGCGGACCAGTGGAAGCTCCGCTTCGAGAAGTTGCGTGCGGCCGGCATACAGGCGATCCTGCCGGAGGTTTACGCGGGGCGCGAGGCATTCTATGCCAGCAGCCACCTGCCGGTGAAGCAGGACTGGCTCGGCCAGATCCTGCCGTTGGCCAAGGCGGCCGGACTCGAAGTGCACGCCTGGATGTGGAGCATGCCCTGCATGAATCCCGAGATCCTCAAGGCGCACCCCGACTGGTACAACGTCAACGCCAAGGGCGAGTCGGCCGCGACCAAGCCCGCTTACGTGCCGTATTACAAGTTTCTGGATCCCGGACGTCCTGAGGTGCGCGAATGGGTGCAGGGGACGGTGAAGGAACTGGCCTCGATCCCCGACCTGACAGGCGTCCATCTTGACTACATCCGGCATCCCGACGCGATCCTGCCCAGCGGCCTTTGGAAGAAATACAACATCGTCCAGGACCATGTCTTTCCCGAGTACGACTACGGGTACTCGGAGTACGAGCGCGGGGAGTTCAAGAAGAAATACGGCGCCGATCCGATGCAGAAGATGGACGCGAAGCTGGACCAGAAGTGGTTCCAGTTCCGCCTGGACATGGTCACCGGACTGGTGAATGGCTACCTGGTGCCGGCGGCCCATGCAGCGAAGAAACAGATCACGGCGGCGGTGTTCCCCGGTCCCAGCCTCGCCCGGATCAATGTCCGCCAGGATTGGGGCCGCTGGAAGCTCGATGCGTTCCTGCCGATGATCTACCACTCGTTCTATCAGGAGACTCCGGCCTGGGTTGGCAGGATGACCAGGGAAGGTGTTGGCGCAGTCAAAGCGCCGCTCTACAGCGGCCTGTTCCTGGGCGGAATGAAAGAGGACGAGTTCTCCGAGGCCGTGCGCGAATCGCTGCAGGCCGGTGCGGCGGGTGTCTCGATCTTTGCGGAGAACGGCCTGACCGACGCCCGGCTGCAGGTGCTGAAGTCCGTCTCGGAGAAGGCCCGCACTTAGCGATTGGCCCGCAGCATCTTCATGAAGTCGTTGGCCAGCTTGGGTTCGATGTGCCCGCCGATGGAGTTCGAGCGGTCGCTGCCGATGAGAATCTGACGCCGCTGGTCGATGACGGAAAGCGTGAATTGCGAAGTGAATGGCTTGCGGCGTACTTCCAGCACGAGGTCGGCGTTTTTCCTGTTGCGCGTAATCAGCATTCCGGACTTAGCGAATTCGGGCTTCTGGACGATGGCCCGTTCGAGTTCCGCTTCCCGCATGAACCCGGAGCGCGCGCAGATGAAGATTGTCTTCGCCCGGCACCACGCGCTTTCGGAATTGCTGTCACAGGGGCCGGCGGAGCGGGCCGGCAGCGCCGCGAGCGCCAGCAGGGCAGGGCAGAGCAGCGCGGTTTGCAGTTTCTTGAATTCCCTCATGCCCGCACTCTAGCGGGGAATTCTGCATCCACCCAGCGACTTCGGTTGAGCGGTGGGCCGGTGCGAATGGGCGGCGGCGACCGGGAAACAGATGGCCGATCCGATGCTAGTCTACTGGGATGATCTTTGGGGCGGTTCTGGCCGGTCTGGTTCTGGCGTTGCTCACCGGCTTTGGCATGGGCTATGGCGCGGCCGCCTGGTTCACTTCGGTGGCGGGTCCACGCGAGGGTGCGGCGGCCATGTATGGGTTCTTCATTTTTGGACCCATCGGGGCCGTGGTTGGCCTGCTGCTGGGCAGCGGGGCGGTGTTGCGGTTCTCCGGTCATTCCCAATCCTGGGGCAATGGGCTGCTGGGCTCCGGCGGCGGCATCCTCGTTGTAGGGCTCCTGCTGATGGTCTACAGCGCGAATCCGCGCCAACAGCCCCTCTTCTCGAAGGTGCCGATCGTCGAATTCGAACTGGACTATCCGGCGGAGGCCTTGGGGGAGGGTCCGATTCAGGAGGTCCACTGGACCAATGCCAAGGTGGAAAAGAAGGAAGAGGTCCTCTCCCAGTTCTGGGACAAGAAGTGCGCGGAAGGCCGCTGCGTCGTGGGCGGCAGTTCCTACCTCCTGTCCCCGCAGCAGGCCAGCACCGTCACGGTGTCGCTGCCCGGCCGGTTGGTCTACCACCGCCTGAACCTGCCGCAACGCGTGGAAGGGGCCTTGCCGTGGTCGGAATGGGAGGACCAGGAGGGGGTTCGCGTCCGCTGGCGCGTGGTGAAGAAGGATTAGCAGGACCATCCGGGGCGAGACTGGACTTGGCGAAGTCCAGTCGCTCCGGATCCAATGTCTGCGGGTTAGGCTAACGCCTGGGCCACGTCGGCCACGATGTCGTCCAGCGACTCGATGCCCACCGAGAGCCGGACAAGGTTTTCGCGGATGCCCATCCGCTGCTTCTGCTTCGGCGAGACATCGCGATGCGAGGCAATCCAGGGGTAGAGCACCATCGTGTGGACATCGCCGAGGGAGGTTGCCTTCACGATGAGTTTCAGGCGATCGAGAAACTCGAAGACGCCTTCCTTCGACTGTGCGTTCTTCAATTCGAAGCTGACCATGCCGCCATACAGGCCGTCCGGCAGCATTCTCGAGACGACCTCGGCATCGGGGTGCTGCGGATCGTCGGGATAGTAAACACGCTCCACGCCGGGTTGCTGGCGCAGCCACGCGGCCAGACCCTGCGCGTTGCGGCACTGACGCTCCACACGCAACGGGAATGTTTTGATGCCGCGCATCGTCAGGAAGCACTCCATGGGACCCATGACCGGACCCACGATGCGCGAAAGCCTGCGGATCGCTTCGAGATGCTCGGCGTCACTGACAATCAGCCCGCCCAGCGTGTCGCCATGGCCGCCCAGGTACTTGGTCGAGCTGTGGACGACGATGTGGGCCCCCATCTCCAGCGGACGGATCAGCAGTGGCGAGGCGAAGGTATTGTCCACCACGAGAGCCGCATTATGCTTGCGGCACAGGGCCGCCAGGGCGGGCAGGTCGCTGACGCGCAGCAGCGGGTTGGAGATCGTCTCCATCAGCAGGACGCCCGGCTTCTCCTCTTCCAGTGCCCGTTCCACGGCCGGCAGATCGCCGGTATCGACGAAAGTGGTCTCCACACCAAACGGACCCAGCACATCCATCAGCAGCTTAATGGTGGCGCCGTAGACGTCGCGCGCGCACAAAACCTTGCGGCGGCGGTCCATCAAGGCGGCCATCAGCGAGTGCTGTAAGGCCGCCATGCCCGATGCACAGGCCAGCGCACCCGCGCCGTTTTCGAGCGAGGTGATGAGCTCTTCCAGTGCCTCGTTGGTCGGATTGTGGTAGCGCGAGTAGGCGAAACCCTTCTCCTCGGCTGCGAAGATCCGGTCCTGTTCAGCCTGGTCCGAACAAACCCAACTGGCGGCGAAATGCACGGGCGTCGCCACCGGAATCTGCTTCTGCGGCTGCTTCCTGTCTCCTGAGTGAACGGCTTTGGTTTGAATGTTCATTTCGTGTTACGTGTCTGATCCGCGGCGCTTACTTGCGCTTCCAGCGGACCCCGTCCTTGGTGTCTTCCAGGACAACGCCCCGCTCCAGTAATTCGTTGCGAATCGCGTCAGCGCGCTTGAAGTCCTTGGCTTTCTTGGCTTTGTTTCGTTCCGCCACCTGCGCATCGATCTCGGCGTCGGTGAGCGCGCCGCTCTGGATGGTCGGCTTCAGAACATCGAAGATCGCATCGAACTCGGCCAGCAGCGCGTGGGCGCCGGCCGTGTTGCCGGCCAGGAACTGGCCTGCATCCAGGGCGGTGTTGGCGTCGCGAACATATTCGTAGATGGCCGCCAGCGCATCCGATGTATTGAGATCGTCGTCCAGGCCTTTGTTGAACGCTGCGCTGGCTGCCGCGGTCCGCGCTTCCATCTCCGGATTGACGCCCTCGGCAAGGCGGTCGTTCTTCAGCCGCAGTTCGAAGTTGCGCAGGCGCTCCAACGAGGCCGCCGCGCCCTTCAACCCATCGAACGTGAAGTTGAGCTGCTTGCGGTAGTGTGCCGAGACCAGCAGGTAGCGGATCGACTCGGGCGAGTAGCCCTTCTCGATGATGTCGCGCAGGGTGTAGAAGTTGCCCAGCGACTTCGACATCTTCTGCCCCTCCACCATCAGGTGTTCGGCGTGCAGCCAGTAGCGGACGAAGCGCTTGCCGGTGATCGCTTCCGATTGAGCGATTTCATTTTCGTGGTGCGGAAAGACCAGGTCGACGCCGCCGGTATGGATGTCGATCGTTTCGCCGAGATACTTCATGGCCATCACCGAGCATTCAATGTGCCAGCCCGGCCGGCCCTCACCCAGCGAAGTCTGCCAGGCCGGTTCGCCCGGCTTCTGGGCCTTCCAGAGAACGAAGTCGCGCGCGTCGGCCTTGTCATACTCGTCCACCTCCACGCGCGCGCCGGCGATGTTGCCGCTGAAGTTGGTGTGCGACAGCTTGCCGTACTCGGGGAAGGTGGAGATTCGGAAGTAAGTGGAGCCTTCGTTGGCGTAGGTGTGGTGGCCCGCCGCCAGCCGCTCAATGGCGTTCACCATTTCGGGGATGTGCTCCGTCGCAAAGGCGAGCCGTTCCGGAGCCTGCAGGCGCAAGGTGGCCGAATCGTCTTTGAACGCCTGCGTGTATTGGGCGGTGTACTCCTGGATCGTCTGCCCGGCCGCCATCGCATTGCGGATGATCTTGTCCTCCACGTCCGTGATATTCATGACGTGGTCGAGTGTGAAGCCGCGAGCCTTCAACGTCCGCCGCAGGATGTCCTGGAAGGAGAAAGTACGGAAGTTCCCGATGTGGACGTAGGAGTAGACGGTCGGGCCGCAGGTGTACATGCGGACCGTCTTGCCATCCTGAGGCTGAAACTCTTCGAGTTCCTGGGTGAGAGTGTTGTAGAACCGCAGTGCCATGGGGGAGTTAGAATAACTAGTTTACCCCTTGAAGACGCTCCACTTTGAAAAACAGGCCGTCTGCCCCGAAACAGGCGCCCGAGCCGGTCTGCTCCACACCGCCCACGGAACCATCGAAACCCCTGTGTTTATGCCGGTCGGCACGCAGGGTACGGTGAAAGGGCTCACCCGGAAGCACCTGCTGGAAGAACTCGACGCCAAGATCATCCTCGGCAATACCTACCATCTCTATCTGCGGCCGGGCCATAAGCTGATTGAGGATTTCGGCGGTTTGCACGGCTTCATGCAGTGGCCCCGGGCAATCTTGACCGATTCCGGGGGCTTCCAGGTCTGGTCGCTCAGCCAGTTAAGGAAGCTCAAGGAAGAAGGAGTGCTGTTCCGCTCTCATCTGAATGGCGACCAGCACATGTTCACGCCGGAGTCGACGGTGGATGTCCAGCTCTCGCTGGGCAGCGACATCATGATGATGCTCGACGAATGCACGGACTATCCTTCGTCGCATGCCGAGGCGCGTAAGTCGATGGAGATGACTGTGCGCTGGGCCCGCCGGGGCATGCGGCACTACCGGGAACGGATGGAGTCGCGCGCGCCACACAACGCCCTGTTCCCGATTATCCAGGGCTCCATGTTCGCGGACCTGAGGCGGGAGTGTGTTCAGCAGCTCGGCGAACTGGAGGCGGAAGGGTACGCCGTCGGCGGGTTGAGTGTGGGTGAGCCGCGCGAACTGAGCATGGAGATGACGGAGGTTACCGTTCCGTTACTGCCGGTCGACAAACCCCGCTATGTGATGGGCGTAGGTGCG
This sequence comes from Acidobacteriota bacterium, assembly GCA_017307505.1. Lineage (GTDB taxonomy): Bacteria > Acidobacteriota > Terriglobia > Bryobacterales > Bryobacteraceae > Paludibaculum. The sequence continues at coordinate 64,897 of JAFKEE010000051.1, read as the reverse complement.
CCCGAGGAGCTGCCGGAGTACGTCGCCCGGGGTGTGGACATGATGGATTGCGTGATGCCGACGCGCAATGCGCGGAACGGTTATCTGTTCACGTCCGAGGGGAAGGTGGTCATCAAACAGGCACAGTATCGTGAAGATTCGAGGCCGCTTGACGCGAATTGCAGGTGCCATACCTGCACGACGTACTCGAGGGCCTATCTTCGGCACTTGTTTCAGGCCGGAGAGATCCTCTTCAGTACCCTGGCCACACTCCACAACCTGACGCATTACCTTGACATCATGCGCCGGATGCGAGAGGCTATTTTGCTTGGGACATTCCCCGAGTTCTTGAAGTCTGCGCGCAGGCTCGCCTCAAGTCCAAACTAAGCCCACACCTCATAGATGCAGGGCGGGTTCCGCGCGTCGCAGACATCGAGTCCAAACTTTTGGGTGACACCGGAACGGAAATGAATTTCCTCCTTCTCCAGACGCCCGCAGCGGCTAGCTCGCTGCTGCAATTCGTCCCTATCCTCCTGATATTCGGGATCTTCTACTTCTTACTCTTCATGCCCATGCAGCGGCAGAAGAAGCAGCAACAAAAGATGTTGTCCGAACTCAAAGCCGGCGACCAGGTGGTCACCAACGGCGGCGTGGTCGGGACAATCGTCGGGATCAACGACGACGACACCCTGGTGTTGCGCATCAAGCCCGACAACGTGAAACTGCAATTCGCCAGAGGGTCTGTAGCGAGCCTGGCGAACCAGGAGAAGAAGTCTTAATCAAAGCGGAAAGTTAGAACACATGCAGAATCTTAAGTGGAAAGCCGTCCTGATCGTGGCCGTCGTGCTCATCTGTGTATACGGCATGATCGGAATACCCAAGTCGAAGGATGAGCTCATTGCCAACTGGCACAACAATATCCGACTGGGCCTGGACCTGAAGGGCGGCACACTCCTCGTCCTGCAGGTGCAGGTGCAGGATGCCTTCAAGGCCGAAGCACTTCAGCAGATCGAGCGGCTGAAGGAAGAGCTCGGCAAGCAGAGCATCAACTACGGCTCGATGGAGCACAACGAGCCGAAGACGATCGCCGACGCCGACAAGATCCAGATCGATATCAAAGGGATCCCTTCGGAGAAGACCTCGGCCTTCCGCACCCTGGTGTCTGATTCGATGCCCAGCTGGGTGCTGACGCCGGTCAACTCCACGGATTACCGGCTGAACATGAAGCCCACTGAGGCGCTGGCGCTGACGAAAGACACGCTGGCCCGTTCGCGCACCACCATCGAGAGCCGCATCAACGGCCTGGGCCTGGCGGAGAGCAGCGTGCAGGAGCGTGGCGGCGCGAACGCCGATGGAGAGATTCTGGTATCTCTGCCCGGCCTGGACGATCCGGCCCGTGTGAAGTCGATTCTTCAGACGGCCGCGATGCTCGAGCTTTATGAAGTGAAGGATGGGCCGTTCCCCCGCCAGCAGGACGCACTCGCCAAGACGGGCGGCGTGCTTCCGCTGAACACCAAGCTGCTGCGCTCGCAGCCGCACGCTGGTGACCAGAGCAATGAAGGCTGGTACATTGTCACCCGCACGCCTGTCATCACGGGCCGCGACCTGCGCGACGCCAAGCCGGCCCAGGACGAGTTCGGCAAGTGGGAAACGTCGTTTATTCTTGCCCAGGATGCCAAGGGCCGCTTCGGCAAGTTCACCGAAGCGAATGTCGGACAGCGCCTCGCCATTGTGCTCGACAACCAGGTCCGCAGCGCTCCTGTGATTCAGAGCCGCATTGAGGATTCGGGCCGCATCACCGGTGCGGGCTCGCAGCAGGATGCCAGTGACCTGGCTCTCGTGCTGCGTGCCGGTTCGCTGCCGGCGGGCGTGATCTACCTGCAGGAGCAGACGGTGGGACCGTCGCTCGGTGCCGACTCCATTCAGCAGGGTCTCATTTCCGGTCTGGTCGGCCTCGTTATTGTGATCGTCATCATGCTGATCTACTACCACATGAGCGGTGTGAACGCGACGATCGCCCTGATCCTGAACGCCATCATCCTGATCGGTGCGCTGGCCTACCTCAAGGCGGTGTTGACACTGCCCGGCATTGCCGGCGTCATCCTGCTGATTGGTATGGCCGTCGACTCCAACGTCCTCATCTTCGAGCGTATTCGCGAGGAGATGCGCAGCGGCAAAGCCGTGCTGGCGGCGATTGATACCGGGTTCAGCAAGGCCTTCCTGACCATCATCGATACGCACGTCGCGACCGTGGTCAGCTGCGCGTTCCTCTTTATGTTCGGTACTCCAGCGGTCCGCGGCTTCGCCGTGACGCTGGTAATCGGGCTTGTGGCCAACGTGTTCACCTCTGTGTTTGTGTCCCGCGCCCTGTTCCAGATGGAGATGGCCGGCAAGGGTCCGAATGCCACGTTGAGCATCGGCGTATAACTGTGATAGAAAATGGGGAGCTCAGCTTAGGGTGCAGCTCCCCGGAGTCCGGGTTCGGTACGGTACATGGAGCTATTTAAGAACACAAACATCGATTTCCTTGGAAAAAAGGGAATCTTCATCGGGGCCTCGCTGGTCCTGACTGTCGTGGGCCTCGCCAGTTGGATTGGCAAGGGTGGGCTCAAGTACGGCATCGACTTTACTGGTGGCGCCAACATCACCGTCAAGTTCTCCTCTACGCCTCCCGTCGACAAGCTCCGTTCGGAAATCTCTTCCAAGATCCCGGGCGAAATCTCCGTGCAGGAGATTCCTGGGCAGAACGCTGTCATCATCGGGACGCCCCTGAAGGACGAGATTCAGCTGAACACGGAACGGCGCGCCATCACCGAGACGCTGGAAGCGAGCTTCGGCACGTCGGGCGGCAAGTTCGACATCAACAACGCCAGCGTGCAATCGCTGGCCGACCGTCTGCGTGGGCCCATGCAAACCGCGGGTGTGGCCCTCAATGAGGAACAACTGCAGTCAGTTTCGAAGAGCATCCTGGATTTCAAGAACACTCCGCCCCGTTCGGGAATCCTGAGCAACTTCGAGCAACTGGGTGGTGTAACCGGCGTGACACCTCAGATTCTGGGTGTGGTGAAGCAGGAGTGCTTCCTCTCTCCCTTCTCCATCATCGGCGCGGAAGTGGTGGGGCCGAAAATCGGCGCCGAACTGCGCAGCAAGGCTGTGCTGGCGACCCTCTACGCGCTGGGCGGCATGCTGGTATACTTGGCCTTCCGTTTCGAGTTCATCTACGGCCTGGCCGCCGTGATCGCGGTCTTCCACGACGTGATCATTACACTGGGCCTGTTTTCGCTGTTTAACAAAGAGATTTCATTGAACGTGGTGGCCGCCCTTCTTACCCTGGTCGGCTACTCCATGAACGACACCATCGTCGTGTTCGATCGCATCCGCGAGACCTTGAAGCTCTCACGGAAGGAACTGGGTGAAGAGATCGTGAACCAGAGCATCAACCAGACGCTCAGCAGGACGATTCTGACCTCGGGCCTGACCTTCATATCGGCTATTTCGCTGCTCCTGTTTGGCGGCCCGGTATTGAATGGCTTTGCGTTCGCCCTGGTTGCGGGTATTATCGTTGGTACCTATTCGTCGATCTTCGTCGCGAGCCCCATCCTGGTGTTCTGGCACAACTATATCCAGCGCAGGAAGAAGGCTCCGGCGGCTGCTCCGGCCAAGTAGGGCGCGCCACACCGGGGGGCGAAAAGAAAGTTGAGCTAAAAAGACACAGGGGACCGGAATTCCCGGGAACCGGCAGCAAACTTCGGTGTCCAAATAGGTGAGAACGGTCTCTGAGGTCTCGGGGGCCGGACGCAAGGAGAAACAGCCCAATGTTCGAACAGACCTTCGTGGATGGGACGGCCAAAACCAACAAAGGTTGGACGGTCATTGTATCCACAACGTTGCAGATCGTATTGATCACGGGAGGAGTGATCCTGCCGCTGCTCAATCCGGAAATTCTCCCCAAGACCGCTTTGAGTTCCATGCTGGTGGCGCCGCCTCCTCCGCCTCCGCCTCCGCCGCCTCCCCCTCCGCAGCAAGCCGTGGTGAAGGTGGTCAAGGTGGTTCCGAAGCAGTTCGACGGCTCCCGCCTGATGGCTCCAAAGCAGGTGCCTAAGGAAATCGCCATGATCAAGGAAGACGAAATTCCGGCCGCCTCCTCCGGTGGAGTGGTCGGTGGTGTTCCTGGTGGCGTCCCGGGCGGAGCCCCGGGTGGTGTAATTGGCGGCATTATCAGCAGCGCCGCTCCTCCTCCTCCTCCTCCAGTCAAGGAGGCTCCCAAGCCCGTTACCCCCAAGCGCATCTCGGTGGGTGGCAACGTGCAACAGGCCATGCTCGTCAGCCAGCCTCGGCCCACTTATCCTCCCTTGGCCAAGCAGGCGCGCATCTCCGGAACAGTCCGCTTCACCGCTGTCATCGGCCGCGACGGAACGATCCAGAATCTGACTCTGGTCTCGGGCCATCCGCTGTTGGTGCAGTCGGCGACCGAAGCCGTGAAGCAGTGGCGCTACAAGCCCACGCTGCTGAATGGCGAGCCGGTGGAAGTTGTGACTCAGATTGACGTCAACTTCACGTTGAACCAGTAGTAGTCCGCATTCGTTCAAGACAAATCAACTCGCAGGAGATTTAAGAAGATGATTCTTCAGTTCCAAGTATGGTCGTTCCTGTTGCTCCAGGAGGCGGCCGTCAATTTTGACCTCCGGTCGATGTGGTCTCAGATGGGATGGCTGGCCAAGGTCGTCGTCATCGTTCTGTTCATCATGTCTGCCTGGTCAATCGGCGTGATGATCGACCGCCTGATCGTTTTCAATGCCGCTCGCAAGCAGAGCCGTCTGTTTGCCCCGGCCGTAGCTGGCGCCCTCCGCGAAGGCAAGCTCGATGAAGCCATCAAGATTGCAGATCGCTACAAGAAGTCCCACCTGGCCAAGGTTGTCGTGGCTGGCCTCCAGGAATTCCGCGCGCATCAGATGAGCACGGAGATCCCCGGTGAAGAGATGGAAGCCTCCAAGCGCGCCCTCGAACGCGCCGAAGCGATTGTCCACTCCGAAATGGAGCGCGGCATCAGCGGTCTGGCCACCATCGGTTCCACCGGCCCCTTCGTGGGTCTGTTCGGCACGGTCGTCGGCATCATCAACGCGTTCAAGGGCATTTCGTCCGAAAAGTCCACCGGTCTCGGCGCTGTGGCCGGCGGTATTTCGGAAGCCCTGGTCACCACCGCTATCGGCCTCTTTGTGGCTATCCCTGCGGTGTGGATGTTCAACTACTTCAACAATCGCGTGAAGGCGTTTGACGTGGAGATGGGCAACTCCAGCTCCGAGCTGATCGACTACTTCCTGAAGAAGTCGCAGAAGGCTGCGACCAAGTAAGTTAGTCAGGTCAGGCACTGTAAGCGAGTCCGGCGAGTTGATTTCGCCGTTGCCGGGGACTCCGGTCTGGGGTCCCCGGGCAGCGCGGAGTTACTTCTGCCGGGATAAGGAGAACCCGAATGTCAGACAAGAAGAAGAAACAGGCGGCGGGCGCAACCATCGCAGACATCAACGTGACCCCCATGGTCGACGTGATGCTCGTACTGCTCATCATCTTCATGGTCATCACGCCGATGCTCTCCAAGGGCGTTAGCGTGGACCTTGCCAAGACGATGAACCCGATTGCGATGCAGAATGCCGATAAGGAAGACGCTGTCTTGGTGGCCGTGACTCGCGATGGCCGGGCTTGGCTCGGATCCAGCCAGGTCAATCCGGCCGACCTTCCTGGAAAAGTGAAAGACCTCCTCTCCACGCGCCTCGACAAGACCTGCTACGTGAAGGCCGATTCACGGGCTCGTTACGAAAAGGTTGTGGATGTCGTTGATAACCTGCGCGCCGCAGGCGTCGACAACATCGGTCTGCTCACTGATCTGGATGCCAAGGCCAGGAAAGCTGGCGCCGGCGAGCCGGCTGCTACTGAAGCAAAGTAATTTAGTCGGGCCGCCCCCGGGGCCGGCCCAGGCGCTACCTGACTGAAAGGTTTGGCGGCGCGACTCGAACAGGTTTAAAGGAGATTTCCTATGGGCATGGCAGTTGGCGGAGACGGCGGCGGACCGAAGTCAGAAATCAACATGACTCCGCTGATCGACGTTCTCCTCGTTCTTCTCATTATTTTCATGGTCATCACGCCCCTCACCCCCAAAGGTCTGGAGGCCACGATCCCGCAGCCGCCGCCGCCGAACGCACCTCCTCCCCAGGTGGATCGTACCGTGGTCATCATCATCAACAAGGATCGTTCCATGATGCTGAACACTGAACCGATCTCCGAAGAACGACTGGCGGAACGTCTGCTCGATGTTTTCAAAACGCGCGCGGAACGTATCTGCTTCGTCAAGGCGGACCCCGATCTTGAGTTCCAGTATGTTGCCAAAGCGATCGACATCGCCAAAGGCGCGCAGATGGACAAGGTCGGCCTGATGACCGCCAAGATGGAGGCCGGCGAATAGCCTGAGGTGGTACGCTGATGAATCGCAAAGCGCTTATTATCCTTACCGCGGCGACACTCCTGCTCGCCGGCATGTCCTCTGGCTGTAAAAAGCTGCAGGCTCGCGACAATCTGAATAAAGGTGTTCAGGCCTTCAAGAACGCCAAGTATGCAGATGCTGTCGAGTTCTTCAAGCAGGCCATTGAACTGGATCCTACCTACCCCACCGCTCGTCTGTACCTGGCCACGGCCTACATGAGCCAGTACATCCCCGGTGCTGAATCCCCTGAAAATATCGCGTTCGCCAAGAATGCCAACGACAACTTCCTTGAGGTGCTGCGCGCCAACCCGGGCGACACTACCGCGCTGAAGTCCCTGGCTTCCCTGGCTTACCAACAGGTCACCGGCGCTCCGACCCCCGAAGAGAAGCTGGTTCGTCTCGACAAGGCCGCTGAGTGGTATAAGAAACTCGCTTCAGTCGACCCCAACGAGAAGGAAGCCTTCTACTCCCTCGGCGTCATCGCCTGGGCCAAGTTCTACCCGGCCTGGATGAGCGCTCGCAACAAACTGGGCATGAAGCCGGAAGCCCCTGGTCCAATCAAGGACAAGAAGGTGAAGGCCGAACTGTCCGAGAAGTATTCCGCCGTCGTTGCTGAAGGCATCCAGAACCTGGAGAAGGCCCTGAGCATCGACAAGGAATACGACGACGCGATGGCTTATCTCAATCTGCTGCACCGCGAACGCGCCGACATCGCCGAAACCGACGCAGCCTACAAAGAGGAAACCGAGATCGCCGATAAGTTCATGGCCCAGGCCCTCGAAACGCGCAAGATCAAGGCCGAGCGCGCTCCGAAGACCCAGGGCATCACGGCGGAAGAAGCGCCCGCTAAGTAAGCGCTTTGCCCTGCCGGTTGTCAGATCCGTTAGAATAAGAGCGAGGGCATCTCATTTCGGGATGCCCTCGCTCTTTCTGCATCTATTGGCGCAGCGGCCATGACGCCGTCGCAATTGGCCGTGAAGATGGACTCTTCCCCGACTCGCCTCGAACCCGCGGCACCCGTCCCCCCGGAAACCCCCAACTTGCCTGGAGTTACGCCTGCCCTGGAGGCTGCTTACCGCAACGTTGAGGCCACCGTGCGCGCACGCCGCCCCAATGACGACCTCACCCCTCTGCGCAAAGCCTTCGAGTTTGCCTGCGAGAAACATGCCCCGCAGAAACGCGACTCCGGGGAACCTTACATGTTCCACCCGGTCGCCGTCGCCCAGATCCTGGCCGACATGCAGATGGACCTCGTCTGCCTTGAGACCGGCCTGCTCCACGATACCCTGGAAGACACACAGGCAACCTCCGAAGAGATCCGCAAGACCTTCGGCGAGGATGTGGCCCGCTGCGTCAACGGCGTCACCAAGCTCAGCAAAATCAATCTTCACAATCGCGAAGTCCGCCAGGCCGAGAGCGTTCGCAAGATGCTCCTCGCCATGGTGGAAGACATCCGCGTCATCATCGTGAAGCTGGCTGACCGCATGCACAACCTGCGTACGCTGGATTCCATCTCCCGCGACCGCCAGGAACGCATCGCCGCCGAAACGATCGAACTCTACGCCCCCATCGCCCACCGCCTCGGCATGGGCAAACTGCGCGCCGAACTGGAAGACCTCGGCTTCCGCTACCTCGACCCCGAGGCCTACCAGGAAGTCCGCGAAGCCATCGAGACCCGCCGCCTCGCGAACGAGGAGGTGCTCGATGAGATCCGCACCACCATCCAGAACAAGCTGGGGGCGGAGGCCATCCCCGTTCGCGTCCAGGGGCGCGTCAAACGGCCCTGGTCGGTCTACCAGAAGCTCCGCAAGCAGCGCATCCCCATCGATCAGGTCTACGACCTGCTAGGCATCCGCATCATCACCGACTCCGTGAAGAACTGCTATGCCGCCCTGGGCGTCATTCACAACGAATGGCACCCCATCCCGGGCCGCATCAAAGACTTCATCGCCATCCCCCGTCCCAACCTCTACCAGTCCCTCCACACCTCGGTCATGGGCCCCAACGGCGTCGTCTTCGAGGTGCAGATCCGCACCGAGGAGATGCATCGCCTTGCCGAGGAAGGCATCGCGGCTCACTGGAAGTACAAGGAAGGCAAGAAGGGACCCGGCGACGATGATCAGCGCATCGCCTGGCTCCGGCAGCTCGTCGAGTGGCAGCGCGAGATGGGTGATCCCTCCGACTTCATGTCCAACCTCAAGGTGGACCTGTATCCGGAAGAGGTCTACTGCTTCACGCCCAAAGGGCGCGTCGTCGTCCTGCCGCGGGACGCCACCTCCGTCGACTTCGCCTACGCCATCCACACCGACGTCGGCCACACCTGCATCGGCGCCAAGGTCAACGGACGCATGGTGCCGCTCAAGCATCCGCTGCGCAACGGCGATGTCGTCGAGGTCCTGACCCAGAATGGAGGCCAGCCCAGCCGCGACTGGCTGACCTTCGTCAAGACTGCCCGCGCCCGCAATAAGATCCGCCACGTCATCAATGCGACGGAGCGCGAAAAGGCCGTCGAACTAGGCCAGAAACTGCTGGAACGGGAAGCCCGCCGCCTCGGCGTGGCCATGAGCCGGGTCACCCGCGCTCAGATGGAATCCGTGGCCGGTGACTATGGCTACAGCAAGATTGAGGATCTCCAGGCGGCCCTCGGCTGGGGCAAGTTCTCCGCCCGCCAGGTACTGGCCAAGCTGGCGCCCGACGTCGTCGAGCCGGAGACGCCTGTCACGCCGGCGCCGCTGCCGACGCCCGCTCAGGAGAAGGATAAGTCCGGCGCCGCCAAGGACTATGTCATCCAGGTCAAGGGCATCGACGATCTGCTCACCTATCGCGCCAAGTGCTGCAATCCCATCCGGGGCGAGCCCATCGTCGGCTACATCACCCGCGGCAAGGGCGTCGCGGTCCATTCCAAGAACTGCCCGAACGTCCAGAACCTGATGTACGAGGCCGAGCGCCGCATCGAGGTCGAATGGGCGCGCGGCGCCAGCGAATCGTTCCACGTCCGCCTGGTCGTGCATACCGATGACCGGGCCGGCATGCTCAACCAGCTCACCCAGATCCTGTTCGACGAGGATGTCAACATCCGCAGCGTCGAAGCGCACGCAGACGAAAAGCAGTTCGATTCGGCCATCGTCGAAATGACAGTGGAAGTGCGCGACAAGAAACAGCTCGAACGCATCGTCTCCGCCATGCGCCGCGTCTCCGGCGTGCGCGACATCGAACGCGTTCATTAGGAATCTCCCATGACCATCTCCACGGACCCGCTCCACCTCGCCGTCTCCAAGTCCAAAGGCATTAAGATCGACTGGTCCGACGGCCACCGGAGCGACTTCTCCTGCGAACTCCTCCGCGACGAGTGCCCCTGCGCCACCTGCACCGGCGCCCATGGCACTGAACCGCAGCGCACCGATTATTCCAAGCCCGCCCCTCCGGCCAACCCCTTCCAGATGTATAAGCCGAAGATCCGCATGAACAACATCGAAGAAGTGGGTACCTACGCCGTGCGAATTGACTGGAACGACGGGCACAATGCCGGGATATACTCCTACGAGCACCTGCGCCGCATCTGTCCGTGCGCCGAGTGCATGAAGTTACGACAGGAAGGCCGCTTATGAAGCTGCTGCTCGCATTGCTCGTCCTCCTGGCCCTGCCCCTGGCTGCGGCCGATATCACTGGACACTGGAAGGCGGAGGTCCAGATCGCCGGCAACACCGGCAACCCCACGTTCACCTTCCAGCAGGATGGATCCAAGCTCACCGGAACCTACTCCGGCATGCTCGGCGAGTACAAACTCACCGGCACCGTTGACGGCAACAAGGTTCGCTGGGAGTTCAAGGCCAACTACGAAGGCAACGCCATGAACGTCGTCTACACCGGCACCATCGAGTCGCCCACCACCATGAAGGGCACCATCGACTTCGGCGGCGCCGCCGACGGCACGTTCACCGCACAAAAGGATAAGTAACTCCGGTTCATCGGTTCGCCCCCGGCGATATACTCGATGCATGTTGCGCAGAGAGTTCCTGTTGCAGGCCGGAGCCACTGGTCTGCTCGCCGCCGCTGACGTCGATGTCGCCACCAATGCCTGGAAGGCCCGCTGGATCTTCCCGGCCGGTGCGCCGCCCAACGCATACGGCGTCTATCACTTCCGCCGTACCTTTACGCTCGACCGCAAGCCGGCCGCCTTCAAGCTCCACGTCAGCGGCGACAGCCGCTACGAGCTCTTTCTGAACGGAGTCCGCATCGCCCGGGGGCCCGCTCGAGGAGACCTCAACCACTGGCGCTACGAAACTGTCGATGCGGCCGCCCACGCAGTCCAGGGCCGCAACGTCCTCGCCGCCGTCGTCTGGAATGACACTCCCTACGCCGCCGTCTGCCAGTGGTCCAACCGCACGGCCTTCCTCCTTCAGGCCGGCGACACCGAGTTTGAATCAGTGAATACCGGCAAAGGCTGGCTCTGTGCCGCCAACCCGGCCTACGCGCCCATCGGTCTACCCGGCGGCCAGCGCGGCGAGATCGCGCCCGGCTACTACGCCATCGGCCCAATGGAGCGCTTCGACGCTGCCAGGTGCCTCTGGGGCTGGGAACGGTCCGAGTTCGACGACTCCGCCTGGCAGCCCGCCGAGGTCGGGCCCAACGCCTCGCCCCGCGACCAGACCGACGCGCCCAGCCGCTGGATGCTCGTCGCCCGCAATATTCCGCCGATGGAGGATACGCCCGCTCGCCTGGCGCGCGTCCGCAAGGCACAGGGCGTCCAGCCGCCGCCGGCCTTCCCGGCGCAGAAAGCGGCTTTCACGATCCCGGCCAATACCCAGGCGACCCTGCTCATGGATCAGGACCACCTCACCACCGCCTTTCTCGAACTCGAAGTGAACGGCGGCCGCGGAGCCCAGATCCAGATCCGCTACGCCGAAGCTCTCTTCCAGCAGCTCCGCCCCCGCGCCGTCAAAGGCAACCGCGACGAAGTCGACGGCAAGGAATTCCGCGGCTATGGCGACATCTACACCGCCGACGGCCAGCACCGCGTCTACCGGCCCCTCTACTGGCGCACCTGGCGCTACATCCAGCTCACCGTCGAAACCAAATCCGAGCCTCTGGTCATCGAAGACCTGCGCGGCATCTTCACCAGCTACCCCTTCACCGTCAAGGCGAAGCTCGATACCGGTGTCCCGTTCCACCAGAAGATGCTCGACATCGGTTGGCGCACCGCCCGTCTCTGTGCCCACGAAACTTACATGGACTGCCCTTACTACGAGCAGCTCCAGTACGTCGGCGACACCCGCATCCAGGCCATGGTTACGCTCTACATGACGGGTGACCCGCGCCTGGTCCGCAATGCCATTGAACTCATCGACAGCTCTCGTACCGCCGAAGGCGCCACCCTCTCCCGCGCGCCCAGCGTCCTGCAGCAGTACATTCCGCCATTCTCCCTCTGGTGGATCGGCATGGTGCGCGACTATTGGTGGTACGTCGATGATCCGGCCTTCGTCCGCCGCATGCTGAATGGGGTCCGCGCCGTGCTCGGCTGGTATACCGGCTTCCTGCGCACCGACGGGCTGCTGGGCGCCATGCCCTGGTGGAACTACGTCGACTGGGTGGCCACCTGGCGCGGAGGACGCCCGCCATCGGAGCCGGACGTCATGCCGGCCACCATCCAACTGCAGCTCCTGCTTGCCCTGCGCTGGGCCGAGGAACTCGAAACCGCCCTCGGCAGCCGGGCCTTCGCCGGCCAGCACAAGGAGACCGCCGCGAAGCTCCGTGCGGCCATCCAGGCCAAGTTCCACGATGCCCAGCGCGGCCTCTATAGCGAGGATCTGGCCCACAAGCACTTCTCCCAGCATGCCAACGTGCTCGCGGTCCTGGCCGAGTTGCCGGCCACTCCGGCTGCTGCCCGCGAGCTCATGCTGAAAGTGGAGCCCGACAAGTCGCTCTACAAGTGCTCCGTCTACTTCCGCTACTACCTCGACGCCGCCATGGTGAAGGCCGGGCTCGGCGACCGCTACCTGGACCGCCTCGCCACCTGGGAGTTCATGGTCAAAGAGGGCCTCACCACCTGGGCCGAAACCGATTCCGGTGAGACCCGCTCCGATTGCCACGCCTGGGGCTCCAGTCCGAACATCGAGTTCTTCCGCACCGTCCTTGGTGTCGATTCCGCCGCCCCGGGTTTCAGCAAGGTGCGCCTGGCGCCGAACCTCGGCAAACTCACCAAGGCCAGCGGCGTCGTCCCGCACCCCAAGGGCCTGATCGAAGTCACGGTGGAGCGGGCGGGCGCCGGCTATCGCTGGACCGCCAAAGCGCCCGCCGGAGTTCAGGTCCTCGGCCCGCCGCAGGCCTGACCCGCTCCGGCTTACCGCTACAATCGAGAGACGGCACACGGGCCCTGCCCGCCCGCTGTGCCGTCCCGGTCCGCTCGAAGTCCGCCGCCCACTGGAGAATTCGGATCCGCTCATGTCCGCGAAATCCTGGTACAAGTCGCTCTACCTGCAAGTGCTGGTCGCCATCGCGGCCGGAGCCCTGCTGGGCTTCTTCTCGCCCGCCACCGGCACGGCCATGAAGCCCTTCGGCGACGGCTTCATCAAGCTCATCAAGATGATGATCGCGCCCATCATCTTCTGCACGGTCGTCGTCGGCATCGCGGGCACTGAGGATGTCAAAAAGGTCGGCAAAACCGGCGCCCTGGCGCTGCTCTACTTCGAGATCGTCAGCACTCTTTCACTCATCATCGGGCTCGTCATCGTGAACTTCGTGCAGCCCGGGGCGGGCATGAACGTTGACGTGAAGTCGCTGGACGCGGGAACTATCGCCGCCTATGCGTCACCCCAGAAGCTCGGCACCACCAGGGATTTCCTGCTGCACGTGATTCCGGACACCATCGTCGATGCCTTCGCCAAGGGCGAAATTCTTCAGGTGCTGTTCATCGCCGTCCTCGTTGGCGTCGCACTGCAGCGGCTGAATGCCCGCCAGAACCTGGTCTTCCAGGTGATTGAAAAGGGATCCCACGTCCTGTTCGCCATCGTCGGCTACATCATGAGGCTTGCGCCCGTTGGCGCGTTCGGAGCCATGGCTTTCACCGTCGGCTCTTACGGCCTGGACAGCCTGCTGTCCCTGGCCCGCCTGATGGGGACTTTTTATGCCACCTGCCTGATCTTCGTATTTGTGGTTCTGGGCGCCATCGCCAGGCTCCACGGCTTCAGCATCTGGCGGTTCCTCGGCTACATTCGGGAGGAGTTGCTCATCGTCCTCGGGACGTCTTCCTCGGAGGCCGCGCTCCCGCGCATGCTTTCGAAGATGGAAACGCTTGGTGCCAGCCGCTCCACCGTCGGCCTGGTAATCCCCACCGGCTACTCATTCAATCTGGACGGCACGTCGATCTACCTCACCATGGCCGCCATCTTCATTGCCCAGGCAACCAACACGTCCATGACGCTGTTCCAGCAGGTGACGCTCCTGGCCGTGCTTCTGCTCACCTCCAAAGGGGCGGCTGGCGTCACCGGCAGCGGCTTCATCGTGCTGGCAGCCACGTTATCGGCTGTGGGCCATGTTCCGGTCGCCGGCCTGGCGTTGATCCTGGGCATCGACCGCTTTATGTCGGAAGCCCGGGCCATCACAAATGTCATCGGCAACGGCGTAGCGACGTTGGTGGTAGCCCGCTGGACCGGAGAACTCGACATTGACACCATGGAAGCCCGTCTTCTGTCCGGTCCACCCGACCGTACGCCGGCCGAGGAAGCAATCCTCAACTAGCGCCTCTTCAGTCGCTAACTCACCGGGAGGGCGGACCTGGACCGTCCCTATCAAACAAAAAGGGCCGCCCCGAAGGAGCAGCCCTTTTTCCAATCGATCTGGTTCGTTTATAGCAGCCGGAAGTTGACTTCTACGTTAGCCTGAACCGGAACCGGTTTCCCATCCTTGTAGCCAGGCCGGAACTTCCACTTCATTACCGCTTCGATGGCCTTCTCATCCAGGCCCATGCCCAGCGGCCGAACCACGCGCACGTTCGTTGTCTTGCCGGTTTCGTCGACGACGATCGCCAGCATCACCGTGCCCTGGAACTTCGCTTTGCGGGCCTCTTCCGAGTACTCCGGCTCCACGCGGAACACCGGCACCGGCGCACTCACGCCGCCGCCAATGCGGTACGCGCCGCCGCCGAAGCCGCCGCCTTCGCCAGGACCCACACCGCCGCCCCGGCCTGAGCCGACGCCGCCGCCGCTACCGGATCCAATGCCGCCGCCCGAGCCTGGCCCGTTGGAAGGGATGCCGGCCTTGGCGAACGGGTCGCCGTAGTTGGGCATGTTCACGTTCGGCAGAGGCGTATCCGGAGGAGCAATAATCGTGGGCTCCATCACCAGCCTGGGATTCGGATTGTTGATCACCGCGACCGGAGGAGTGAATTGCTTCAAGTCAGGGCGCGGCAGCTTGCCCTTGCTGGCCGGCAACGGCGAACGATCGCCACCGCCACCACCACCGCCCATGGCCTGCTTCTTCACGGCCATCTTCGGCATGTAGGGATCAATATCCGGCGGAGCGACCAGCGATACTGACTGTTTCACTGCGTTCTGCACAGTCTTGTTCGTCCCGAGGAAGAAGGCCAGGGCCACCAACCCAACGTGGACAAAAACAGACATCATCTGCGACTTGCCGCGATACTCGTCGCGGGCAAACATCTCCTTCACCTGAACGGGTTGGGAGGTCACCTGCAGCGGCGGAAGATTTGGCGGGAAGAACAGTTCCTTCGCATTGGCGAAGACTGTGCGATACCAGGGCAGGGAAGTCTTGGCCAGCTCCGCCATGCCGGAGTGCTGGATCTCTTCTTCCGTCAAGGGACGGGAAGTGACCTGCAGCGGCGGGGGAGCGGGGCTAAAGAGGTCGGCAATGTTTTCCCGCAGGGTACGGAAAAACGGTTTCTTCTGCTGGATCTCCGCCAGTTGACGCAAAGAGTTGTCGCTGCCATGCAGCAACTCTTCTTCACTCAGTGGCTTAAAGGTGACCTGCAGTGGCGGCAGTTTCTTGTACGCGGCCAGTTCTTTCAGGTTTTCAATCAGCGAGAGGAACCACGGCTTCGAGCCGTCCTGCAGTTCCAGTGCCCGGTCCAGCGGACTGGACATCGGGATCTGCGAGGGGTTCCCCGGCTGCACTCGGTTTGCCTGGTCAGGCGCGTTGAATTGGTTGGGATTGCTCGCCGACATACCTCTCGACTCTCACATTCCAAACGTCTGCCTTGTGGCCGTTCGAATCTCTTGCCTCTGTTCCTTAGACGCGCCGTCCAACTCAAGGTTGCAGGAAACGCGCCTGAAACTGTGCCCAGCTCTCCAAAAAATTGTATCACGCAGAGTCAACGGATGTTAGCCCTTCCATTTTTCGTAAGTGATTGAAAATTCAACACTATCTCAAAGGCATAGGACTCTTCTACCGCTTCCGCCTGCTTCTCCACCCTGCAAACCATTCGTACCAGACGGTTTGGCGCTTCAGCGGGTCCATCCAGTTCCAATTCCTGGCGCCCGCCCGCCGCCACCGTACCACCCGCCCGCCGCCACTCGGAATCCGGCACCTCCGCCGGCCTGCACGCCACACTCACATTCACCGTGTTATCCAATGTGTTCTCAACCATCGCCAGCGGACGGCCCGACCCGGGTTCTGCTCGCAAAGACGATAAGAACACCCTTGGCGTAACCAGCAAAGCGGCCGGCGCACACCCCGCCGGCATCACCAGTTCATTCGGACCCCGGCTCGAAAGATAGGGCGTCAAAGAGGGCAGCCCTTCCTCTTTCACTACCTCGATCCCATTCACCACCAGCCCGCTTTGGCAACTTGTCTCCAGGCGAACGTGTTTTCCGCTCAGCCCGGCCGGCGCCTCAAACCGGAAGACCACCCGGCCCTCGCCGCCTGGCGTGCCAGACTCCAACTGGATCCGCTCCAACCCCCTCACCTGCATCATCGCGGCAAGCAGCAGGAGGATTCCCATATGGAAGGTGGTCTACTTTCCGATCGTCTCGTTCAAAACCCGAGCCAGACGGACACCCGCCCGCCGGAGTTGCAGTTCGACGCTCGGCAGCGCCTTGTTAAAGTAGTCGTCTCCCAGCATGGCCGGCTGCCCGGAAGGCAGATTCGCATACACTACGTCCCGGGACACATCGCGGGACTGCCAGGCCCAGTCTTCCACGGAACCCTTGGCCAGCCGGCGCCGCTCAAAGTAACCGGGCTTGCGGCCGAGTTTATCCTTCAACTTCGCATCCCGCTTCTCGCCCAGATCCAGGATGCTCGAATCCCACACCGAATGAAGGTTGCTCGGTTTCGCAGCGAATACCACTTTCACATCGTTGCCGCCACGGTCGTGCTTCTCGCCCACATGCAGAGGCTGATGCATATCGCTGACCAGATGCACCAGGAATTTGAGCGCTTCCGCCCGGTCCCGTTGCGCCAGGTTCGTGTTCTTCAAGCGGCGCTCCATCTCCGGAATCTGTCCCAGCACACACCCGGTCTGCGGGCAGTATTTCTTCCAATCCCCACGGGGTATATCCAAAGGCAGATCGATGAAATGCCAGGTAGAAGTTTCTCTCCTCTGTGCTCTCACCTCATCCGCCCACGATGCGATACTCTCCAGCGACTGGCCCTGCAGCAGTTTCTGGACCTCGGCCCGCGCTTTCGAATTCAGCTGCTGCGACGCGATCTGCGCGATCAGCCGGTGCCCATCACGCCCCCAACCAAACAAGGACGGAGCGCCCAAAAACATCAGCCCAAGGCAAATCAGTCGAAAACAGCTCATGTATCCAGTATCTGAGAGACAATCCCCGAGCCACAACCGGAACGAGGATTTTGTCACCGCCGCCGCTTGCGCGAACATCAATGGAGGGAGAGGAGGGCCCGCCTCCCCCCGTTCGGCCCGCGTGGCGCCGCCCAGGCGCACCCAGGTGGAAGGATAAACAGATTTACATGACCTATGCTCGAGCGCGGCTCGGCCCCGGCGTTACCGGCACCGCCCTGCTGCTGCTTCTCACCGTGGCTGCTTATGTGTACCAGATGCCGTCCACCTTCTTCCCCTACTTCGGTGGACCCTGGTACTCAGACTGGGCGGGCTTCGTGGTCTGCTTCCTGGCCTATGCCGGCCTCAGCCTGCCCTTTGATCTCTGGGGCGGCTACAGCCTGCCCGGCAGCTATCAGCGCCTCAACCTGCACTTCTCCGAGTTCCTTGTGAAATGGCTGCGCGGCATCCTCGTGCAGGGAGTGGTGATGACTCTGTGTGCACTGGTTCTGCTCCAGGCGGGCAAACTGGGCGGGCTGTGGGCTGCCGCCGGCGCCTTGCTGGCTCTGCAAGTTCTGCTGCTCGCGTTCCAATTTCCCCTGGCCCGCTGGACCGGCGGCCTCGCCCTGGCGGCCGCTCACCCCGGTTCTGATGCGATCGCCATTCTCGCCAGGGATCCCGGCTTCACTGGAGGACTCGCCGGCCTCCCCGGCCTGGAGCGCAATGTCCAACCGCAATTCTGGGATACGCGCCTGACCTCCCCTGCGCTGCTGGCGCAACATATCCGCCGCCAGGGTCTCTCCAGAACCGGAGCCCGCACGCGGGGCATCCTTCTGGCGATGGGTTGGAACCTGCTCGGCTTCGTTCTCTCCGCGGCTCTCCCCTGGGGCGGCGTCGACACGATCTTTGCGCTGCTCGAGACTCTGCTGGGCTGCACGCTGTGGTCGTTTCTGGGCCTGTTGATCCTGCCATCGTTCAGCCGCCCCGGGACCCTGGAAGCTGACCGCTATGCCGCCACCCACGGCGCCACACGCCCCCAACTCGAGGCCGCCATCTGCGAAATTGATCAGTTGCTGGACGAGGACCTCAGCCGTCCGCGGTGGCTGGAAACCGTGAGCGCGGTTCCCTCCGTCGAGAACCGCCTCAACGCGCTCGATTCCAAACACCAACCCTACGGAGCCTGGCTGGCCGCTCGCATGGCCCTCTACCTTTCCTGGGCCAACTTCGGGCTGCTCAGCCGCGCCGTGCACTCCAATGTGGGCCGCCCCGAGCTCTGGGTGCTGCCGCCGGGCGATTGAATCAGGAATCCTTACAAGATTCGATTACAGCCCTAGAAACAAGACAATACCGTCCCAAATCTCATCCACTACATTGGCCAGCTCGTGGTCGGAATCCACCTCCCGTAGCTCGGCACACGTCCTCGTTCTGACAAAAGCGCGGGACACGCCAACCGGCACAACATCGTCATGGATGCCGTGATAGATCAGCGTCGGCTGCGTTAAGGCGGGTTCGTCCTCATAGCGCAGCGCGTCTTCCATCAATTGCCAGCCCAACTCCGCCATGCCGCCTTCGGCATAGTTCATCGTCTCGATCACGCCGGTGCGCCGCCACTCCGCCATCGCCTCCGCACCCAGCTTCTCGCCCCACAGGCGCCCGAATCCGAATGCAGGAGCCAAAAGTACGGTTTTCTCCACTTCGGGATGACGCGACGCATAGAGCGCGGCGAGGTAGCCGCCCATGCTGGACCCGATGATCGACACCGGACCGCTGCCGGCCGTGCGTTCAATGATCGCCAGTTGCCCTGAGATCGTCAGGTTGCGGAAGCCCCCTTCCGCCAGGTCCGGAACCAGCAGGTTCAGGCCGCGCGCGGCAAAGTGTTCCTGAAAAACGCGTGCCTTTCGCGATTGGGGAGAAGAGGCAAAGCCATGCAAGTACAGGATCGAATTCATGCTCACCTGTATGTTACCGGACCTGGGACACCGAAATTCGGGCCCTCCTTCGTTGCAATATAGCCCCGCTGTCGGTAGAATCGGTGCTTTGTGGACTTCTTGGAGGTTTCATGTCTGTTGAAGCAAAAGTGAAGCAGATCATTGTCGAGCAGCTTGGGGTCGACGAAGCTCAGGTGGATAGCACCGCTTCTTTCGTCGACGACCTCGGTGCGGATTCGCTCGACATCGTCGAACTCGTCATGGCATTTGAAGAGGCGTTTGACCTCGACATCCCCGACGAAGACGCGGAAAAGATCCAGACGGTCAAAGACGCCGTCGAGTACATCGACGCCAAGGCAAAGAAGTAACACGCCTCTAGGCGCCGTTCCCCAGAAGACTCTTTTCCCCCGGGAGAATTTCATTGTCACGTAGGGTGGTAGTCACTGGAGTGGGTTTGCTGTCCGCTCTCGGCCATACGGCTGAAGAGACATGGGCTGGTATTCTCGCTTCCAAAAGCGGCATCGAACCAATTACCCAGTTCGACAGCTCGCAATTCAGCGCCAGGATCGCGGCTGAAGTGAAGGACTTCGATCCCCTCCAGTTCATCGAAAAGAAGGAACTGAAGAAGGTCGGGCGCTTTATCCAGTTCGCGGTCGCTGCCTCGGATGAAGCGATGAAGGCCTCCGGCCTCCAGGTGACACCCGAGATCGCCGAACAGGTGGGCGTCTATATCGGTAGCGGCATCGGTGCCTTTGAAGTGATCGAACGCGAGCACCGGAACCTCCTCGAAAAAGGGCCCAGCCGCATCTCCCCGTTCTTCATCCCCGCCACAATTGTGAATCTCGCCTCCGGCAACGTCTCGATCCGGTTTGGGGCAAAAGGCCCCAATTCCGCCACCGCGACCGCCTGCACCACCAGCGCGCATTGCATTGGTGACTCCTTCCGCCTCATCCAGCACGGCTACGCCGATGCCATGATCTGCGGCGGCGCCGAGGCCTGCATCACGCCGATGGGTGTGGGTGGCTTTGCCGCCCTGCGAGCCCTCTCCACGCGCAACGACGATCCGCACGGCTCCTCCCGCCCCTGGGACAAGGACCGTGATGGCTTCGTGGTGGGCGAAGGCGCCGGCATCCTCATCCTGGAGGAACTGGAGTTCGCCAAGGCCCGCGGCGCGAAAATCCTGGCCGAAATCGTGGGCTACGGCATGAGCGGCGATGCGTATCACATCACTGCTCCCTCCGAAGACGGCGATGGCGCTTTCCGCGTCATGCGCAATGCCCTCAAGGACGCCAAACTCGCTCCGGAATCCGTTGACTACATCAACGCGCACGGCACCTCGACCCCCGTTGGCGACATCATCGAATGTAAAGCCATCTCCCGCGCTTTCGGTGAACACGCCAACAACGGTCTGGCCGTCAGTTCCACCAAGTCGATGACCGGCCACCTGCTCGGCGGCGCCGGCGGTCTCGAGGCAGGCATTACCGTGCTCGCCATCCGCGATCAGGTCGCCCCGCCCACCATCAACCTCTACGAGGTCGATGAGCAGTGCCAGAACATCGATTTCGTTCCTCTCACCCCGCGCAAGATGAAGATCGATTACGCCCTGTCGAACTCCTTCGGGTTCGGCGGCACTAACGGCAGCCTGATCTTCAAGCGCTACACTGAATAAGTCCCTACCATCCGGCGCGCCCTTCCCTCACGGGGAGGGCGTGTCTCTATTTATCTTCGCGAGGTGCCTATGAAGATCCTCGTCGCCCTCAAACAGGTGCCGGCGCGCGACTCGCAATTGAAAGTCGATGCGGCTGCCCTCTGGCTGGACGAGTCCGAGTTGAGTTTTGAAATCAATGAGCCCGATGCCTATGCCCTGGAAGCGGCTCTACAGTTGAAGGAACAGCACGGCGGCGAAGTCGTTGTGCTCTGCGCCGGCCCGGAACGCGCCACCTCCGCCATCCGCGAGGCGCTCGCCAAAGGGGCTGACCGTGCCATTCACATCGAAGACGACAGCCTCGGCGCCTACGATACCCTGAGCCTCGCCCGCCTGCTGGCCAAAGCGGCGGCCTCGGAACAACCCGACCTCATTCTCACCGGCCTCCAGTCCGACGACCTCGGCAGCGGCCAGACCGGCGTCGTGATGGCCGAAGTGATGGGCCTCCCCCATGCCACGATCATCATGGCCGTCGAGGTGGACGGAGCCTCGCTCCGCGTCAAACGCGAACTCGAGAGCGGCTGGTTCCAGCACGTCCGTATGCCCCTGCCCGCCGTCCTCACCATCCAGAGCGGCATCAACAAACTGCGCTACGCGACGCTGATGGGCATCAAAAAGGCGAAAACCAAGGAGGTCAAGGTGCTCACGGCCTCCGAACTCGGTGTCGCTCCCGCGGCGACGGTCCGGCTGCAGAGCATCTACCAGCCTCAGCGCGTGAAACAGACCCAGATGATCGAGGGCAACCCGGCCCAGCAGGCGGCCACCCTGGTCGAGAAACTCAAGTTCGAAGTGAGGGCGCTATGAGCGGCATTCTCGTAATCACCGAGCAGACCGGCGGTGTCTGGCACAAGATGTCCTTCGAGACGCTGGCGGCGGGGCAGCAGCTCGGGCGCGAACTCGGCCTGCCTGTACGTGCCTGCGTCTTCGGGAAGACCACTCCTTCCGCCGACCTGGCAGCCTACCAGCTCGATGGCGTCATCGCCGTGGAGCACGAGCTGCTCGAGCAATACACCGCCGATGGCGCCACCGCCGCCCTCACCGGCCTCATCAAGGAACTCCAGCCGGACTACGTCCTGCTGCCGCACACCTACCAGGTGCGCGACTTCGGCCCGAAACTGGCCACCCGGTTTGATCGCGTCCTGCTCAGCGACGTCATCGCGTTTAAAGTCGAAGGCCAAAGCGTCGGCTTCGAGAGACAGCTCTTCCAGGGCAAGCTGAACGCCTCCTACTCTTCCGCCGCCGGAGCGCCTGTGTTTGTGTCGCTCCAGGCGGGCGCCTACCGCGCCGAGGCGCTGGTGGCCGGGTCTGCCCCGGTCGAGACCCGCACTCCGCTTCTGGATGCCTCCCAGATCCGGCAGCAGCCCGAAGCGCCGTTCCGCGAGTCCGCCCGCGCGGTCGACCTCTCCGCCGCCGAGCTGATCGTTGCCGTCGGCCGCGGAATCAAAGAAGAGGGTAACGTCCCGCTGGTCCAGGAACTCGCCGAAGCCCTCGGCGCCGAACTGGCCGCCTCCCGGCCTATCTGCGACTCCGGCTGGCTCCCCATGGAACGCCAGGTCGGCAGCTCCGGCCAAACCGTTGCGCCCAAAGTCTACCTGGCCGTGGGCATCTCCGGAGCCATCCAGCACCTTGTCGGCATGAAAGGCTCCAAGTGCATCGTAGCCATCAACAAGGACTCCGCTGCGCCCATCTTCGAGGTGGCCGACTACGGGATTGTGGGCGACCTCTTCGACGTGGTTCCTGCACTCACTGAAGCGGTGAAAAAGGCACGATCCTGAACAGGTTTAGGCTGTACTTGAAAGTATTGCTTTAACCGCAGGAATCGCTTTTCATACAACTCGTAGCTGAGCCAACCCAGCAAACTGGAACCGGCCAGACCCGCCACCAACAGGGCGATCTGGCCGGTTCCTTTTTGTAGCCCCATCTCGGGATAGGAGTAGTACAGGGCATAGGCGAGGGGCCAGTGCCAGACGTACATCCCATAGCTATGCCGGCCGAACCAGCGAAGCACCGGTTGCTCCAGGAAACCGCCGCCGCACGGTTTGGTCACAATCACGGTCAAGCCTACGGTGAAGGCGGCCGCAATCGCGGTCATTCCAGCGGCTAACACCGGAGGATGAAGATAGTGTGTGCCGCCCCCGGCCCCCATCGCCGCCAGGCTGGCGGCGCCTGTGCCCCAAAGTGCTGTTTTGAGCCAGGGCCGGACATGCTCCAGCCAGGACCTCTCCCGCACCACCACCGCCGCCATGGCGCCCAGCATCAAGGCGTCCGATCGCAGCACCGTGTTCCTGTAGATCCAGGCGGAATCCCAGCCTAACCAGACACATGAGCTTCTTGCTGCAAGTACAAGCAAACAGGCTATCCAACACCAGTGGAAGAATCTCCGAGCGGGCAGCAGCCACACCACGACCGGCCAGACAAGGTAGAACTGCTCCTCCACCGCCAGGGACCAGAAATGCCCCAGGATGTGCTCCAGGCGCCCGTCTGCCGGGAAAGCCACCCAATTGTTCAAGTACATCCAGTAATAGATTCGATGCGATTGATTTGGAAGATACTTATCCCCGAGAACGACAACTGCTGGGACGGCAAAAAGGAACACCGCCAGGGCCGCGAAGTACAGCGGGAAGATGCGCAGCATCCGGCGCATCCAGAACGAGCGCAGATAGTTCGAAGCCTGCCTCGTGTCCAGCAGGATTCCCGTGATCAGGAACCCGGAAAGCACGAAGAACAGCTGCACGCCCACCCAGCCCAAACCGAGAATACCCTTCCATGGATGCGCTAAGTCAGGTGCTCTAAAGTGCAGGAATAGAACAAGAAGAATGGCCACGCCGCGCAGTCCGTCTAATGCGGGGATGCACTTTTGCAGAGTGGGTGCGGGATCACCAGTCACGCTTGCTTAGTGGGTGAGGAAGGGGAATGCTCTCAGCGCGGTGCGTCTTTGAGGACGCCGGGCACCCGTGGGCCGGGATGGCGGACGCTGGACCGCGCCGGACCGCCGAAGAGAGCGATGTATACCAGCAGGCTGAGGGCGATGGCGAAGGTGAAGACGAAGGCCAGAATCACACGGCGGCCTACTCGATCCCGATAGGCATCGAGTTGATCGATTTCGGCAATAAGCCGCTCAATCGCCCGTGACTCCTGGTCAGTGGGGAGTTCCATCCCGCCCTCGTTCCTTCTAGAATGCAGCAACTAAGGCGTCTCGTCCAGTAGGGCGGAGTAACCGGACAGAATCGACTGTTCGTTTCGGTTGAACTTCTTCTTGAACTGCTGGCTCTTAAGGCGATCAGAGCGTTCGGTTTGCGACATTGTCCGCAGCGAGTCCATTTCTGTCTGGACTTTGGCTCGCCGGTTGTCGTCCAGTGCGTTGAACTGCTGGAACATGTCGCGGGCCCGCTGCTGGTGCTCGCTGGGCAGCTTCTGGAAGGCTTCGTAGCGCTTCTGCAGCGCTTCGCGCTCGTCGGCCGGCAGGGCATCCAGTTTCTGCATGCGCATCTCTGCCTGCTTGCGGCGATCGGGCGGCAGCGTCTCCAAGGTTCTGCGTCTCTGATCCTGCGGCATGCGCCGGATCTGGTCGACGGGACCGCCGGATTGCCGCCTGACCGGTTGGGCGAGCGCGAACAAGGGTCTGCAGGCAAGTGCTAACGCGAGGAAATGCAGAGCTTTGAGTGTGTTCATTTGACACTCAACTTGAGCTGCTGCAGCATCTCCAGGTCCTGCAAGGTCTGCTCCACCTCCTGGACGTCAGCCCCGGCCACGAGCTGCTGCTGGGGCGGCGGTTGAGGAGTGACCACGACGAAGTAGGCGGCGAGCACGGCCGCGGCGGGCAGCACCGGCTTCCAGGAAAGTTCACCCAGCCAGCGCCGCAACGTCGTGCGCCAGGTGGGCCGCGCCTCGATGCGGGCCATCAGCCGGGCATCGAACCCGGTATCCACAGGGCCGGCATCCCAGGCATCCAGGCCCTTCCAAACCGCATTTTGTTTCTCGCAGAACTCCATGCAGTGCAGGCAGTTGGCGAGATGTTCTTCAAGCAGTACTTTCTGCGACTCGTCCAGCCGTCCGGCACAGTACTCCAGCAGCAGTTGGGTGTGGCGATCGGATTCTGACGGGCAACCGGGACGACGAGTCATTTCCGCTTCAGGCGTACTGCGCCAGCCTCGCGCGCAGGCTCTCATACGCCCGGAACAACAGCGATTTCACCGCCGATTCCGAACAACAGAGCACCTTCGCGATTTGAGCATACTCCATCTCTTCGTATTTATGCATCAAGATTGCAGCCCGTTGCTTCGCAGGTAGCTTAGCGATAGCTTCCCGCACTTCAAGGAGTTTGACTTGATGAACTAATACGGATTCTACGCTAGGTTGTCCGTCCGTGATTCTCCGAGTCGCGCCGGATGTGCTGTCGTCCTGAAGACTGTCCTGCGATTTGAGGTTCTTCTCGTCGCGCAGCCAGTTGAACGCCAGGTTAGTGGCGATACGGAACAACCAGGTTGTGAATTTGGCGGAGGCTTCGTAGCTCTGGCGCGAACGGTAGACCCGGAGGAAAACCTCCTGGGCCAACTCCTCAGCGATGGCTTTGTTCTGGACCATGCGGAAAAGAAAGTTGATGACCGGAGTCCGGTGCCGCTCGAGCAACTGCGCGAAGCAGGCAGGATCCCCGTCCCGCACGCGCAGCATCAGTGCCGCGTCAAGATCGACCGCAGCCGCAACCGCCACACCCGATTGAACCCGCCCTGGAGTGGAAGGTTGCAGAGAGATCCCGCTGGTCATGCACCTGATGACGCAGCCGGGCGGAAGCCGGTTTACAGCAGGTAACGGAAATTCAGTATCGGCCCGTCGGGTTTGGCGCCTACTCTTCCTTCAACGACCTATCCATCAGATCGCGCAGCCCTTCCCTGGGCGATTTACCCTCCCGAAGGATAGCGTGCATCTGGCGGGTGATCGGAAGCTCCACTCCCAGCCGGGTGGATAAGTCCATCGCGGCGTACGTCGTCTGGACCCCTTCGGCCACCATCCGCATCCCGCCGAGAATCTCGTCCAGCTTCCGGCCTTGGCCCAACTGGAAGCCAACCGTGCGATTTCGGCTGAGTTCGCCGTTGCAGGTGAGCACCAGATCCCCGAGTCCGGCCAGCCCGGCCATCGTCCGGCTCTCGCCACCGGCTGCGACGGAGAGCCGGGTAATCTCCGCAAGACCCCGGGTGATGAGGGCAGCCATCGTGTTGGCGCCCAGTCCGAGTCCGGCGCAGACGCCGGCGGCGATCGCGATCACGTTCTTGAGCGACGCGCCAATCTCAACCCCCACTGGATCGCTATTCGTATACAGCCGCAGCGTGGGTCCTGAGAAGGCAACCTGCACGGTTTTCGCAAGATCTGCGTCGTGGGATGCGATCACAATGGCGGCGGGCTCGCCCCGGGCCACTTCCTTGGCAAAAGTAGGTCCGCTGAGGACTCCCACGCGCGGTGTGAAGCGCGGCGCAATCTCCTCGTGCATCACTTCGCTGATGCGGGCCAGGGAACCGTTCTCCAATCCCTTGGTGGCACTGACGAACAGCATGTCCGGATGCAGCACCGGCAGCAGTTGTCCATAGAGTTTGCGGGCATGGTGGGAAGGCATGACCCCCAGCACCACCTCGGCTTCCGCCGCACTCGCCTGCAGATCGGAAAGGACTTCGATGTTCTCCGGCAAGGTGCTGTCGGGCAGGTAGATGTCGTTTCTTCGCGACGAGCGCATGCGCTCGGCCAGGTCCTGTTCATACACCCACAGGCGGACTCGCTCGAAACGCGGCGCGAGAACGATGGCCAGGGCCGTACCCCAGCTCCCCCCGCCGATGACGGCCAGATCCTTCACTTACTTCTTACCCCCAAACCGGAAGACATTCTCCGTGCCGGCGCGCAGCCGCTGAATGTTGGACTTGTGGCGCCAGACGACAAACGCGCCGCAGAAGGTGACGGCCAGCATCACGGGCCATTCCGGGTGGTAGATGAGCCACACGCCCAGCGGGAACAGCGCGGCGCCCAGGATCGACCCCAACGAAATGAACCGGGTGACTGCCACCACCAGGACGAAGACAATAATGACGCCCAGCAAGGCGGCCGGAGCCAGAGCCAGCGCGGCGCCGGCGAAACTGGCAACCGCCTTGCCACCTTGAAATTTCAGGAAGACCGGGAACGCGTGCCCCAGGACGACGGCCACCGCCGCCGCGGCCATCCACGACAGGTTGCCGCCTGTGAAGTGGCTCATAAGCCAGACAGAAAGCCAGCCCTTGCCGATATCCAATAAGAGAGTAAGGATGCCGATGCCGCGGCCGGAGGTGCGCAGGACATTGGTGGCTCCAATGTTGCCGCTACCCATCGACCGGACATCCTGACCCGTCTTAATCCTTACGAGAATGTAGCCAAACGGAACGCCGCCGAGCAGGTAGGCGGCCAGCAGAACCAGCAAAGGGGTGATCATACTTCTTGGGAGGCTTCCAGGGGATACGTCGCGAACTTCGTGTAGATGGAACCGGTGGCGGTGGGGCGGCTCTGATAGAGGTGAAACTCCTTGGCGGTGTAGGCGCCGAAGTCGGAGTTTGGCAGGTCGGCGATCGCCTTCTTCAAAGGAAAGAGGTCCACGGTGGATTTGATTCGCGCCAGTGTCAGGTGCGGATGGAAGTCCTTCATCTCCGGCGGCACCCCGATTTCCGTACAGGCCGCATCGCAGTCCCTGGCGAGTTGACGTAGGGCCTCGGGCGCCTGGATCCCCGCGTAAAGCACATGGGGATGGTGGGGATTCGGGAACCAGCCGATGCCACGGATCCCGATCTGCATCGCGCCAGGCCGCGGTACCTGACGGATGGCGTCCTTGAGTTCATCCAGGCGTTCCACCGGCCACATGCCGACAAACTTCGTCGTGATGTGGAGGTTGGAAAGCGGGCTCCAGGCGATATCCGCCTTCGGCTGCAGCAGTTTCAGCAGCAGCTCGAGGTTGCGCCGCATTTCGTAGGGCACGTCGAGACCGATGAAGAGGCGCATAGTGCTGGGGCGGTTGGAGAGGGTTCGGGTGGTTCAGAGAGCTATCAGCCTTCAGCTAACAACTTTCAGCTTTCCCCTTCGCCTCGCTATCCTCGTACTTAGCGTACCCTGACGTGCCCTGATATGCACCATCGAGTCCTGCCTCGCTCCTTCTATGAACGGCCCACCGTGGAGGTGGCGCGCTCGCTGCTGGGCCAGATCCTGGAATTCAACGGCCGCCGGGGCCGGATTCTGGAGGTCGAAGCGTACCTCGGCGAGGGCGATCGCGCGGCGCATTCGCACCGCGGCATCACTCCGCGCACCAAGGTGATCTTCGGTCCGCCCGGGCATGCTTACGTCTACTTCATCTATGGGATGTACTACTGCCTGAACGTCGTGGCGGAACCGGATGGCGTGGCCGGCGGGGTGTTGATCCGTTCGGTGGAGGGGGCAGGCAACGGGCCTGGCAAACTCACTCGATCCCTGGGCATTACGCTGGAGCAGAACGGCTGCGATCTGACCAAAGGGCCTATTCGCGTGCTGTCGGGTCCGCCCATCGAGCACGAAGCAATTGAAGTGACTCCGCGAATCGGTATTCGCCTGGATGCCCACCTGCCCCTGCGGTTCGTGCTGCGCGGCTGAAGCGGCGGCCGACGCTCTTTGTTCCCCTTGAACACGTCAAATAGGAAGCGTACTATTACCGCGACCGTGCGAAATTGGCGGACGTAGCGAGCCAATTCAACCCGCCCTCGTGCAGCTTGCCGCGCCGCTGCCACACCCCAAGTCACTAACAGCATGAGGAGAGGGTCATGAGACTCACCCGGGAAGAACTCACCGGTAAACTCGTCGCGCGTGTCGCTCGCGAACCGCGCGAATTCCGTACAAAGACTATCCATCTCGTGGAGCGTGCTGTCCCGGCCCGTACGCTGTTGCATATCGGACCTGATCTGCACGAAGTGTCCACCGAATCGTTCCTGGTGATCATTGACGAGGCGCCCGGCGCTTACTGGACGCACCCCGTGCGGTACGAACTGCACGACGTGGAGACCGGCGCCACGCGCGTTATTCAGAGCAAATATCCACTGGAAAATCCAGAATTCACCGACGAGATTGTCGCGGTTCACATTCCAGACCTGCCGCACCTCAAAAGGAGCAAAGACGCCGGTTTTTTTGAGGTGCCGCCGCTGCGGCTGGAAGACGTCCTGGAAAGCAATGGGACGACATCCTATGATTTGCCTTCCGCGCAGGCAGCGCATCGCTATGCGCTTTTTGTCACAGGCATGGACAATCTGCCGGATTTCCACAATGACTTCGTGAGAATGCGAGACCTGCTGATCGACCGTTATGGTTACGATCCGGCCCACATCACCATCGCGATGGGCGCTCCCAGCATTTGGGGTGACTTGCCGGTGGACTATGCCGGCACCATCGCCGGCCTGGATGCCGCGCTGGACTCCTATGCACCGGGCGGTCTGCGTGCGCTGGGTGCGGAGGACTACCTGTTCCTGTACACCTTTGACCATGGCGGCTCCGATGCGGGGCAGGCTTATCTCTGCATGGCCCCGACCTGGAACCAGCACTACCCCAGCAGCCGCATGAAGCAGAAGCTGGACAACATCCACTGCGGGCAACTGATCGTTGCCATGAACCAGTGCTATTCCGGCGGCTTTGTGACGGATGTCCTCACCACCACCGGACCCGGCTCCGTCGCCATCCTGACCGCGTGCAGCGACAGCCAGAACGCCTATCCTTCCGGCGCCTCTTCGGCCGGCGGGTACTTCTCCGGCGCGCTGATCGCGGCACTGAACTGGGGCTTCCCGCCCAGCATCCCGGCCGATTTCCCGGGCTTCACCGCCGGCGAACTGACCTGGCACGATTCCAACGGCGACGGCATGATCTGCGCCGACGACGCCTGGAACTTTGTGCAGACCGAGATGTACGCGCACCACTCCACCACCATCAGCGGTATCGAGACGCCGCAGTATGGGATTTCCGCCGCCGGAGTGGGCACAAACCTCTTCTGGGGCAAGCCGGATTTGCGCGTCATGGACAGCCCCTCGCCGTACTGGTGGGAGAGCCCGGATATTTTTCTCCTCGATCCGGCGACGACACCGACTGACCTGAACACGATCCCCGGGAATCCCGCCTTCTGGGGCGACAACTACCATCCGGATACGCCCAACCGCCTGGTAGCGCGGGTCCATAACTTCGGCTGTGCGCCCGCCCGCAACATCGCGGTGGAGCTGCGGGTGATGTCGTTCGGGGCCGGAGGAGGCACAAGCGTCGTAGGCAACCCGGCCGTCGCGAACGTGAATCCGGGGCATCACGATTATGCTTGGGTGGACTGGAACTTCCCCAGCGCCCTGATCCACCGCTGCGCCATGGCGCGGGTAACCTGTGCTGGAGACCCGGCCGCTCCGTTCGGCACGGACATGCTGCTGGACGACAACCAGGCACAACGCAACATGGACCCGGCCTACTGCGCTCCGCTCTCGATGCAGCACAAGCCGCTCGTGATCGAGAAGGTGTTCGTGGTGAACAACCAATTGCGGCAAACGGCTGTGTTTACCGTGACGCCTGTCGGACGGCTGGAAGGCCGTCTCGCCAAAGCTTCGCTTGAGGAGTTGGAAGCGAACTCAAAGATCACCCTCAAAGCCGGGGAAAAACGGAAGATCAAAGTGGCCTTGCAGGTCCGCGAGGGCGCCGAGCTGGGCGAGAAGTTCCGGTTCCCCATCGAGATCAAACGTGTGAGTCCGGAGCCGATGGCGCTGGGCGGAGTCACCATCCACCTGGAGGTGGCTATCGGACGCCTGGAGGGCACGGTGGTCGCGAAGGATCGCCGCGTCTTCGCCGAAGGCACGGTCAAGCTGACCAATATCAAACAACCCGAAATCGCCTATCAGGCGAGGCTGGACCGCCGGGGCCGGTTCTCGTTGAAAGATCTGGTGCCTGGTCCGTACACGATGGTCGCCAATTGTCCGGAAGGCTTCGGACAGTCCTCCATCTTCGTGGAACCGAACAGGATTACCCGCGCGATTGTGCGGCTGGAGCCCCAGCACGTCTGGATTGGCAAGGTGCTGGCCGAAAGCCATGCGGTCAAGGTGGGGCTGGCGCGCTGACCCCTGGCGCGGGCCCGCGGAGTCTTTCCTCCGCCATCCGACAAAACACGGCCTGAAAATCCTTGATTCCTTCGTCTGGTGGCATTACTATGCTTCCGGGAGGATTTGGCCCATGCGCACCTATCACACCCCCCAGGTCGCGGACTGGCTCCGCGAGGCCTTTGTCGTGTTCGTCATTCTGGCAGCGCTCCTGTCGCTGCTGGTCCTGGTAATTCCCTCCAACGCTTGACCCCAAAGGCCGGCCGGAGTGGCTGGTGAATCTCCGGCCGGCCTGCCCGAATCTGAGACCCGTTGAGATATGCTCGGGAGCATGCTTCGCGCCGCGCTCCTGGTATGCCTGTGCTGTACCGTGTCTACCGGGCAGCCCGGCTGGTGGATGAACGAGCCCATCCGCTGGGTCCAGACCAACCTCCGCGAGACCGATGCGGCGATGGACACCCGTCGTCTGGCGGAGCAGTTGGCCGGGATGCGGGCCAACGTCGTGCTGATGGGCATGGGCGGGATCTGCGCGTATTACCCCACGAAAACCGAGTTTCATTATCCCAGCGCCTACCTGCCGCCAGGTAAGGATATGTTCGGGGATATTCTGCGCGAGGCGCATGCGCGCCACATCCGCGTAGTGGGCCGCTACGACTTCAGCAAGACGCAAAAGGCCGTCTACGACGCGCATCCCGAGTGGTTCTTTAAGAAGGCCGACGGCAATCCTGTCATCTATAACGGGCTCTACTCCACCTGCATCAACGGCGGCTACTATCGCGGCCAGGTGATGAAGATCCTCACCGAGGGTCTGGAGAAGTACGACGTCGACGGGCTGTTCTTCAATATGTTCGGCAACCAGTCGACCGACTACAGCGGGAACTACGTGGGCTTGTGCCACTGCGATGCGTGCAGGAAGAAGTACCGGGACGAATATCACCGGGAAATTCCCGATAAGCCGGATGAGGTTTACCGGGAATTCCTGCAGAAGAGCGCACGCGAGGTGTCGCAGGCGATCGGCCGGCTGATCGGCGAGAAGCGCGAACGGGCCGGGTATTTCAATTACATGCAGGAGTTCACCGACGGCATCATGTCGGAGTCGAACACGGCCATCAACCGGCCGCTGCCTTTATGGCCGTATGCGACCAGCGACAATGTGAACCGCGCGCGGAACAGCCAGCCGGACAAGATGGCCGTCGATCTCAACATGCAGTTCGTCGACTACGCCTGGCGGTTCGCCACGGTGCCGCCGGGAGAGATCGCGCGGCGTATGTGGCAGGCGCTGGCGCATGGCGGAGCGCTGACCTTCGAGGTGAATGGGACTCTCGATCTGCAGGACCGGCAGGCGTATGAGACGGCGCGGCCGATATTCCAGTGGGCGGCCGCCCACGAGCGCGAATATCTCGGGCTGCATAGCGAGGCGCGGGTCCTGTTGTTGACGAAGAGCGGCCGGAACAGCGCGGAGGATGCATCGTACCGCGGTCTCTTCCGGCTGCTGAGCGAAGAACATATTCCGTTCGCGGTTTCCAACAACCTGGA
The DNA here is from genome assembly GCA_017307505.1 of Acidobacteriota bacterium. Taxonomy (GTDB): domain Bacteria; phylum Acidobacteriota; class Terriglobia; order Bryobacterales; family Bryobacteraceae; genus Paludibaculum. Next base: position 32,457 of record JAFKEE010000051.1, on the reverse strand, counting down.
ATGGATGGGCGCGCATGAATATGACCTGGTGATTGCTTCGGACTGGGCGCCATCGCAGTTGAAACGGTATGTCGAACAAGGCGGACGCCTGCTGCTGGTGAGCTCGAAGCCGCCTGATTTTGAAGCGGCGCAAGTGGTGGGAACGCAGACGGAGGTGAAGGGGTACGTGCGCGTGCGCGACCACGGTGTGTTCCCGTCGCTGAAGTCCACCGACCTGCTGATGCTGAACGGGGGCTTTACGCAACTGGAGGCGGATGCGGCTGCGCCCCTGACGCTCGTGCCGCCTTCCATGATCGGGCCTCCGGAGAAGATCCATGTGGATATGAAGGATACGGATACTCCTGCCGTGTGGTCGCGCACGGTGGGGCGAGGCCGAATCACGTGGCTCCCCTGGAATCTCGGCGCGATGTACTACCGCCTGAGCCTGCCCGCGCATGCCGGATTGTTCAGGGATCTGGTGTCGGCGTTGATGCCGAAGCGGCAACTGCTGACGAACGCGCATCCGCTGGTCGAGATGACTCTCATGGCGCGGGAGCAGGAGATGCAGGTGCACCTGATCAACTTGTCCGGCCACTCGCAGACGGCCACGTTCGAACCCATCCCCATGCAGGGCATCGAGGTGTCGGTGGAAGGGGTGTTCCGGAAGGCCCGCATGGTGCGCGGGGCGGGTGAGTTGAAGGTGTCCGTGGCGGAAGGGTACACGCGGTTCACCGTGCCTCGATTGGCGGATTACGAATTGGTGGTGTTGTCGCGTTGAGCCGTTCGGCCGGCTCAAGCCTTGGCGATGGTCGCGGCGACCCTGCGGATCTGCGCGCCGATGTGCAAGCGCAGTTCGGGCGGCAGCAGGTCCTTCTGCGGCAGGTCTTTCCAGGTGCGGGCTGTCAGGTCTGCCGTTCTACGCACGGTCTCCCAAGCTGGCGCCATTGCGAGGCCGGCGCGATCGGCGAAGCGGCGGACCTGATCGACCGAGATTTCCTGCAGGCTCCGGCTGCCGCCAAATGACAAGGCCAGTTGGTCCTCTCGCAGGTAGGGCAGGGTAGCCACGTAATCGTAGGCGGGCGCCAGCGTGGGAGTGTGGCCATCCAGGTAGAGCAGAGACCAGTTCTTGAGGTGCATGTCGCCGTTGCCGATGAGGACTGAGAAGACAAGGCGCCGCAGGAAATCGTCGATCTCGTCACTCGCTGTTTCGGCGCGGATTACTGCGGCGATGTTGGCATAGCTGCGGTGCTTGTACTTGTCCTCGGGGAACTGTCCGAAGACCTGGGCGAAGTCTTCCATGTGGATGCGGCGGCCGTCCTCACTCCGATCGAAACGCTGGACCGCGAGGGCCTGGCCGGGCAGGCGTGCGGCATCTGCCGGTAGTCCACCGATCTCCCCGACCGGCAGCAGTCGTATGGCTGGTACCGGGATGCCGATGGCACGTGCCAGTTCCAACATCACGAACTCGTTCTCCGGGACCGAGGAGAAATGGGTGGAGGGCAGTTTCACGATCCAATTGCCACCCACGCCTTGCGCCGGAATGGTCAGGCCGCCTGCGGCTTCCAGGATGGCCGAGAACTTCAGTTGCACGCCGGCCAGCGAAAAGCGAAGGACTCCTGTTTTCGGCGGTCGTGTTATCGGGCCCACTTCGACAGCAAGCGGCGCTGGTTCGACACTGTCGATGGGGCGGATCACAACGGCCCCGCTCAGGTCAGCACCCAACACTGCCATCAGGTAGAACTCGCGTTCTGGATTTACGTCCGCCTTGGTCGCGAGGTAAGTCCGCAGGTGCCCCTCCGGCAGCAGGTTTGCGAAGAAGGGCGGCAAGCGGCGGCGAGTCGGGCGGGCCCGGGTAATCAGTTCACCGCTCGTGGTCTTGAAGCCCAGGCTGAGCGTGGCGCGACTTGGATCGTTTACATAGTCTTGTTCGAAGGTGAAGAGGTGTTCGTCGCCCGTCAGTCGGGTGACTACGCCTACCAAACGCTCGTGTAGGTAGACGCCGAGGGCACGTGTGCGCTCTAGGTCAGGCGTCATCGCTCGCCTCTTCGTCTGGATCCGTGGCGTATAGTGGGCGGTCGTCTTCGGTGGCGGGCTGCTCGTATTCGCGGGCCAGAGATTGGACGGCGGGGACCAATGACCTGGGAACAAGCAGGAGGTCGAAATTGAGGACTCGGACAAGGTCGAGTAAGGTGTTGAAACGAGGTGTCACCTTACCAGACTCGATGGCGGAGATGTGGACCTGAGGGAGGCCAACACGACGACCGAGTTCGAGTTGGCTCCACTTGCGAGCGCGGCGAGCCGCGACGAGGGTATGCCGCATTGCTTCAGGAAGCCCTTCGAGTCGCCGCGGTGCAATATGCGATAGCATATGGATCTACTGACATCATATATTATTGCATATCAAATGTCAAGTGCAGTCAATCAGGAAATATACAATCACATATCATCATGTGTAAGTGATATGTCATAGCATATGACCAGGTGAGTGTCAGACGACATTACCCACGAAGTGAATACACCTCGCCCGGCCCGGTCTCGAACTCCAGGATTTCTCCGTCCATCTTGTGGGGCCACGGCTTCCCGGCTGATTGCTGCAGAACTTGCACCTTGCCGGAAGGCCACGGATTCACAAGCCGCACCTTGGTGCCCTTCTCACTCTTAATGCTCAGCGCCGTCACCCGCGACCCATTCCATGCGGCGGAAACCAGGAACGCTCCGGCCGCGCGCAGGTCCCGGAAACTTGCCGGGCCGAGGTTCTGCGTATTCGGGAACAGCCGGATCACCCCGCTGTAGCTCTGTAGCAGGCACTCGTTCAACACCGCGGGCAGGGAGAGGTTCTCCGTCCATACACCCATCTCCATCATGTAGTCGTAGTTCGTTTCATCGCGATAGCGGCCACCGGTCTGGCGCAGGCGATCATTGGCGATGCCCAGCGGAGTAGTGCAATAACGGACTTCGCGCTTGAACCAGTCGAGATCGAGCATACCCAGGCGAGCGCGTGCCAGCGGCTGCCAGACCAGGTCGTTGCCGCCTTCCAATCGGACCGTGCGGGCCGTGCGGCGCGCGATCTCGAGTTGATCGCGGCGGAGGTCGAGGCCTACCTGTTCTGCGGGGAAGACGGGGGCGAGGGTGACGGGCACGTTGTAGACGTATTCGGGCGGCGCATCGAGCACATCGAGCCACACCCGGCCGTACGGACCTTGCACATCGGGATAGGGCGCCAGGTTCTGGCGCACCTCCTTCCACCGTGCCAGTTGATCACGATCCATGTTCAGGCGCGTCGCGGCTTCGTGGACGGCATCGAGCAGGAACGCGGTAAGCGCGATGTCGATAATGCAGTCGCGATTGAGGCGGAAGTCGACCGTGGCGCCCCAGTTTTCCGGCGAGACCGTGGGCGCGATGTGATACTTGCCGTCGTCGCCCTTCTTTACAAAGGCCACCAGGAAATCGGCCGCCGCGCGCAGCATGGGATAGACGCGGCGCAGGTACTCCTCGTCGAGCGTGTAGAGGTATTGCCACCACAGGCTCTGGACGGTCCAGGGCGTCTCGCAGATCTCATAGCCCCAGGGTGGGGCAGGGTAGGGGTTGGCGGCACTGGGTACGGGATACGCGGAGTGGGGGAAGTAGGCTCCGGGCAGACCGAATTGCACACGGGCGTTCCACTCGGCCATCGGCATGAGCGATTCCACCAGGCGGGTGTAGGGCTCGTGCTGCTCCACGTGATTGCTGGAGAAAACACCCCACCACACCTGCTGGGTGTTGTAGTTCATGTGGTAATCGCCATGCCAGGCCGTGCCGATGCGGCCGCTGCTCCAATTGCCGAAGAGGCCGGGCGCGATCTTGCCGGGCTTCAGGCAGCAGGCGAGAACGTACTGATTCTGATACCAGGTGCGTTCCAGGTCCTTGTCCTGGAACTCGACGGCGGAGCGGTTCCAGAACGCGGCCCACTGCCTGGCGGACTCGGCGCGCAGGGTGGCGGCCGGCAGAGCGGCCAGGCGGGCCGCTTCGTCGCGGGCGTGGGCTTCCGCGTTCCCGTGATCGCGCGGGGTGAAGAGTGTCAGGTCGAGACGGAAGGGTTGGGCCGCGGACGAGGCCAGCAGGACCCGGTGCCGCTTCGGATCCTCGGGCTGGACGGTCCACTGGCCGGCCAGGACTCCGTGCAGGGAGAAACTGGTGTCTTTGGGCGAAGCAGGCGGATGCGGGACGGCCTCGGTCGGCGCGGTGGTGGGGAAAAGCTGATAGCCCGAGAAGCGGCTGCCCTCCGCCCATAACTTTGGCTCCGGCAATTTCGCCTGATCATCCCAGTTGGCCTGATAGGCAACGGACAGGACCGGCACCGGGCCGTCGCTCGACACGCTGACATGGCCGTTTTCGCGGCTCACGAAGCAGGTGAGATGGAACGGGCGCACTGTGCCGCGCAGGTCGTCTTGCTCGAAGGTGAGCGTCGCCGCTCCCGTGGCAATATCGAGTTCCTGCCGGACGACCCGCACCATGCGTGAATCCCAATGCAGCCACACCGTGCCGCACGGCCAGGGGCGCGGCCAGGGCTTGCGGTAGGACGACTGCATGAGGTCGGAGTACTCGCGGAAGAAGTCGATCTTCGACTCCAGGAACGTCATCTCCGGCTTGCCCTGCCGTTTGGCCTCGTCGCCGGCGCGCTTCCACAGGTCGAGCACCTGCTGGAAGGTTTTGATGTGGGGTACGTGCTCGTCGCTGACGCGAATGTCCCAGGCATCGTTCTTGCCGATATGGAGGCCGAGAGCGTCGGGGCGGACGGTGAGGCAGACGCCGATGTCTCCGTTGCCCAGCAGGAGTCCTTCAAAGAAGGTGGGTGTGGGTTGGGTGCGGACGAAAGGATGGCGGCCCGCGATGGCCAGGGTGTCGAGCGGCGCGGCGGAGGGCGCCTGTGGCTGGCTTGCGGCCAGTGCGGAAGGTGCGAGCGCGGTGGTTCCTAGGAAAGTCCTGCGGGTGGTCGCCATGGGTACCTCTGTCGAGCCTCCGGCTTTGCGTGTATTCGGGTCTGGAAATCAGGTCCCGTGGAGCCACAGTATCAGATGCCTTGGGGCCGGCCCAAGCGTTTCTGGTGGGTGCGGCTACGGTTGTGTAGGAGAAAGACCGGGCAATTTCCAGCGGGGTACTAAGGGAGTTCTACGATGGCTCGCACACGGCGCGCCCGTTAGGATCTTCCATAAGAGGTACGCATGAAGAATCCAGTCCTGCGAATGACTCTGCTGTGCGCCGCGGCGAGTTGCTGCTTTGCTCAGGCGATGGTGGAACACAGCGCGGCCGCAGCCGTGGGAACGGCCGGGAGCGTGGGCGGCAAGGCGATCAGCAACGGGCTGGACAAGGTGTTCGGCCGTGTGGCGACGGTGGCCAGCGCGGCGGAGAAGACGGAAACCGGGGCTAGCGTCAAGCCACCGGACAGCACCCAACCGGCGGAGGCTGCCCCGGCTGCCTCTGCGCCGGCGGCGGGTTCGCGGCGTACTAAAGGGACACGCAGGAAGACAGCGGCCGGCACTGCCTCGGAGCCGGCCGCCCGACCGGTCACCGCGCGGAAGTCGGTCGCTCCGCCGCCGCGAGTCGTGGCCACTCCGCAGGAGTTCGCGAAGCTCACCACGGGCACGACGAAGAGCGAGCTGGTGGAACGGTTGGGGAAGGCCTCCTACAAGATCAGCCTGCCCGAGGAGGGGCATCTGACGGAGATCCTCAGCTACTCCAACCATGGCGTGGCGGTGGGCACGGTGCGTGTCGTGGATGGGGTCGTGTCGGAACTGAAACCGGCGAAGAACTAGCGGCCGGCCCAGAGGGTCCAGGTCTCCAGGAAGTCCTTACCGCGGAAGCGCGTGGTGCGCGGGCCGATGCGCTCGACGCCGGAGGGGAGTACGGCGTCGGGCGACGGCGTGGAGCGTGTGGTGGATTCCTGGATGATCTCGACAGGTCCGTCGATGCGGTAGGGCGGGATCTGGCTGAGTTTGCCCCAGGCTTCGTAGGCGCCGGCTTCGATGTTGGTTGCGGCGGTCGCGGCGTTGTCGGAGATGCAGGCGTAGTAGCCGACGCCCTCCTTGACGGAGACGGTGACGGCCTGCGGGACGATGGCGCGCAGGTCATCGGTGGCGGCTCTGTCTCCGGTGAGCAGGATGACGGGTGCTTTGAACCAGCCGGCGAGCGCGGCGCGCGTCTCGATCTCGCCCACCTCCTTGCCGTTCATGAGCAGTTTCTGAATCCCGAGAGAGCTGTAGCTGTGGGCCATGACGGCGCGTTCGCGATTCGCGCGGGCGTGCTGGCCGATGAAGGCGACCGCGCTGAAGCCGCGTTCCATGAGCATGCGCGGGCCGAGAGCTCCGATGACGAGCTTGGCGGGCGCGTTGATGGTGAGGGCGGAGAGGGTGCGGCTGCCGTCGTGACCGTCCCAGACGACGATTTCCGTAGCGCCGGCTCGTTGGAAGCCGCGGACGGCGGCATTGATCTCGTTGGACAGGAGTTTCTGAAGTTCGGGGTTGGTGGGCTCGGTCTGTTCCTGGCGGCAGATGCCGGCGACACCTTCCGCGTCGGTAATCAGCAGGACGGATTTGTTGGCTTGGGCAAAGGCAGAGGCGCAGAGGGCGGCGGTCAGGACGAGTAGGTTGCGTAGCATGACTAGCCCATTATGGGGCTGACGGGGGCGGGGTGTCTCCGTAGAGGTAGGTTTGGATGGCCTTGTCGACTTCGGCCTTGGTGAAACATCGGACGGACACGGACTGGCGACCTGACGCCTGAACCTCGATCGGGTCGACTTTGGGCGTGAGGATGCGGAGCAGAGGGGCGCGGTCTCGGGTGCCGGCGAAGTCCGATTCCAGTGCTACGAAGCGGTAACGGCCCGGAACGATGCGGCTTGTATATGCGAATGAACCCGGATCCCCTTCGGCAACCTTGTCGTCCTGTTCCGTCGTCATCGGCTGTTCCGGGACGGCCAGCACCATCCACTTCCTCTCGTTGCCGGCCGGCAGGTTCTCCAGTCTGTAATTGACGTTCGGCTTTGGTGCAAAGCGCATGCGGAGGGCTGGCGCCGGGGCTTCCGTGATCTCAATGACTGCACCTTCCACGCGCTTGTCATCGAAAATCACGCTTTCGACGTAGCTGAGATCGTAGTTCGACCTGCAACGGATGCGCCAGCGGCCGATTGGGACGGCGGGAAGGGTGAACCGGCCGGTCTCGGGGGCGATGTCGGCAGACGGAGCGTAGAGCCCGGAGCCTGGGTCAACTGACTCCAGGGTGATATTTCCGACAGGCGCGACGACAGTGCGGCGCACCGGTCCGGCAGGAGTGCTCTCGACCATATAGGAAACATTGCTGCCGGGCTGAAGGAGGCGGCTGCCCGCACTGTCCTCCGCGCTTCCGCTGACGGGGATTCCCGGCCGCAGGACGATCGGAAATGGCGGCGGGGCAGAACTGCCGATCGTCAAGGGGAAACTGGCTGTGGCGGGCGGGTCAGTATTGCGCTCTCGAGTGGTGGCGACAAGGCGGTAGTTGCCGGGCGGTACCATGGGAATCCGGAAGGCGCCGGCAGGTCCCTCGGAGCTTCCATATAGCGTTGCGAAGCGGCGGTCCGGTCCGGCGTCCGCAGGGTAAATTTCCATCGATACCGGCTCCTGCCAGGTGACCCCGGGCGCAGCGGTGAGTGGGCCGGTGAGAGAGTTGACCGGGGTAGCCCGCAGGTGAAACTCGAGTTGAGGATCGAGTCCTGGCGCGGCTGCGAATGGCAGAGCTCCGGAACGATTGTGGCTGTCGGGATAGTACACGGGCATCCAGGAGGAACGGGCCTCAAAACCGGAGCGTGGGACGACATCGAGCAGGTGCTCGGTGGGCAGAATGGCGTTGCAGCGCGCAAATGCGACATAACGATCGGGCGCCACGGAATCAATGTGAAAAACGCCTCGGGCGTTTGTGGTGCCCGTGTACACCCGGCTGGTGCTGCCTTCCTGCTCCGCAACCGGTGAAATGAACACTTGGCAGTCGCCGACGGGTTCGCCCTCATCGTTCACGACCCTGCCAGAGACGACAGTGGGCGGAGAGAACCGTAGCTTCAGCCCTTCCATTTCCTGGCCCGGCTTGATCTCCACTCGCATCCCAATTTGCGGGCCACCCAGCGGGCCAGGGTACTGGTAGTGGGAGACCGTCATAAAGTAGCGTCCAGGATTCACGTCGGAGAATTGGAACTGCCCATTCGCTCCGGTGGAGCGGAAGAGATCCACACCCCTCCCGTCCTGGTCCACCAGGTGCAGGCGCGCATCATCGACAGGTACTCCAGCCGCATCGAGAACCACTCCAGAAAGCTTCCCGGGCGATTTCTGCGCCATTGCGCCCAGCACAGCGAGGAAGAGAACTGCAAAGCGGCGCTGCATTTCAAAGAGCCCCCTTCTTCGCTGGCGGACGATCGCCGGGTATGGCCTTGAGGGCAATCCGCGGCCCGGGTCCTTCCTTCAATTGGACAGCCTTGCCCGAGTCTCGATATTCCGCCAGGAAGCTGGCGTCGAGCCAGGCTCCCGGCTCGATGTCCTCGAAGGCGTAGATGCGGTAAGCGCCGGGACGAAGCCCCGCCAGACGGAAGTTGCCTTGCTCGTCGACGCTGGTGGTGGCGTAACGGCCGGGCGTGGAGACAGCGGCATCCTCCGCCTCCGCAAGGATCATGGTGGCCACTCCCTCCTCCACACGGCCACTGATCTCGGCTCCATTCGCGCCGATGAGGATGTCGAGGCGAGACACAGTCGCTGAGGTGATGAGGATGGGTTGGTCGAGCACGTCGAGTGTGCCCAACATTACGGATTTCAAGTAGCCGGCAGGTGGAATGGCGCTGAGGGTGAGGGACCAGAGACCGGCGGGCACCCCGGGGATGACGAACGAGCCGTCGGGCTGGAGAGGAGAACGGTCCAGATTTACCGGTGCGGATTCCAGTGATCGGAGAGTGACCGTGAGGTTGGCCGGCAACATGGAGGCTCCGGAGATGCCTACGCGGCCACGGACGTCGGTACAGGGCCGGAGCGGCAGTTCCACAATTGGAGTCCCCGCCGTGACGCTGACTTCCTCGCGCGTGGAGTAACACCGGCCTTGCAGTTGCGCAGTGCCGCTCAAAATGTAGCGCCCAGGGACCAGGTTCCGATACAGGGGCCGCTCATCCCCGGCTACTATGACTTGGCCGCCGACATAAAGGTCCTGAAGAGTTCCGGAGGGCAGCGTTTGGAGGCTGAGGATAGTAGGGATCGCGCCCGGAGCAGGTTTTGGGATGGCAACATCCTTCGGCCACAGGATATGGATGCCCAGAATGGCCTCGGCCGGCTCTTGCACGACAACATTGAAGCCCGTGAGTTCGTCGCCCGGCTTGATTTCGACGAGCACCGCCTCGTGCGGATTGAGAGTGGAAGGATAGTAGCAGGTATAACGACGATTGAGGTCGATATTGGCGTCTGCTGGAAACAGTTCTCGACGCGGCACGGCCGAGTAGCCCACCGAAAGACGGTAGCGGCCAGGGATCAAGCCATCAATGTGGTACTCGCCGGATCGGTCCACGGTTCCGCCTCGCCCGAAGTTGTATTTGGTGGTGCCCTCGACGAGCCGAGCCACGACGCGTGGGTGCTTCGCAGCCACCGGCAGCCCGGTGATCGTCCCTCTCACTGCCCCGAGTGCAGGCATCCGGACGATCAGCCCGGACTTGTTCTCATTCGCCCCCAGCGTGATGATCTGGCCCGGCGCGTTGGGCCTGCGGGCTCCATAGTTCATTGGGGCATAACCGGGCCGGGTGACGGTGATGCGGTAGCGGCCGGCGGGGAGCGCCCGGAGAACGAACTGGCCGTCACCTTCCGTGCCAGCCTGGCCGCGGACATCGTCACGGCCTTCCAGGGTGATTTCGACCGTGGCGCGGTGCAGCGGCGCGCCTGTAACGGAGTTGACAACGCGGCCCGCAATCGAGCTGCTGCGTTCCGATTGGGCGAAGCTCCGGCCCATTCCGAGAATTAGGACAAAAACGATATGTTTATACCGGACCATTTCGAAGCGCTCCGGCTGGAATTCTCAATGATTCACTATGACACGACGCGAAGAATCTGCAAGGGGCGATAACCATCGCCACGGGTTGGCACAATGCCGCGCACGTCGCGGCGGTTGTCGAGAATGATGGCGATTGCGGCTCGGCCAGGGGTGCTCCGGTCATCGCATCGACGTCCTGGCCGGCGATGGAACTGGTGCGCTGGGGCGGGGCGGTGGCCAGGGCCGTCGCCCATGTGGCGGAACCAAGGCTCGACACTAAGCCGCCCTCCTCCTGTGACGGCGTTGACAACGCGACCTGCGACGGGGTTCGTTCGTTTCGGCGGCGACGGGTGTGCCCGATAGCACCATCCAGAGTGCAGCGGCACAGGTTCACGGAGCTTGGCCAGCCTCCGATGTCGATTGATCACCACTTGCTGTGACGCGAACAACGGCCAATTGTGTTCTCTGATTTCACCTCGAAACGGACCATCCTGTCACCGCGCATCTCCATTCATATACGCCGCGATGATCCGCTCGACTTCCTCCGGGAGAAAACAACGCACCTCCACTGTGGTTTCTCTCTTTGCGAAGATCTCTACCGGTGCCACCTGCCGGCTCATCAATTCGGCGAAGCGTTCGTTGAATGTGCCTCCTCCGGCGGTGCGCGGGACGGCGAAGAAGGAGTACTGGTCTGGCGGCAAACTAGTGACGGCGGTGAGGCTCTCTGGATAGCCCACGGCCGCCACCACGGGCGCGTCCAGTCTCTGGCGCTTTACCGGCACCGCGTATACCACCCAGTAGGATCGGGCTGCGTTCGAAGGGATCTTCAGCTCGAGACGCGGCCTCGCGAATTCACTGCTGAGCCGAAGGTGGAGCGGAGGGACTGCCCCGGGCGTCACCTCAATCTCCCCATTTTCCTGGGCGCTTTCGCCATATTGGACGGATTCGATCCACGCAGGCTGCCGCCGCGAATGGTATTGGACCTTCCAGCGGCCCGGTGTGACCCCGAGGAATCGAAAACTCCCGTCCTTTCTATTGACGATTGCATGTTGATCGCTGACCTGGTCGGCCCTCGGAGAGGGCGTCAGGATCACGATGCCCGGAAACTGTTCGTCTCCTGCTGATGCCGGTCCGCTCGCCGCGCCAGGCGAAGGAGTCCCGGGTGTGGACGGCGCCTCCTCACTGCGCCGCGATTCCACCTTGCCCGTCAAGAGAGACAACGGCTGCAAGGGGAGTACGACCCGCGGCGGTTCTGCGTCTCCCACCGTGACCGGTGCCTGCGCCCAGTACCTGACCTCCGAGGCGGCATCCCACGACAATACCGAGAGCAGGTAGGCGCCCGGTTCGACGGATCCGAACCGGAACGAGTTGTCTTCCTGATTGACAGACTCGCTCTCATATCGCGTCGGGTCGCTTCCGGTGCCGGTGCGCGCCAGATACACTTGGGCGGCCCTTTTCGGGACGTTCCCCACCAAGCCAGTCAACACCCCTCGCAGAGTCCGGACGCCTTGCGGCTTCAGATGAAGTTCCAGCTGAACTTCCGCGCCCGCTGCGACTCCAATCTCTGTCGCGCCGCCGAAGGTGGGACTGTTCGGATAGAAGAGGCTCTGCCAGGTTTGGGTCGTCTCAAAACCGCGAAGGTGGTTACTATCCAGGATCTGCTCCGCCGGCAGGTCCTCCGCGCACTTGGCGAACAGCACGTAGCGATCGGGGGCGATAGGCTCCAGCCGGAAGTCACCCTGGTCATCTGTGAAGCCGGAGACGCCGGCGTGGCTGAGTGAGTTGCCAATCCGAGCGGTGAAAAGGCTGATTGTGCAGTCCGAAACGGGCTCCCCTCCGTCATCCAGAACCTTTCCCGAGACAACGCCGGCAGGCAGGAGTTTGATGACGACCTCCCCGGCCTGCCTGCCCGATTGCACGTCAATGTACGATCCGCCTTGTGGGAGTCCAAAGGGGCCCGGAAAGTTCGGATGCGTCGCTTGGACGTAGTGCGACCCGGCTTGCAGTCCGATGGCCGAGAACCGGCCGTCCACCCCAGTGATGGCGCCTATTCCGCGGCCTGCCGGCCCAAGGTGCATGATCATCACCTGCGCTCCAGCTACAGGTTCACCCGACGCAGCTTGGACGACTCGGCCGGAGAGTGTGCGTTCCGAACGAGGTGGCGCCTGTGCAGTCGTCTCTTGTTGGCTCGGAGGTTGTGCACTCAGGCAGAACAGGATGAGCGGGGTCAGAAAGAGGGCTGTGTTCATCTCAGCGTCCGCCCTTTCTGCCGCTCGTGCCGGGAATCGCCTTGAGCTGGATTTCCTCCGCCGGCCCCTCCTGCAGTTCGACCAGCGTGCCGCTATCCGGGTAATTCCTGAGGAACGCCGGGTCGGCCCAGGCCTGCGGCGCCAGTTCCTCAAAGGCATAAAACCTGTAAGCGCCTGGCGTCAGGCCAGTGAATTCGAATCGGCCGTTTTCATCCACTCCGGAAGTGGCATAGAGACCGAGGCGGGAAGCCCTTTCGCCTTGCGGCGCCGCGAGCACGACAGTTGCTACCCCCTCCGTGATCTGGCCGCGAACTTCCGCGCCCCGTAGGCTGATCACGATCTCCAGTGACTCGAGAGGCGAACTGGTCGTCAGAGTCCCGGCGGCGAGGGCGTCCTGATCGCCGAACCGCACCGACTGGAGGTATGCGCCTTTCGGCATTGGTTCGACCGACACATTCCAAAAACCAGGTGGTACACCAGGGATGACGAACGATCCATCGGGTTGGACGCGCGCTGAACTCAGGCGGATGAACATGTTCTCGGCGGATCGCAGGCGAACCTGGAACTTGGTGAGCGGGTCCTGTGACGGACCGGAGATCCGGATGCGGCCTCTCAACTCCTCGCCCGGCGTGAACGGCAGAGTGATTTCGACTGTCCCTCCGTTGAGATTCACCTCCTGCCGGGCGAAATGGAGTCTGCCTTCCACCCTGCCCATGCCGGAGAGGATGTAGCGGCCCGGTTGCAGTGCGCGCGACTCGGAATGGCGGTCAGTGCTCAACGCGAAGGACTGCTGGAGAAAATCGCTGGCGCCCTCGGCCGGATTGATCCAGACAATCAGATAGGGCGGCGGACCCTGTCCCGGGTTGTTCGGTTCATCTCCTGTGGGCGCTGCGGCGGGTAATTGCGCCTTGACCGCCAGACGAATGGGCATCATCTCCTGGATGGCGATATCCACGTTCGCGATGGCTCCGCCGGGCCCGAGTTCCACCGGTACGGCTTTGCCTTCCGCAACGGCAGCGGGGTAATAAGTGGGGGCCGGCTCCAACTGTCCTGCGGGCTTCTCTGAAGGACTTGCCTCCTTGATGGACCTCTGTCCAGGAGTGATGGGTTGCGTGGCCCGGACGATATATTGCCCAGGGCTCAAGTGATGGATTCGGTAGCGGCCGCGGCCGTCCGCGTAGTCCGGCCTGGCAGGGACCCAGACCGGCTTGCCGCCCGAGTACGCCCTGACATAGGACTGTACGAAAGCCCCGAACGCCGGGGCTCCGCCCACTGCCAGCACGGTGCCGCTGATCGATCCAAGTTGCGGCAGGCGAATCACCAGGCCCGACTTGTTCTCATTCGGCCCCAGCGTAATGATCTGGCCGGGAGCAGTCGGGAATCTGGCCCCGTAGTTCATCGACGCATACCCTGGCTTGGAAACTTCGATCCGGTAGCGGCCTGCCGGCAGCAGCCGCAGCAGGAAGTGGCCGTCGGCATCGGTCGGAGCCATGCCGCGCATATCGTCCCGGCCGTCAAGCAGGATGGTCACGGCCGCCCGGCGCAAGGGAGCGCCGGTGTTTGAGTTCAACACTTGACCGGCGATGCTGCTGGTGCGCTCCGGCTGGGCGAGCGTCGTGGCCGTGGCCAGGGCGAACAGGACAGCGGCGGTTTGATTGTGGATCATGTCTGCCTCACCGGCGAACTGCGCGTGTTCCCCAGGCCGCCATTCTCAGAACAACTGGAATTACCTGTCTGGCCGTGCTTCTCCAGCCACAAAATTCGCCACGATTTTGAGTATTTCGTCCTTCGGGAAGCATCGGATCGAGACCGTCTGCTCCGGTCCGCCGGAGATCTCTATCGGCTGCACTTCCCGGCGCAGCAGTTCCATTACCCGGTCATTGACCATTCCTCCCCCCACGCCCTGCTCCACCGCGAAGAAGGAGTAGCGGCCAGGACCGAGCGGCCGCGCCTGGAGCGGTTGTCCCGGAATGACGACGCCGAGGATGTTGACGCTCCTGAGCCCGGTACTGTCCACCGGCACCGCCTGAAGCATCCAGTAGGACTTGGTTTGGAGCGGCGTCCCCTTCAGATCATAGTGGACCTCCGGGGCCTTGCTCCCCGTCTTGAGTACCAGGGTGCCTGTTGAGCCCTGGGCCACTTCGATGACGTCACCTTCCACCGGTGTGTCGCCATATTGCACGGATTCGAGCCAGGCGGGCGACCGGTACGACTGGTATTGCACACGCCAGCGGCCCGGCGTAATGCCCTCCAGCCGAAAAGTGCCATCCAGGGCATTCACCTGGGCGTTGCGCGATTCCGTGTTCTGGCTGGGGCTCGCCTCGCTGAGGATGAGAGAGCCCTTGATTGGCTGCTGGCCAGAAGGTCCTCCCATTGGGCCCACTCTGGTGCGCACCGCTAGTGGTCCGCCGGCGGCTTCTCCGGAAGATGGCTCCTCCACCTTGCCCGTGAGCGTGACGGTTGCCTGCAATTGGAGCGTGACCGGAGGTGGCGCCGTTTGCCCCACCGTCATCCGCTGGCTGGCATACCAGGCTGGCTGGGATCCGCGGTTGAGAGGGATCACTTTGAAGCGATAGGAGCCGGCAGGAACCATCGGAATGCGGAACTGTCCGGACCTCCCAACCGCCGCCGAACTGAAGTTGGAACTGCCATCGACGGTGCCCTCCTCCGGGTAAAGCATGACGTGGTAACCGTCAGCCGGCGGCGACCCGTCGGGGGCGGTCAAGACCCCCGTAACCGTGGTGACCAGCTGAGGTTTCATGCGCAGCTCAACTTCCACATTGGCCCCCCCGGCGACCTGGATCGTCGACGCGCCTGCCGCTGTGGGGCTATCGGGGTAATAGAGAGGCTGCCAGCCGGCACCAGGCTCTACACCACCGGGGCCTACAACGTCCAGCAAACGCTCGACGGGCAGGGCTTGTGAGCACCGGGCGGTGAGCAGGTAACGATCGGGTGCGACCGGTGCGATGCGGAATTCGCCATCTTCGTTCGATTGCGCGTAGTTGTTCTGGCGGACTGGAAGCGAACCGATCGGCGCAGCCGAGAGGAAGACTCCGCAGTTCGGCAGCGGCTCACCATCGTCGCTCAGAATGCGGCCGGAGATCGTGCCCGCCGGCGCCAGTTTCACCACAATGCCGGTGGTTGCTTTGCCCGGCTCCACCTCCACCGTGACTCCGGCTTGAGGCAGGCCTAGCGGGCCGGGATATGACTGATGGCTGGCCTGAACGTAGTATTGACCCGGTTGCAGATTTTCGGCCGAAAACTGTCCGGCCCGATCCACGCGTACCGAGGCCATCCCGCCGGGACCGATTGCCTGCGCTGTCACCGTTGCTTCCGTGACCGGTTCTCCCTTCGCCGCGTCCACCACGCTGCCGCTGATCGAGCCGGGCGGTTGCTGCTGCCGGCCCGCCCGATCGCCGCCCATTCCCTGAATCTGTGCGGGGCAGGGGAGACAGAGCCAGAGGGCAAATAACAGACAGCGCATGTTACTGGCTCTTCCTTGCTGGAGCGCCCGGGATTGCGGTCACCTTGATCTCCGGGCCCGGGCCTTCTGCCAGCTCAACGGGCGTGCCCAGACCGGCATAGTTCTTCAGGAACTCCGGATCGCGCCAGGCGCCCGGCTGCATGGCTTCGAACGCGTAAATCCGGTAGGAGCCCGGAGCGAGATTTCGGAACTGGAAGTCTCCGTTCTCATCCACGCCGGCCGGCAGGTAGAACGACGGTACGCTCGCCCTTTCACCTTGCGGAGCTGCCAGTACGATACTGGCGAAGCTGTTTTCCACATGGCCGCGGAGCTGGGCCGCCCGCGTGCTGATGACGATCTCCAGCGAATCTTTGGTATCCGGCGCAATGACCATACCGTTGGTCAGCACGTCGGTCTGGCCCAGCTTCATGGACTTCAAATAACCACCGCTGGGAATGGAGCCCGGCGAGATATCCCAGATACCGGGTGGGACATCCTTCACGACAAAGGAGCCGTCGGCCTGGACCTCGGCGCGCTTCCTGTCGATGGGCAGGCTCTCGCCGGAGCTCAGCATGACCTGCCTGCCGGACAGCGGGCCCGGGCCGGGGCCAGTGATGCGGAGATGGCCGCTGAGCTGGATACACGGGGTGTAGGAGAGCTGAGTGTCGACGGAACCCCCGGACAGCGTAATCTCCTTGCGTGCTCCGTAGCACTTACCATCGACCTCCAGCGAACTGGCCAGGATATACCGGCCGGGGTTGATCGGCTGGTACTCCACTTGCCCGTCCATGGTAGCCGTGATCGCGTGCATGGGGGCCCCTGGGCCCCCGCCTTCGCTTCGAATCCAGACAGGCGCCCGGAGCAGGCCACGCGGCGGCCCGGTCTCAGGCTGGCTGGGCTGCGAGGTCACTCCGGGCGGCAGTTGGATTCCGATGCTGACACGGACCGGGGCCATCTCCTGAACCGAGATGTCGATATCGCGGCGTGCCTCGCCGGAGCCGAGATCGATCGGCATCGCTTCCTGTTGAATCACAGTGGAGGGATAGTAAGTCAGGGCCGGCACCGCCTTCTGCTCGCTCTCCTGAGGAGAGCGGGGTGGGCCCCTGCGAATCACCGGCAGATTCACCTGATATGCCGCCGCAATGTAGCGGCCCGGACGGAGATTGCCGACGTGATACTGGCCGCGATCGTCGATCGTGGTGCCGCCGGCCTGGGTCCAGCCCGGCTTGCCGCGCGGGAATTCCCTGCGGAATACGCTGACGTACGATCCGCGGGCGATCGTGCCGGAAGCGCCTAGGACCGTGCCGCTGATCGACCCCAGACGCGCCAGCCGGACCATCAGGCCGGACTTATTCTCGTTCGAGCCGAGCGTGATGACCTGTCCGGGCGCGCCGGGATAACTGGCTCCGTAGCTCGAATCCGAATAGCCGGGCTTTCCGACATTGATCAGGTACCGGCCCGCGGGCAACGCTCGCAGCAGGAAATTGCCGTCGGCGGTGGTGGGTGCGATGCCGCGAATATCGGGCCGGCCCTCGACCATAATCTCCACCGAGGCCCGATTCAGCGGCGCGCCGGTGGTGGCATTCACTACCTGTCCCGCAATGGAACTGTTCCGCTCCGGTTGAGCAGCGGCGGTGCCGAGGGCCAGGATTAATGTGCTAACGAGACGCTTATACCGGACCATTTGGTTGCGTTCCGGTCCAATTACTCACGCAATTACTATGACACCGCCGGCACGATTCCGGAAGCGGGCGGATCTCCGAGACAGGCCGGTCTTACTGCTCCAACCTCGTTTCCCCAGCCAGGAACTCCGCTACCACGCGCTGCACATCCCCCGGCGACAGGCACTTCACTGCAACCGTCTGCTCGCTGCCGGCGAGAATTTCCGTGGGTTCCACCTGGCGGATCAGCAATTCCAAAGCCCGTTCGTTCACCATGCCCCCATACGACTGCTCCAGTGCCAGGAAATAGTACCGGCCCGGCGCCAGCGAACTCGCCGCAATGGGCTGGCCCGGCAGGCCGCTGCTGACGAACGTCTGGTTGCCGCCGGCTCCCCGCACCACCGGCACCGCCTGAATCATCCAAGTGCCTCTGGCTGACGCCGGCGGCGGATCCTTCCACTCGAATTTCACGGTAGGCGGTTTGCCTCCAAGAACCAGGCGCAGCACGCCCGCCGCTCCCTGACCTACCTCGATCTGCTGATCCTGCGCCGGAGCATCGCCATACTGCACGCTCTCTACCCATGACGGCCCCTGGTACGACTGATAGCTTACCCGCCACCGGCCCGGTGCCAGGCCCGAAACCCGGAACGTCCCGTCCTGGGCGTTCACTTCGCCCGCCCGGGACGCCAGCATCCCCCTACCGTCCACGGGCATCAAGGTGACGGAGCCCTTGATGGGAGCCGCATTGGGCCGGGGGCCTGGGCCGCCCGGGCCCGTGATAATGCGCACGTCCACGTTGGATTCCCGGGCTCCGCTCTCGCCACGCGGATCCTCCACTTTGCCCGCAATGGTCAACGATGGTTGAAACTGCACTGTCAACGGCGGAGGCGGCGCAGATCCGACACTCACTGGCATTTCCACTGTGCCGGTGTTGTCCGGAACTCCGTCCTGGATCATGCCCGATAGCCGGTAGTTGCCCGGCGGCACCATGGTAAAGCGAAACGTATTGTTGGCCCTCACCATGGCGACCGAGGCCGGTTGCTGGACGGTTCCTCCTGTTTCGGCATCGAGAAGCTGCAGCATCGGCGGGTTCGTCCAGCTCAAGCCCGGTGCCGCCGTCACCACACCCGTGACCGTGCTTACGGACACCGGTTTCATATGGAACTCGACCTTCACCTCGGCACCAGCGGAGACGCTGAAGGCGGGGGTGCCGCCGCCCTCCGGCCTGTCGGGATAGTAGGCCGTCTGCCAGGTTTCGCGCGGATCGAACCCTTCGGGACTGACCACGCTCAACAGGTTTTCCGCGGGCAGTGCTTCCTGGCACTTCGCCTGGAGAACGTAGCGGTCCGGAGCCACGGGGGCCAGGCGGAATTCTCCCTTGTCGTTGGACTGCCCGAACGCCGAGGACTGCACCGGCATACGCCCCAGTTGCGACTGCATCAGGATCAGGCTGCAGTTCGCCAGTGGCTCTCCGCCATCGTCCAGAACCCTGCCCGAGATGACACCGGGCGGCGAGAGGGGCACGGTGAGTCCCCTGGTCTCCTTACCCGGCAGGACTTCCGCCGTAATGCCCCCTTGCGGCAGGCCCAACGGTCCCGGATAGTTTGCGTGCAGGGCCTGCACCTGATACTGGCCCGCTGGAAGTTCGCCGGCCGAGAACTGGCCTGATGCGTCCGAACTGACCGATCGGATGCCCGCCGCAGCGCCAAAGCCGTACAGCATCAGATGCGCCTCGCGCACAGGTTCGCTGGTGACCGCGTCCACCACCCGGCCGCTGAGGGAACCCATTGGCTGCGGCCCCAGCTGAGCTCCGCTGTCTTGGAAGAACCGATTTTGCTGTGGTCCTGCCCACAGGGCGATACTCATGGCGATGAAGGCGAGGCTCCGCATCTCAGCGCCCCTTCCTTGCACTGCCGGAGCCCGGGATCGCTCTCACCTTCACATCCGGAGCCCGCCCCTCACCCAACTCCACAACGGTCCCGTCCTCCGGATAGTTCTTAAGGAAGTCGGGATCCAGCCAGGCTTGCGGCGCCATCTCTTCAAAGGCGTAAATCCGGTAGACCCCCGGCGTGAGTGCGTGAAACTCGAAGCCGCCATCCTCATCCACTCCGGAAACCGAATAAAAACTCAGCACACTGGCCAACTCCCCCTGCGGCGCCGCCAGTATGGTCGTGGCCACGCCCTCTTCCACGCGGCCGCGGATCTCCGCCCCGCGGGTGCTCACCACAATGTCGAGCGGGTCGCGCGTCTCCGGCGTGATGAACATGTCCTTCGTCAGCACGTCCATCCGGCCCAGCATCATCGATTTCAGATAGCCGCCTTTGGGGATCGGTTCAACCACGATGTCCCACAAGCCCGGCGGCACGCCCTTCAATACGTAGGAGCCGTCCGCCTGCACCTTCGCGCTTTCCAGCGCCGTCGGTGCATTCTCCCCGGACACCAGCCCCACTGTCATGCTGGACACCGGACCCGCGTTCGGCCCCGATAGCCGCACATGGCCCGCCAGGTTGATGCACGGGGTCAGTGCGAGCGTCACCTCCACCTGCCCGCCGGTAATCGAGATCTCCTGCCGTGCTGCATAGCGCTGCCCCTCTGCCTCCACCACACTCGACAGAAGATAGCGCCCGGGCAGCAGCGCCTGCGCCTGGTATCTCTGTTCGCTGCCCGCGCTCATCGGCAATGGCTGCCCGCCCGTGGAAGAACCCATCCGCTGCAGCCAGACCGGCAGGTACATGCGGGGCGACGGTGTGCCCCCGTTCGAAGCCGAAAACTTCTGCTCCAGGTCGGGAGGAATCTGAACCTGGACGCTCAGCCGCACCGGAGTCATCTCCTGGACGGCTATATCGACGTCCGTCATCTCCGAGCCGGGCTTCAATTCGAACGACCGCGCCTCCGCGTCGATCATCGTGGCCGGATGGTAGGTCAGCACAGGAATTGGCCGCTGCTCCGCCTCGGCGGCTCCGCCCGGGGGCATCATTCTGGGCGGCGCGTTCTGGTGGTGCCTGGCGGCTACAATGTACTGCCCCGGCATCAGGTGAAAAATGCGGTAATGGCCCTGATCGTCGGCATTGGCGCCGCCGGCAAAAATCCAATCCGGTTTTCCACGCGGAAAGGCCCGCCGGAATGCCTGCACATAAGCGCCCGAAGCCGGTGCGCCGCCCGCCGTCACCACTGACCCGGCTATGGCTGAAAGTTGCGGCAGCCGGATGATCAGCCCGGACTTATTCTCATTCTCGCCAACGGTGATCACCTGCCCGGGACCGCCCGGTCGCCGCGCCCCATAGTCCATCACCGCATAGCCGGTCTTCGTGACACTGATGGAGTAGCGGCCCGGTGGCAAGGCTCTCAGCAGAAAGCGTCCATCGCCGCCGGTCGGCGCCGTGCCCATTACATCGTCGCGGCCTTCCAGCCCGATGGTCACCAACGCCCGCCGCACCGGCGCCCCGGTGGTCGCGTTGAGAACCCGCCCGGCGATGGAGCTGTTCCTCTCCGGTTGTGCGCCGGCTATCCCGTCCGCCAGGAGAACCGCCGTCAATATGGAACAAACCCTGAATATTCGGGCGCAGTCCGGCTGCATTTTCTAAACATTTACTATGACACCGCCAGGCTGGCCGGGGGTTCCAACAAAGTTGCAGGAATCATCCCCTCGCATCGGCGCCGGTCCGAGGTGAGGACCTCAATTGGTGATATGACGTATGGGATGCAGCGACGCACTTTACTTCGGACGGCGGCCGGTGCGGTGGCAGGATTGGCCGCCGCGGTGCGCCCGGCCCTGGCGGCCGACGCCGACATCGAGATCACTCCTCGGGCCGACGGCGAGACCATCAGCCCTCACCTCTACGGCCACTTCATCGAACACCTGGGCACTGTCATTTACGATGGCATCTGGGTGGGCCGCAATTCGAAGATCCCCAACCTCGACGGCATCCGGCTGAAGTTCGTCGAGGATATGAAACGCCTGGCCGTCCCCAATCTCCGCTGGCCCGGCGGCTGCTTCGCCGATGGTTATCATTGGCGCGACGGCATCGGCTCAGCCTCCGCCCGCCCCCGGACCTACAACTACTGGCAAGCCAGCCTGCCGCCGGGCCTCGACCACACCGAGACCAATGAATTTGGGATCCACGAGTTCATGCGCCTGTGCCGCCTTACTGGAGCCGAGCCCTACCTCGCTGCCAACGTCGGTTCGGGTTCCCCCAGGGAATTCCACGACTGGGTCCTCTACTGCAACGCGCCCGTGGGCACCGTCTCCCTCGCCGCCGAGCGCGCCGCGAACGGCGACAGGAACCCGTTCGGCGTGAAGTGGTGGGGCGTCGGTAACGAATCCTGGGGCTGCGGCGGCATGATGAATCCCGGCGAGTACGCCACCCTCTACCGCCGCTTCATCACGCAGTTCCCGGTTTACGAGCCTAAGCCTTATCTCGTCGCGGTCGGTCCGCGCGGCCACTCCAGGGACATGGACATCGGCTGGACCACCGGCTTCTTCGAGAACATGCTGCCGCAGCACCGGGCCAAGGTCGACGGCTACTCCCTGCACTTCTACACCGACTTCCGCAATACCAAGGAGAAGGTCGGCCGTTTCGAGCCGGCCGGCTGGTACGACGTCATTCGCGAAGGACTGCGCACGGAGGAGGTCATCGAAAAGCATTGGGCCGCAATGGGCGCCTACGACAAGAGCCACCACACGAAGTTGATCGTCGACGAGTGGGGCGTCTGGTATCCGCCAGGAGAAGAGACGGCGCCCAACCACCTGCTCAGCCAACCCCTCACCCTGCGCGATGCCCTGCACACCGCGGTCTCCTTCGATGTCTTCAACCGCCATGCCGGCAAGATCGCCATGGCCAATGTCGCGCAGACCATCAACTGCCTGCATTCCCTGTTCCTGGCGCAGGGCGACCGCTACGCGCGCACTCCCGTCTACCACGTCTTCGAGATGTATCGCGGCCACATGGGCGGCCGCCTGGCCCAGCTCAACATCCGCACGCCCGAGCGCAAGGTGCCTTCGCGCAATGGCACGGCCACCATGGCGGGGCTCTCCGGTTCGGCCTCCACGAAAGGCGGCCGGATGTCGATTTCGCTCACGAATCCGTCGCTCGACGACGCGGTCTCGTGCCGCATCCGCCTCACCGCCGGCTCGGCCTCCGAGGCTCGTGCCACCGTGCTCACCCATGCCGACAAGGCCGCTCACAACACCTTCGACCGCCCGGACGAAGTGAAGCCTGCCACCCTGCCGGTAGCCGTACGCGGCGGCAGCGTGGAAGTCACACTGCCGAAACAATCGGTGGTTTCCATCGAACTCCGCGTCGCCTGAGCGGCAGCGCCGGAGTGGCGTCAAATCTGGTGTAATCAGAAGCGGTTCCGGAGGGCCGTCAATCCCCTCGGAACCGCACCCTTTCCTCCCATGAGACTCCCTCTTCTACTTACACTCCTTGCGGCCCTGGCGCCGCTGCCTGCCCAGACTCCGGTGCCTGCGAAAAACCGGATGGTTGTGGTGATCAGCCTCGACGGTTTCCCTGCCTATGCCTTCGACGATCCGAAACTGCCCGCCCCCACGCTCCGCAGACTGATCAGCGAAGGCGCCTGGGCGAAGCGGATGACCACGGTGAATCCCAGCGTCACCTGGCCGAACCACACTTCTATCGTCACCGGAGTGCTGCCCGGCGAACATGGTCTCTTCTACAACGGAACCCTGACGGCCTCCGGAACTCCGCCTGTGCACAAGGTGGAGCCGTGGATCGAAAAGGAGAAGATGGTCCATGCAGTCACCGTCTACGACCAGGCGCAGAAGGCCGGCCTGACGACCGCGCAGGTCGATTGGGTGGCCATCCACAAAGCGAAGACCATTACCTGGGCCTTCGAGGAAGTGCCCTCGATGGACGGTGTCGTGGAGAAAGAGATGATCGCGAAGGGGCTGGTCTCCGCGCAGGAGATCGAACAGTTCCGCCAGACCAACATCTTCCGCCGCGACCAGATCTGGGCCGACGCCGCGAGCTACATCATCCGCGAGCACAAGCCCAACCTCATGCTCTTCCACATGCTGAGCCTGGACTCCACGCATCACACCTATGGACCCAAGACCCTGGCCGGCACAGCGGCCATCGCGTTCCTGGACGGCCAGGTGGCGCGCATTCTCGAAGCTGTCCGAAGCGCGGGCATGACCGATCGCACCACGGTGATCATCGTCTCCGA
This sequence comes from Acidobacteriota bacterium, assembly GCA_017307505.1. Classification (GTDB taxonomy): domain Bacteria; phylum Acidobacteriota; class Terriglobia; order Bryobacterales; family Bryobacteraceae; genus Paludibaculum. The sequence continues at coordinate 8,920 of JAFKEE010000051.1, read as the reverse complement.
TCACGGCTTCAAGAAGTACAGCAAGCAGATCCGCCTGCTGCCGGCGCTGGCCGCGGCGGGTATCACGTCGGGCGTCCAGGTCATCCCGGAAGGCGGCACGGCCATGATCTATCTCGATCCGGCCCGCGCCGCGGAGCTCGCGCCCAAGGTGAGCGCGGCGATCGCCGCAGTCGATGGGGTGACCCAGGTGGCCGGTCCCAAAGAGTTCCCGTCCTTGGGCTATGCCGATCCGGCCAAGGATCCGCAGATGGCCAACCTGGTTGCCGCTGCTCGGGATGGCTACGCTTTCACGAACACGCCTGGCGGCGCGGCGTCCACGGAGGTGCCGCAAATCGGCGGCAGCCACGGCTTCCTGAACTCCGAAGCGGACATGGATGCCATCTGCATCGCCTCCGGCTACGGGATTAAGAAAGGCGCGACGATCGACCGCATTCGCAATCTCGATGTCGCCTCGACCATCGCGAACCTCTTGGGAGTCAAATTGCCCGATTCGAAGGGCCGCGTGGTCTCTGAGTTCCTGCGCTAAGCGAACGGGCTGGTGACCGCCTTCACCGGCCCGTACCCGTCCCCGCCGCCGGCCTGTTGTTCAAACGCAATTTGGAGAGCCACGAGTTCGGACTGCGGAACAGGAACTCCATGGCGATGTTCCCGCCGACATTCGCCAGCAGGCTGTAGTTCCCCATGCGGAAGGCGTCCTTCGCACTGTACCGGTCCGGATACCAACCGTAAACAGCAGTCGTTGCGCCGGCATACGGTGCAACGATGGCGGGAAGCGAAAGAACCCGATGGCCGTCCGCTCCGCGGCGTGCTGTGACGGTGGAGAGCACGGCATGACCCAACCGGCGCATCGGACCCTTGCACTGGCATGGATAGTAGACCGCATCTTCATCGAATGCCGCGGAGAGCGCATATCGGGTAGTCGTGCTCACCGCGCCGATGGCGAAATTGGAGCCCATTCGTTTGCCGAACCCTTCCGCGCCCTGGCCCCATTCGGGAACGCCGTTGCCCGCCTGGCTGATGCCGGCCGCGAACGCCGCGCCCACGATGGGGTATGGCCCGAAGGCGGAAAACAGGTAGTTCCGGAACTCGGTTGCCTCGGTCGGTTTGGTATAGGCCGCAGTTGTGCTGGGCCGCCCTAGTGTCGCATCTTCCTGCTTCCTCAACGTGCCGGGCTGCGTGCGTGCGGGGTCCTTCTCTGGGGGTGGTGTCTGCGTCTGCGCCAGACCCGGCCATGCTCCCAGGCTCAGCGCGGCAAAGAGCAGCCCGGCCCCTTTCCGCACCCTGGAGGGCAGGCCCTTCGCGGGGTGATGAACGGACGCATGGACTGGGACAGTTCTGTTGCTCTGGGCGGACATGGGATTCCTCTCCAATGGAATTGCGGCTCTCTTCATTGGTTACAGCACGAAGCGGTCCAAACTTCCGAACCGGCAGGATATCGCGCCGGAGGACCCCGGGACACGACGCTTCTGGTGATCTCTTCCGCCGCCGCTGCCAGGGCGAGGAAACAGCATCGCCTTCTCTTCCTGCCGATTCAGCGCCAACCGGCGCAAATGGATCACATCTCTGCCGCCTCCTCTCACCATAGCTTGAAATGGCCGAGGCCCATCGGATCCACCCTCCCCTCCTTCCGCATAGTCTCCGGCATGTCTTGGCCGGAAGCTCAGGAATAATTGCCGATCACTGAAATTCCTTAGGGATGCCAGCCTCGCTGCGGAGGCTTCCCAGAAAAATCGCAGTCAGCCTGTAACAAACCTGCCCGGCTTTCCGAAGGAAGGCGGCAAGGAGCGCAATCCGCTGGGGCGCTCCGCAAGTCGGATCGGAGGCAGGCTGAACCATGGGTGCAAAGAAGAAGATTGCCGTTCTGGGCGGGGGTGTCGGGGCGATGTCGGCCGTCTGGGCGTTGATGGAGACCCCAGACTGGCAGGATCACTACGAAATCACCGTCTACCAAATGGGGTGGCGCCTGGGCGGGAAGGGGGCCAACTCACGAAATGCCGTGATGGCGCAGCGCATCGAGGAGCACGGTCTGCACATCTGGTTCGGGTTCTATGACAATGCCTTCCGGATCATGCAGAGCACCTACGAGGATTGCTACCGGAAGAACCTGATGCCGGGCTCGCCGATGCGGTCGTGGACCGACGCGTTCAAGCAGCACAGCGTGCTCACGGCGATGGAGACCATCGATGGCGAATGGAAGCCCTGGCCCATCGAATACCCTCTGGCCAATGGCATTCCGGGCTTCGGCGACCCGCAGCCGATGACGCCGAGAGTCTACTTCCGCATGCTCGTGGAATGGGGCCGTGATCACATGCGCGGGCTGCTGAAGGACTCCGGAGCCATCTCCTGGCGCGGGTTCCTCTCCCTCATCCGCATGTCGCTGCGCGCCGTCCAGGCTGGTTTGGCGGGTGGCAATGAGGATGTCTCGGCCAACCCCGAGGACGGGGGCTACATCGACCGCTTCGTGAAACTCGCCGACGAATTCCGCAAGGGTGTCGAGAAGGCCGCGGCTCGCGAGTTGAAGGGCAACCCCAAACTGCGGCGCAAGCTGGAGATCTTTGATCTTCTGCTGGCCACCGCGCGCGGGCTTGTGGTGGACCGCGTCCTCACCCGGGGTTTTGACAGCATCGACCACTACGATGCGCGCGAATGGCTGGCCCGGCACGGCAGCCGCTGCACGGATTCTTCCCTGGTGCGCGGCATGTACGACCTGGTGTTCGCCTATCCCAATGGAAACCTGGAGAGACCCAGCCTTGGCGCGGGCACCGCGGTACGTACGCTGCTGCGCATGATTCTCACTTACAAGGGCAGCGTGGTTTACAAGATGCAGGCCGGTATGGGGGAGATTGTCTTCTCGCCGATGTTCAAGTCGTTCCAGGCGGCCGGTGTGAAGTTCAAGTTCTTCCACAAGGTCGTGAACCTGGGGGTAGGCCCGGACGGAAGCAGCATCGACACGATCGAAATCGACATTCAGGCGCGCGTCAAACCGGAGATCGAAGAGCAGGGCGGGTATGAGCCGTTGTACACCGTCGGTGGCATCCCCTGCTGGCCCGACACGCCGTTCTTCGGACAGTTGGTGGACGGCGACAGGCTCCGCAAGGACCTCGAGCGGGCCGGCCGCTCCTTCGAATCCTGCTGGTGGACAGGCAGCGAAGGCAAGCTCAAACTGCAGCGGGGCGTCGATTTCGATGAGGTGGTGTTGGGGATCCCTGTGGGCGCGCTGCCCTTCCTCGCAACAGAGCTGATGGATGCCAACGACCGCTTCCGCGCGATGGTGGAAAACGTCCCCACCGTGCAGACCCAGGCCTTCCAGTTGTGGCTGAACCACACCGCCGAGGAGATGGGCTGGCTGGCGAAAGAGCCGGCGATTGTGGGCGCCTATACGGAGCCCATCGATACCTGGGCTGATCTGAGCCACCTCATCTGCCACGAAGCGTGGCTGCCGGAGCACGGGGTGAAAAACATCGCCTACTTCTGCACCGCCATGCCGTGCCCGGACACCGCGCCGCTCGAAGATCCGGAATATCCTGACCAGCAGGACGCCGAGGTGAAGCGCGGCGTTCTGGAATTCCTCGAAACTTCCACGGCGCCGTTGTGGCCCAACGTCTCCGATGAGAAGACGGGCGGACTCGACTGGGACGTGCTGGTGGACCCGCAGAACCGCGCCGGCCGGCAGCGCTTCGACGCCCAGTACTGGTGCGCCAACGTCGACCCCAGTGACCGCTACGTCCTCTCCCCGCAGGGGACCGCCAGATACCGCCTGCGATCCGATGATTCCGGCTTCGACAATCTCTACCTGGCCGGCGACTGGACATACAACGGCATCAACCTTGGCTGCGTCGAGGCGGCGGCCATCTCCGGACTACAGGCCGGCCGCGCCATCAGTGGCTATCCGAAAGTCATCTTTGGAGAAGAGGTGGAGGCCCAACCGGCGGCGGTGCAGGCGGCCCAGGCGGCTCAGTAGGCGATGCCACTGCCGCCGTTTATCGAACTGGGCGCGCCGCAGACCTTTGCCGCGCCTTATGACATGCAGCAGTGCCGCTGCTACGGCTTCATGCTGCAGGCGGATATCGGCGCGCTGCACCGTTTCTGCGACAGCTATCTGAACGCCGTGGCCCCCGAGGGCTCCACCGAACGCTATCGCCCCGCGATGGATCGAGTGATGTTCGTCTACAGCGACATGGGCCGTGCCCTGATCGGCGCGCGCAGCGGGTACCGCCAGTTCACTGTCCCCGAGATCGATGTGGCCTTCTGGATCCCCGTGGTGGCGGTGCGGCAGAGCGCAGGCAGGCAGTCGATCTCCCGTTTCCTGTGGCTGATGACCTATGTCAACGTGGACAACCTCTGGGCGGTTGCCTCCGGCCGCGAAATCTACGGATTTCCCAAGGGTCTGGCCAACGTCCACAGCGCCGCGGGGCCTGGGGCACTCGACCTGCTCACCGTGGACACCTTGGCGGTGGAACGGTTCGGACCCGAGGCCGCGGCCCGCATCCAGCCCTTCCTGGAACTGCGCAAGACCGGCCCCGGAGCCAATGCCTTGACTCGCGTCTGGAACTCGGCGGGCGAAGCCATGGCCGAGCTTACCTCCTTTTTCTCGGTGGCGCGGCCCGGCTCCGGCCTGGCCGCGCAGTTCGCTGAGTTGATCCGCCACCGCCGCTATCCGATGGTTTTCCTCAAGCAGTTCCGCGATGTCGTCGACCCCACCCGGGCCTGCTACCAGGCGGTGGTGGAGGCGGATGTCACCCTGGGCGCCTTCCGTGGCGCGGGCTTGCTTGCCGGCGACTACCGCCTGGAGATCAGCAGCCTCGAAAGCCATCCCGTCGTGGAGGAACTGGGCCTGGAGAGCCACGCGCCGCGTGTCCTCAACGCCTTTCACTCCGACTTCGACTTTCAGATGGGGCTCGGCCGGGTGATCTGGGAACGCCGGTAGCACGCCCGTCCCTGCGCTCCGCTCACCAGTGCTCCACGCCCGCAACCCAGATGTGCGTCCCCTCCCGTGTCGTCACATCCAGAAAGAGGTCCCGGTCATCCGGCGACACCGTGATCGTGGAGTTCGGCCGCTTGGGCATCTCGAACAGGCTCCGGGTTCTGCGCGTCAGCGGATTGAGGAAATAGATGCCATAGCCGGCTTTCGGGTGCCGGCGGGCAAAATACACTCCAGTGTGTGTCACGGCGAACGATACAGCCAGAACATCTTCCTGCAGCTTCTCCGCGGATCCCGGCTCATCGGCCCGGGTGCGCCACAAGGTGGCTTTGCCGGTCGGCTTGTCCAGATAGTAGATCCAACGGCCGCTGGGATCGATGACCGTCCGGAACGCTCGATCAGGGATGGCCTGCTCCACAGGACCGGACCCGCCGGCGGCGCTGCGAAAGAGCTTGTCCTGATCCCCGACCGCTTTGCGGAAATACATGGTGCGGCTGTCGCTCCACTCGATGAAGCGGTCGTCGCGCTCATGTGTGGTTTTGCCGCTGATCGTGTCCAGCAGATAGAACCGCCGCGCACCGCCCGTGATTGAACCGTAGCGCAGCGTGCGGCCGTCCGGCAGCCAGGTGGGCCCGCGCCGCACGTCGGCGCCCGAGGTGATCTGCCGCAGACCGGAGCCGTCCAGGGCAGCCAGCCAGATCTCCGATTTTCCGGATCGGCCCGAAAGAAACGCCACCCGCCCGCCGCCGGGTGAAATAGCGGGATGGTGATCGAAGAACGTGGAGGACAGCACTGTCTCCAAAGACGGCCGTCCCTCTGGCGCGCCCAAACGGAAATGCATCAGATCCACCTCTGAGGCGTTGCGTGCCAGCGCCAGGCGCGAGGCGTCGCGCGACAGGCTGAACGACACCACATTCTCACCGAAGGGAAGCAGGATTTCGGGCCGGCCGGCGCCGGCAGCCAGACGCCAGACACGCCACGGACCGCCGCTCATGGACGTATACAAAAGGTCCCCATTCGGCAGCAGCGAGGGAAAGAGACCGTTCACCCCGGAGCCGATTTGCGAAGGCCTGCCCATCGCCCGGTAGTCCGGCGTCAAGTCCTGCACAAGAATCCCGTCGGTCTGCAGGTCATCCCTGACGAAGAGCAGCTTGCGTCCGTCCGGCGAGAAATTGGGCTGGATGTACTCGGCGTCATCGGGCATCTGCAGGATGCTTCTGGTTTCGCCGGTGGAGGGCGAGTAGAGGCGCGGGAAGCCGTGCCGCCGTCCGGGGTCCTGATCGGTCACGGCCAGCCAGCGGCCGTCTGGCGACCAGGCGAGGTTGCGGGTCGAAGGGGCATACCAGGCGTGCAGCGTGGTGAGTATGCGTTCCTGGCCGGTGGCGAGATCGAGCAGCACCAGGCGGCTTTCCGATGGCTTTGCGCCGCGCAGGAAGGCGATGGTCCTGCCGTCGGGAGACCATGCCGGACTCACGTCGTTGGCGGGATCCGTGGTGAGCCGGCGTGGAGGCTGGCCCGGAGACGGAGCGAGCCAGAGATCCTGGTTGTCTCCGTTCGGCCCCGCCCAGGTGTAGACAATCTGGCCGCCATCGGGAGAGAACGAAGGCATGGTCTCCACGCCTTCTGAGGCGGTGTAGCCAACCGGTGGCAACACGGAAACGGCGGCCGGCTGGCGCTTCACGAAAAACACCGCGCCGCCCGCCGCGATCACGAGGGCCAGCGCCGCGCCGGCGGCCAGCGGAGTTCGATGGCGGCGCAGCAGCTTGCGCAGGCGGTAGAGGGATTCGCCGCGTCGCGCTTCCACCGGCCGGTGCGCCTGGTGGCGCTCGAGATCATCCGCCAGCGCGCCCGCTGAGGAGTACCGGCGTGAGGGCGTCTTCTCGAGGGCCTTGCGGACGATGGCCTCCAGATCGCCCGATAGCGCGCGGCTCAGGGCAGCGGGCGTAGTGGCTCGAGCATGGGCGAGCCCTTCGCGCCTTGCGCCCGCGCCGTCAAATCGCTGCCGCAGCCCAGGCGGCTCCACCTGGCCAAGGACGCGCAGAATCTCCGCGATGCTGCGGCCGCCCCACTGCGACTCGTCAAATGGAAGCAGGCCGCACAACAGCTCATGCAGCACGACGCCCAGCGAGTAGACATCCGCGGTGCGGCCCACGGCTCCTTCCGCGCCGGAGGCCTGTTCCGGGCTCATGTATTCCGGTGTGCCCAGGATCTGCACGCTGCCTGTGAGCTGTCCCCGAGCGAACGTGTGCCAGTTCTCCAGCCGCGCCAGTCCGAAGTCGATGACCTTCACCCGCGGCGGCCCGCCGGCTTCGGTGACCAGGATGTTGGCCGGCTTGAGATCGCGATGCAGGATGCCCCGCTGGTGCGCGTGGTCGACAGCCCGGCAAAGCTGCGAGAAGAGCCGCAGGCGGGCGGGCAGGTCCAGTCGGGCCTGGTCGCAATGTGTAAGCAGGTCTACACCTTCGACGTACTCCATCGCGAACCACGGGACACCGCGATCGCTGGTCCCCGCATCATAGATGGTGGCGATGTGAGGGTGATCCATCTGGCCCATGCTCTGCCGTTCCCGTTCGAAGCGTTCGGCGATGGCGCTGGACGCCAAGCCCGGTTTGAGCACCTTCAGGGCGACCAGCCGCTGGAGCGGAGCCGTCTGCTCCGCCAGATAAACAACGCCCATGCCGCCTTCTCCCAGAACGGCGACGGGTTCGTAGTGGTCGAATCGGTCGTCCTGGGGAAGTTCGGCCGGAGCCAGCGCCATCGAGAGCAGGCATTGCGCGCAGAGTTGATGGCCCGGCGCCTGCGATCCGGAATGACACGAAGGGCACCGGAATGGATCCTCCTGCCGGTGCGCGGGCGGAGCGGGCTTTTCCACCGGATTCACCTCCTCAGGCGGACAGAACTCCAATCAGGTAGCGGATCTCTCGTTGCACCTCGCCCGGTTCGGCCACGGTCTCCGCGATCTCGGCGGTGAGCAGATCCTTATAGCGGCGGCGCAGGCGATGCACCGTCACCCGGAGCGCGCCTTCCTGCATGCCCAGGCCGGCGGCCGCCTGGCGGTAGTCGGCATCGGCCGTGAGAAAGGACTTCAGCCGGTCAAACAACGCGGCCTTGCCCGCGGCCTCCTGCTCTGCCCGCATCAGATCCAGCACCCGGCTCAGCAGGGAGAGAGCCCACTGGCGTTCGTAGAGTGCTTCGGGGGAGAGATTCTCGGGGCACTGCAGGTAGCGTTCCTCACCGGTCGCAAAAGAGAGCGGCTGAAAGTGGAAGCCTCCCCCGCGCATACGGGCATTGGCATGATCCTGGCAATCGGCGAGATAGTGTTTGAGGGCGCCCAGCAGGTAGGAGCGGAATCGGCCGCGCTCCGGATCGGCGCCCTCCATCGATCGCCGTTCCAGGAACCGCATGAGGAAGCCCTGGGTGAAGTCCTGTGCGGCGGCAGGAGCATGGCCGTGCCGGCGCAGGAAGGCGTAGATCGGATACCAATAGCGGTCGCAGAGCCAGGTGAGGGCCTCCTGCCGGCTGCTTTCGTTGCCGGCAGACATCACAAGCGTCCAACGAGTAGTAGGGAACTGAGCAGCCTTCTCTGACATCGGGAGGGTATTGGCAACATCTTAGCGCAGCGCGCAAGTGCGCAGCCCGCGAAGCCCGTCTCCGTTCAACGCAGTCCCGGAAGCAACAGCGACGGGCTAGTCAGGGCGTCTTCAATAGGGCGGCCCGCAATCCAGCGAATCGCCCCACCAACCCCACCTGTGTCCGCGCGCGCCGCCGAGCGTAACAAGCCTCCGCAACAACCAACGACGGCGATTATGCGACCGCTGCGAACCGCGACTGGTAAGGAGCGGGCCACGGTGGGTACGTTCCGAGGACATAGGTAACAAAACATTCCAAGGACATAGGTAACAGTCGGAAATGGAGCTCGGGAGCGTGAAGGGCAGTCCAGCATTGGGTATGCCCTGGAAAGAGGTCCGAGTGGAAGAACAACGACTGTCGATCGTTCAA
>JAFKEE010000050.1 GCA_017307505.1 Acidobacteriota bacterium | reverse complement strand
CTCGGCCATCGACCGCCCACCATCGATCTCCCTCATTGCCGCGATCTTCAATTCTCGGCTGTACACTCGTCGGGCCAAATTCATTTCCCTCTCCGTTCAATGTATTCGGCCCCTTAACTTCGTGTCTCAGTTTTGGGGTGCAGTCCAGCGACGGGCCCCCCGACTTCGCCTGAGGCTTGGTCGAGGGGGTAATGCTGGGGGCGTAGTTTCTGATGTTGGGGCCGGTGGGATTGGCCGGTGGCGGAGGGTGGCGTTGGGATTGCGGCGGGCCCACCGACTTCGCCTGAGGCTTCGTCGAGGGGGGAATGCTGGGGGAGTAGTTTGCGATGTTGGGGCCGGTGGGTTTGGCCGGTGGCGGAGAGTGACGTTGGGATTGCGGCGGGCCCCCCCGACTTCGCCTGAGGCTTCGTCGAGGGGGTAATGCTGGGGGAGTAGTCTGCGATGTAGGGGCCGGTGGGTTTGTCCGGTGGCGGAGGGTGGCGTTGGGATTGCGGCGGGCCCCCGACTTCGCCGGAGGCTTCGTCGAGGGGGGAATGCTGGGGGCGTAGTTTGCGATGTTCGGGCGGCTTCGTTTGGCCGGGTGCTGCTTGGGCCCGGTATCCGGATGACGCGGTGAAGTTTCTAGCGGGACTCGATAGAATCGTGTCTCCAGACCCATGTTCCGTACCTCTGCTCTCTTTTCTCCTTCCCGGCGGCGGCCGGTGCGCCCTGCGATCCGGGCGATTGCGGCGCTTTGCGCGGTCTTGGGCGGCGCTGCGGCGGCTGAGCTGCCTTCCGGGCCGGGTAAGGCCGAGACCGTCAAGTTGTGCGGGAAGTGCCACTCGCTGGACCAGGCGGTCTCCTTGCGGCAGGGCCGGGCGGGGTGGACCGAGACGCTTTCCAAGATGGTGAACCTGGGGGCGCAGGGGAGCGATGACGAACTCACCGCCGTGCTGCAGTACCTGGTGAAGTTCTATGGCTCCGCGACGGGGACGACCGGCGGCGCGGCTGTGGCTGCGGCCGCCCCTGAGGCGGCGGCGGGTGGGCCGGCGGCGTTGCGGCCTCCGGTTCGTGCCGAGCGGACGGAGACGCAATTGCCTTCCGGGGGCGTTGCCGTGGATCCGGTGAAGGAGTGGCCGACCTATGGGCATGATCCGGGTGCGATGCGGTTTTCGCCGCTGAAGCAGATCACGCCGGGGAATGCCAGCCAGCTCAAGGTCGCGTGGGTGTATCACATGAAGCCGGAGGGTTTCACGGGCAGTGCGGCACCAGCCGCCCGGCGGAACCCGGCGGGGCCGGTGGGCGATGAGCCGGAGTCCGGCGGCCGGCCGGCGCGGGTGCAGTTCGGTTCGGGTTTCCGGCCGAGCGAAGTTACGCCTCTGGTGATCCACGGAATCATGTATGTCGCCACGCCGTATGGCCGCGTGGCGGCGGTGGATCCAGTGAATGGCAAAGAGCTGTGGTCCTATGCCTTGCCGGCAGGCAATCCTTCGACGCGCGGCCTGGAGTATTGGGCGGGCGATGGAAAGACTCCCGCGCAGCTCGTCTTTGGTTCGAGCGACGGGAAGCTGTATTCGGTGGATGCGAAGACCGGGAAGCCCAATGCCGCGTTTGGGGACAACGGTGTGGTGAATCTGAATACGGCGGAGCTCATGCGCGGACTGCCCGGGCGCAATGGGCTGACGTCGCCGCCGATTGTGTACAAGCACCTGGTGATCACGGGGGGGACGACGCAGGAGAATCCGCCACATGGGCCGGCGGGCGATGTGCGCGCGTGGGACCTGCGGACGGGCAAGCTGGTTTGGACGTTCCACTCGATTCCGCAGGCTGGGGAGAAGTTCAACGAGACGTGGGCTGGTGACAGTTGGAAGAACCGCTCCGGTGTAAATGTCTGGGGATTCCTGACGGTGGATGCGCAGCGCGGCATTGTGTACATGCCGTTTGGGGCGCCGTCGGTGGACCAGTATGGCGGCGACCGGGCTGGGGACAATCTGTTTGGCACGAGCCTGGTGGCGGCCGATGCCAATACTGGAAAGTACCTGTGGCATTTCCAGGTGGTTCATCACGATATCTGGGATGCGGACATGACGGCGGCTCCGGCGCTGATCGATGTGAAGCAGGGCGGCAAGACGATTCCGGCCGTGGTGGCGATGAATAAGAGCGGCATGGTGTTCCTGCTGAACCGGGTGACGGGCCAGCCGATTTATGGCGTGGAGGAGCGGCCGGTGCCTCCGAGTGAAGTGCCGCTGGAGAGGGTGTCGAAGACGCAGCCGTTTCCGGTGAAGCCGCCGCCGCTGGTGCGGATGACGTTTCGGAAGGAGGATGTGGCGACGGTGACGCCGGAGCTGGAGTCGGCGTGCGGGAAGCTGATCGAGGGGCTGGCCATGGGCGGTCCGTACCTGCCCTCCACGTATAACCGGCTGCGCGTGCAATTTCCGGGGAATCACGGGGGTGTGAATTGGGGCGGGGTTTCGTTCAGTCCGGAGCTGGGCTATCTGTTCGCAAATCTCAACGAACTGGGGCAGGTGTCGGGTCTGCGGGATCACGATCCGTCGAAGGGAACGGCGATGGCGGACGGGCAGGGGAATCGTGTGGATCCGAACGGTCCGTATGAAGGGTTTCCGGGCGGAGGGCGTTTCAGTGTGAAGGGTCCAACCTCTCAACAGTTGCCGTGCCAGCAGCCGCCGTGGGGCGAGCTGGCGGCGGTGGATGTGAACTCGGGCCGGATTGCCTGGAAGGTACCGCTGGGCGTGACGGACAGCCTGCCGGAGGGCAAGCAGGCGACGGGGCGGCCGGGCAATGGAGGGACGATTGTGACGGCGGGTGGCGTGGTGTTTGTGGGTGCTACGGATGACGCCCGGTTTCGCGCGTTCGACGCCAGGACGGGCCAGGAGGTGTGGACGGTGAAGCTGCCCGGGGCGGCGGAGGCGACGCCGATGACGTATGAGGGCCGGGATGGCCGGCAGTATGTGGTGATCGCGGCGACGGGCGGAGGGTTCTTCAATAATCCGGTGACGGCGGACGGGCTGGTGGCGTTTGCGCTCGAGGGGGGCAAGTAGGGGGGCGTTGGCGGGCGTTCCGTGGTTTCGGGCGAGGGCGGCGCCCCACCGGGTCCGGTTGTGGTTCCGGCGGGGCAATCCAAATCACTTGCCGCGGCTGAGGGTGCGCTGATACCAGGAGGCGAGGTCAGCCTTGAACTGCTTGAGGGCGTCGATGTTCAGGTAGATCATGTGGCCTGCGGGGTAGTAGCCGAACTCGATGTTGGAGACGAGTTTCTTTTCGAGGTCCATTTGGGCGAGGTCGAGTTCGGTCTGGAAGAACGGAGTGGCGAGGTCGAACAGTCCATTGGCTGAGAAGACCTTGAGGTAAGGGTTCTTGCGCATGGCGTCGGCTAGGTCGCCGGCGACGTAGGCATCGCGCATGGCTGCGTTGGGGCCGCCGCCGGTTCCGCCGCCGGCTCCGGGGGCCCGGTGGGTGCGATCCCAGGTGCCGAGGAACGGGCTGCCGCTGGGGCGGTAATCGAGGTCTGAGGTGTATTTGAGCTGCTGGTCGAGGTAGTTGCGGAAAGAGCTGACGTAGGCCGGCGTGATGCCTGTGCTGGAGGGATCGTAGCCAGGGTTTTCGCCGGCGGCGTCTATGTCGGTGCCTTCAAAGCGAGTGTCGTAACGGCCGAGAATCAGGCGTTCGCCGCGGGCAAACTCCTTGCGGAAGCGAGTGGGCGCGATGCGCAGGTTGGCGTCCTTGATATACGCGGCGCTGAGGCCGGTGAAGCCGGCGAGTTTGGCGGCGACGGCGTCGAAGCGGGCTTGCGGCAGATTGTGGCCCTGGGCCAGGGCTTCGGCGTATTCACCGCGAGCGAAGACGCGGGCGGCTTCGATGAAGTCCTTTTCCGTTCCTTTGTGGGGGACCTTCTTGAAGTACCAGGCTGTGGCGGCGTAGGTGGGCAGATTCCCGATGTATTGGTTGAGGATGCCGGGCGAGCGGTTGAAGTAATTCAGGACGCTGGACAGGAGGATGACGCCGTTGACGGCGACGCCGTCGTTCTCCAGGGAGGCGACGAGGGCGGCCGAGCGAGTGGTGCCGTAGCTTTCGCCGAACAGGAAGTGGGGCGAGTTCCAGCGGTGGTTGACCGTGATCCAGCGTTTGATGAATTTGTTGAAGGCGGTGACGTCCTGGTCGACTCCGGCGAAGTCTTTGGCGGCCCCTTTGCCGACGGCGCGAGAGTAGCCGGTGAGGGGGGCGTCGATGAAGACGAGGTCGGAGTGGTCGAGGAGGCTGTATTCGTTGGGGACGACCTGATAAGGGCCGGCGCCGGTGGCATCCGGGCTGGCGGTGATGACGCGGATGGGTCCGATGGAGCCGATGTGGAGCCAGATGGAGGCGGAGCCGGGGCCGCCGTTGTAGAGGAAGGTGACGGGCCGGCGGCCGGGATCGGCGTCGTCGAGGGTATAGGCGACAAAGAAGATGGAGCCGTAGGGTGTTTCGTCGGCGCCGGGGATGTGGAGGGTTCCGGCGGTGGCGGTGTATTTGAGGGTTTTGCCGCCGAGGTCGAGTTGATGGTGTGTGGTGGATGAGGTCTCTTTGGGGATGGGGGCGGGCGGTGGTTCTGAGGCGGCTCCTGGTTGCGGCTGAGTGCGGCTGGTGCGTTCCTGAGCGAGGGCGGGGCAGAGGAGCAGGGTAAGGATGAGGCCCGAGGTGATCCACGGGGCGGCCGTGGTGGGCGGGTACAGTCTGGACATGCCACATTGTTTCATACACGGGAAATGCGGAGCTGTGAGCTTGCAGCTCTCAGCTCCTAGCTATCAGCTGTCAGCTATCAGCTGTCAGCTGTCAGCTTTCAGCTTCCTGCTGGCACAACGTGGTGGCTTTCGTTCGGGCGGGGCTTCGTGGTTGTCGTTGGCGCTCTACTTCCAGCCGCCTCCTAGGGCCTTGTAGAGGTCTACTACCGTCAGCATCTCATCGAGACGGATGCTGGCCAGGGCCAGTTCGGCCTGGAAGAGGTCGCGGTCTGCATCGAGGGCGTTCAGTTGAGTGTCGACTCCGCCCCGGTAGCGGACGTAGGCGAGGCGGGTTCGGTCCTGGAGGGCGTTGACCAGCGCTTGCTGCCTTTCGCGGCTTTCGCGCATGCGGCGATGGGCGATCAGGGCGTTGGAGACCTCCGTAAATGCGGTCTGGATGGTCTTCTCATAATGAATCAGCGCGCCCTGCCTCTGGGCTTCGGCTAACCTTACGTTGTTCTTCAGACGGCCGGCGGTGAAGATGGGTTGGGTGACCTGGGGTACGAGGCTCCAGGCGGCGCTGGGTCCGGTGAAAAGGTTGGCCAGTTGGGTGCTTTGTCCGCCCAGGACTCCGGTGAGTGTGAGCTGCGGGAAGTAAGCGGCTTTCGCTACGCCGATGCGGGCGTTGGCGCTGACCAGGAGTTGCTCGGCGGCGCGGATGTCGGGGCGGCGCTCCAGGAGGCTGGAGGGCAGACCGGGCGGGACTTCGGGCGGCAGGGTCTGTTCGTTGAAGCTGCGCCCGCGGACGACGCTATCGGGGTTCTTCGCGACCAGCAGGCTGATGCGGTTTTCGGTTTGCTCGATCTGCTGTTTGAGCACGGGGATGGCCTGTGCGGCCGTTTCCACCAATTGTTCGGCCTGCCGCAGATCGAGAAGGGTGGCGACTCCGCCGCCCTGTCTGGCCTGGACCAGTTGTAGTGAATCGCGTCTGGTTGCCAGGGTGCGTTCGGAGATCTCCAGAGCGTAGTCGAGCTCGCGCAGGGTGAGATACGCCGTAGCGAGATCGCTGACCAGTACGGTGGCGACGGTCTTGCGATTTTCTTCCGCGCCCAGGAGTTCGGCGCGAGCTGCTTCGGTCGCACGCCGGTATTTGCCCCAGAGGTCGACCTCGAAGGAGAGCAGGTTGAGCGCGGCGGAGCCGAAGGTTCGATTCTGCTCCGGAAGGATATTGGGCGAGAGTGCGGTTGCGCCGTTGCGGGAGAGTCGATTGAAGTTGATGGCTCCAGATACGCCCGCATTGGGGAACTGATAGGAGCGGGTGATGCCGGCCACGGCGCGCGCCGCGTCCACGCGGGCGACGGCGTCGCGCAGATCGTAGTTGCTGACGAGCGCTTCGCGGATGAGGCGCTGGAGCTGTTCGTCCTGAAAGACTTCGAACCAGGGGGCGTCCGCCAGGGAGGCGGCGTCAGAGGCGGCGGGCTGCGGGTCCGGCACGCGGAAGCCCTTGGGTACGGAGACATCGGGGCGTTTGTAGTCCGGGCCCAGCGCGCAGCCGGCCAGACCTAGAAGGAGGACGGCGGTCAGGGCCGGTTTCATGCCACACCTGCCTTTCTCTCCGCGCCGGCCAGCCGTTTCACGACCACGTAACAGGCGGGAACCAGGAAGATGCCGATAAGACTGGCTGCGAGCATGCCGCCGATTACAGTGGTGCCCATGATCTGGCGGGCAACGGAGCCGGCTCCGGAGGCGGTCCAGAGAGGAACGCTGCCAAGGATGAAGGCGAAGGAGGTCATCAGAATGGGCCGGAGGCGCAGCCTAGCGCCCTCCAGGGCTGCCTCGACAAGCGGCCGTCCTTTGGCGAGTTCCTCGTTGGCGAACTCCACGATGAGGATGGCGTTCTTGGCGGCGAGGCCGATGAGCATCACGAGTCCGATCTGAGAATAGACGTCGTTCTCGATCTGGACGAGGAACGGCGGCAGGTAAGTGCCGGCGATGGCTCGGCGGGCCCACAGGACACCGAAGGCTCCGAAGACGGCGACGGGTGTCGTGAGCAGGACGCTGAAGGGCAGTGACCAGCTTTCATAGAGCGCCGAGAGGATCAGGAAGACGAACAGGAGCGAGAACGCGAAGATGGCGGAGGGCGATATGCCTTCGGAGGCTCGTTTCTCCTGGTAGGACATGCCGGAGTAGTCGAAGCCCATTTCGGCGGGCATGGTTTCGGCGAAGGTCTCTTCCAGCGCCTTCATCGCCTGGGTGGAGCTGTAGCCTGGCGAGGATGCGCCGTTGAGCTGCGCGGCGCGGTATTCGTTGAAGCGTACGGTGAACTCCGGTCCGGTGCGCGATTCGAAGTGCGTGAGGGCGGAGAGGGGTACGGTCTCGCCGCTGGTGTTCCGGACATAGAACTGGCCGACGTTTTCGGGGCGGGTGCGGTACTCGCCTTCGGCTTCGACGTAGACCTGCCATTGGCGGCCGAAGCGGTTGAAGTAGTTCACGAAGAGGCCGCCCATGAAGGTCTGGATGGTGCGGTAGACGTCGCTCAAGGGGACCCCCTGTTTGATGGCCTTGTCGCGGTCGACCACGACGAACTGCTGCGGGACGCTAGGCAGGAAGGTGGTGGTGAGGTTCGCGATCTCGGGGCGTTTGCGGGCCGCAGCCATGAACTTGTTGAGGTTGGAGGCGAGGTAGGCGACATCCTGGCCGGAGCGGTCTTCGAGCAGGAAGGTGAAGCCGCCGGCCGTGCCGACGCCGGGAATGGCGGGCGGCGAGAAACTGAAGGCCACGCCCTCGGGGAGCTTGCTGAGCTCACGATTCAGGTGCTGCTTGATGGACTGCATCTGCTGGGCGCGTTCCTGTCGGCTGCCCCATTCCTTGAGGGTGATCCAGGCGAAGCCGTTGTAGCTGGTACGGGCGAAGCTGAGAAGGCTGAAGCCGACGACGCTGGTGGTGGACTCGACGCCCGGGGTGGCCGCGATGATCTTTTCCACTTTGCGGGTGAGGGCGTTTGTGCGCTGCAACGAGGCGGCGTTGGGGAGCTGGATGTTGAGGAAGAGATAGCCCTGGTCTTCGTCGGGTACGAAACTGCTGGGCAGGCTGTTGCCGAGGACGCCGCCGGCGACGGCGAACGTGCCGAGCAGAATCATGGAGAACGCGCTCTTGCGGATGAGGGTGCCGGAGCCGCGCACGTAGCGTTCTGTCGCTTCGCCGAAGACGCGGTTGAACCAGGCGAAGAACTTAATGCCGGCGCCTCCGCTGTCGTGGGTCCGGGGCTTGAGGAGCAGCGCCGCGAGTGCGGGACTGAGCGTCAGGGCATTGAAGGCCGACAGGATGACCGAGACGGCGATGGTGACGGCGAACTGCTGATAAAGCCGACCGGTGATGCCCGGAATGAAGGCAGTGGGGATGAACACGACGGAGAGCACCAGGGCGATGCCGATGACGGGGCCGGTGATTTCCGCCATGGCCTTGCGAGCCGCATCGCGGGGCGAGAGTCCTTCTTCGATATAGCGCTCGACGGATTCGACCACGACGATGGCGTCGTCGACCACGAGTCCGATCGCCAGGACCATGGCGAACATCGAGAGCGTGTTGATGGAGAAGCCGAAGAGGGGAAAGAAGATGAAGGTACCCACGAGGGAGACGGGGACGGCGAGCAGGGGGATCAGGGTCGCGCGCCAGCCTTGCAGGAACACGTAAACGACGAGGATGACAAGTACGATGGCGATGAGGAGGGTCTCGACGATCTCCTTGATGCCCTCAGAGACGGCGCGGGTGGTGTCGAGAGAGACGGTGCATTCCACATCCTGGGGGAAGCGGCGTTTCGCTTCCTCGATGAGCTTGCGGACGCCTTTTGCGGCATCGACCGCATTGGAGCCGGGCAACTGGTACACGGCGATGACGGCGCTGGGCTGGCCGTTGAGGCGGCCGGCGACGCTATAGTCCTGGGCGCCGAGTTCGACACGGGCCACATCGCGGACGCGGACCACGGCGCCATCGGGCGTGGCGCGCAGTACCATGTTGCCGAACTCCTCGGGCGAGGTGAGACGGCCCTGGGCGCGGACGGAATAGGTGTATTCCTGGCCCTGCGGGATGGGTTCGCTGCCCACCTGGCCTGCAGGATTGACGGTGTTCTGCGACTGGATGGTAGAGACAATCTCCGGGACGGTGATGCCCAGTTTGGACAGGCGATCGGGCCTGACCCAAAGACGCATGGCGTATTGTCCGGCTCCGAACACCTGGACGCTGCCGATGCCAGGGACGCGGGTGAGGGGATCGTTGAGGTTGATGTAGGCGTAGTTCGCGAGGAAACGTTCGTCGCGGGAGCCTTTGGGGGAGTAGAGCGAAAGCAGCATCAACGGCGCGGTGACCGACTTCTGGACGGTGACTCCGTAGTTGGTAACCTCGGGCGGCAGTTGCGATGCGGCGAGGGTTTCGCGGCTCTGGGCGAGGATCAGGTCGGTATTGGGGTCGGTTTTGATGTCGAAGTTGACTACCATGCGCATCTGCCCGTTGGCCGTGGCATTCACCGAGTACATGTAGTTCATGTTGTCGACGCCGCTCATCTGTTGTTCGATGGGGGTGGCTACGGCTTGCTCTACTGTCTGGGCGTCGGCGCCGACGTACACGGCGGAGATCTGGATCTCCGGCGGGGCGATGGCGGGGAATTGCGCTACGGGCAAACTGGCGATGACGATGACGCCCACGATGACCGTGAGCAGGGCGATCACCATGGCCACGATGGGCCGATCAATGAAGAAGTTAGACATGACGGCTACCTGGCCTCATGGTGTTGCGGAGCTACATACGGCTTGGGATCCACGACTGCGTCATTGCGGAGGCGCTGCAAGCCTTCGACGACAACCTGTTCGCCCGGGTGAAGCCCTTCGCTGATGATCCAGTCGTTGCCGACCCGGTCTCCGACTTTCACGGCGCGGATCTGCACTTTGTTGTGGGCTCCGATGACGGCGACCTGGTAGCCGCCCTGGAGTTCGGTGACGGCCCGTTGCGGCACCAGGAGCGCTCCGGAGACGGACCGGGGGGAAAAGCGGATTTTGGCGTACTGGCCGGGCCGCAGGGTGTTGTTCGGGTTGTCGAAGAGTCCAGCGATGCGGATGGCTCCGGTGCGTACATTCACTTCGCGATCGGCAAAGTAGAACCGGCCACGATGTTCATAAGCGGTGCCGTCCGAGAGGATCAGTTCGAGGTCGAGATTGCGGCGGCGCTCGGCGAGACTTTCGGGGGTGGAGTAGCGACGGTGGAAGTCGAGGTATTCCTGCTCGCTGACGGTGAAGTAACACTTGATGGGGTCGAGAGTTGAGACGGTGGTGATGGTGCCCGCGGCCGGGCTCACGAGGGAGCCCACCTGTTGGAGCGCCGCGCCGGCGACGCCGTCGATGGGGGAGGTGAGGTGCGTGAAGCCGAGGTTCAGACGGGCTGTTTCCTCGGCGGCATGGGCGGCCTGGACTTCCGCCTCAGCGGATTCGATCTGGGATTTCGCTGTTTCGACCTGGGCCTTGGCGGCCTGTACCTGGGCCTTGGCGGCCAGGTTGTTCTGAATGGCGTTGTCGAGGTCCTGCTGGGTGATGGCCTGTTGTTTCGCGAGTGGTGTGTAGCGTTCCACGTCGAGGCGGGCGCGGCCCTGATTGGCTTCCGCGACTCCAACTTGCGCCTCGGCTTCCAGGAGGTGGGCCTTGGCCTGGGAGAGGCGGCCGTTCGCCTGGGCGAGTTGGGCCCGGGCCTGGTCGACCGCGGCCTGGAAGGGCCGGGGGTCGATCTGGAAGAGCAGTTGGCCCTTCGCGACGGCCGAGCCTTCGCTGTATCCCTGCTTCTCGAGGTAGCCGGTGACCTGCGCCTTGATGTCGGCGTTCACCATGCCTTCCAGTGTCCCGAGCCACTCTCCGTAGATAGGCACGTCACGCTGCTGAACGCCGACGGTCTCCACGGTCAGAGGCGGCGTCGATCTGGCTGCGTTGGAATTGGTTGTGCACCCAACCGGCAGGAGCGCCAGCAGAATGACAGTGGTCCAGGCGATGGTCCTAGACATCAGATCTCCCTCCGTCTGCAATTGCTTTCACGCGCCGGCGGGCAGTCCGGGCCATCGATTTGCCCTGGAGTTCCGGTGTTCACCGGTTGCTCGCCTGCTCATCGATGACATCCCGATGGAGGACATCCGATCGGAGCGGGGCCCTTCCCCAGAAGGGGCCGCCGTTTCCTGACTGGCTTTGCGCACGATCCGCAGTTCTCTTAGCAACAGCCTCAGTTTGCGGGAGAACTCATTACGAATCATCCCGAGTTAGAGTCAGTAAGGGATACCTGATTACCATAGGTGCCGAGTACCCCCTATTTGGGGTACTTGAGAATCCTTTTTCGCGAGCGGTGGAGAGGAGGATCTCAGGATAGGCGGCAGGAAAGCGCGGTGATCGTCGAGTGCGGAGAGCTTTGGACCGTTTGACCGCGAGGCCGTTGGGGGGATAACTCTTCGAGGATGATGGCCGGAATTCGGATTTCCAAACGAGGGGCCATGATGGGAAGGCCTCAGATTCAGGGGGCCGCGCCGCCTGCAGTGCGCTTACTTCAAAAAATGCGAGAGAGGCCCACGTGCGAGTTGGGCATGCTGCCGCGGCAATCAATCTCAGCATGGGTTTCAAATCGTGGTTGTGGGGTCAATTGCGATATTCGACTCATTCAATGTTGACTTAACTGAGTGGAATGCGCTCCAGCGATTGACACCCTCTCTTCGCCTGGGGTATGTTTTCGATGGAACCATTGTCCTTCGTTCTAAAATGTCCGCCAGCGTTAATGAATTCGGGGGAAATAGATCGACGGCGGATTGATTTGGTGTAACCGGTGAGTTGCGGGGTGGTGGAGGTTCCACCGAGGGATGGCGGTCCTCTGATCAGGTGATCTCCGTGCCGTGTTTCGCTCTAGCGCGTTCACGGCTGCCGGTTCCGGAAGTAGCTCGGGGTTTGCAGATGGCTGAGTGAGTGCGCCGGGCTGTTTCCGGAGTTGTCCATGGAATCGGAAAAGACCTTACAACTTCCCGCGTCGGCGAATGGATTTGAAGCTCCCTCGATCCAATTGAATCTGCTTGCACCCGCACCGGGGCCTGTTTCGCGCCAGTTGTTTAAGGCAGTCTACGGAGCGCGGAACTCGCACCTCGATTTGCAGTGGGTTCAGCTCCTGGTTGCCACCGAACTGGATGGGGGCGGTGAGCCATTCTGCCTGCTGCATTACGATGTCCCGGCGCGCGAGGTGTGGCTGTATGGCGACGAGGGCTATTTCCTCGGACCTGGCCGGCCAAGCGTGCCTTCGTCGGCTTTGAACAACGCCTTCTGTGCCGTCAATATGTCGGAGACTACCGCGGCCGGCTTGGGGTGCTCGCTGATCCTCACCGCGGATATTCTCTTCAAAGTATCCAGCCCGTTGCCCCGCCACGTCATTCTGAGGGCGAAAGAGAAGGATGCGGACAATGTCGCCTGCGCCAAATTGAATGGCCGGTTTCTGGCGGAAGCGGTTCCGATGGCTGGGCTGCAGGTGGAACCGGTGAACGGTTGCTCGGCGGAGGCGAGGTTCACGATTACATATGAGGAGCCCCGCGGGTTTGCCGGAGCGGCAGGCGGGTGGGTGCAGCTCCTGATTGCAGATTCACCGGAAGCGCAGGGTGCGCCGTTTTGTTTCGTCCATTACGACAAGGCCAGCCATCATTTGTGGATGTATTCGAGCGACCTAGGGTTCTTCCTGGGGCCTATGGACACGGGCCAGGAGTCAGGCAGTTTTGAAAGCGGCGCCTGCCGGGTCGATGTGTCGAGCGCAAAGGTGGTGCATGGTGATGGACATCTTGTGCTGGAGTTGCCGGTTCAACTGAAGCCGGCGATGGCGGGGACCAAGGGTGTTTTCCTGCGAAGCCACGATGTATTGGGCCGGGACAGCGGCTGGCAGCGCGTGGGCGAATGGACAATCCCCTAGTGGCACTGGCGGAGAACCAGACGCGGGGCTCTTCCACCAGGTTCAGTCGTCTTTTCGAACAGCCCTCATCTCGTGAATGTGCCCGCCCGAGGATTGCCCGTAGATCATGACGCTGTCCCAGAGAAGCGTCAGTTTCATTTCCTGTCCAATGACGGTTCCTGTGAAGATGAGTTTCGGAAGGCCGGTGGCTATGAGATGGCCGGCCTGTTCCAATTTCCAGGGGACATTGCCATAGAGGGTGAAGGAGATGCGGTCGCCTTCGATCTTCCCGTCGACGACAGGCGCGTCCCCGGGCCAATTGCCGAAATGGGCCTTGCCGGTGAGTTTTTGGCCTTGTGCTCGCAATTCGAAGCGGATGTCGTTGTCCATCTTGGGTTGGTCTCCGACGGGGCCCAGGAACTCAGCGCGCCAGATTCCGTCGACGTCCGCAGGTGAAGCGGCAGAGGCGAGTGCCGCCAAGATGATCGCCGTAAGCAGGAATTTCATCCCGGTATCCTCTCTGTTGATTTCAAAAATACGGCGCCTCAGACTGCCGGACAAGCGAAATCATGCTGACCCGCGATATTGTGCAAAAACGTTTACATTCCGGACTTCGTCTTCTCTCCATCTGACTCGCAGTCGCCCTGGCGAAAGAATTTGCGAAGCGTACCGATTGCAGATAATCAGAACCTCTATTACACTAAGAGACGGTCGGCAGTTCACCAAGGCGTCGCGGCCCCGTAAGGGGAGCTAAACCTGCCAGGTTCCCCGTATCGACCGACACCTTATCCTGTGCCGAGTCGGAAGACAGCGACCCCCGACAGTCCAATCCGGACCGGCGCAAGGCCTCGGGCTCTGCAGCCTGTGGGCTTCCTATTCCAGTGCGAATTCGAAGAAGGATAAGCGATGTCCAGGGTTTCCATTCCCTTTTCCACCAATGACCTTTCTGCGTTGGCGCGCGCGTTGCGCGACCAGCTTCTGCAGTGCGATCACACACCCAGTCATCTGGAACTGTTGAACATTCTGGCGCGCTGCGCCGGGCACCGGAACTTCCAGAGCCTGCGCGCCCAGGCCTCAGCCGAGAACCTGTTGCGGCAGGCGCAGCCCGCTCCGCCGCCGGTTGATTATGTCCTGGTGAAGCGGCTGGCCGGGTATTTCGATCGGCGCGGCCGCCTGGAACGGTGGCCGGCCAAGGAGACCTTGCGTGAGCCGTGCCTGTGGGTGTTCTGGTCGCGGCTGCCGGTAAAGCAGGACTTCAATGAGGCGCAACTGAGCGCACAGCTTCGGGCCGACCATCTGTTCGGCGATCACGCGCTGCTGCGGCGTGAACTTTGCGACCGGTCGCTGCTGAGCCGGACGGCGGATGGACGCCAGTACCGGCGGGTGGAGCGCCAGCCTCCTGCGGCGGCGGTGGCGCTGATCCGCCATCTGGCTGCGCGCCAGGAGACTGCCGGCGGGAGGGCGCAATGAATACGGCAGCAGGGCAGGGCCTTGGGGCGCAGCAACCGGTCTTGATCCCGACTGCGCTCGGCGTGGTGGAGTGTGCCGTGTGGGGCGAGGGTCCTGTGGTCCTGGCGTTGCACGGAGCGATGGGCGGATACGACCAGAGCGTGATGCTGGCGCGGGCGGCCGTGGAAGGCTCCGGATTCCAGTTTGTGGCGGTGTCCCGGCCCGGCTATCTGGGCACACCGCTGGGTGAGGCGAGGGAGCCGGAACGGCAGGCGGATCTGTGCGCGGCCTTGCTGGACGCCCTGGGGATTCAACAGGCTGCGGTGCTCGCAATCTCCGGAGGAGGACAATGCGCGCTGCAGTTTGCGCTGCGTCATGCCGGCCGCTGCTGGGGGCTGGTGCTGGTTTCGGCCTGCACGGCACAGCTGCGCGTGAGACTGCCCCTGCGGTTCCACCTGCTGAAGTTGATGGCCCGCCTGCCGTGGTTGACGGCCAGGCTGCGCGAGAAGGCGGCCCAGCGCCCGGAAGAGTCAGCACAGCGAGCGATCCGGGATGCGGAGCTTTGCCGCAGAACGCTGGCCGATCCGGTGGCGGGTCCAATGCTCACAGAGTTGCAGTTGAGCACGATGGAGAACATGTCGCGGCGCCTGCCGGGCACTCAGAACGATATCGTGCAATCGCGCCGGGCGTTCGAATATCCAGTCGAGCAGATCGCCATGCCGGTGCTGCTGGTGCACGGCACCGTGGATGAGGTGGTGCCGTTTGCGGATTCCCGGTCGCTTGCCGAGCGGCTACCCCTGTCGGAACTGCTCGTCCTCGAAGGTGGGCCGCATGTGAGCCTGTTCACGCATCTGCACGAGATCCGGGGCCGGGTGCGGCGGTTTCTCGAAGGTCACCGGCCAGCGTAGGTCGGGGAAGGGAGGTCTCGCTGCCGGTCGAGGGATGCGAGACCTTCCCCGCCGTTGCTGCCCGTCCCGGACCCTCCGGTGTGTGGCTTCCTTTTCCAGCCGCCTCCCGCCGATGCGGGTCTCGCGCGGATGCTGCGGATTTCGCCCCTCGTTCGTATGCCGGATGCGTGTTGATTCCCGGTGTCCGCGCCCCGTTGATGGAATTCGACGGGTCCGGACTCAACTCGCAGGTCGTAGCGTGATGCCTGCGATCCTGGCGGTCTGACCTTCTTTGCCCGTGGGGCCAAGGTCCAATTTGTGCGGCCCGGGTTGCTCGATCCGGACCAGGCCGATGCGGTAGGTGCGGAAGCGCGGCAGGGCTCCGCCGAAGGCAGCACGCCGGGGCCGCTCTCCGGTGTCGATGAGTGGGAACGTGACTGCCTTGCCGTCGAGCGTCAGCCGCCATTCGCTGTAGTCGCCCTCGGCGGGCAGGGTGTAGTCGATATCGGCGTAAAACTCCGCGGGCTCCACGGTTTGAAATGTCCAGGACGCCAGACTGCCGGCGCCGGTCCAGTCCGCGGCGCATTCGGCGTGTTTCCAATCCCCGAACTTTTCCATCCATTGCACTTTGGACGGCTTGCAGCCGGTGAGTGTGGCTCCGCCGGCGTCCAGGAGATTGTCATGACCGCCCAGGACGAAGAGATCGCGGCTGGCCGCCAGGACGCCCTCGGTTTCCAGCGTGATGACGGGGATGAGGCCGGCGGGGCGTCTGTCCGGCAACTGGAGCGTCCAACCACCGGGTATCTGTTTTGCGGCGAGACTTGTGCCGTCCCGTAGTTTTGCGCTTGTTACGTTGGATTTCAGGCCTGGTAGGACCAGCCTCCCGTTTTCGGGCCAGTCAAAGACGTGCAAGTAGAGGGTGCTGCCGCGCCTGGTGCATTCGCCCCAGGCAAGGGCGCCCAGCGGGGTGGGATCGGATCCATGGATAGCGGCCTCGTTCGCGTGGACCCAGGCGCCCACCTGTTTCAACATTCGCAGGGATTGCTGGGGCATGCGTCCTTTGCCGTCCGGACCGATGTTCAACATGTAGACGCCGCCGCGGCTGACGACCTTGACCAGCCGCTCCGCAATCTCGCGTGCCGTCTTAAAGTTCAGATCGTCCGCGGAGTAGCCCCACGAGTCATTGTGGGTGTCGACGGTCTCCCAGAGGCCTGCCCGGGGCGCCCGGGGAATCTCCATGTCGCCGAGCGTGTCGTAGTCGCCCAACCCGTTGCCGATGCGGCTGTTGACCAGGCACTGCGGCTGGACCTTGTGGACGAGGTCGACCAGTTCCTTCGACTGCTGGGGCGTGATGGGCCCGGGCGTATCGAACCAGATGCCGGCGAGGGGCCCGTAGTTGGACAGGAGTTCCTTGATCTGGGGGATCGCCTTGGCGCCGAGGTAGTTCTGGAAGTTGCCTGGGGTGGGGAAGTCCCAGCGATTGCCGACGGCGTCCTTTTCGTGCCAGTCCTGGCTTTGGGAGTAATAGAAGCCGAGACGCAGGCCCTCCGCGCGGCAGGCCTCGGCGAGTTCCTTCAGTGGATCGCGCTGGAAGGGTGTGGCCTGCGCAATATTGTAGGAACTGGCTGCCGACCGGAACATGGCGAAGCCCTCGTGGTGCTTCGAGGTAATCATGATGTGCCGCATGCCGGCCGCCTTCGCCGTGCGCACCCACTCCCGCGCGTCGAAGCCGGTGGGATTGAAGCGCTGGGCCACCTTCTCATACTCGGCGGCCGGGATCTTTGCGCGGTTCATGATCCATTCGCTGATGCCGTAATAGGCCTTGCCGTCCCAGTGGCCAGCGAGTTCCGAGTAGAGCCCCCAATGGATGAACATGGCGAAGCGGGAGTCCTTCAGCCACTGGCCGCGCTGCGTGGCGCTCTTCGCTGCCGCCTCGCCCCACATCTGGGCGGAGGTCCCGTCGGTGTTGCGCTGCTGCCCGCCGGCCTGAGCCGCGGGCAGCAGGGAAGTTCCAGTCAAAAGGCACTCGCGCCGGGTCATGATCCGCCTTTCTGTGGGGAGGGTTGCCGATCTTTCGGGATCGTTACCGTAAACGTTATAGCACGCCGTGGATGGACGGGCGTCATTTCGCGAGGGGGCTTCCCTGAGGACTTGGCTGAACCGGTCTGAAGGGGTGGCTAATCGCCGCGAATTGCGTCATGTTTAGTAGAGATTCCGAAACGATATGAAGGCGGCCCAGCGAAGGCATAGGAGTGCCGGTGCGTTGTGGAGCCCGGCCAGATGGCTACGACTGTTCGTCGTGATCTGCTGCGCGGCGAATTGCCGTGCGGCTGCGGACCTTCGG
Organism: Acidobacteriota bacterium; assembly: GCA_017307505.1. Classification (GTDB taxonomy): domain Bacteria; phylum Acidobacteriota; class Terriglobia; order Bryobacterales; family Bryobacteraceae; genus Paludibaculum. The sequence continues at coordinate 87,182 of JAFKEE010000050.1, read as the reverse complement.
CCTCCGTGCGGACAGGACGCCGAGCCGCCCTATCCCGAGGCCGGCCAACCACCGGCGGTGGCATCCTGGACCTCGCATGAGTCCGGCTCCGCTTGGAAGCCCCCAGCCTGCACCGGATGGACGGACCCCGGATTCTCGTCGCTGATTGCCACGGCGGCCCGGTTCCGAGCCAGCGGGGGCATGGACGGCTTGCTGCGCCGCCTGGGCTCGATCTCCAGCCTGACAGGGATCCGCTATTGGTCGACGACCCATGGAGCGTGGCGCACTCTGATTACCGCTGCACGGCCGTTGCAGGACGAGAATCCGGAGCATCGACGACAGGACTTCCGGCCCGAGGAGTTGACACAGGGAAGCGTTCATTATTTCGAGCAGGTGGACAATCTGTCGGGGGCGGCCGTTTATCGCCTGCAGGTGCTGGAGGTGTCCAGTGGACGGTTCGTGTTCGCGATTGAGAACGTGACCAGCATCCGGCGCCTGCTGCTGACAATCTTCCCTCCAGGGGCGATGCAGGCGGTGTATTTTGTGGATCGTGAATCAGACGGCCTGTGGCGATTCTACTGCCTGCTGCGCACGGCACGAAATGCGAACTGGCTGGCTGCGGGCCACCCTTCGTCGTCCATCAACCGGGCTACTGCGTTTTACCGCTGGCTCGCGGGCATTCCGACAGATCAGGAGCCGCCGGCGGCGCGTTGAGGTCCGCCGCGGGAAGGTCTTTGGGCTGAGGGACTAGACACCGCTGGAAACGTGCTTACCGAGACAATTCCCAACTTGGGCTTGACGTCAGGAACATACGCTGTTAGTTTGAATTTGGAATTTCTTGCAGTAGCGCATAAATATGCCAACGAGGATTCACCGTAGTGTCATCTGCAGTCCGGCTTGAAGAGTTGCAGCGCATCTCCGCCTCTGTCCGCAGACGGAGTTTGCGCATGGTTCACAGCGCCAAGACGGGCCATCCGGGTGGCGACCTTTCCTCTGCCGACATCCTGGTTTCGCTGTACTTCGGGGTGATGAAAGCAGGCGGGTCGTGGACTGCCTCTGAGGATCGAGATCGATTCGTGATGAGCAAGGGGCACTGCTCGGGTGCGTTCTACAGTGTCCTGGCCGAAGCCGGTTGCTTCCCCGACGAGTGGCTGGACCATTACATGAAGCCGCTGTCGATGCTGAACGGACACCCGGATCGCAACAAACTGCCCGGGGTGGAGGCGAATACGGGCCCTTTGGGACATGGCATGCCGATTGCGACAGGCATGGCACTGGCCGCCAAAATCAGCGGTGCTTCCTGGCGGACATTCATCCTTACGGGCGATGGGGAGTTGCAGGAAGGAAGCAATTGGGAAGCCGGCATGACCGCGGCGCACTACGGGCTCGACAACCTGACTCTGATCGTCGACCGGAATCGAATCCAGCAGGGCGCCTGGACGGAGGACACGATCCGTCTGGAGCCGCTGGCGGACAAATGGCGGGCATTCGGATGGGCGGTGCAGGAGGTGGATGGCCACGACCATGCCGCGCTGCTGGATGTCTTTGGCCGCCTGCCTTTCGAGAAGGGCAAACCGAACTGCGTCATTGCCCACACCCACAAAGGCATGGGCGTATCCTTCATCCAAGACCGGCCTGAGTGGCACCACAAGGTGCCCAGCGACGCGGAACTGGAAGCAGCGTTGAAGGAGCTGCAGGCATGAGCGTCCCCTCTCAACTATTCGATTGCCGCGATGCCTTTGCGCGCAGCCTGGAAGAGGCGGCCGCCGCCGACCCGCGCATTGTGGCGGTGGTGAACGACTCGCTGGGCTCCAGCAAGATGGGCGGATTCAGGAAACTCTATCCGCAGAGGCTGGTGAATGTCGGCATCGCCGAGCAGAACATGGTGGGCGTAGGCTGCGGCCTGGCCAACGGTGGCATGATTCCCTTCGTTTGCGGAGCCGCGTGTTTTCTCACCGGGCGCGCCATGGAGCAGGTCAAAGTGGATCTTGCCTACTCGAAGTCCAATGTGAAGCTTTGCGGAATGTCCGGCGGATTGGCTTATGGCCCCCTGGGCCCGACGCACCATTCCATTGAAGACCTGGCCTGGACGAGGGTCCTGCCGCACCTGACCGTGATTGTGCCGGCCGATCCTTACGAGACGGAGCAGGCGTTTCGCGCTGCCCTGGCTTTGGATGGGCCCGTCTACCTGCGCCTGAGCCGCATGGGCGTTCCGAATGTGCATGGAGAGGACCACCGGTTTCAGTTGGGCCGGGCGACGAAACTGCGGGAAGGCCGCGACGTGACACTGATTGCGAACGGCACGATGGTATGCCGTGCGCTGGAGGCGGCGCAGCAATTGGAGCTGGAGGGCGTGCAGGCGCGCGTGCTGAACATGGCCACCCTGCGGCCGCTGGATACCGGGGCGATCGCCGCCGCGGCGGAAGAGACAGGCTGCATCGTCACTGCCGAAGAGCATTCCATTCATGGCGGCCTGGGCGGAGCGGTGGCGGAAGCAGTGACGGCCACGACACCGGTGCCCGTGAGAATGGTGGGCGTGCCGGATGCGTTTGCGCCGACAGGCTCCGTTGGATTCCTGTTCGAGCACTTCGGCCTGACGGCGGCGGGCATACACGATGCGGCGCTGGAGGCGATGAGGAGGAAGTCGCGGAAGTGCTGAACGCCGCCCGAATCCTCAGCATCGACCAGGGCACGACAAACACCAAGGCCCTGCTGGTGGATGCGCGCGGTGCCGTGCTGGCGAGAGCAGCCAGGCCGATGACGGTCCAGTGCCCGAGGCCGGGTTGGATCGAGCAGGACGCGCGCGCGATCTGGCAGGCCGTGCGCGAGGTGATGGACGAGTGTCTGGAGACCGCCGGCGGCGGGCCTCCGGCGGCTCTCGCGTTGAGCAACCAGCGGGAATCCGTGGTCGTCTGGAATCGGGAGACCGGCGAGCCCTGCGGACCGTGCGTCATCTGGCAATGCCGCCGGACGGCTCCTTTCTGTGCGGAGTTGCGGCAGCGCGGTCTGGAGGCTGTGATCCGGCGGAAGTCCGGACTTGGCATCGATCCGCTGTTCTCGGCCAGCAAGGCGTCCTGGCTGATTCAGCAGTTGCCGGAAGGCCGCGCCATGGCCCTGGCGGGCGAGCTTTGCATGGGCACCGTGGATAGCTGGTTGCTGTGGAATCTGACGAAGGGCGCTGTCCACGCCTGCGACACCACGAATGCCTCGCGGACCCAACTCATGGACTTGGCTCGGCTGGCCTGGGATGACGAGCTGCTTGCATGGTTTGACGTGCCCAGGGCGGTGTTGCCGGAGATCCGGCCGTCGAGCACGGTGTTCGGGGTCACAGCCGGCGCAGGGCTCTGCGGCGACGGCGTGCCTATCTGCGGTGTGATTGGGGATTCCCACGCAGCGCTGTTTGCGCACGCGGCGTTCCGGCCGAAGGCGACGAAGGCAACCTACGGAACAGGTTCTTCGCTGATGCGGGCGACTGATGCGGCGGTCGTGTCCAAACACGGACTATCCGCGACAGTTGCCTGGTCGGCCGGGGGGCGGACGCAATACGGCATCGAAGGAAACATCACGCTGAGCGGCGGGACCATGCAATGGGCCGGCGAGTTGCTGGGGCTGAGTGATCCGGCGGCGGAACTGGCGGAGATGGCCGCGGGCAAGGACGACAATGGCGGGGTGTACCTGGTGCCGGCGATGGCCGGGCTGGGCGCGCCCTACTGGCGGGACGATGCCCGCGGGTTGATCACCGGCCTGACCCGGGGCACCACGTCAGCGCATCTCGCCCGGGCGGCGCTGGAGTCCATCGCCTACCAGGTTCGGGACGTCTTTGACGCGATGGCGCTGGATACCGGGGAACCGCCCGAGATGCTGCTGGCGGACGGCGGCGCCAGCCGCAACGATCAGCTTATGCAGTTCCAGGCCGATATCCTGGGGCGGCCGGTGGTGAGGAACCTCTCCTCCGACCTCTCGGCGATCGGCGCCGCCTGGCTGGCGGGGTTGGCGGCCGGGATCTGGCGGAGCGTTGAGGATCTGGAGCAACTGCCCCGGCAGGAACAGCGATTTGATCCGCAGATGAGTGAGATGGACCGGCGCCGGCTGCATGACGGATGGCGCGATGCGGTGGCACGAGTGCTGGGCGATTTCAGGGCTCCGGAGATGGCAACATAAGTCATGGCTCGGATAGACGAACTCCGGTTGATCGCCAAAGTTGCGCGCATGTACTACGGTCAGGGCTTGCGGCAGACCGAGATTATGGAGCGGCTGAACGTGTCGCAATCCACCATTTCGCGGCTGCTGAAGAAGGCTGAGGCAGAGGGGATTGTGCGCATCACGGTTGCCGTCCCATCCGGCACTCATCCGGAGTTGGAAGAGGCGCTCCAATCACTGTATGCGCTGAAGGAAGTGATTGTGGTGGACTGCATCGACGACGAAGCGCAGATAGCCAGGGATCTCGGTGCGGCGGCGGCGTTCTACATGGAGACCACACTGCGGCCGGGCGAGGTCATCGGCATCTCGTCGTGGAGCGCCGCCCTCCTCGCCATGGTGGATGCGATGCATCCCAGCCAGCGTTGCGCCGGAGCGAGAGTGGTCCAGATTCTGGGCGGCATCGGGAATCCGGCGGCGGAAGTGCACGCCACGCACGTCACGCGGCGGCTGGCGAACCTCATCGGCGGCTCGGCCACGCTGCTGCCCGCACCTGGCGTACTGGGCACGGTGGAAGCGAAGAAGGTGATGCAGGAGGACCAGTATGTCCGGCAAGCCTGCGAGCTGTTTGGGCAGGTGAGCGTGGCGCTGGTCGGGATCGGCGCCATTGAGCCGTCGCACTTGCTTACGTTGAGCGGCAACGTGTTCTCGGGGGCGGAGCTGAAAGAATTGGGCGAGCGTGGAGCAGTGGGCGACATCTGCCTGCGCTTCTTCGATGCGGCGGGCGTGCCTGTGGCCAGCCCCTTGAATGAACGCGTGATCGGGATGAGCCTTGAGGAACTGCGCAAGGTAAGCCGTGTGATTGGGGTGGCCGGGGGCCGACGGAAACTGGCCGCCATTCGCGGGGCACTGGCCGGCAAGTGGATCAACGTGCTGATCACCGACAGGCTGACCGCTGCCCAACTGCTGGAGTCTTCCACCGCGGCAGGCGGCAGCGGGCGGGCCAATCAGGTGTCGAGAAAGAAATGAAACGAGCCTGCGCCGCCATTCTGAGCCTTTCCTTAACGGCCTGCGTCCCCTGGACCGTGCGGCCGATTGAAGGCCAGTCGGCAGCCGCGCAGAAGGAACGGTTTGATGCCAACCGCTTTGTAGAGTCGGAGTGGGTGTCCAGGATCCTGCCGGCGATTGAGGCCTCCGCCGTGAATGCCAGCAGCCTGCTGCCTGCCTCTGCCCGCAAGCCCGGGACGCACTACGCGGTGAAGGGCGTGGCGCGAATTCTGAAGGTGAACGCCATTCCGCCGCTGGGTCAAATGAGCGTGGATTGCGAGCCCTTCGATGGACACGCTGATGCTGTGATTCAGATTGGACCGGAGGTCCGCGGATCCTCCGTGCGCGATGCGACAGGACTGGTGCCCTTCAGCCGGTTTGTGAATCAGATCGATTTCGCGAACGTGTCCAGCAAGCTGAATGCGCGCGCGCTGCAATGCCTGCCGCCCAGCGCGGAGATCGCCCGGGCGCAGGGCCGCAGTTTCGCGTTCACGGGCACGTTCACGGCCGGCGAAGAACTGCCGCACATCGTTCCGGTGCGATTCCAGTGGGTGGAGGCGGCCAGATGAGCGAGGCTCCCGCCCTGCTGCGCGCCTGCCAGGTTACGAAGCACTATCCGGGCACCCTGGCCCTGGATTCGGTCGACTTTGAAGTGCGGGGCGGGGAAGTTCACGTTCTGATCGGGGAGAACGGGGCGGGGAAGTCGACCCTCGTGAAACTGCTGGCCGGAGTCGAACAGCCGACGCAGGGTTATCTGGAATTCAATGGCCGGGCCATCCGGCTGGAGTCGACGCGGGATGCCGCGGTTGCCGGCATCGGAATGATCTACCAGGAGCTCAGCCTGTTCCCGAACCTGAGCGTGGTGGAAAACATTTTCATGGCTTGTGAGCGGACCCGCGGAGGCGTGATCGACCGCAAGGCTGAAGAGCAGATCGCGCGCGGCCTCATGAAAAGGCTCGAACAGGACATCGATGTCCATACCCTGGTGGGCGACCTGCCGCTCGGATGCCAGCAGATCGTCGAGATCTGCCGGGCGCTGGCGCGCAATGTGCGCGTTCTGCTGATGGACGAGCCGACGTCCGCCTTGAGCCCAAGCGAGATCGAGGTTCTGTTCCGCGTCATTCGCGAACTGAAAGCCACGGGGGTCGGGATTGTCTATATCTCGCATAAGTTGGAAGAGCTGATGGAGATCGGCGACCGCGTGACCGTGCTGCGCGATGGCCGGCTGGTGGAATCGGCTGCAATCGCGGATGTGGATGTGGGCTGGATTATCGACCGGATGAGCGGCCGGCGCTGGGCCCCGCCGGCTGAGCATGCCGAGTGCGCCGGACAGGCGGAAGTGCTGCGCGTGGAACATGTGCACGTGCCGGGCCGGGTGCACGACGTATCACTCACCTTATGTGCGGGCGAACTCGTGGGGGTTTATGGGCTGATGGGGGCGGGCCGCACGGAGCTTTTCGAAGTGCTGGCCGGGAGCAGGGCCGCGGCCGGCGGGAGGATCCTGCTAGGCGGCAGCCGGATGGAGCATCTCTCCGTACGCGAACGCATCGCGCAGGGCCTGGCCCTGGTACCGGAAGACCGGCAGGCGGCCGGCCTGATCCCCACGTTCTCGTTGGGCCGCAATATGACGCTGGCGAGCCTGGAAGCACATGCCCGTCACGGCTTGCTGAGCAGGGCGGAGGAGGACGCCAGCGCGTCGCGCCTGATTGCCCAACTGCGCATCAAGACCACCGGACCGGCTCAGCCGATCACTTCCCTCAGCGGCGGCAATCAGCAAAAGGCCGTGATCTCGAAATACCTGCTGACGAAGCCGCGAGTGCTGCTGATGGACGAGCCCAGCCGAGGCGTGGATGTGGGCGCCAGGGCGGAGATCTTTGAGATTGCGCGGAGACTGGCGTCGGAAGGAGTGGCGATCCTGTTCGCCTCGTCGGATCTGCACGAGGTGTTGTCTCTGGCGGATCGTGTCCTGGTTATGGCGCGAGGGCGCCTGTCGGCCTCGTTTGCGCGCAGCGAGTTGAGTGAGCAGAATCTGATGGCGGCCGCGTGCGCCAAAGCGGAGAGTCTCCATGTCAACGCACAATGAGGTGATCCGGCGTGTTGCGCCGGCCGGCCACCACCGCATCAACGATCTGCTCTTCCGCTTGCGGGCGCTGGTCGCGCTCATCGTTCTCGTTATTATCTTCGCTTCGCTCTCGCCCGCGTTCCTGAGTTCCGGGAATCTGATGATTCTGGTGAAGCACGTGGCCATCAACGCGATTCTGGCCGTCGGCATGACCTTCGTCATTCTCACTGGCGGGATTGATCTGTCGGTGGGCTCCATTGCGGGCCTGGCGGGCATTGTGGCTGGCGGCCTGATCAACACGGGCCTGGTTTTGCCCGCCTTCGGGGTCGTCGTCTACTTCCAGGTCTGGCTGGTGATTCTGCTCGCCGCACTGGCAGGCAGCGGCGTGGGCGCACTGAACGGGCTGCTGGTCACGAAGTTCTCTGTCGCGCCCTTCATTGCGACGCTCGGCACCATGTATGTGGCGCGCGGCGCGGCGCTGCTAATCTCCAACGGCGCAACGTTCCCCAACCTGCTGGGCAAGCCGGAACTGCACAACACGGGCTTCGCCTGGCTGGGTTCCGGGTCAATTCTTTTTCTGCCGGTGCCCATCTGGCTCATGGCCGTGGTTGGCGCGGCAGGCGCGTTTCTCGCATCTCGTACGCCATTCGGCCGCCGGATCTATGCCATCGGCGGGAACGAGCGTGCCGCTGAGTTGTCGGGTGTGCGCGTGGGGCGCGTCAAGCTGCTGGGCTATATGATTTCCGGCTTCTGTTCGGCGATTGTCGGCGTGATTATCGCCTCGCAGTTGATGTCGGCCCACCCTGCCACGGGCGAGACCTTTGAGTTGAACGCCATCGCTGCGGTGGTGCTGGGCGGCACTTCGCTGATGGGCGGCCGGGGCGGTGTCGGTGGCAGCATCGCGGGAGCCTTCGTCATCGGGGTTTTGGCGGACGGGTTGGTGTTATTGGGTGTTTCCCAGTTCTGGCAGATCGTCATCAAGGGTGTGGTGATCGTGGTGGCCGTGCTGCTCGACCAGATGCAAAAGAGGTTTTCATGGCGCGAAAGGTCCTCCTAGTCTTTTCACTTGGCGTTCTTGCCCTGACAGGCTGCCGGCAGAGCGGCAGCGGCAGGAAGAGTATTGCGATCATAACCCCGTCGCACGACAACCCCTTCTTTAAGTCGGAGGCGGATGCGGCCGCGGCCAGGGCGCGGGCCCTGGGGTATGAAGCCTCGGTGAATACGCACAATGACGACGCCCACAAGCAGGATGAGCTTGTCGACGTCGCGATCGCCAATGGGGCGGCCGCGATCATCCTCGACAATGCCGGAGCGGATGCTTCCGTAGCCGCGGTGGCCAAGGCGAAGGGCGCAAACATCCCGGTTTTCCTGATCGACCGGGAGATCAACGCCAACGGCATCGCCGCGGCGCAGATTGTGTCGAACAACTATCAGGGCGCACTGCTGGGGGCCCAGGAGTTTGCCCGGCTGATGGGTGAGAAGGGCACGTTCGTTGAATTACTGGGCCGGGAGTCGGATACGAATGCCCAGGTACGGACCAGCGGCTTTCACGAAGTGCTCGACAAGTATCCGGGGCTGCGCCTGGTGGGCCAGCAGAGCGCCAACTGGAGCCAGACCGAGGCCTTCCAGAAGATGGAGACGCTGCTCCAGGCGCATCCCGACATCAAAGGCGTCATTGCCGGCAACGACACAATGGCTCTCGGTGCCGCGGCAGCATTGAAGGCCGCGGGCCGTCCCGAGGTGATTGTGGTTGGATTCGACGGCAGCCCGGACGTGCTGGCCTCCATCCGTGCCGGATCGATCAAGGCGACCGTGCTTCAGCCGGCGGCCCGCATCGCGACCATGGCCGTTGATCAGGCGCACGCGTTGCTGACGAAGGGCTCCAGCGGTGCGGCCGAGAAGCAGTCGATTGACTGCGAACTGGTGACCGCCTCCAATGTCGACCAGTTCGGCGTTTTTACCAGGAAGTGACCCATGACCAAGATGACTCTGGCCGTCATTGTCGGCAATCGTGATTTCTTTCCAGACCGGCTGGTCTCCGAAGGGCGCGCGGACATCCTGCGTCTGTTCGAAGAGATGGGGATCGAGGCAATCATCCTCGACGAAGATACGACCAAGCTGGGTGCCGTGGAGACCTGGCAGCATGCCAGGCGCTGCGCCGACCTGTTCCGCAGCCAACGCGACCGCATCGACGGCGTATTGGTCTGCCTGCCCAATTTCGGCGACGAGAAGGGTGTCGCGGATACGCTGCAGCTTTCCGAGCTGAATGTGCCGGTGCTGGTACAAGCGTATCCGGACGATCTCACTCAGCTCAGCGTCGAACGCCGCCGTGATGCGTTCTGCGGCAAGGTCTCGGTCTGCAATAATCTGCGCCAGTACGGCATCAGCTACACGCTCACCCGGCGCCACACGGTCCATCCGCTAACGGACAGCTTTCGCGCCGATCTGCGCAACTTCCTGGCTGTCTGCCGCGTGGCCAAAGGACTGCGCCGGGCCCGCATCGGGGCGATCGGCGCGCGTCCGAACGCCTTCAACACGACCCGCTACAGTGAGAAACTGCTGCAATCGGCCGGCATCAGTGTCAACACGATTGACCTGTCCGAGGTCTTTGGCGCGGCCGAAAAGATCCCCGCCGATGACATCCGCGTGAAAAACCACCTGGAGAGGATTCGCGGCTACGCGCCTTGCGGAGACACGCCGGACCGTTCCATGACGCAGATGGCGCGCCTGGCGATCGTCCTGTCCGATTGGATGGCGCAATACGACCTGCAGGCCACGGCCATCCAGTGCTGGACCTCCATGCAAAGCAATTTCGGCATCAATCCCTGCACCGTGATGAGCATGATGAGCGAGCAGTTGCTTCCCAGCGCCTGCGAAGTGGACATCACCGGAGTGGTTTCCATGTACGCGCTGCAACTGGCCTCAGGCACACCCAGCGCCCTGGTGGACTGGAACAACAACTACGGCGACGACGATGATAAGTGCGTGATGTTCCATTGCGGCAACTGGGCCAAGAGCTTCATGCCGGACATCATCATCAGCACAGCTCCGATCCTCGGCTCCACTTTGGGTGTGCAGAACACCTACGGCGCCCTCTCGGGCCGCACGCCGGCCGGGCCGCTGACTTACGCGCGCGTCAGCACCGATGACAGGGAGGGCCGGATCCGTGCCTACGTCGGACAGGGCCAGTTCACCGACGATCCGCTGGCCACGTTTGGCAGCCGGGCTGTCGTACAGGTGCCGGGGCTGCAGAAGCTGATGCGTTACATCTGCCGCAACGGGTTCGAGCACCACGCCGCGATGAATGCCTCGCACTCGGCGGAAATCCTGACCGAGGCTTTCGAGACGTACCTCGGCTGGTCGACCTACCATCACGGGGCAGAGAACGCTTAACCGGCTGCGCGGCCGAGTTGCAGACCGCGCAGGAAGTAGGACGGCGTGCAGCTCCATGCGTGGCAGTAGCTGTTCACCAGGATGCTGCTGTAGGGCGAAAGCATGGGATCGGACGGATCGTAGATCTCCCAGAAGGTGTCTGCGCCGGCGGCCACCATGCCGCCCCAGTAGCTGGTGAGCAGGTCGAGCGCCTCCTTGCGCAGGCCGCTGAGCAGCAGGGCCTCGACCATGTAGTGATAGAGGTAGGGCGTGCCCGGGCGCACGGCCTCGCGCATCTTTATCGCGTTGCGCAGGGCCGCCGCGCCCATTTCGGGGGTGGCGAGTCCGGACATCACCATCCACGCCTGAGAGGCCCAGGAAACCTGGCCCTTCGGTCCGCTGACGAAGACGCTGCGCGCAGAATCGAAGAAGGCAGCACGGCCGGCAACGGTCATGCGCTGGATCAGCGCCCGGTACTTCGCTGCGTCGGCCTGCTGGCCCGCGTGCCCGGCGAGTTCCACCGCCTGCTTCAGGCAGAACAACAGCACACCGTGCATGGAGGCGGTCTTCTCCAGCTCCTCGCGCCAGTCGATGAAGATCCACCAGCCGCCCGGATCCGCGAACAGGCCATCCGCGTTGACGAACCTGCTGATCAGTTCAACCTGTTTACGGACCACCGGCCACAGCTCCTGTGCGGTCTGCGGATCCTTTGCCGCTTTCACATAGTCCAGCAGCGCGGCGATGTAGAGCACTGCATAGTCCATGATGAACTGCCGGCCGCAGAGGGGCTCGGGCTCGTCGTAGACGCAGGCGGCCACCAGGCCGTCCTCGCGCGGCAGTCCGGCGAAGAGGTAGAGGCAGCGCTTTACAAGATCGAAGTTGCGGAACGAGACGTAGTTTGTGAGCGCCTGCAGCCGCAGGTCGCCTACCCACAGCCGCCGGTCACGGCGCGGGCCATCCTCGAACACGGTCTGCATGCAATCGCGAAGCGTGTTGAGACTCACGCGGTCGATGGCGCGCAACACCTCCGGCGTATCCGCAGGCAGCGCCGCGGGCTCTGTAAGAGCGGAGGTGACGGCCCGCGCCGCGACCTGCTCGAAGTGCACGGCAAAGTTCGGGGAAGTGTCGATGACATCAAACTTCACCCAACGAAAGGCGTGGCGGCGCGGCGCCTCGACCCGCCGCGGCAGGAAGTCGACGTTGATGATTTCATCCGGCAGCCAGGCGCGACTGAGGGTCCCGGTGTAAGACTCCAGCGGCACCGCCACATCCGCCGGAGCTTCGCCGAAGGTGATGCGCAGGCGCACCGGAGAATCCACCGCCTCGCCGGCGCCTTTCAGCCGGAACGACAGATACCCGGCCAGGTGGCGGCCAAAATCGACAATGAAGCTGTCGCCGCGCTTCAGCGGCCTTTGCGCGAGTGCCGCCACCTCCTCCGTGACTTCCATCTTCCAGCGCAGGAATGAACCGGGTGCAGGCAGCGGACGCACAATGGCGACCGCCTTCACGGATGTCTCTTTCAGCTTCGGCTTCAGCGACTCGGCGATGCGGATCCAGCGGGTTTCGGGCGCCTCATTGCCGTTGCGCCTGGCGGCCTGGGGGGCAAGCGCCGCCGCCTGAAGGAAGGTACGTCTCTGCACGCGAACAGAATATCAGGAATAACCGCCTTTCCAGTCTGAAATGGCCCGCCAGCGCCGATTGCGGGGCTCAACGGGCCATAATGGGAAGCCATGACGCGTACGCTTGCTCTCATCCATACCAGCCCGATGCTCGTGCCGATGTTCGGCACGCTTTGCGGCCGGATACTGCCCGGCTGGAAGTTCTTCCATATGGTCGACGAGGGCCTGATCCGCAATACGATCTCCGCGGGCCGCCTGGACAAGCCGACGACACGCCGCCTGGTGGCGCAGATCCAGTCCGGCTTTGAAGCCGGTGCGGACGCGGTGCTGGTTACCTGCTCCTCCATCGGACCCGGGATCCCCGTTGCCAGGCAACTGTTCGACGGGCCCATCTTTCGAATCGATGAAGCGATGGCTGCCCAGGCTGTGTCCATCGGGCCGCGCGTGGGTGTCCTGGCGACCTTGAGCACGACGCTCGAGCCGACGATTCAGCTGATCCGCGATACTGCCGCGGCACAAGGCCGCGACTGTGAGGTGATTTCGGACTGCTGCGAAGGAGCCTTCGAAGCCGTACTTCGCGGCGATACGGAGACCCACGACCAGCGCGTTCGCGCGTCGCTGGACGCCCTGATGCCGAAAGTGGATGCGGTGGTGCTGGCGCAAGGCTCCATGGCGCGGGTTCTGGCCGCAATCCCGCCGGAATCACTCAGCGTGCCCGTCTACAGCAGTCCGGAACTGGCTCTCCAGCAGATCCGCTCCGCCTTCTAGCCTCCTGGGATTACATCAACTCGACGGGGCTGGTGCCGTCCAGCGGATACAGCAGATCCACGTTTTGAGGGGTCAACAGCTTGTGGGCCACAAAGACGGCGGAGGGCACCGGCTTGTTCTCCAGCAGCCGGATCGCCATGCGAATCAGCTCTTCTCCATAGCGCTCCGGGAAGTAGGCGACGGACCCCACCAGTTGTGTGCCCCGCCGGCGCAGTTCCTGCCGTGCGGCCAGCGTCCCATTCTGACCAACCACGGAGCACAACTGCGCGCAACCGGCCTCCTCAAAGGCCCGCAGGGCCGCCAGGGCGCACGGGTCGTTCACAGCGCCCACCAGAGTCCGCCGGGGTTTCGAACGGCTCAGGTGCTTGCGGACGACGCCCAGGATCTGCTCGAACGACCCTTTGCCGTCGAGGTGCACGCACGACATCGTGTCGTAGTAAGGCAGTTCGCTGCGCAACCCATCCACCGTGCCGGTGATGCGCAGCCGCGGCAGCGGCCCCGCAATCGGGAGCTCCAGCAGCAGCACCTGTTCCGCTCCGCCTGGCCAGTGCTGCTTCGTCCAACGCCCCAGAGCGCGCCCGGCGATGAGGCCGGCTTCGTAGTTGTTTGCTCCGAAATAGGTCGCACCAGGGTGTGGAATCTCAATGGCGATGACCGGAATGTTGGCTTCCTGGAACCGCGCCGCGATCTTCGTGGCGACGCGCTGGTGGGTCTGGAACTCCAGCACCAGGTCGACATTCTCCCGGATCAGGTACTCCGCGTTGCGCAGCGCCTCGGCCGCGCTGTAGCGGTTGTTTACCATCACGAGCTGGATGTTTTCCTTGGCGGACGCAGCACGCTGGATGCCTTCCGTCACAGAGCGGGAGAACTCGGAGTTGGTCTGCTCGGCAAAGCCCAGTCGAATGATGCGCGACGATCGTGTCCGCACCAGCGAACGGTACTCTCCGCGGCCCACCCGTTCCAGCAGGCCGCCCTGCACCAGGCTCTTCAGCAAACGGAATGCGGTCGTGCGGGAGAGGCTGGTGCGGTCCACCACATCCGGCAGGGCCACCACCTCACTCTCGCTGCGGAAACACTTCAGCACCTCGCAGGCGCGAAGCACGGCCTGGGCCGCGTTGCGGTCACGCGAGGATGAATCGGCGATCGTGGCCATATCCTTATCGTCTCTGAATGAAAATTCTGAGCATTCATAATATTCCATTCTGCGGAATTTCGCAGCTACTCATTCAGCGCTCATCCCGGCGCAGGTGTCCACTCCGGCATATTGGTTTCCGCAGGCGTCCCCTTCCGCATAGCGGAACTTTGGCCGGGAACCCCCACGCCCCGTATCCCTGTCCCTCCAGATCCGGTACAGTGTGAAAACACCGCAAGGTACGCCATGTCATTTTTCCGCCGGATTCACCCCACTGCTCTCGCCGCCGCGCTGTCTCTGCTGCCGTGTCTCTGCGGCCCGCTAACCGCTCAACAGATCACGGGCGAGCTCAAGCAATGGCACGACGTCGTGCTCACCTTCGACGGACCTGCTACGAGTGAATCCGCAAATCCGAACCCGTTCCTGTTCTACCGGCTCAACGTGACCTTCACCCAGGGTGTGAAGCGATTCGTGATCCCCGGCTACTTTGCCGCCGACGGCAACGCCGCCGAGACCAGCGCCACGGCGGGCAATAAATGGCGCGTCCACTTCGTGCCCGACGAGACCGGCGAGTGGAACTACCAGGTTTCCTTCCGCTCCGGCCAGGATGTCGCTGTGGATCTCAATCCGGACGCTGGCACACCGTTGAAACCCGATGGACTCGCCGGCAAGATCACCATTGCCCCCTCCGACAAGACTGGCCGCGATCACCGAGCGCAGGGAACGCTGCACTATGTCGGTGAGCACTACGCCCAATACGCCGGATCAAAGAAGTACTTCATCCAGGCCGGTACACAAAGCCCGGAAAACTTCCTGGCCTATGCCGAGTTCGACGACACCGTGGATCACGGCGGCGCCGAGAACCGCCTGAAAGACGGCCTTCATCATTTCGAGCCGCATGTCCGCGACTGGCGCGCCGGCGATCCTACGTGGAAGGGCGGTAAGGGCAAGGGCATCATCGGCGCCCTGAACTATCTGGCCGGGAAGGGCATGAACACCTTCTACTCGCTGACCATGAATATCGACGGCGATGGCCGTGAGATCTATCCGTGGACCAGCTATGAAGAGCGGGCCCGCTACGATGTCTCCAAGCTCGCGCAATGGGACCTCGTCTTCTCCCACATGGACAAGCTGGGCATGCAGCTTATGCTCATCACGCAGGAAGAGGAGAACGAGCAACTTCTGGGCAAGATGACCGTCCTGCGCAAGCTCTACTATCGAGAACTGATCGCGCGCTTCGCGCACCATCACGCGATCCTCTGGGATCTTTCCGAAGAGATGGACCGCTGGCGCTACTACACCACCGAGGACATCAAGGCGCTCTGCGAGTACTTCAAGCAGGTGGATCCCTGGCAGCACCCCATCCAGTACGTGCAGTGGAAAGGCGAGTTGCTGGCGGATGACAAGGGTTACGGCCGCCTGCTGGGTTTCGATGGGTTCGATGGTACGGCGATGCAGCACGACCCCGAGTACACCCACCCGGCCACCATCAAGTGGGTCGATGCCTCCGCCAAGGCCGGCCACAAGTGGCTGGTTGGCATCATTGAAATCAATCCCACCAGCACCGGAGTGCTGCCCGACGCCGACGACTACTGGCACGACACGGTTCGCAAGGCATCTATCTGGGGCAACCTCATGGCCGGCGGCTCCGGCACCGTTTTCTTCTTCGGTTACGCCCATCCGGATAGCGACCTGGATCTGGAAGACTGGCGCAGCCGTGATCACTTCTGGGACATGCTCCACTACGCCCACGAGTTCTTTACACGCTACCTGCCGTTCCAGCAGATGCTTCATGATGACGAGCTGACCGCTACCGCGGACGACTACGTCTTCGCCAAACGCGGCGAGGTCTATGCGGTCTACCTGCCCAACGGCGGCTCCACCGCCCTGGACCTTTCCGCGGGACAGGGTCTTTTCGAGGTGAAGTGGTTCGATCCCCGCTTCGGCGGTGAACTTCAGAACGGCAGCGTGCGCACGATTCAGGGCGGCGGCATCCGCCCGCTTGGCTTGCCACCCAACGAACCCAGCAAGGACTGGGCTGTGCTCGTGAGACCCGCCTCGCCTCCTCTCGAAAAGGAGCGCAAATTCCTCGCCAAACTCAACATGCCCATCGGCAGCTTCATCAGCAAGGCCGGAGACGCAATTACGGCCTCCATCATTTCTCCTGAATCCTTCCTGGGCGGCAGCCTGCAGGGCACGGTGGAGCGCATCTCCAACGCCGATGGCGGCAGCGTCACCATCAACTTCCGCTCGCTGGTCCACAAAGACCTGACAATCCCCATCACCACCGTGACGACAGGTTTTGTCAACTCGAAAGGACACAAGGGAGTGGACGACGAGGAGAGGCCCACCAACGTGGACCAGGGCGCCTTCGTCACACCCAAATCAACGTTCCTGCTGAATGAGGGCGCCGAGATCAACCTGTTGGTCTCTCCGGGACGCTGAGCACCCATGGACTCTCAAGCAAAACCCTCACGGCGGCAGTTCCTGGCGTCTTCCCTCGCGCTGGCCGCACCTGGCTCCGCACCCGATGTCGCGCCCTACCTGACGCCGCACAAGTACGGCAAACTCGTCCTGGGCCCTGATCCGTCACCCGGCGCCTTCGACCACCGCAGCGTCGATTGCCCCTTCGTCTTTCACCACAAAGGCGAGTTCTACATGACCTACCTCGGCTGGGACGGTACGGGTTACCAGACCGGGCTTGCCACCTCGCGCGATCTCGTCACCTGGCGTCGTCAGGGCTGCATCCTGCGGCGCGATCCGGCGAATCCCATCACCCGCTACAACATCGCCATGAACTGGATCCTGCGCGACACCCGCCTGCGATCAAAGGGTGAGCTCAAGAAGGTACGCGGCCGCTACCTGGCTGTCTTTCACGCCTATCCGAACGCCGGCTACGAGGAGGGGCCCGCCATCATCGGGCTCTGCTGGAGCACCGACCTGCTCCACTGGGAGATCGGAGACATTGTCCTGCGTCCGGAAGACGGTGCCGACTGGGAACGCGGCGGCCTCTACAAGCCCTGCCTGGTGGAGGAACAAGGGACTTACTATTTGTTTTACAACGCCAAGTCGCGGAACCTGCCCAAATCAGAAGGCGGCGGTTGGCGGGAGCAGACCGGCGTCGTCACCTCGACTGACCTGAAGACCTGGAAACGCTACGAATCGAACCCAATTGTGCGGAACGGCCCGGCCGGCAGCCCCGACCAGCGCTTCGCCAGCGACCCCTGCGTCGTTACGGACGGCAAGCGCTGGCTGCTTTTCTACTTCGGTCTGGACGCCAAGGGCAAGGCTCGCGACCTGATGGCGCTGGGCGACGACCCATACCATCTCACCAAGTCAGACCAGATCCTGATTGATGTCGGGCCGCCGGGCACGGTGGATTCGACGTATGCGCACAAGCCGTCCGTCATCGTCCACAAGGGCGATCTCTACCACTATTACTGCGCGGTCTCCGGCAAGTATCCGAACGAGATCCGCGGCATCTCCGTGGCCCGGTCCCGCCCCTGGTCTTAACTCGAGAGGCTAGACGGACAACAACTCCACGCCGCGCGGCGGCAGATTCAGCGTGCTGATCGCCGCGCCCCCGGCTAGCAGGGGCTTCAGGGGCCGAGGCAACACTACCCGCTGTGCCGCCTTCGAGTGGTTAATCACGATGTACACGTCTTTGCCGCCGCCCGTGCGCCGGCACACCTCTACCGCTTCCGGCACCTGACCCAACGCCGGCTTCACGCCACTCAAACGCATCATCCACTCCGCGGCTTTGGCCATGAGCGCATCGTCCAGGAACGCCGCGACATACGTGATGCGGCCCTTCCCCAATACCCGCGACACCACGGCCGGCTGATCATCGAGCCACCCGTTGCTAGCGCCGTATTTCAACAACACCTCGACACCGGCGGTCCGGGTCTTCAACTGCTCTGCCCACAGCGTCGCTTTGCCCGCGCCCCAGGGCCCGCTTACCGGGACGTCTTCGTCCAGGGCGTACCACTGCTCCACGCGCGCACCCAGGGCCTCCACCAACGGCCCCGGTTGGCGCATCGGCCACAGGGAGTTGAACTCGTCCTTCATGCCCGAACGGGGCCCCAGCACCAGATGCCCGCCCTGCCGCACGTACTCTTCCAGGTGTTTCGCCATCGTCTCCGGCAGCACATTCAATGCGGGAGCCACCACCAGTTTGTACCCGTTCAATGGCGCCATCGGATGCACGACGTCCATCTGTTGGGCCATGCGCCGCAAAGGCCGGTAGTAACTGCCCAGCAAGGCCACTGGATCGAAGTTCCGGTTGTGGCGCTGGAAATTGACGGCCCACCGGCTGTCATAGCTGTGCAGCATCCCAATCTCGGACACGGGTTCGGTTCCGCCCAGCGCGCTGCCCACCTTTGCGAACTCCCGGCCCAACTGCGCCGCCTCGTCATACATCGGCACCGGTGTCCCATCGGCGCCCACCAGCGTTCCGTGATATTGCTCCTGCCCGTTCAGGGCGCTGCGCCACTGCCAGTAGCTGATGCAGTCGGCTCCGTGGCCCACGGCGTGCCAGGCCATGGCCCGCGCTTCGCCCTTGTCCAAAGCGTTGTTCACCTCCTGCCAGTTCACGAAGCCCGGCTGCGTCTCGATCAGCCAGAAGTTCTTCCGCTTCAATCCTCGTGTCAGGTCGTGGACGATGCCGTTCTTGAGTGCGTCCAGATGCCCTCGGCCCACATAGTTGTCCCACGACACCATGTCGAGTTCCTCGGCCAGGATGTAGTGATCGAATGAGTCGTACCAGCCCATGTAGTTGCTGGTGATGAACTGCCGTTTGGGCGCATGCGCCCGGATCGCTTCCACCTGCACATGCTGGTAGGTCCGGAAGGTCTCTGAGATGAAGTGCTTCCATTCCAGGAAGAGTCCCGGATTCCCGCTTGGCCCCAGGGGAATCTGGCTCCAGTCGGTGTACGCCTCGCTCCAGTACGCGGTGGTCCAGTGCTCGTTCAGGGCGTCCAGCGTCTTGTATCTTGCCTTCAGGAACGACTGAAATTGCACACGGGTGAAATCGTCGAACGATGTCCGGCCGTACTCGTTGTCGATTTGCCAGCCCACCACATTCTGATTGCCGCCGAAGCGCTTTGCCATCACCCCGGCAATGCGTGCGCAAAACTCACGGTAGCGTTCGCTGGTGAAGGAGAAGTGGGCCCGGTTGCCATGTTCCGCCTTGCGCCCATTGGCCTCGGTCAGCAAGGTGTCCGGATACTTCTGCGTCAGCCAGGCCGGCGGCGCCGCGGTCGGCGTCCCGATCACCGTCACCAGATTCCGCTTCGCCGCCATCTCGATTGCCTGTTCCAGCCAGTCCAGTTCAAACCGGCCTTCGCGCGGTTCCAGCGTGCTCCAGGCAAACTCGGCCACACGTACCATCCGCAGGCCCGCCTGTTCCATCAGTTTCAGATCTTCGTCCCAGCGCGACTGCGGCCACTGCTCGGGATACCAGGCTGCGCCCAGGACCAGGGGTGGAGGAACGGGCGCGCCCTGCAGGCTGGGTAAGGCGGAAAGGAAGGGCAGGGAAAGCGACTGAGTCAGGAAACTGCGGCGTTGCATGCCCGCATCATATCGGATCGTTCCGTCTGTTGTAGCATGTCTGAAGCCTCTACTCCACCCATGACAACGACAAGATTCGCGCTGTTTGCGGCCACCACTTTGCTCTTCTGCGCCTTCGCGGAGGACTATCCCCTCGGTCCTGACTCAGAGCGTCACCCCGGAGTCCCGCAGGGCACTGTCACCAAATACACGTGGAAAGACAGCAAGATCTTCCCCGGCACCGAACGCGACTACTGGGTCTATGTTCCGGCACAGTACACCAAAGACAAACCGGCTGCTCTGATGGTCTTCCAGGATGGCGGGGGTTATATCACCGACACCGGCGCCTGGCGCGCCCATATCGTCTTCGACAACCTCATCGCCCGGGGCGAAATGCCGGTCACCATCGGGGTCTTCATCAACCCGGGCGTCATGCCCCCGCGCTCACCCCAAGGCATGAGCCGCTTCAACCGCAGCTACGAGTACGATGCGATCGGCGACCGCTATTCCCAGTTCCTGTTGCAGGAGATCCTGCCCGAAGTCTCGAAGTCCTACAACATCACGACGGATCCGAACCTGCGCGGCATCGGCGGCTCCAGTTCCGGAGCCATCTGCGCGTTCACCGTCGCCTGGCTCCACCCGGAGTCGTTCCGCCGGGTTCTCAGCACCATCGGTAGTTACACGAACCTGCGCGGCGGCAACATCTATCCGTCCTGGATCCGCAAGACCGAGCCCAAGCCGCTGCGCGTCTTCCAGCAGGATGGTGACCACGACCTGAACATCTTCGTCGGCAACTGGTGGATCGGCAACCAGGATGTAGCCTCCGCGCTCGAGTATGCAGGCTACGACGCGACCCATGTGTGGGGCACCGAAGGCCACAACAGCAAGCACGGCGGCTCCATTCTGCCGTATGCTCTCCGCTGGCTCTGGCGTGAATCCTCCAAGCCCATCGTCGCCTCCAAGGGCGGTGGAGGAGAGCGGCAGTTCTCCACGATGTTTCTGGATCCGGCGGAAGACTGGAAACTGGTTAGCGACGGCCACCGGTTTACAGAAGGTCCGGCTGTCGACAAGCAGGGGAATCTCTTCTTCAGCGATGTCCCAGGCAATCGCATTCACCGCGTCACCACGGATGGCATCGTTTCAGTCTTCAAACAGGATTCGGGCGGCGCCAACGGACTGGTGTTCGGTGGGGACGGACGTCTCTACGCGTGCCAGAACGGCCGCAAGCGGATCGTAGCCTACACCATGGACGGCCGCGAATCTGTCCTGGCCGAGGATGTCAACTCCAACGATCTGGCGATCTCGAACAAGGGAGACCTCTACTTCACTGATCCCAACAATCACCGCGTCTGGTACATCGACCCGAAGGGGAGCAAACGTGTGGTTGCCGAGAATCTGGGCTTTCCCAACGGCATCGCGCTCAGCCCGGATCAGACCTTGCTCTATGTGAACGACACCACGTCAAAGTCCATCTGGTCCTATCGGATTCAGGAAGACGGCTCTCTTGCCAACGGTGAGCCGTTCTATCGCCTGGAGATGCACGACGATTCCATGCGCAGCGGCGCCGACGGCATGAAAGTCGACGTCGAAGGCCATCTGTTCGTGGCAACCAGGCTGGGCATTCAGATCTGCGACCAGCCCGGCCGGGTGGTGGCCATCTGGAACCATCCTCCTGGGGCCGAAGTCTCGAATCTGGTCTTTGGCGGACCAGGCCACGACATCCTCTACGTCACCGCGGGCGACAAGGTGTTCAAGCGAAAAGTGCGCCGGCAGGGTGTCTATCCCTGGGAGCTGATTAAGCCGCCCCAGCCCCGGCTGTAGTGAAAACGAGCGGGGCCGGCGGTGAGGAACTCACATCGCCGGCCCGTGTCCCCAATTGGGCTTGTCCAGATCCGCCGGGTCGCCTGTCTTCCTCATCCACTCTTTCAGCAGGGCCCTCAACTCGGCCACCTTGCCCGCCTGCCCGGCATCGCCAGCCCGGTTCCGCCTCTCCCACGGATCCTGCTTCATGTGGAACAACTGGGTGGTCAGCTTGCCGTTGACCATGTAGAGGATCAGCTTCCAGTCGTCGGTTCGCACGCCCCGCTGAAAGTGCCGGTACGAAAAGAACACGCTCTCGCGGCCTTCGCGCAGCAGGCTCTGCCCTTCCACTCCGGCCGGAACCCGCGTGCCCGTCAGCTCGCACAAGGTGGGGAAGATGTCGAGGTTGTAGCAGAGCCCGGCCCGCCGTTCATTCCGCGGAACGCCCGGCCCCGAGAGCACCAGCGGCACCCGAACACTGTGATCGTAGAGGCTCTGCTTGCCCATCAAGCCGTGCTGCCCCAGCGCCAGGCCGTTGTCGCCGGCGAAGACGACAATCGTGTCCTGCTCCAGATTCGTAGCCTTCAGCGTGTCGAGGATCCGCCCGATGTGGAAGTCGAGATGCGTGATCATCGCATAGTAATCCGCCAGGTGGCGCGTGACCTCGGAAGGCTGCCGGGGGAAACCCGCCAGCAGTTCGTCCCTTACCTGCAGCTCTCCGTTGTCGAACGGATGCTGCGGCAGGAAGTTCTCCGGCAGCTTCAGATCGCCGGCGGAATAGAGCTTGCGGTACGCCTCCGGAGCCATCCGCGGATCATGCGGCGCCGTGAACGCCGTGTACATAAAGAAGGGCTTCGAACGGTTCGCCGTCTTTAGGAACTGAATCGCCTCGTCCGCGAACAGCTCGCTGGAGAAGCGATCGCCCAGGCGCTCGCGCTCCTTGCCGTACTTGCCGGTTCGATCATAATCCTGGATCGGCGTCTTCAGGTGATCGGCCATGCCGCCGAAGAAGATGGCCGCCCCGCTATCGAAGCACTGATTGAAGCGGCCCTTCGCGTTGTGCCATTTGCCGATTCCGTAGGTCGAGAACCCCGCATTTCGGAAATGTTCGCCCATCAGGGTCACCGCGGGAGGAGGCGTCGAATCCATGTTGCTGGTGGCACGGTAAAGGGTCTGGCCCGTCAGCAGCATGGCGCGGCTGGCGATGCAGACCGCTCCGCCGGTGCCGCCCATGATGTGGGCCCGCTCGAAGGCAAGACCATTGCCGACAAGGCGATCGATGTTCGGGGTCCGGATGTCCTTGTTGCCCAACGCGCCGATCGTGTTGAAGCGTTGATCGTCCGAGTACAGCACCACGATGTTGGGCGGGCGCGACGGCGCGGCCTTCAACGTAGCAGCGGCGGCAGCAGAGCCGAGAAACTGGCGTCGATTCATGGCGGTTCACCCTCTTACTGCGGAGTTAGCCGGACGCTTTCGACGGCCGCCGGCAGCCGGTCACCCTTTACGAACGGCTTAGGAGGAGTAATGGCCAGCGTGTGATACTCACTCGCCGTCAACTCCACCTGCTCACCCGCGGGCTTGCCGTCAATCGTCACCGCCATCCCGGCGCTGGACGGAGCGACGGCCAGCCGGTACCTGCCCGGCTTCGACGTGAAGTCCCACTCCATCTTGTACACCGAAGGCCGTTCGTAATAGCCCCGGCCGTTGTAGTTGTAGAAGGAATCCGCCTGTTTCGCCGTCAGCGTCAATTCGCCGCTGGCCGCCGGTTGCAGCGTGGGCGGGATCACGGTCAACGCACCGTCATACTCAGCCACGACAACCGTCACCGGAGCCGTCTCCATCCGCTTGGCGATCGTTACGCTCTTCACTGGGCCGTTGTTGTCCAGGGTCAGCGGCGCCTTCGCGGCGTCGGTCAGGAAGTAGGCCTTCTTGAGTTTCGTTTTCAGGCCCGGCAACTCCAGCTTTCCGTCCGCCGGCCACTGGCGAACCATCAGGTACATCCGTCCGGGCTTCACGGTCACTTGTCCGAAGGCCACATCGCGGAACGGCTGCGGACCCGCGCCGTAGATCGCTTCGCCATTCATTTTTAGCCAGGCCCCGATTCCTTCCAGCACCTTCTGCTCGAACTCCACCACGCTGCCATCGCCCATCGGTCCGATATTCAGCAGGTAGTTGCCGCCGCGGCTGGTGACTTCCACCAGTTTGATGATGTGTTCGTTGATCTTGCCCGGCAGGTCCTCGCGCTTCTGCCACGACCGGTAGCCCCAGGTCTCGTGATAAATCGACGCCGGCGTCTGCCAAGGTTCATCGATCACGTACGCTGGAATGTGGTTGTCGCCCATCACCGTGAAATCGCCCTGATGGTTGAACACCCGGCCGCTCACCATGCAGTCGGGCTGTAGGGCGTGCACTGTGTCAGTGAAGCGCTTGCTCTGTTCCGGGGTCGGCTTGCCCATATCGAACCAGATCTCCGACATCGGACCGTAGTTCGACATCAGCTCCTGCAACTGCGCGACGTTGAAGTCCTCATGAGCCTTGGGGATCTCGTTGTTGTTTCGCCCTCCGTCGGACGGCGTCGCGCGTTCATCGTGCCAGTCGATCGTGGAGTAATAGACGCCGAACTTCAAGCCATTGCGGCGGCAGGCCTCGGCGAGGCCCTTTACGACGTCCTTGCCATACGGAGTCGCATCCACGACATTGAACTTGCTCTGCTTCGTGCCGAACATGCTGAAGCCGTCGTGATGTTTTGACGTGATCACGATGAACTTCATGCCGGCCGCTTTGGCCAGGCGCGCCACGGCCTCAGGATCCCACTTCTGCGGATTGAACTGGCTGGTGAGCTGGGCGTATTCGTCGCGGGCAATCTTGCCTTCGCCCTGGATCTGTTCGCTATAGCCGCTGGTGACCGGTTTGCCGTTCCAGACTCCGCCCGGGATGGCATAGAGGCCCCAATGGATAAACAGTCCGAACTTGCGATCCTGCCACTGCTGGACGGTTTGGGCTGAAGGCCGCTTTGGTTCTGCTGCGAGGAGGGAAGAAGAGAGGAGACAGAGGCTGAATAAACTGCTTCGGGCGGTCATTTGGTAACCACCCTATCAAACCCCGCCGAACTAAGTCTGCTTCGTTTCCTTGTCCTTCTTGAGTGCTTTTTCGGCGCGATCGACCCAGGCGGTCGGAGCCGAGGCAATCACGGCCAGAATCAGTCCAAACAGCGCCACCGCGATGAAGGCGGGGACAGGAATAATGCTAAAGATCTCTGACATGGGGAGCCCTTTGCCCATTCGATGCGTAGCGCACGGAATCCGATGCGGATTCCTCAGACACGTCTCCTGCGCGCGTCACCGGAAAGGGGGAAATCGAAGAATGGAGCCAGCGGAGGGGATCGAACCCACGACCCTCTGATTACAAATCAGATGCTCTACCAACTGAGCTACGCTGGCCCTCTGGGCTATTATAGCGTCCCGGGCATCCATTGCTCCACTCCCGGGCCAAGGTAGCCTTTCATCGAACTTTGTCATGCCTGTGAACCGGTCATTGCCGGCTCACAGGCATGCTCACTCGCCAACGGTCACTTAGGTCTTCTTTTTCTTGCCCTTGTTGGCCGGATCATGCTGCCAGCAGAACTTGCTGCCCGCCTGCGCCTTGCGCTTGCAGCGGGTGCCTGCCTGCGTCATCGCCGTACACTGGTCCGCCTCGGCTACGGCCGACTTGGGCGCGGTCTTGGCGCTCTTCTCCGGAGCCTTGCTGCCGGTCTGCGCAAAACCAGGTCCCACTGCCAGCGCACCAAGCAGCAGGGCCGACCCCACGAAATTCACGAATCTCCGCATGAGAATCCTCCTCTGTAGATGCCAGGCGGCCTTGCGCCCAACCCGGCATCTCCAGGAGAGTATCACAGCCCCTTTTTTCTAGGGGGCTGCCGTACGATAGCTGGCAGACAGCAGGTCACCCACCTGGGGAGTCGCCACCGCCAGGAAGGTAATCCCGCTGCCCGTCAGCACATAATCCACCGAGGCCTTTTGCAGGATGCCGTTGCGGAACAGGTGCAGACTGCCGGCCGGGAATGGGATCTGCGACAAGGCAAACTGCGAGTTGACCCCATCCACAGCGCCCGCCGGTGTCTCCATATCGACAAAGCCCACCGCGCTGCCGCCACCGGAACCGCAGGCGCCGGCCGTGCCATCCACATGGACGCAATCGCCCGGCGACCCGCTGACCCCGGCGATCTCGCCGATGGCATCGATGAGCGCCACCCGGTTGGGTTGGAAGGCGATGCTCTTTGTCGGCCGGTCCGAGAGCGCCTCGGGCAGGCCCAGGACGTCAATCATCTGGACGACGCTGGCTGCCGCCGCCACCGGGGTTGCCCACGAGGGCGCCTGCTGCCGTATGTCCTTCACCGCCACCGGCACGTCGCTGGGCGGCACCGACCACGCTTCCGTGAACTGCACCTTGCCGTCGGCATTGAAGCGGACTGTGTAGTGTGCATTCGCCGAGGCATTCGTCGTCGGCACCAGCTTCACACGCAGCAGGCCGCCCACCACCTGTACCGTAATCGAGTTGGTCGGAATATTCGAGGCGTCCGCCGCCGTGAACGATCGCCACGTGACAGTGGCCGACCCCGTGAACAGAGTCCCGTCCGCCTTATAAAGAGTGTCGTAAATCTGCGTCAGCGGAGGAGCCGCCTCCGCCACCATCCCAAGCAGTGCCTGCACTGCTGTAAACAAAAAAATGAGCCGCCGCGCGGACATCAATCTCACCTCCAGGTATGTCTTGGGCTGGATCTCTCCAGCCGCTAAACGGTAGACATGCCTGTATGGCAGACGCTCGCCGCGCGGGGCTCACTTTTGACTAACTGCCAGCAACCAAATAACTTACTGGCCAGAAAATAAACTTCCAGAAGGTGTGACCGGTTTTACGCCAGCGCTCCATCCGCCCCGATTTTTTCGGCATTCAGATAGGGACGCAGGGCTTCCGGCAGCACCACACTGCCATCGGCCTGCTGGTAGTTTTCCACAATCGCCACCCAGGTCCGGCCCACGGCCAGACCGCTGCCGTTCAGCGTATGGGCGAATTCGCTCTTGCCTTTGGCCATCTTGCAGCGGATACCCGCCCGCCGAGCCTGGAAACTCTCGAAGTTCGAACAGGACGAGATTTCCCGGTAAGCGTTCTGACCCGGCATCCAGACTTCCAGGTCATACGTCTTGGCGGAAGAGAAGCCCATGTCCCCGGTGCAGAGCAGCATCCGGCGGTAGGGCAGGCCCAGCTTTTCCAGAACCTGCTCCGCACTGGCGGTGAGGTTTTCCAGTTCCGCGTGGCTTTGATCCGGCCGGGCGAAGTTGACCAGCTCCACCTTTTGGAACTGATGCTGGCGGATGATGCCGCGCACATCGCGGCCATGGCTGCCGGCTTCCGCCCGGAAGCACGGCGTAAACGCGCAGTACCGGATGGGAAGTTGATCCCCTTCCAGTGTCTCGTCGCGGTAGATGTTCGTCACCGGCACTTCCGCCGTCGGGATCAGCCAGAAGTCGGAGTTCTCCAGCTTGAACAGATCGTCCGCGAACTTCGGCAATTGGCCCGTGCCATACAGGCTGGCGGAGTTCACCATGAACGGCGGCAGCACTTCGGTGTAGCCGTGTTCCCGGGTGTGCAGGTCGAGCATGAAGTTAATCAACGCCCGCTCCAGCTTCGCGCCGGCGCCCAGGTAGATGGCAAACCGCGCTCCGGTGATCTTGGCGGCGCGCTCGAAGTCCAGCACGCCCAGCGCGGTCCCCAGGTCCCAATGAGCCTTGGGTTCGAACTCGAACTTCGTCGGCGTACCCCAGCTCTTCACTTCGACATTGTCGTCGGCGCTGGCGCCCGCCGGCACGCTTTCGTGAGGCAGGTTCGGAATGCTGGACAACCGCTGGCGGAAGTCCTCGTCGATCGCCTTGACCTGGTCTTCGAGCTGAGCGCTCCGCTCGCCCATGGCGCGGACCTTCGCCTGCAATTCGGATGTATCCTGGCCCGCTTTCTTCAGCTTGCCGATCTCCATGCTTTCGGAGTTCCGCTGCGCCTTCAGCTGCTCGGACTCCGTCAGAGCCGCGCGCCGCTGCGCGTCAATCTGGCGAAACTCTTCGACGTCCAACTTGTAGCCTCGGTCCGCCAACCGTGCGGCAATGGCGTCCAGGTTGGCCCGGAATGATGCTAAATCATGCATAGGAAATCACATTGTACCCCCTTGCCGGTTTTTTCCAGCGGCGGGAAGCGGGGTAAACTGGCTGAAGGGAGGCAAGCAGCAATGGCGACCACCGACAGCACCGCTGTGTCCGTTCAGCGGAACGTAGACCGCTATCACGGTCTGGACCGCGACCAGCTGCAACGCGCCTTCCGTCTGATGCAGACCGCCCGCCGCCTCGACGATCGCGAGGTGATGCTCAAGCGTCAGAACCGTATCTTCTTTCAAATCAGCGGCGCCGGCCACGAAGCCATCCAGACGGCCACAGCCTTGGCCCTCCGGCCGGGTTACGACTGGTTCCATCTTTACTACCGCGACCGCGCGCTGGCGCTGGCTCTGGGCGTCACCCCGGAGATGATGCTGCTCCAGAGCGTCGGAGCGGCGGCCGATACCGCCTCCGGCGGCCGGCAGATGCCTTCCCACTGGAGTTCCCCGGAACTCCATATCTTCACCGGATCGTCGCCCACGGGCACGCAGTTCCTGCACGCTGTCGGTTGCGCCGAGGCCGGCCGGTACCTGCGCCCCGAATCCGACGAGTTGACCCTGGTGACCACCGGGGAGGGCGCCACCAGTGAAGGCGAATTCTGGGAATCCCTCAACGCCGTCTGCCTGAACCGCCTGCCGGTTCTCTATGTCGTTGAGGACAACGGTTATGCCATTTCGGTGCCGGTGGAAAAGCAAACCCCCGGCGGCAACCTGTCCCGGCTCGTCTCCGGTTTCCCCGGACTTCTCCGGATCGAATGCGACGGCAGCGACTACCTCGCTTCGTACGCCGCGGTCAAGGAAGCGGCGGAGTACATCCGGGCCGGCCACGGACCTGCCATGGTCCACGCCCATTGCACGCGGCCCTATTCGCACTCCCTGTCCGACGACGAACGACTTTATAAGACCAAGGCCGAGCGCGAGGCCGAAGCCGCGAACGATCCCATCATCAACTTCCCACGCTTCCTCATCTCCGAAAACCTGATGGAGGAAGTGACGTATAAGCGGATCTGCCACGAGGTGGACCTCGAGATCGCCGAAATCACCGAGCGCGTCCTGAAAGCTGAGCCGCCGTCCAAGTCCTCCGCCTGCCTCTATCTGTACTCACCCGACATTGATCCCACCAGCGACCAGTTCGATACCGATCCGCAGTGTGCCGGCGAGCCGCGCACCATGGTGGACGAGATCAACCTGACCCTTGCGGAAGAGATGGAGCGGAACCCCAACGTGGTCCTCTTCGGCGAGGATGTGGCCGACTGCAGCCGGGAAGAGAACCTGCGCGAAGTAAAGGGCAAGGGCGGGGTATTCAAAGCCACCTTCGGGCTTCAGGCCAAGTTCGGTTCCCGCCGCGTCTTCAACACGCCCATCGCCGAGGCGGCCATCCTGGGGCGCTCCATCGGCATGTCTTCGCGCGGCATGAAGCCGGTCTGCGAGATTCAATTCTTTGATTATATTTGGCCCGCTATGATGCAGATTCGGGACGAGATGGCCAATGTGCGCTGGCGCTCGTTCAATGGCTGGAAATGCCCGGCCGTAATCCGTGTCGCCATCGGCGGCTACCTCAATGGCGGCGCCGTCTATCACAGCCAGTGCGGAGAAGTGGCCTTCACCCACATCCCTGGTCTTCGGGTGGTCTTTCCGTCGAATGCCCTCGACGCCTGCGGACTGTTGCGCACTGCCATCCGGTGCGACGATCCTGTTCTTTTTCTAGAACATAAGAGGCTATACCGCGAGCCTTACAATAGGTCTCCGCACCCCGGCCCGGACTTCACCATCCCCTTCGGCAAAGCCCGCGTCGTCAAGCCCGGCCATCACCTGACCATCCTGACTTACGGGATGACCGTCCAGAAGTCGCTGCTCGCCTCCACGTTCATCGAGCAAAGGCATCCCGAGAAGTCGGTCGAGGTCATCGACTTGCGCTCGCTGGCGCCCTACGACTGGGAAGCGATCCGCCAGTCGGTGGAGAAGACGAACCGCGTGCTGATCGTCCACGAAGACTGCCTCAGCTTCGGCTATGGCGCGGAGATCGCGGCCCGCATCGCCGGGGAGCTGTTTGAACACCTGGACGCCCCCGTCGCCCGGGTCGCCGCCCTCGACACCTGGGTCGGCTATCATCCTGACCTGGAAGACGAAATCCTGCCTCAGACGGAAGATATCCAACGCGAAGCCGAGCGCCTGCTAGCCTACTGAAATATGCGCCGGGCGTTATGCCTGCTGTTCCTGATTTCCGCCCTGCCGCCGGTGGAGGCCAAGCTGAGGACCCGTATCTTTCACCGCCGGTCCAGCGGATTCTCCGTGCGGCGCCGGTTGTTCACCAGTCCACTGATCACCGATCCCGGCAACGTCGACCTGGAATATAGCGGCGCATTCGATACAAACTCGTCCTACACCCTGCCCGCGACGCTCAAGTACACCCCAGACCAGTGGCAGACGGAGTTCAGCGCCGGAGTGGATTCCATCGCCAGTGTCGTCGACGACACCACGGGCCGCACCACCCATTTCAGTGACCATGTGAATCTGGCCGCCACCACCGCTTTCAAGGCCGGAGACAACTTCAGTTGGGCCATCGCTCCGACTGCGGCCGTCTTCCTGCGTGGCGAGTCCGGTTCCCGTTTGGGCGGTGCCCTGTATGGCCGTTATGACCGTGGTTTCAACACGTTCAGCGGAGGAACTTCATGGAATGGTGCAACTCGAAGTTCAGCCACCAACCCGGCCGGAACGCTGGATTTGAACGCAGGCTACGGCCGTAAACTGGGCAGCTTCACCGCCTACACCAACGTCCAGTGGGAGCGCTCGACGGGTGTAGACGCCTTCTATTCCCTCTTCGAAGGTGCGGAATATCAATTGAACGAACGCTTCGCGATCGACCTCTCCGGAGCCCATTACGGCATCCGCAGCGGGACCATCGACAATCAGATCGTGCTGGGACTCACCTGTACGCTCTACAAACGTCATTGAGCCCCTCTGCCTACCTCTCGCCGGTCACCTTCCACTTCATCTTCAAGCCAGGCAGAATCTGTCCTTTGCGCGCATCCCATTCAAGATATCCTTCACCTGACTGAACCTTGCGAACCAGCACCTGCATGCGCGGCCGGCCACCCGCCTGAAACGCCGGGTTCAGCTTCCGGCTCTGCTGGATCAGGCCGGCCACCGGGCTGGTTTCCGCCAGAGTGGCATTGAGAGGCACGCTTTCGCCGCCAAGTTCGAGGGCGTCGAAGGTCAGGCCGATCTGGTAATTGGGGTAGGGCATCGCCCGCTTTTCCACCTGGACCACCTGCCCCCGGACGATGGTCCCCTGGGGCACCACCACCTTTTCCCCGAGCCGCAGATCCCGGGCCAGGCTGGCGCGCAGTGGCTGTCCGACCGTGGCCGAGGACAGGTTCAGCCCCTCGTCCAGGGCGAGTTCCAGAACTGCCCCTGACGGGAGAGTGAACGCCTCCTGCTGCCTGGGCGCCACCTCGACTTCCGGCGCGGAGAAGCTCAAAGTGGACTCCGTCTGAAACCGGCGGCAGCCGCTCACCTGGATCCGGTTCACATTCTCCAGACCGTCGGTCGTGATGACCGTAGCCGTGGTGAGGACCGGCAACAGGATCGATTCCTTCCCAATCGGCATGCGCCCGTAGATCAGCGTGGTTTTGGCCTCGGAGAGACCCAGATGCTCGGGAATGTCGAAGGCCTGGACTTCCACCCGCAACAGGTCGAGCGAGTCGGCGTGGATCCAGAAACTCCCCTGGTAGCCCGTCCTGGCCTCGGCATTCCCACTGCGCAGCATGTAATTGCTGGCTGCCGGATCGACGTCGAAGTCGTACTCGTGCGCGGGTTTGCCGGGCCGTTCGTTCAGGCCCTGGTACTTGTACATGGTTTTGGAGGTGTTCAGGATGTGGCGCGTGAACAGGGCGAACCGGCCGGTGCTGACGAAGCCGGAGCCAATCACTTCCGCCAGCGACCTGCTGTAGAACTCTCTGGCCCCCGGGCGGCCATAGAGCTCCCGATCGCCGGTGACGGCCACATCCACGCGGATGGTGTCGATGCGTTGCAGTTCGCGATTGGCCGCGGCACGGCCATAGCGCTCAATGGTTTGGGCACAAACGTAGTCGGGCAGACGCTTCTGCTCGGCTTCCATGCGTTCCAGGAACCGGTCGAAGAGACCCTCCGGAGCCTGCAAAGCGAGGGCGATGGAGCGTAAACCCAGAAGTAGAACCACACCAGCCACGATGCGGAGCATGGATGACAGTATAGGCCGGATTGTCAGCAGCGCAACCCCGGTTTTCGCCAGACCCCCATCCCGTGAGTTCGTATGGCTTCTTAACGAATTGCAGTTAATCTCGCTAAGAACGTCAACCTTTTGGGGCAACTTGCGTTCATAGCCACAGGAGGCAAGTTCGATGAGGACCTTTATTCTGACACTTACCCTGACAGCGCTGGCGGCCACGGCCGGAGCGCAGACCATTGGGCAGCGGGAACGCAATCAGCAGGATCGCATCGCCCAGGGAGTACGCTCCGGATCGCTGACTCCGCGGGAGACAGTGCGCCTGGAGCGGGAAGAGGCCCGCACCAAAGCCATCGTCCGGCGCGACCGTGCCGATGGCGGGGGCATGACGGCAGCCGAGCGCGCCCGCGCGCAGAGCCGCCTGAACCGGACGTCGCGAGACATCACTCGCCTGAAGCACAACGGCCGGGGCCGCTAAAATGGTTGAGTGATCCGAACCGTTATTTTCGACCTGGGCCGTGTCCTGGTTCCGTTCGATTTTCAGCGCGGCTATCGCGCCATGAGTGAGCACTGTGGCCTGCCGCCCGAGGAAGTTCGCGCGCGCCTCGGGCGGGATGGCCTGGTCCCCGGCTTCGAATCCGGTGAGTTTGACGGAGTGGAGTTCGTCCGGCGCGTGTCCACGCTGCTGGGTACGGAGATCTCCTATGATCGTTTTTCTGAGATCTGGAGCTCCATCTTCCTGCCAGAGACGCTGATCCCCGAGAGCATGGTGGAAGGCATCCGCCGCAACTACCGCACCGTACTGCTCTCCAATACCAATCCCATCCATTACGAGATGCTGTACCGCACCTACCCTATCCTGCAGCACTTCGATGCCTATGTGCTCAGTCACGAGGTGAAGGCGATGAAGCCCCAGCCCCGCATCTACGAAGCGGCCATCCAGCAGGCGCAGTGCGCGGCGCAGGAATGCTTCTTCACCGACGATGTGGCGGAGTATGTGGAGGGCGCAAAGCGCGCCGGCATCGATGCGGTCCAGTTTCAGAATCACGCCCAGATCGAAGCGGAACTTCGAGGGCGCGGCGTGAACTGGTAGCCCCTGTTACAGCAGGGCGGCGTCCAGTCGCTGGGGTTCCTCGGCTTCTGCTTCGGACTCCACCGGTTGGACGGCGACGCCGGCAGGACCGGAGTCGGCGGGCTTCTCGACGCCGTTGAGGTACACGCGCAGGCCGCCCTCCGAGCCTTCGAACAGAGCGTTCACCAGTTCGTTGACGGCGAGGCGGCGCACCTCATCCTTGGAAACCAGAGGCGTGTAGACAAACGACCGGCCATTCTTGCGCCGGCTCAACAACTGTTTGCGCGTCAGCCGGTCGAGCATCGTCATCACCGTGGTATAGGCCAGGGGCTTGCCCGGCGCCAGCTTGTCGCGGACCGACTGGACATTTGCTTCTCCCAGGCTCCACAGTGCATTCAGGCATTGCAGTTCCAGGGGTGGTGGGATTTCGCGGGCCGTTCTTCTCCGCTGCACTAAGATTCCTCGCTGAACAATCCTTGCAGCGCCTTCATCTTCTCGCCCATCACCGTTGCCTGCTTCGGAGGCGCGGCCGCCTTCACCACCTGGGGTTTGGGCGCCGGACCGTTCAGGTACTTGCGCTTGTCGAGAATACTGCGCTCCAAGGCAGCATTGTATCCAGTCCAGTCGCCCGGTGTGGCCTTGTCCCGCTCCAGCGACGCGCGCATGGTCTCCATCTTGGAATCGAGATTGTCGAGATGGTGCAGCAGCAGCGCTTCGGGGAACACCGGCAGCTTCGGACTGCCGTACTCCAACTGCCCGTGATGGCTGAGAATCATGTGTTCCAGCAGGTTCCGCAGCTTCGGCGGGAACCCTTCCGGCAGCTTCTCGCCAATCAGGCGCAGCGCAATCTGCATATGGCCCAGCAGGCCGCCCTCGGTGGTGTAGCCGAAGCTGCGCGCGTAGCACAGCTCGCTGACTTTGCCGATGTCGTGCAGGATCACGCCCGTGAGCAGCAGATCCTCATCGAGGTTCGGGTAGTGCGTCACCATGAAGCGCGCCAGCGAGCACAGGCTCAGCACGTGTTCAATCAGGCCGCCCAGCCAGGCGTGGTGGATCGCCTTCGCGGCCGGAGCCGTCTTAAAGGCGTTCGCTACCGCCTGGTCGGCAAAGATCGCCTCCAGCAGAGCCTTCAGATGTGGATTGCGCATCGAGGCGATGATCGCGCGCAATTCAGCCAGCATCTCATCGGGATCCCGCTGCGAGGCAGGCAGAAAGTCTGCCAGCTTCACTTCGGAATCCTGAACGCGTTGCAGCGAGTAAACCGTCAGCTGCATGCGGTTCTGGTAGAGCTGTGTCTCGCCCTTCACGCGGATGAAGTCGTCGCGATCGAAGGTCTCCATGACTCCCGGGACGTTATCCCACATCTTGGCGTCGATATCGCCGGTGCGATCCATCAGGACCAGGGAGAGGTAAGGCTCCCCGGTCTTCTTTTGACGGACGTCCTTGGCCTGGACGAGAAAAATGCTCTGCACACTCTGGCCGGGGGCCAGTTCGTTTACCGCGGGACCCTTCATCTTGTTGCGTTACCCTACTTGCTGGTGGACACGCCGGTGGCGCCAATATTCGTGCCGGGCACCGGGAAGGCCCACAGCAGACGCCGGGTACGGCTTTGCGCCGCCACTTCTTCGCGGGTCGTGGTCTCGGCCTTCAACAGCGCGGCATTCTCCCACCGCGTGTCTTTGCCCGGAGCTGCGCCCGTGTCGATGGCGTCATCGCGCAGTTCTAGAAATGCGCTGCGCCGCAGTTCGGTCAGATACTCGCGCACCTTGGGCGCCATGCGGGCGCCGGCGATCCGTTCCTTGATCTCGTTCTCGACATCGGCCAGTTCTGCCTGGCCTTCCTTGAAGTGCTCTTCCACACGCAGGATTTCCCAGCCCGAAGCAACGCGAATGGGGTCGCTCACAAAGCCCTTCGGCTTCTCCCAGATGGCGTTCACGATCTCGGCGCTGAGGTCAGACTTCTCCCAGCCGCCCAGGTCGCCGCCCTGCTTGGCGGTCGCGGCATCGGAGTTGTCGCGGATCAGGTCAGGGAAGCGTTCGCCTTTACGGGCACGGGTGACCAGATCCTTGGCCTTCTTTTCAGCCGCGGCCTTGCCCGCTTCGTCCTTGCCTTCCGTGCTGACCAGGATCTCGCGCAGGAACACCCGCTCCTTGCGGATGAAGCTCGCCTTGTTCTTGTTGTAGTAGTCCTCGATCTCGGAATGCGGGATGTTCACCTTGCTGTAGACTTCCTGCCCGACCACGCGCTGCGTCAGCATCGAGTTGGTGGTTTCGGCCTTGAAGTCCTCATAGGTCATGCCCGTGGCCTCGCGGACGTACTGCTGGAACTTGTCGGGATCGGCGATCTTGGTTTCCGCCTGAAGACCGGCAATGTACTTCGAAACTTCGGCGTCGACGTTGATGTTCAACTCTTTGCCGCGCTGCACCAGAAGCAGGTTGTCGATCCTGTCGCGCAGGACATCCTTCTCGCCCGCCTTCATGGCTTCTTCGATCTGTTGGGGTGTGGCGCCCCTCGCTTTGAGGGCCGCCGCGGCGTCTTTCTTGGCGCGCTCGAGGTCCGCCTTGGTAACAATGTCGCCGTTCACTTTGGCGAGGATTACCTCGACAGTCGACACGTCTGCGGCCATGGCCGGAAGGAGTCCGGCAAAACCCAGGCACAGAGCAAAGGCACAAATCCTCATGTATCCCATTATGGCTGAGGGATCCCCCTGACCGCACGCCACCGCAAGCCTCGATTTTCTTAGGAACGCTTCATGCGGCCTGGGCTGTGCGGTCACTCCACTCCGTGGATGCGGAGCTTCGCGATCTGCGAGGCGCTCAGGTTCTTCATGCCGGATTCCTTCAGCTTGCGCAGGTATGCCCCGTTCACGCCCTGCGTGCAGAGTTCGCTCAGTTCCCGGGGTGTAAACGAATAACCCAGATCGTGAGCCTCGCGGATGAACTCCGTGGACACCCCCCGCGTGCGCAGTTCCGTGATCTCCCGGGCAGGCAGCGCCACATAGCCGGAGTCCTTCAGCCCTTTCAGATACTGGGGCGAGACGCCGTGGATGCGCAGTTCCTTCAGGTCGCTGGCCTCGGGACGCAGCCCGTACGCCTTCAAGTCGCGCAGGTAGTCGGAACTGACGCCATGGATGCGCAACTCTGTAATGTCCCGCGTCGGCAAATCGTAGCCGGCGGCCTTCAACTCCTTCGCAAACTCCACCGGCACGCCGTGGATGCGGAGCTCGGTGATGTCGTTCGCCGGCAAGTTGTAGCCCGCCCGCTGCAGATCGCGCAAGTACTCGGCATTCACGCCATGAATGCGGAGTTGCTTGAAGTCCTGGGCGTTGAAGTTCCGATAGCCGGCGTCCCGCACTTCCCGGATGAAGTCGCCGCTTACCCCATGGACACGCAGCTCGATCAACTGCTTTGTCGAGGCGCCTAGTCCCGCATCTTTCACTTCGCGGGCGAAATCAAGGCTCACCTCGGCCAGCATGATGGCGAACAGGTCGTTGCTGTCGGGCTCGTCGTAGCCCAGTTCTTTCAGCCGGGAAACAAAGGACGGGTTGGGCGTGAACGTGAAACTGCCCGAGCCCCGGCCGAACGTGAAGCTGCCTTCGCACAGCAACTCACCGGCATCCTGGACAAAGCTGAACTTGACCTTTCCGCCGCGATCGAACTCGCTCGTGGAGAAGCCGCGGAAGCTGCTGAGCGGGTAGGGTCGGCTATTGCTCCAATGATTGCCGTCCTTCCAGCGCTCGACGGTGAACTGCACCTCGTCCGAACGGTCGGTCCGGTGCATCTTCCAGCCATGCTTCAGATCCTGTCCGAGCATGGCGACTCCGGCCAGCAGCAGCGCCGCCGCCACCAGCATCGCGGTCACGTATTTCATGGGATCTCTCCTATGTATGGATGAAGGGAATGAACTAGAGCACACCCGCCTGCTTCAGCTTGATGATCTGGCGGAGTGAAAGATTAGGCCCGTACTTGCGCGCTTCGCGCAGGTCGCCCGCGCGCAGGCCGTTGTTGCGGGCTTCGATGATTTCGCGGATCTCCAGCCGGCCGAAGCCAGTGTCTTTCAGATCCTGGAAGAACTGCGGCCGCACACCCTGCTGATGCAGCTCAATACACTGGCGCGTATTGTAGGGGCCGAAACCAAGGGCATGGATCTCGCGCACATCCTCCGGCTTGACGCCCTGCTGGCGGAGCTCAATGACCTCGCGGATGGTTATGTCGCGAATGCCGATGTTCCTGCACTGGGCCAGGAACTCCGGGGCAACACCCTGCTGGCGGAGCTCGATGATCTGCCGGGTGGCGAGCTTGCCCCAGCCAGCCTGGCTGATGCCCAAAATGAAACCGGCGGAGACGCCCTGATTCTTGAGGTCGATGATCTCGTCGACCGGCAGGTCGCCGTATCCGGCGGCCACCAGCGCGGCGAGCAGCGATCCTTTCGCGGCCACTGGGGGCACGGGCGGTACCGGCGGGGCCGGCATTCCGCGAGGAGGGGCTGGCGGAGCCGGAGAAGGGCCCGGCGATGAGGGCGGAGCCGGAGAGGGTCCGGGCGACGAGGGCGGAGCCGGAGACGGTGTGGGTGTGGCCACCGGAGCTGGAGACGGCGCCATCGGAGTCATGGCCATCACCGGCAATTCGGCCAGTGCCGGCCGCGGAGCGGTCGCCGGAACTGCCGACGGATAGAAAGGACGGTAAGCAACGGTAGCGTCCGAACTCATGGGTGCCACCGGCGCCTGGGCGCTTGGATGGGGCGTTCGAACGGCGTTGCGCGCAACAGGGGCCTGGGAGTTCATCGGAGCAATTGCGGCCATGGGTGGGACCGGAGCAGTACGCTCGTCCTCCGAAGCGAAGGCGAACCAGTGCGGCGTCTGCGCCGAGGCGAGAACCATGCCGCCCAGCACGAGTCCACAAAACAGGGCAGGGAGCACCGAGGCTCGGGCCGTGAACCGGCGGTCGCGCCGCAGCAGCATCTCGACGCGTTCTCCCAGATGGGAAGCACGGGTCGCCATTCCGGTGGCCAGCATAGCCCGGCGGCGGGACCAGCAGAATTCGAAGAGACGTGCCAGGCAGGCGGCATAGGGACGTGCCTCGCCGGTCATGGAGACCACCCAGTCGTCGCAGGCGATCTCGCGTTCGCGCTCGATCTGGTGCAGGACCCACGCGGCGGCCGGATGCAGCATCAGAAAGGCGGAGGCGGCTTGGCCCAGGAGATTCGTCCAGTCGTCCCGCCGCTCCAGGTGCGCGAGCTCGTGCAGCACCACCTGGTCGAGTTCCTGGGCCGAGAAGGCCTCCAGGACCTGGCCCGGCAGAATGACCGCCGGGTGCACAAAGCCGGCAGCCATGGGCGATGCGACTTCATCGGAGATGATCAGTTTGACGTCCCGGCCGACGCGCGACTGCATCAGCCACTCATCGAAGTTCAGCTTTATCTCAAGCGCGGGCTTCCGGGAGCGCTGCTTCACACGACGCAGGTAGGAGTAGCTCCAGACGATACGCGTGAGCTGCAGCGTCAGACCCAGCAGCCAGAGCCCAGCCGCAAAGAGGGGCCAATAGCCGGTGCGGACCTCCACCGGAGCCAGAGGCTGTCTGGCCAGTGGCATCGGGGCATAAGAGTAAGAGGCCGCCGTCGCCGTGATCTCAGGAGGATGGGAGAACCGCGTCACGGGGCGGAACTGCTCTTCGTTCAGGGGCTCACTCTGCCAGGCGCGAAAACTTCGCACCGCCGCCGGGGCGAGAGGCAGCAGGACGACAACGCCCAGCACGCCCCACCACACCAGGTGGCGTGTCGCCGCGTTCAGTCCTGGCAGGAATTTCATCGCCAACCAGGTGACCAGCACGACGGCGCCGGCCTGCCACAAGCTGTTGACGATGGCGGTCAAAGCAGTAGCCGAAGCCGTGTTCAGCAGGTCCAATGCCTCTCTCATTTCGCATCCTCCGCGATCAGCTTCCGGATCCTTCCCAATTCCCTGGCCGACAGGTCCTCATCGTTGAGCACGTTCAGGACAAGCAGTTCCGGCGAATTCCGGAAGAACCGGCTCACCAGGTAGCGCACTGCATTGCGGCCCGCTTCGTCACGGCCCACCACGGGCTCATAAACAAAGGCGCGGCCTTCGGCGGGCTTCACGTGCTGCAGGAACCCTTTGTCTTCCAGGATCCGCATCGTGGTCAGCACGGTGTTGTAGGCGAGGCCCAGATCCTTGAGCGATTCAGCCACGTCCGAGACAGTGCAGGGGCCGCGGTCCCAGATGACATCCATCAGCCTGAGTTCGGCCTCGGTAAGGTTCGGTGATCGCTTTCTGGCCAACCGGGACGCTCCTGCAACTAAGGAATTAAGTGACAGTATTATTTGTAAAGCAGATCCGTTGCGGGGTCAACTAAGGAATTAAGAGTTTACACGGGAGTGGTGCGATGAACTGCAGAAACTGCGGCGGGGCCCTACGCCTGGATTCGGGCGCGGATGCGCTGGTGTGCGACTTCTGCCATACGCTGGTCTATCCGCAGCCCAATCCGGACGGGGTGCGCGTCTTCGAGGCCGGCACCGGCGAGAACTGCCCGGTGTGCCGGCAGGAGCTCAAACACGCCGCCTACCTGGGCAAGCGCCTGGGCTACTGCACGAACTGTCAGGGCATGCTGCTGGACCTGGATTCCTTCGGAGCACTGGTCCAGATCGTAAGAGCCCGCCGCGACGGTCTGCCGGAGCCACCTCGTCCGCTGGATCCCGCGGAACTGGACCGCACCATTGACTGCCCGCGCTGCCACCAACGCATGGACACACACCCCTACGCGGGTCCGGGCAACATCGTCATCGACAATTGCCCGGACTGCCGGTTGAACTGGCTGGACCACAACGAACTGAGGCGCGTCACCACAGCCCCGGACACCCAACTGAACCCGGACGCCTGGTTCGCCCCATAGAGCAAAGCGGGACCAACCGGAAGCGATCAGCTCACACTATCCAAGCTGAAAGCTGATCGCTGACAGCTGAAAGCTATCTCCGTGTCAACGAACCTTCCACTTCGACGAAAGCGCCGCCAACTTATCATCCATCGACGGCTTCGCCTGCTGCGGCCTCTGCGGCCTCTGCGGCGGCGGCCCCTGCAGAGCTTTGATCGACAGGGCAATCCGCTTCGTCTTGGCATCGGCGCTGAGCACCTTCACCTTGACGATCTGGCCCGCCTTCACCACTTCGGAGGCGTCCTGGATGTAGCGATTGGACAGTTCGCTGATGTGGACCAGGCCGTCCTGGTGCACACCCACATCGACGAACGCGCCGAACTTCGTCACGTTCGTGACGACGCCCTCCAGCACCATGCCGGGCTGCACGTCGGCAATCTCCTTCACGCCTTCCTTGAAGCTGGGCGCCACGAACTTGTTGCGCGGATCGCGGCCCGGCTTGCGCAGCTCCTCCAGAATGTCGTTCAACGTGTACACGCCGACCGCGATGTCTTCCTTCTTGAACTTCTCCAGAAGCTGCGGCTGCTGGATGATCTCCTCCAGCTTCACGCCGAGCCGTTCAGCGATCTGCGCCACCACCGGATACGATTCCGGATGGACAGCGGTCATGTCCAGCGGGTTGGACGCCCCGCGAATCCGCAGGAAGCCCGCCGCTTGCTCGAACGTCTTCGGCCCGATGCCCGGCACTGCCGTGAGCTGCATGCGCGACGTGAACTTGCCGTTCTCGTTGCGGTATTCGACGATCTTCAGCGCCGTCCGCTCGCTGATGCCGGCGACATAGCGCAGCAGCGCCCACGATGCCGTGTTCAGCTCGACACCCACGCGGTTCACGCAGCTTTCGATCACGGCCTCCAGCGACTGCTGCAACTGTCGCTGATCCACGTCGTGCTGGTACTGCCCGACGCCGATGGACTTCGGATCGATCTTGACGAGTTCGGCCAGCGGATCCTGCAGGCGGCGCGCGATGGAAATGGCACCGCGCACCGTCAGGTCGAGGTCCGGGAACTCCTGCCGCGCAATGTCGGAAGCCGAGTAGATGGAGGCGCCGGATTCATTCACCGTCACGCTGAACACCGTGTCGAGCTTCTCCTGTTGCAGAAACTCGCGCACAAACGCATCGGTCTCCCGCGAGGCCGTCCCGTTGCCGATGGCGATCGCCTTCACATTGTGCTTGGCGATGAGCGACTTGAGCGTCTTCATCGCGCCGGCGGTGTCCCCGCGCTGCGGGTAGATGACGGCATTCTCCAGGTATTTGCCCGTCTCGTCGACAATGGCGATCTTGCAGCCGGTCCGGATGCCGGGATCGATGCCCATCACGCCCAGTTGGCCGGCCGGCGGCGCCAGCAGCAGATTTTGTAAATTCTCACGGAAAACCTGGATGGCCTCGGAATCGGCGCGTTTCTTCAGCTCCAGACGGATCTCGGTCTGGATGGAGCTGTTCAGCAGCCGGTTGTAGGAATCGTCACTGGCGAGTTCCAGCTGCGGTGTCCAGTCGCCCGGCGTCTTCAGTACGAAGCGCCGCACGAGGTCGAGCGCACGCACCGGCTCGAGTTCGATGTTGAAGTAGAGGACGTTCTCGCTCTCGCCGCGTCGAATCGCCAGCATGCGGTGAGAGGGGATCTTGCTCACCGGCTCGCGATAGTCGTAGTACATCTTGAACTTTTCCTGCTCGTCGACGGCGTCCATCACCTTGCGGCTCACCACCACGCCTTCGTCGAACATCATCTGGCGCAGTGCTTTGCGCAGATCGGCGTTTTCGCTGATCATTTCGGCGATGATATGGCGCGCGCCCTCCAGCGCCTCGGCCGCCGTGTTCACGCCCTTCTCGGCGTTCACGAAGGTCGCGGCGAAGGACTCCAGGGGTAGCTCCGCCGGCTCCTGCAGCCACAGATACTGGGCCAGGGGCTCCAGACCCTTCTCCCGGGCGATGGTCGCCTTGGTGCGCCGCTTGGGCTTATAAG
This sequence comes from Acidobacteriota bacterium, assembly GCA_017307505.1. GTDB lineage: Bacteria > Acidobacteriota > Terriglobia > Bryobacterales > Bryobacteraceae > Paludibaculum. Next base: position 45,339 of record JAFKEE010000050.1, on the reverse strand, counting down.
GCAGGTAGAGGTCCTCGAGTTCGCTCTTTTCCAGCGTCTTCTCGATGCGCTCCTTCAACTCGGGGGTGAGCTTGCCTTGTTCTTCGATGGAAGCCAGGATCGTGGCGCGGCGCTCCTCCAACTCGCGGAAGTAGGCGAGTTTCTCCTCGATGGAGCGGATCTGCACTTCGTCCAGATTGCCGGTCGCCTCTTTGCGGTAGCGCGCGATGAAGGGGACTGTGCCGCCTTCGTCCAGCAGTTCAATGGTCGCCGTCAGCCCTTTCAATGGAACGTTCAGGGTCTGCGCGACGTGGATCAGGATCTCAGGGGAAAGAGACTTCAGTTCAGGCATGTGGAAACACCAATATGGTAAACCGGGGCGCGCGCAAATCTCTTCTTGACGGCCCGCAAGCACCTGTGTTTAGCGCTTTTGGACCCGCCCGCGGAGCGGACATTCAGATCGCAATGCCGAAACCTGTATGATGAGAGCGGGTGCTGAACTATGAAGCTAGGCTCTTGGGTGAAATCGAATATTGAGTACGGTCGTGACCTGGTCGAATCCGGCCTGGAAGGCGTGTCCACTGTGAGAAAGGCTTCCTTCCGGGAAGACGAAATCTCCGGTGAATTTGCACGGGCGGCAGAGGAATCCCTGTTGCCGACCCTGATCGGAGTCTGCATCGGGGCGGCGGCCGGCTACATCACGGACGACCGCAAGTCGGCGCGCGGCGCGCTCATCGGCGGAGTGGTGGGCGGCGCGATCGGATTCACGGGCGGTCTGGCCTGGGGCTCCCGCCGCGTTACCGGTGCTCTGGCGGACGGCGCCATGAAGAAGATCAATGCCGCGCGCGATGAGCACTGGCTCGAAAAACACCCTGTAGTTTACGGCTGAGCGCAGCCCTCCGTGGCCGGGCCCGGGCACGAGAACCGGACGTTGGCGGCGGATACCTGCTACGCTTTAGGCACTATGTCAGCCAGCAACGGAGACAAATCGCGGCATCACCGCCTGCGCAAAAGAAAGCTTCAGACGCGCCTTGCCATGCGCGAATTGCGGCAGAAACTGACCGAAGCAAAGGGTACGCCCCCCGCCAAATAGTGGAATCGGCCCTGGATCCAGGCCCGCTGGAACAGAACTGCGGCAGCCCCACGCGCATCCCCTCCGATCATCGGATCACGCGTGAGAACTGCCGCGGAGGCTGAGGTCAGGAGCGCTCAACAAGCAGAACCACTGAGCCCTGACATCCGCCCTACACGCATTTCCGGCGATGGACGTGCCACCGGAAACGCATGTGGCTTCCTCCTGAGTCTTGGGGCTCAAAGCCGGCCCGGAACGCTCCTGGGTCTGGCCTCAACCTTTCTACTTGTTAAGTGCATCCGGCGCCTTCTGCGTTTCATCGAATTTCGGAGTTTTTCCACTTATCTGACGTACACCTGGTAAGGCGCCCAATAGTAGGGCCGCCGGAAGTCGCCGCCTTTCAGCATCCGCAGTTTCGCCGCCCGCAACGCCTCGTCCGGCTGAAGTCCTGCCGCGATTCCTTCATACAGCCAGGTCATCAACTGCGCGCTGGAACTGTCGCTGACATCCCACAACCCGGCGACCACGGCCCGCGCTCCGGCTTCGAGGAATGCCCACGACAGGCCAATCAGTCCCTCGCCGGCGTAACTCGTCGTGCCCGCACTGCTGCATGCGGATATCGTCACCAGCCTTGCCTGCAGCCGGGGCGTGCCCAGAATTTCGCGGGCGTACAGCCGGAACTGGTCGCCCTCCCGGGCCAGAATGATGGCCGAATCCAACGGACTCACCCGGCCCACCTCCGCGTGCGCCGCAAAATGCACCAGCGCATAACGCTCCGCCCCTGCCTTGCGGTAGTTCGCCCTCGTGGCGTTGCGGCCCTCAAGCACGGTTTTCCGCAGGGCAGGGAATTTGGCTGCAATGCCGCTTAACTCCTGCTTCGCGCTCTCCAGCGTCGGATACTCCGGGTCCGGCGTGTCCGGTGCGCCCACCAGCAACAGCCCATCGCCCGCCGCCGGTTCCGGATCGGAAGCGGTCAGCATCGTCAGCGAAGGGGCGACAGACAGGGTGACATCTTCCAGCCAGTAATGCGGCTGCGGTTTTGGCACGGGCAACGACTCCAGGTTGATCAGGTGGATAGGACCATCCGGGATCACCGTCACCCGCCGGATCCCTGTCGCTTCGCTCGCCGAACCCAGCAGCATGCGATAGAGCTGCGAGCCTGGTGCCTCCTCCGCGGCTTGCAGAGGATCGCGCATCGACTTCTCGATCTCTTTCCGATAGAGCTGAACTTGCTCGTCCAGTTTGGCCGCGGGCGGAAGTTCGTGCGAACGTACCCCCGTGGCGGTAATCGTCCACAGCCACGATCGCTTCGGAGCAGTCCAATAAAACAGGACAGCCGCCTTTCGTTGTACGGCGAACCGGCGGGCCCGCGAGACGATATCGGCCGCCACCTGCGGGGCCGCCAATTCCGACTGGGCAGCCAGGATCCGCCCCCGGCTCGACTCCGCCACTCTCAGCGCCTCTTCCGTTTCCCCGCGCGCCATCAACGCCTCCACATAATCCTGGTGGAAACGAATCAGCCGCGCCAGAAACGTGATCTTCGATTCGCGGTTGCGCAGTTCAATGCGCGCCGTCTCGATCTGGTGCAGCGCCGCTTCAAAGTGCGGCCTGGCGGCGGCAAACCGGTTGCGCGCCATCTCGACACGCGCCAGTCCGGCGTGCGCATCCCACAGCAGGCCGCGATTGCCGCCGCTGCTCGCCAGCACCTGCTGGAAGTCTTTCGCGGCATCGTCATAGCGTTCCTGGCCGGCGGAAATAAACGCGCGGTTCAGGCGCAGATAGTTCAGGGCGGTGACATTCGAACTGTCCGTTTTGCTGCCCCATGCCTGCTGGTTCCAGTAGGCCGCCTCCTGCCACTTCTGCGCGGAAAGGAATGCTAGTGCCAGGTTTCCGGCCCAGGTCGCCGGATCGTCGTGCAGCTCGTTGGCCAGGTCGAAGGCCTTGCGGTACGCCTTGACCGCCTCGTCAAAACGGCCCTGGATCAGGTACATCGATCCCATCTCGCCCAGGCTGTCTTTGAGATTCGCGCGGTCGCCCACCATCTCCAGGTTGGCCGCCACGCGCGACTGCCACTCCAGCGCCCGCGGGATGTCGCCCAACTGGGCGTAGCACAGCGCGGCGTTGGTGGCGGAACGCCCAGCAATCCAGCGGGCATCGATGCGATCGGCCGCCGTGACCGCCTGCCGCGTGTAGGCGATCGATTCGTCGTACCGCAACTGGCGCAGCCGCAGGAACGCCATGTTGTTGCAGGCCGCGGCCTCGCTGTAAGCGTCCTGGCGCTTCATCGCCTCGCTCAGCGCCTCCCGCGTCACCTTCTCCGCCGAGGCCTGGTCGCCCTTGCGCGCCAACCGCGCGCCTTCGTACACCATCGACATCAGGGCCGTTTCGGAATCCCCGGTCTGCTCTGCCAGTTGACGCGCCTTGTCCAGCGCCACCTGGCCTTCTTCGAACCGCCCCAGCCGCAGGCAGGCGCCGCCCAGCACCATCTGCCGCCGGGCTTCCCAGCGCGCGCCGGGCGCAGGGTCCGCCAGGTCTTTGACGGCTTCCGCCGCCTTGCCCTGGGCTAATAGGATTTCGGCGCGCAGGGTGTGGAAACGCGAGCGCCATTCGCTGGATTCAGACTTCCGCCAGTCCGGATGCTCGTCCAGATCGCGCAATGCCGCCTGCAGGCGGCCTGTGCGGTAGAGCCTCGTGACTTCTTCATAGCGCGTCTGCGGGGCGCTCTGGAATCGCGAGCAGCCGGAAAACAGAAGCGTGAAGATCAGGCACCACCAGAGCATCAGCCCAAGTGTACCTGTCCTCACGCCTTCAGTTCATACTCAATGCAAGCCGCCTGCCGCGGCCCGCTGTTTTAGGGAATGGTGGTGCCGTTCGTCTGCGTTTCGCCCACCACCACTTCGCCACTGCCCTGGTCGGCTTCCGGTGCGCGGGCGGCGGTCAGCTTCAGCGCCTTGGACCTCGCTTTGGGGGCGGTCCGCAGGCCTTCTGTATTTCCGCCGATCTCCATGCGGAACATCGTCAGCCGCCGCGAATGTTTCGAGATCAGCAACTCGCCCAGGTAGATCGTACCCACGCCGGCCCATTTGAGGACGTTTCCGCAGATCTCGACGCCGGGCAGCGGGTCGCCCACCCACTTGATACTGGATACCACCGTGGCGATGATGATGCCCTTGTACTCCGGCGGCCGCAACCGCTTCGCCGAATCCGCCGAGACCCGCCAGCAGAACTTCTCCCGGAAGGAAGCGGTCTTGCCGTAATAGTCGATGAACGCCTGCTTGGTCGGGTTCCGCTGGAAAGTCTTGAGGTCGAAGGTGACGGCCAGTTCGTGGCCGTCCAGTTTCAGACCGGTCATTTCCGCGACATCCGGCGCGATGCGGGCGACTTCCTCTTCCGGAGGATGCTGCGAGACGATGCTCACCTTGACGCTGTCGATCGTGACCCGGTCCAACACCTGAACCTTCTCGACACTGCATTTCACAGTGGTCGTGTGGTTCTTGTCCAGTCCGTCCCCTTCGCTGACCGCCGAGGTCGAGGCCTGGCCGACGCACAGGAACGGCTGCTCGCTGCCCGGCATCGGCACTGTGCAGTTCTCGGCTTTCGCCTCGGAAAGGCCGCCGATCACTGGCAGCGAACTCGCGGCCAGGACGGGCACGGTCTGGTTGACTACTTCGCCGCGCGCATTGCGCACCAGGCGCCCGGCGGCGCCCACAGCGTCACCGCGGAAGATGAATCGGGGTTCGATATTCGCCAAGGGAGATACTCCTGTCACGGATGGACTTCAAATCGAAAACGAGCCAGAACAGGCCCGCCGGGCACGCTGCGCAGGGTAAGTTGGTATCGCCCCTGTCTCGCACTGCCTGCTGGTAGCGACAGTGTCAGTGGTTCTCCCGCCGCAGGCGCGGAAACCTGGAATGGCTCCGCCCCCGGGCCATTTTCCAGCTGCAATTCCACAGTGTACTCGGAAAGCGGACGGATGCCTGCCAGATCCAACGTCAGCACCAGGGAGTGGTCCGACGGCAGATTCACACCCGCGACCGTGCCCCGTGTCTCACCGCGCAGCAGCAGCTGCGTGGCGGCATGCGGCAGCGCAAGATCGTGCGACCGGGCCGGCTCCAGCAGATTCTGGTAGCCCATCACCACCAGCAGGGAAGCCAGCGCGGGCGCTGCAATCGCCGGCCGTAACCAATTGAAATAACGCTCCCAAAAACCGGGGCTCTGTGACCGCAGGGCCGGCTTCGGGGCCTGGGTCCTCTCCGCGGGACGCTCCGCTCGCGCCACCGCGCGGGCATTCGCCTCCAGACAGGACATGACTCTCACATCTTCCGCACAATGCTCGCACTCGAAGAAGTGCTCTTCGAATTCGCTACGCTCGGCAGCGGGCATCTCGTCGAGGAAGTATCTCTCGACTGCGGTGGTTTCGATGGCTGACCGATGATCCATCTTTGCCTCTACAACAATCGTGAGTTCAACTCGAAATTCGTTTCACTCACCAACGCCATGGGCCTTTCCGCGTTCCCCGAGTAAGGCGCTGAAGCGGTTCCTGGCGCGATGCAGCAGCACTCTTAAGTAGTTGCGATCCACTCCAAACTGCTGACAGATCTCGTCTTTGTCCTTCTCCTCGAGAAAAACTTGACGCAAAAGCTCGCATTCCTTCGAGGGTAATTCCTCCAGCATTTGGCGAACGAGGTTTCTTCTTTGTTCGTTCACCATTTCGCTTTCGGCATCTATATGCCCATCGGCGGGATGATAGTTCTCGGGCATCGGCGCCGTCCGCGACTCCGCCCGGTACACTTCCATAACCACGTTGTTGCACACTGAGTTAACGAACGCGCCCAGGCGTTCCGGATGGTCGATCCCGCGTTCCCGCAGCGTCAGCAAAACGCGCAGGAATGTCTCCTGTTTCGCCTCTTCTACGAGTTGCGGCGCCCGTAATTTCCCGCGCAGCTTTACTCGCAGCAGATCCCCAAAATAGTTGACGAAATGACGCTGAGTGTCCGGATCGCCCTGCTTGAGCCGCAGGACATAGTCGCTGTCGAAGCTCTGCTGTTCGAGTTGCACTCGCACGTGTATCCTATAGTAATACAGGCACTTCCTCTGCGGAAGCACCATCCTGCGATCGGACCGGAATGTTGCGCGGGCGTGGAGTGGCTAACTGTTGGCCCGGTACCACTCCAGCGTGAGCCGCAACCCCTCTTCGAAGCTGAACCTCGGCGCATGGCCCAGATCACGGACAGCGCGGGCCGTGTCTCCCTGCGAATCCTTCACATCTCCGGCCCTCGGCGGACCGTAAACCGGCTCGATGCTGACTCCCTCGATCTCGCAAAGGATCCGCCACGTCTCGTTCAACGTGACTCGCCCTCCGTTGCCTGCGTTGTACATGTTCCCCGAGACCACTTCCGCGGGCGCGTTGGAGGCCTTGATACACAACTCCGCCACATCCTGGACGAACGTGAAATCGCGCGACTGTTCTCCGTCACCGAAAATCGTCGGCGGACGCCGTTCCAGCAGGCAACGCATGAAAAGGCTCAGAACCCCCGAGTAAGGGCTCGACGGGTCCTGCCGGGGCCCGAAAACATTGAAAAAGCGCAGTGATGTCGTCGTGAGTCCGAAACAGGAGGCGAAGACCGAGGCGTAATACTCGCCCATCAGTTTCTGGGCCGCATACGGCGACTTCGGCATCGGCAGCATGTCTTCCGTCTTGGGCAGCACTTCCGTGTCCCCGTAGGCCGACGAAGAGGCCGCGTACACGACACGCCCGGCGCCACCTTCCGCCGCCGCGCGCAGGACGTTGAACGTGCCGTCGATGTTCGTCGTGTGGGAAGGCACCGGCTCGCTGATCGAACGCGGCACAGAAGGGATGGCCGCGAGATGAAAAACCTTCGGCGCGCCTGCTATCAGCGGGGCGATGGAATCGTAATCCCGGATGTCGGCGATGTGCAGATCCACGCGGTCCGCCACGTCCGAAAGGTTCTTTTCGTAGCCTGATTGCAGGTTGTCGAGGACCGTCACACGCTCTGCGCCCCCATCCAGGAGGGCGCGCACAACACTGCTTCCGATAAAGCCGGCGCCGCCGGTAACCACAGGGTTTTTCATAGTTTTTTGGTTGTTTCGCGAGGTCCGGACCCCTCAGTGAGAGTCGAGTTCCTCGATGACACTGTTCAGATATCGCAGCGACTCCGCCGAGATCCGCTCCGGACCCGGGCTGAAATCGAAGGCTTCCAGGGAGATCCAGCCCTGGTAATTCAAACGCCGCAGCGTGGCCAGAACCGGTGCGAATTCATAGTCGCCCGTGCCGCAGTGTCCGCCGTCGGTTTCATTCACGTGCACGTGCTGGATGTACGGAAAATACCGCTCGACTACCTCGCAGTGTGGATCCTTCTCGTCCACCGCATTGTGCGTGTCGAACATCGTCTGGATGGCCGGGCTGTTCACCTGGCGCACGATTTCCACCGCTTCCGCCAGCGATCCGACCACGTTCGTCTGGTTGGCGGGCAATGCCTCCACCAGAATTCTCACTCCGCGCTCTTCGGCGTGCGGGGCCACCCCGGCCAGTCCTTCGGCGTAGCGCTTGGTCGCTTCTTCACGCGTCGAACCGCCCACCGTCCCCCGCTGCAGCGGAGACCCGAAGACCATCACGCCGTTCGGACCAAGGTCCGCGCACAAATCCACCAGGCCCTTGATATGAGCCCAGCTGCGGGCGCGCAGGTCCGCATCGGGTGTCGTCACATGCAGCCCCTTGGGCGCCACCATCAACCAGTGCAGGCCCACGAACAGCAGTCCCTCGCTGGCGATGATATCGGCATACTGCTTGCGCTCAGCCTCGGGGATAGTGACCGGATCCTCTGAGAGAGTGAAGGGTGCGATTTCAATGCCCTGATACCCGGTTTCACGAATGTGCCGGCAGGCTTTGTCGAAGTCCCACCCCTGGTAAACCTCGTTGCAAATCGAGTGGCGGAAAGGTAAGCCCATAAATTGGAATCGCTTCCCAGTGTACTTGAAATGACTGTCCCGGTTCCGTGGTCGAAGTCAATCCAGCCGATGGACAATCTTCGGTATGAGTGGGGAGCCTTCAAACGAGCCGCGCCATTCATCCAGGCTGCGACGCTCCAGCATCGCCGCCAGCAGGTGTCTCGGAATGAGCGCCAGGTCCTCGATCGCCTGCTGGAAATGCGCCCGGCCCGCATTTACGGTGCCGGCCACGGTCAGGTTGTCCACCAGCATCCGCAAGGGCGGCAGCGGCATATCCTCTTCCGCCGCGCCAATCAGCATCAGCACTCCGCACGGCGCCAGCCAGTCCAGCAGATGCAGCGCGCCCCCGGCCGCTTCGAATACCAGGTCGGCCTTCTCCGGCTGCCTGCCCCGCCGATAAACCGCGCCGGAACGCCTCAGCAGCTGAACCCTCGGATGGTCTTCCGGCTCCAGCGAGACGACGGTTACGGCCAGGCCTCTCAACTGCAGCAGCAGCGCCGTCAGGATCCCCACCGGACCCGCGCCCGCCACCACGGCCGACTTCGGCTCCATCGGATGCGCGCGCAGCGCCGTCTCCACCGCCTTCTCGACGACGCTCAGCGGTTCGGCCAGAGCCGCCACATCCAGCAGGCTCTCCGGCACAGCCAGCAGTTCCGCGCTCGTATCCAGGGTGAACGGCATCAGGTAGCCGTGCGCCCGGTTGATGCCGCGCTCCAGGTATGCACCGGTCTGGCAGAGATCGCGCCGGCCCTGCGCACAGTGACTGCACGCCGGTGTGCAGCTGCGCCGGATCATCGGCGCCACCCAGTCTCCCTTCGCCCACCGCCCGTCGCCCACTTCCACCTGGGCCAGCGCCTCGTGCCCCAGGGCCAGGAACGACTCGCCTTCCGGCGGCAGCCCAAAGCGGAACTTCGCCAGCTCCCGGTCCGTCGCACAGATGCCCACCTCATGGACCCTCAGCAGCACTTCGCCGGACCGCGGCTCCGTCGGCGGGGGCAGGGAAGTCTCGGTCAGGCTGCGGTGTTCGAAATCCAGGCCGATGGCGCGCATGGCAGTTACCGCCTTCTGGCGACTACCAGCATGGACAACCCTTTCCAGGGCAATACATGATCCAGCGGACGCCACAACCAGAGGTTCTTATCGAAGATCTTCAGGGGCAGCTTGGAGAGCGAGGTGCGTTTGAATACCCGGCTGGCCAGCCACCACGCCGGTTTGCCCGCTTTGTTGATCTGCCGCACCGACTCCACGGTGAACCCGGCCGCATCCAGCAGTTTCTCCAGTTCCCGCTGGTTGAACCTTCTCAACTGGCCCATCGCCTGATCCACTGTGCCAAAGATCCCTCTGCCCTGCGGCGCCAGAATCAGCAACCGCCCCCCCGGCTTCAGCGCACGCTGCAGCCCGGCCAGCGCAATCTCCGGCTGTGGCAGACCTTCCAATACATTGATGGCGATGGCCGAATCGAAGGCCGCCTGGTACGGCTCGAACGCTTCTGCCTGGTTTGGATCCAGTTCCGCCACGGCGACGTTCGGCGTCCGCAGGAACCGGTTCTTCAGAGCGTGCAGGTGGAGCGGGTCCGATTCCGCGGCCACATAGCGCAACCGCCGGCCCATCAACTGCCCCGAGAACGTACCAAACCCCGCGCCAATCTCCAGAATCGTATCGCCCAGCACGGGCCGGAACAACGACGAGATCCAATTGATATAGCCCGGCGTCCGCGTCAGGTTGATCAGCGCCCGGCGGCCTTTCGTATCCGCGTACAGGTCGTCGATCAACCAGTACTTCAGGATCACCCCCAGCGCCTGCAGCCCATCCTTCCAGCCGATCTTCTTTCCTTCTTCATAGGTGCGCCCGTGGTACGAGATGGGTACCTCATAGATCCGCAGCTGGCGCTTGGCGCACTTCATCGTGATTTCCGGCTCGAAGCCGAAGCGGTTCGACCGGATCGGGATCGATTTCAACAGATCGGTCCGGAATGCCTTGTAACAGGTCTCCATATCCGTGACATGGATGTTCGAGAACACATTCGAAGTGAATGTCAGGAACTGGTTGATCTTCGTGTGCCAGTAGGGGAGCACCCGCCGCGCCTCCCCCGACATGTAGCGCGAGCCGAACACCGCGTCCGCATTCCCCGACAGCAGCGGCTTCAGCAGCGCGGGATACTCGTTGGGATCGTATTCCAGATCGGCATCCTGGATCAGGCAGAAGTCGCCCTGCGCCTTGGAGATAGCGGTGCGTACCGCCGCGCCTTTTCCCTGGTTGACCTGGTGCCGGTACAGCTTGATAAAGGAGTGCCGGGCCGCCAGCGCTTCCAGAATTGCCCACGTGCCATCCTTCGAGCAATCGTCCACAATGACCAGCTCCCGCTGCAGCCCCTCCGGCAGGGGCGCGTCAAAAACCTGCTGAAGACTTCGCTCGACAACGGTCCGTTCGTTATAAACAGGGATGAGAATACTAAGAAGCACGGGTGACTCCCCAGTATAGTCGATGAGCCCCGTGCACCTGCGCTATGCTGCTCAAAACTGGACTTTTGTGCGCGATTTGAGGCGCGGGAATTGCCCTACAGAAATATCAGCCAACCTGACTAGTTCTAAGAAACAAATCAGTACGTTCTACGGAGTTTGTTGGGTTGTCGCGTGTGGCACCCTCAGACACCATAGATCTAGTACATGAGACATGGGAGGACTACCATGCGGCGTTTGACAGAGCGCGCGGCTCAACGAGCCTCGCTCATAGCAGCAGACCTGTTACATCCAGCCTCACCGCGCGGACAGAAAGGTCAGGATTTGGTAGAGTATGCCCTCCTGGTCGGTTTTGTAGCCGTCGCCGTGGCGGCAGTTATTCCCTACCAGGTCACCGGGCCCATCTCCGGGATCTTTAACAAGATTGAACTGTTTATGAAAACGTGGGGGAATGGCTGAGGCTTCGCTTCGCTATTCTCACGCCTTCCATCGCACACCCAGTGCGAGTAGCAGGCAAAAGAGATTCCAGGCGACCAGCAACGCAAAGAACACGTTTGCTCGCCGCAGCGTCGCCGCCTTGCCCTTGTTCCAGCAGTAGTAGCCAAGCATCAGCGCCGCGATCTTGACCGCGACCAGGCCGGCCAGAGGATTCCCGAACCAATTCATCAAGGTTCGGACCAGAGGATTTGCCTCCTGCGCACCCGCCAGCAGAAACGCCAGAGTCGTCAGCGTGTCCAATCCCTGCAGGTAGATGAACTGAAGCAATTGGTCCGTAGCCTTAGGTAAGGCCCGGGTCATCGAGAGCTGCTGTGCGGCGGTAGCCATGGTTGAACTCCATTACAATCCACAAACTACTGAAAATACAGGGCCAGCGGGACCAGTTAGCGCAAATTGAAACGTCTGGTACCTATTTGGGTCTTCATGCCCACCCCATCCTGCCTGTCGCGATTCCACGCTCTTTAATTTCTTTAACTTACGCGCTCACCGAGCGAAGTTCCCTCGCCCCTTACCTCTGTTACTGATCATCCCAGATCCGATCTTCGCCCTACTACGCCCCAGTGCTTCACCCTACGGAGTGCACCAAGTACCTACCTCCGCCTAAGGCGAACCACGCTATGCGACAGTGTAGGCCCATCCCTTCCAACTGGCAAGTTCCCATTTTTAGGTCCCCTGCCGGGCGAAGAGCGAGATTCTTCTGCGCGCGTAGGCCGGAGGCCGATACAATGTCGTCGACTGCCGTCCACCTCCTTCGACCCGGCCGCGTGATGGCCGCAGCGCCCCGACCCGGCGCGGAGTTGGAACGTTCGCTTCAGATCGAGGTCCGGAGACTCCCATGAAACTGTTTGCACGCCCGGGCTCCTCAGCAACACTCCTGCTGCTGGCCGGACTCGCGCCCCTGGCCCTGGCCGCCAATTCCGACTTGATTCTCCACAATGGCAGGATCGTCACCGTCGACGCGAAGTTCTCGATCCAAAGTGCCGTGGCCATCCGCGGCGGCCGCATCGTGCTGCTCGGCTCCGACGCCGCTGTCCTCGCCGCGGAACGGGGGCCCAACACCACCGTCACCGACCTTCACGGAGCCACCGTCCTGCCCGGCCTTTTCGATAGCCACGTCCACCCCCTCGGCGCCGGCCTCAGCGAGTTTCGCGGCAAACTGCCTGTCTTCGATACCTACGACACCATCCGCAAGTTCATTCGCGCCAAAGCCGCCACCACGCCAAAGGGCCAGTGGATCATCGTCCCGCGCACCTTTCCCACCCGCCTCAACGAACTCCGCATGCCCACACGGGAACTGCTCGACGAGGCGAAGGAACATCCCGTGATGTTCGACGCCAGCTACGTCGTCATCGTGAACTCCCTTGGCCTCAAACTCAGCGGCATCACCCGCGATACGCCCAACCCGCCCATGGGCGAGATCGTCCACGACCGCAACGGCGAACCCAACGGCATCCTCAAGAACGCCCAGTCTCTGTTAAAGGGACTCAAGGAAGACGAAGGCTTCACCCTCGACGAGAAACGCCGCGTGCTCGAGGAAATGCTCCGCCGCTATGTGGAAGCAGGCATCACCTCCATCGGCGACGGGGCCGTCTACGCCGAGGAGATTGGCCTTTACCGCGATCTGAAAGCCGCCCACCGCCTGCCGCTGCGGGTTACCATGACCGCCCGCTATGACGCCGGCCGCCCGCTGGAAGATCTTCGCCGCGACATTGAGGCCTTGCCCTACAAAACCAACGACGGCGACGATTGGCTTCGTTTCGGCGCGTTCAAGGTCAACGTCGACGGCGGCATGACCATCGGCACCGCCTTCCAGCGCCAGCCCTACGGCGAGTTCGGTGCCCAGCTCTACGGCAAGACCAATCCTGACGACCGGGGCCAGCTCTTCGAAAGCGCCGCGAAGCTGCTGGAGATCTTTCGCATCGCTCGCGACAAGGGCTGGACGCTCTCCGCCCACTGCCAGGGCGGGGGAGCCATCGACAACTTCCTGGCGGCTCTCGATGCCCTCGACAAAACCAAACCCATCGCGCCTACCCGGTCCCACCTCATCCACGCCAGCTTCCAGAATCCCCGCGCCCTCGCCGAGATGAAGCGCTTGGGGATCCTCGCCGACGCCCAGCCCGCCTGGCTCTACTTCGACACGCCGGGCCTCGAGAAGACGATGGGCGCCGAAGCGATGAAGTACTTCTTTCCCATGCGGTCTTATATCGACGCGGGCATTCTCGTCGCCGGCGGCAGCGACCACATGATCGGCCACGATAAGAACTCGGCCGTGAATCCGTACAATCCCTTCCAGGGCATGTGGAACGCCGTCACCCGCCTGAACATCCGTGGCCGGGTGATCCACCCGGAGCAGCGGATCTCGCGCGAAGAGGCCCTTCGCATGTACACCATCTGGGCCGCCTACCGGCACTTCGCCGAAAAGTCGCGCGGTTCGCTGGAGCCCGGCAAACTGGCCGACCTCGTCGTCATCGATCGCGACTACCTCAAGTGTCCCGTCGAGGAGATTCGACAAATCGAACCCACGCAGGTGATCATCGAGGGCCGGACGGTCTATACCCGCCCGGCCCGCAAATAGCCTTTACAGGTCGAACGACTGCCCGCGCTGTGGAATCTCCACGTCGAGGTCATAGAAGGTGCGGATCATCTTCCCCAGCGCCTCGGCCTGTTGCGGTTCACCGTGCACCAGGAAGACCTTCTTCAGCGTCTTCACCATGGGCTTCATCCAGGTCAGCAACTCGTTCTGGTCCGCGTGGCCCGACAGTTCGTTCAGCTTCATCACCTCGGCCCGCAGCCGCACCGGTTCGCCGAAGATCGGCACCTCCTGCTGCTTCTCGACAATCTTGCGGCCCAGTGTGTTCTCCGCCTGGAAACCTGTGATCAGCACCATGTTGCGCGGATCCTCAATATTGTTGCGCAAATGGTGAAGAATGCGGCCCGCTTCCGCCATACCCGAGGCCGACAGAATCAGCGCCGGTCCCCGCAGGTCGTTCAGTGCCTTCGACTCCGACACCTCACGGACATAGTGCAGCAGCTTGAACCCGAACGGGTCATGCCCGTTGTCAACGAAGGCCTGCGTCTCCGTATCGAAAAGCTCAGTGTGCTTGCGGAAGGCCTCGGTCACGTTCACCGCCAGGGGGCTGTCGACGAAGATCGGGATGCCCGCAATGCGATGCTCCAGCATCAGTTCATGCAGCAGCAGAACCAGTTGCTGGGTCCGGCCCACCGCAAACGCCGGTGCAATGATCTTGCCGCCCCGCGCGCTCACACGGTTGATCGCATCCGCCAGTTTGTCCTTGGCCGAGCCCATGTCCTTGTGCAGGCGGTCGCCGTACGTGGACTCCATGATCAAGTAATCCACCGGCGGCATCGTCTCCGGGTCTTTGATGATGGGCAGGTTCGGCCGCCCCACGTCGCCGGAGAAGGCCAGCCGGACCTGGCGTCCATTCTCCTGCAGATCCATCGCGAGGGCCGTCGATCCCAGCATGTGCCCCGCATCATAAGAGGTGTAGCTCAGCCCCGGCCCCACCTCCGTCACCTGGTGCTCGCGGACTTCCCGGAACATCTCCTGCGTCCGCTCGGCATCTTCCACGGAGTAGAGCGGTTCGATCACTTCCAGGTCATCGGCCTGCCCGATCTTGCGCCGCCGCGACAGGCGCTTGGCCACGAAGAGGGCGTCCTTTTCCTGGATGTGGGCCGAATCCGCCAGCATGGACTTGCTCAGGTCCACCGTCGCGGGTGTGGCGTAAATCGGACCCGTGAACCCGCCCTTTACTAATGTGGGCAGATTCCCCGTGTGGTCGATATGGGCGTGCGACACCAGCACCGCCTCGATCGACGAAGGGGAAAACGGGAAGTGCGCGTTCCGCTCCCGCGCCTCTTTCCTTCGGCCCTGGTACAGGCCGCAGTCAAGTAGATAGCGCCGTCCGCTCACGGCGAGGTGATGCATGGAGCCGGTGACCGTACGGGCGGCTCCCCAGAACGTCAACTTCATGCCGTCAGCATGACACAAATGATAGAGCGCTATCGGTCAACGCAAAACCAGCACTTGCCGTCCTGCCGGTCCTTCATAAAGGAGTTCCAGACGGCGAATGTCGTTGAGTTTGGACTTGTAGGCGAAATACACCAGGCCGCTCACGCCGGTCTCTGCCTCCACCTGCGGCAACGCCAGCCGCAACGCCACTTCGCCTCTGTCCTGCGGAACCTTCTCCCTCTCGTCCGGAGCCCTGGGCGGTCGCGGGGCTCTCGTCGTCTGAGGATCGCCAGGAAACCGCTCGACCGGCTGCCGCCCACCGATCAGGATGTCGGCACCGCCCACCCCGACACCCGCAACCGGTCCCCGGGGAACACTATCCCAATCCGGATTCCGGATCGACGCCGCCACAATCCCCGGAGTCTGAGCGATCAGCGGGACCTTCTTCCCGTTGATGCGCAACTGGAAATCACCCGAACTCACCGGCAGCGTCACGCCCTTGTCCGGATAGAGGGCCACTTCCACCACCAGGTAGATCCCCGTGTAGTAAGACGCCCCCGCTTCGCTGATCGTCCTTGAAAGGTACTCAGCGCCGATCTCCGCCCGCGCCGCATGCACATGCACCGGATAGTCCGTCGCCTTCGGACGCGGGTCCGTACCCGCCCACGCCATCGAGACTGCCAGGCCCAAAGCAAGGAATTTCACGACCTCAGGATAAACTGATTACTCATGCTTCGGACCTCTTCTTTTGCGGCGTCGCTCGTCGTGCTGGCCGTGACGGCCCAAGCCCAGAATCTGGACGAAAAGATCAGCCAGTATCTCTCGGACCCGGCCGCTCAGCGTGCCGTGTTCGGCATCCACGTGGTCGAGCCGGCCACCGGCAGGGTAGTCTACTCTCTCAACGCCGGCCTCCCGATGACCCCGGCGTCGAACACAAAGCTGCTTTCCACCGCCCTTGCCATCGCCCGGCTCGGACCCGATTACCGCTTCGAAACGCGCATCCTCACCGCAAAACCGCCGGACGCCGACGGCTGGATCGGCGGTGATTTGCGGCTGGTCGGCGGCGGCGACCCGACCCTGTCGGCCCGAGACATTCCGTACAAGAAAGGTGCGATTCAAGGAGACCCCTTGAAGCCCCTCGCCGAACTGGCGAATAAAGTGGTCGAAGCCGGAGTCCGCGTCATCGATGGCGACATCATCGGCGATGACACCCGCTGGCCCTGGTTGCCTTACCCCGACGGGTGGACCGTCGACGACACGGTCTGGGAGTATGGTGCGCCGGTCAGTGCGCTCACCATCAACGACAACGCCCTGCTGCTGACCATTCGCCCTGGCCGCAAGCCGGGTGAAACCGCCGACATCTCGCTCACGCCGGCAGTTGAATACTATACGATCCACAACACCCTGAAGACTCACATCGGCGCCCCGCGCAGCATCACAGTCGATCGCCAACCCAACACCCGCGTCCTCCTCATTGGCGGCACGGCCGCGCCCAACGGGGGCGCCGCCTCGCAACTCATCGCCATCGACGACCCCGCTGCTTTCGCCGCCCAGGCGTTCGCCGAACTTCTGCGCGCCCGCGGCGTCACCATTCGAGGCTCCGTTCGCGCCGCCCATCGCCTGCCGGGACAGCCCTATCAGCCGTCCACCGGAGTTGAACTGGCGAAGCGGGTTTCGCCTCCGTTGATCGAGATCCTGAAAGTCGTAAATAAGGTCAGCCAGAATCTGCATGCCGAGATTGCGCTTCGTGAAGTTGGCTTCATCAAGCGGAGCGAAGGGACGGCAGATGCGGCCCACGAGGAGATGACGGAGTTCCTCACGAGCCTCGGCCTCGACCGCAAGGACTTCGCGCTCGCCGACGGCTCCGGGCTTTCGCGCCGCACCCTAGCCACCCCCACCACCTTCACCGCCGTCCTCCGCTCCATGTACAGCAGCCCTTGGCGCGACGCCTTCTATGAACTGCTGCCTATCGCCGGAGAGGATGGCACGCTGAGCAACCGTTTCCGCGGCTTCAGGAACGTGACCGCCATCCGGGCGAAGACCGGGTCTATCAGCCATGTGGCCGCCCTATCTGGATACGCAGGTGAAGATTCGGACCGGCGCCTCGCCTTCTCGATTCTGGTGAACGACTTCACGGCCCCGTCTTCGGAGATCCGGGCGATCGTTGATAAAATCGCAGTAGCGATCCTTGAGGAAGGGAAACGTTGAACCATGCCGATTTTTGAGTACGCCTGCGAAGACTGCGGGACAAAATTTGAGAAGCTGATCCGCCGCGAATCCGACTACGAATCCTTGGCCTGCCCCTCCTGTGGAGAGCACCACCTGCGCAAGGAACACTCCACGTTCTCCCCTAAAATGGGGGCATCGAAGCAATCCGCACCGGCGATGTGCCCCTCCGGCGGCATGTGTCCGACGCCTGGGAAGTGCGGCATAAATTAAGCCCTCTTCATCCGAATTGCCCACCCCCGCTTGACTTTCGCTGAGTATTCGCCGAAAAATGTGGGTATGGCTCTGACGCCCAGACAGAAAGAAGTCTTAGACTTCCTCGTCGAATACACGGAGCGGAACGGGTATAGCCCGAGTTTTGAAGAGATCGCGGCTGGCCTGCAGTTGGCCTCGCTCGCGACTGTTCACAAACACATCACCGCTCTAGAACAAAAGGGTTACCTCAAGAGACGCTACAACGAGAGCCGATCGATAGAGGTATCGCCGGAATATCGGGCCGCTGAGCACGCGCGCGTCCACGGATCGAATGGCGGAAGTATGGAAGTACCGCTATTGGGCCGTATCGCCGCGGGTGTGCCGGTGGAATCGGTACCGGCGCCCGAAGCGCTCAACTTCGCCGACTTTGCAGGTTCGGCGGAGACTTATGCCCTGCAGGTTCGGGGGGACTCGATGATCGAGGACCATATCTGCAGCGGTGATTATGTACTAGTGGAACGCACGCCAAATCCGCGTGACGGTGAAATCGTGGTGGCGTTGGTGGGTGGAGCTGAAACCACTCTAAAACGCTTTTATAAACAACCTGACGGCATGGTACGGTTACAACCGGCCAATGCCGCCATGGAACCCATTCTTGTGCCGGGTGAGAGCGTCGAACTGCAAGGACGCGTGCTCGCCGTGTTGCGCAAGTACAAGTAAACCGCACGAACCTTCAGGGGGCTGCTGGTGGACGCGGAGAATCGACGCGCTCTACCGGGAGCCCCCTGATTCCTGTCTGGACCCTATTCGTATCGCGCGCGGACGATCTCGATAGCGCGCAGCCAGTCTTCCCGTTCGCTCCCATCCCCACCTCCGCGGTTCACCCACTGGAAGTAAGCCTCGGTCGCAATCTCCTGATGATAGGCGGCGGGCTCGAAGGCGCCCTTGGCGACCGGAGCCGCGGGGACGGCGGCAATCGCCCCCGCCGAAGCGGCTGCCGCGGCGGCCTTGGCCGCTACGGGCTTACGGGTGGCGGGTTTGTGTGTCGCGGCGGACGATTTGGCGGCGGTGGTTGTCTTCGTGGCTTTGCTCTTTTCGGTTTTCGTCTTCGTTGCCGGGGCCGTCTCGGCCGCCTTCACGATTTCGGGTTCGGTGGTGGTCTTCTTTTTGCTGGTCATATAAATCTCGGCGGTGCTCCCAATGTACATTTCAGGTGTCAGTTGTTCGTAACAACCCGGTGGCAGATTGTTTAAAACAGCGAAGGTAGACTCCGTCAGGGAGTTACTCGATTACGGCCGGTTGGTCGCGGCGGCCAGCTCCTCGAGGAGTCTGGCAGCGATGTCCCGCGCCCCCGTGAAGGCCTGCTGGTACGCGAGGAAGGCCCGGTTCAATTCCAGTGCCTGCTCCGGCGTGTGTTGCGTTCGGAGAATCATATCGCGCACATGGACGGGGTTAGGCAGGATGGCATCCTCCCTGAGCTCGTCTAGCGCTGTACCTGCGTTGTAGTGGTACATGATTCACGACCTATGTTTTATATTATGCCGCAAAAGTGCTTTGTCCCGCAGATAGCCTCCCTGGCGGGGACCCTGCCGCACCACGGTCCGCAAAGAAAAAGCACGGCGCCGGGGCCGTGCTTCTTCTCTCGATTTGCTTTTTGTTTGACTATTCTGGATCGGTTTGCAGGCTTACACTCGGCACAGATCCACAGCCTCGCGCAGTGACACCAGCGGTTCCCGCTTGGGGACGAACTCGTGCGCCATATAGCCCTGGAAGCCGGTCTCGATGATCGCCTTCGTGATGGCCCGGTAGTTGAGTTCCTGCGTGTCGTCGATCTCGTTGCGTCCCGGATTCCCACCCGTATGGTAGTGGCCGAACCACTGGTGGTTGTCGCGGATCGTCCGGATCACGTCACCTTCCATAATCTGCATGTGGTAGATGTCGTACAGCAGTTTCACGTTTGGTGAGTTCACTGCCTTCACCACCTCAATGCCCCACTGCGACTTGTCGCACATGTAGTCCTTGTGGTTGACCTTGGAGTTCAGCAGCTCCATCACCACCAGAATGCCCTTGTCCTCGGCGTACTTCTTCAGGCGGTTCAGCCCGATGATCGTGTTCACCGCGCCCTCTTCATCCTTCATCCCTTTGCGGTTGCCCGAGAACACAATGATCGATACGGCCTGCGCCGCCACCGCCTGGTCGACCAGGGTCTTGAACTTCGCCTCAATGGCGTCGTGGCTTTCCTTCCGGTTGAGACCGTCCGGAATGGTGGTGGGGCCCGGCACGACCGTCAGCTTCAAGCCGTGCTTCTTCACCACATCCCATTCCTTGGGATCTACCAGATCGATCGACTCGATGCCCATCTTCGCCGCGGCCGCCGCCAGGTCCTCGATCGGGACTTTGGCATAGCACCAGCGGCAGACGGATTGCTTCAATTTGCCGGGTTGAGAGGTTGTTTGTGCGGACATGGCGGCGACGCTGAGCCCTGCGGCGGGGAGGAAAGTACGGCGTTTCATCCAGAACAGACTATCAGAGCCACCTGTTTGCTGCCAGCGCTTTCATTCGCTTTCATTCGATGGGTGCGGCGCGCGCCCCTGCTGTCCGGCGATCCGGACCCCGCGCTGGACGGCTCATTCTTGTCTCCGCGTACCATGGAAGCATGACCTCGTTTCTGTCCGGCGTCCCGGTACAGCGGCTGGATGACTACCTCTTCAGCGCCCTGCGCATCGGCGGCTATCTGGGCGGCGCCGCGCTGCTGAACTTCCTCCTCAGCAAGCTGTTCTCCACCGTCGGCCGCGTCTCGGCCGACCTGGTCCGAGAGCGCGGCGGCGAAGTGGATCTCGAGCGCGCCAAGCAGACCAATACGGTCACGACCATCGCCCGGCGCGTCCTCTTCTCCCTCGTATGGGCCTTCGCCATCCTGCTGGCACTGAAGCGTGAGGTCGGGTTCGAGGTCGGCCCTCTGCTGGCCGGCGCCGGAGTCGCCGGTCTGGCCATCGGCTTCGCCGCCCAGAGCGTTCTGAAAGATTGGATCGGCGGATTCTTCCTCCTCACCGAAGGCCAGATCCGCATTGGAGACGTCGTGAAGGTTGGCGACGTGTCGGGCGCCGTGGAACAACTCTCCCTGCGGACCACGGTGCTCCGCGGTTATGACGGAGCCGTTCATGTGCTCGCCAACGGCAGCATCCAGTCGTTCACCAATCTCACCTTGGGGTTCAGCTATGCTGTGTTTGACGTGGCGGTCGATTTCGACGAAGAGCCCCAGCGGCTCATGGATGTATTCCGCGAGGTCAGCCAGGAACTGCGCTCCGATGCGGCGTTCCAGAGACTGATCCTGGCGGATGTCGAAATCGCGGGTGTCGACAAGTTCACTGAGCAGGGTGTGGTGGTCAAGGCCCGGCTCAAAACCCAGCCCAGCCAGCAGTGGACAGTCGGCCGTGAGTTCAACCGGCGGCTGAGAGCCCGTTGTGCGCAGCAGGGCATCAACATCGCGACCGCCCAGCGTGCCGTTCAGTTGTGCGAGAAAGGACAGCAGTATGATCCCAATCCGGTCCACCCAGCTCGGCGGCCTTGAGTGGAAGCAGCAATCCGCCTTCGCGCGCGCCTATGAACTGAAGTCGGGCGACTCGGTGCTGGCTTCCGTCAGTTTCAAAAAGGTGTTCGGGACCCTCGCCGAGGCGCAGACCGCCGACCAGTCGTGGACCTTCAAACGGACAGGCTTCCTGACGCCGCTGGTCAGCGCCCGCGTCGCCGGCTCCGAGCTGGATGTCGCCTTCTACAAGCCCGGCCTGATGGGTACGAAAGGCGAAATTCACCTGGCCGGCGGCGAGGTGCTGCACATGAAGTCGACCAACTTCTGGGGCAGCCAGTGGGCGCTGACCACGGCAGAGGGCGACGCGCTCATCAGATTTCATAACCAGGGCGTCCTGAAGCATGGCGCCCATGTGGATGTCGAGCCGGCCGCCCGGGAGCGTGCGGACCTGCCGTTGCTCCTCACCCTTTGCTGGTATGTGCTGGCGCTCCATCAGCAGGACAGCGCGGCGACAACGGCGGTCATCGTAGGCGGGTGAGCATCGAACGCGTACTCTACTGCGCCGCCCACGGCGGCTTCGGCGGGCAGGCGATCCCGCTAGGTGGCGGAGCGGCCGTATCCAACCTGCTGCTGGACGAATGGGCGCACACGCGGCCCTTCCAGGTGGAACTGGTGAGTCCCTCGATTCTGGGCACCACCGCGCCGTCCGGCCGCCAGTTGGTCGAGTTCGACGAACGCCAGTACGCCGCCTTCTGCGAATCGTTTCGCGCCGCCTCCACCCAGGCCGTCCTGCGCGCCGACCCACGCACCAGTTCCGTTCTGGTCAACGACATCAGCGAAGGCCCCGACTTCGCCGCGCTGCATCAGGCGGGCTTCCGCATCGTGACCGTCTATCACGTCGACGTAGTCGCTTACATCTCCGCCATCTACCTGAAGGACCGCCTGTCCCCGCGAGGCCTGACCCGGATCTGGGAGCTGCTGCATTCCCTGCGGCTCGACCGCATTGCGCCCGTGATCCTGCGCCTGATCTTCGCGCAACAGCGGGCCAGCCTCCTGCATTCCGCGGCCGTCGTTGTGCCCTCGGCCGGCATGAAGGAAATCCTGCTGGAGTGCTATCCCCAGACGCCGCCCAACCGGATTCATGTCGTGCCCTGGGGCGCGCCGCCGCGCTTCGGTCCCGAGGAGGCCGCCCGCCAGGCGGCCGCCGGACTTCGCCGCGAATTCGGCGTGCCGCCCGAAGCCCAGGTCCTGCTCTGCCTCAGCCGCATCTCGCCGGAGAAGGGACAGGATCTGCTGCTGGAGGCCCTGCTGGACGCCGAGCGGCGCGGCAGCCTGTCCCAGCGGCCCCTCTGGCTCTTCCTCTGCGGAGAGCCCGCCTTCATGCACGGCCGGCGTCATATGGAGCGGCTGAAGCAGCTTGCGGCCCGGCTGCGTCAGGTGAAAGTCATCTTCCCCGGCTACATGAGCGGCCTCCGCAAGCAGGCTGCGTTTCACATGTCCGACCTCTACGTGTTCCCGTCGCGTCATGAAAGCTATGGCCTGACCCTGATGGAAGCACTCTCGGAAGGCCTCCCCGCCGTGTGCCTGGAACACCAGGGCTCCCGGGAAGTCATGACGCCCCAGGTGGGTGTCATGCTGCGCGACCACGAGCGCGATCAACTCTGGACGGCCATCGCCGGTCTGCTGGGCGATGAACCACGGCGCTTGGCTATGGCCCAGGCGGCTCGTGAACTGGCCGAAGCGCGGCCGTTCGCCGCCAGCGCCGCCCGGCTGGCTGACTTGTTGCAGGGCTAGCCGGACGCTTACTGCGTCAGGCGGCTCTTCTTCAGCACCATCGGAGCGATGGCTTCGAGACTCAGAACCTGGGCAGCCGCGCCAAGGCGGATTGCCTCCCGTGGCATCCCAAAGACCACGCAGCTCTCTTCATCCTGGGCCACTGTTTCAGCGCCTGCCCGCCGCATCGTTAGCAGACCCTCCGCTCCGTCGCTGCCCATGCCCGTCATCAGCACACCCAATGCGGCCGAGCCCAGCGCCGCCGACACCGACTTGAACATCACATCCACCGAAGGCCGCTGGTAGCAGACCTTCGCGCTGCCGTCCAGCCGGATGCGCCAGCCCGTGCCGGCCTCCTCCAGCAGCAGGTGCCGGTCTCCGGGCGCGATCCAGGCGACGCCCGGATTCAGCGTTTCGCCCCCCTTCGCCTCCCGCACGTCGAGCGCGCAGACCTTGTTCAGCCTCTCGGCAAACGCCGCCGAAAAGACGGGCGGGATGTGCTGAGTGATCACAATCGGCGGCATCGCGGCCGGCAGCGCGGTCAACACTCGCTCAATGGCCTGCGTCCCGCCCGTGGAGGCGCCCAGTGCGATCACCATCCGGCGCAGCCCACCGGGCGAGTCGAAAGACCTGGATATTGGTGAGCGGGCCGCCGCGGCCGGCGCAGGCTTGGCCGCAATCCGTGACCGCGCCGCCGCTCGCACCCGGCGCGGCAGATCTTCCTTGAGGTCGCCTACGGAATAGGGCCCGCCCGGCTTCGCCAGCACGTCCACGGCGCCCTCCGTCAACGCCTCCAGGGCGGATTTCGTGGAGTTCTGCGCCAGGGAACTGATCACGATCACCGGCAGCGGATGGAAGCGCATGATCCGCCTCAGGAAAGTGAGGCCGTCCATGCGCGGCATCTCGATATCCAGCGTCAGCACATCCGGAGCCAGCGCCAGGATCTTATCCCTGGCTACATAGGGATCAGGAGCCGTCCCCACCACCTCCAGGTCCGGTTGCGCGCTCAGAATATCGCTGAGCACTTTGCGGACGATCGCCGAATCGTCCACCACCAGCACCCTCGTTCTCCGTTCCTGTTTCATAGGCCCTCACCGTAGCGTAATTCCACGTCGAGGAAACCGCCCTCCAGCGGATACCTGAGCCAGGGCCCCGATTCCGGGTCCGGCGCCGGGATCGACTCCGGCGATTCAATCGACATCCGCCCGTGCGGCTGCAGCCGGCTCAACGAAGCTCCGCAAAGCATGTTGGCCAGCTCCCGGGCCGTGCTGCACTTCTCGGCGCAGGAAACCTCGCTCTGCTCCTTGCCCAGGAAGGACGCCGCCAGCCTCTCACACGTCCCGCACGAAAGCGCCAGCTCCATCGCGCCTTCCGCGCTGCCGTGGAACTCCGCGCGGATCAGGCAACTGTCTACCGCCGGCCGCTCCACCATCTCCAACTCGGAGACCGGCAGTTCGAAGAACATCGTCTCCAGCACCTCCAGCAGCGCGGAGCGGCAGGCCTGTCGCACGTGGGGCAGGGCAAGGTTGTGGATTTCCTTCAGCTTCCGCGGCATTAGAAGCCCTCGATGCCCAGACCGGCATTCTTCGATTCCGTCAGCTCCGGAAAGATCGACGCCAGCACTTCACTCAGTTTCTCCGGCGGAAAGGGCTTCCGCACATAGCTGCGAGCGCCCAGCTGCATCAACTTGTCCATGCGCTGGTCGGTCGAGTCTGTCGAGACCACGACCACCGGAATCGAGCTCAGCGCGGCATCGCGCTTCAGCTCTTCCAACAGGCCCTCGCCATCCATCACGGGCATATTGATATCGGTCAGAATCAGGTCTATCTGCTCAGACGGCGCATCCGCCCGGGACGAGCGCAGCTTCAGCAATGCCTCCCGGCCGTCCCCAGCCTCCAGGTAGCCGGACACTTCGAAGCCTGTCACTTCCACCGTGCGCCGCACGAACGCCCGCATGACGGGCGAATCATCCACGATCATCAGGCGTATTGACACAGTCCCCCTCCCACGCACGAGGCGCGTTCCGGCTGGCTCACCACCCGCAACTCCCGCTCGGGTTCGCCCGACGCGCGAATGATCATGCGGCCCGACCCCGCCTCCAGCCGCACCGTCCGGGATACGCTGCCGCCCACATCCTCGGCATGCACCATCACGCCCGCCTTCCACAGGATCCTGCGCAAGGCCGCGTAATTCCGTTTGCCGATGTTGAAGACCCCGTTGTCATTGACCACCGCCGCGCCGCCTGCCAGCCGCACCACCAGGCGCCTCTTCTCCGCGCCCTGCTGGTAGGCCCCTCGAAACAGCAGCGGCGTCCCGGTATCGGCGTACCGGAAGGGATGCTCCTTGCCACTGCCGTTCCGGTCTACACCGCTATCCGGCAGCATGAAATGCAGCAGTCCCGAGACCCTCGTGACCGGATCCCAGATCGCCACCGCTATGCACGATCCCAGGGCATACGTCACCAGCTCCGCCAGGGGATCGCCCGTCACCTTGCAATCGCCTACGCCCACCACCAGACTGTTCGCCAATGCTGCGTTCCCTTCTCGCCATCAACCCTTGCGGCCGCTGGGTTTGCGGTAGACGGCCGGCATGACGTAGGTCAGTTCGTGTTCCATGCCCATCAACCCTTCGGAGTGCCCGATCAGCAGCCATCCGCCCGGTTCCAGCCGCTCCGCGAAACGCCGCACCAGCCTCTGCTGCGTCGGCTTGTCGAAGTAGATCATGACGTTCCGGCAAAAGATGACATTCATGGCCGGCACGCTGTTGAACTCTTCCATCAGGTTCAAGCGCCGGAAACGGACCCGCGAGCGCCACTCCTCGCGCACCCGCACCATGCCTTCCTGCTCGCCCACCCCACGCTGGAAAAATCGCTTGCGCCATGCCTCCGGCAGCTCTTTCATCCGTTCGGCCGGATAGATACCCGAGCTTGCGACGCCCAGTGCCCGCGTCGAGATGTCCGTCGCCAGCAGTTCCACGCCGGCCAGCCGTTTGCCCTCCAGGGCCTGCGCCAGATGAAACAGAATGCTGTATGGCTCTTCTCCCGTGGAACAGCCCGCGCTCCAGATTCGCAGGGAATCGTGCATCGACAGCGCCGGCACGATCACGCCGCGCAGGAAGTCAAAATGCTGCGGTTCGCGCAGGAAGCTGGTGAAGTTGGTGGTCAGCGCGTCGATCAGCGTGATCAGCTCCAACCCGGTACGGTCGGCCTCCACCACGTGAAGGTATCTCGACACGTCCGTCAGGCCCAGTTCCCGCATGCGCTTGTGCAGCCGCGAGGCCACAAGCGCTTCCTTGCCGTCACGCAGGTCAATGCCCGCCACCTGGTAAGTGAGCGACTGGATCTTCCGGTACTCAACCGGTTGCACCGTCTGCCCTGCGATCACCGGTATCGTCTCAGGCGGCATGTTCGACCCCTCCGCACAACGTGGCCAGATCCAGGATCAGCCCCACGCGGCCGTCCCCCAGAATCGCCCCGCCGGCCACACCCCGTACCTCTCCGAACGTGGGACCCAGGCTCTTGATCACCACTTCCTGCTTGCCCGCCAGCTCGTCCACCAGCAGGCAATACTGCCGGTCCTCGCTCTCCCCGACAATCATCACGCCCTCGCACGGGTTCTCACTCTTCGCCTGCACGCCCAGCCGCCGGCTCAGCCGCACCACGGGCAGCAGCCGCTCCCGAACCAGAACCATCTCGCCCCGGCCCTCCGCAGTGAATAGAAGCTCCGGCGTCGGCCGGAACATCTCGCGCACGGCGAAGATCGGAACGATGTAGCGGACGCCGCCGACGACGGTCACCAGTCCGTCGATAATGGCCAGCGTCAGCGGGACCCGTAAGGTAAACGTCGTGCCCCTGCCCAGCGCCGAGGCGATGTCGATACGGCCGCGCAATCGCCCGATATGCTTGCGCACGACATCCATGCCCACGCCCCGGCCGCTGACATCGGTTACCTTCTCGGCCGTCGAGAAACCGGGCTCGAAGATCAGGTGATAGACCTCGCTGTCGCTGAGAGTCGCGTCCGCACTCACCAGGCCGCGCTGCACGGCCTTGGCCAGGATCCTCGCCCGATCCAAGCCGCGCCCGTCGTCGCTCAATTCGATGACGATCTGACCCGCCTGGTGCGCCGCTTTCAGCCGTACCTTGCCCGCCGCCGGCTTCCCGGCGGCTTCGCGCTGCGCCGGAGTCTCCAGGCCGTGATCCAGCGCGTTGCGCAGCATGTGAACCAGCGGATCCGCCAGCTCTTCCACAATGGTGCGGTCCAGCTCCACCTCCTCACCCTGTAGTTCCAGGTCGGCCGACTTGCCGGACTTCCGGGCCAGATCCCGCACCAGCCGTGTCATACGCCGGAACAATGTCCCGATGGGCACCATCCGCATGGCCATCGCAGTCTTCTGGACCTCCGCCGTAACCCGGGCCAGTTGCGAGAGGTCCCGCTGCACTCGCGGCGACCGTGAGGCGCCCAGGTCCGGATTGTGATGCAGCATCGACTCGGCGATCATCAACTCGCCCACCATCTCCACCAGGTACTCCAGCTTGCCCGTTTCGATCTTGACCAGCGAGGCCTCGCTCCGCTTCGGGCCCGCTGCCGGCTCTCCCGGCGCCGCTTCCGGAGCCGCCTCGTGCCTCTCTTCCGGAGTTGCTTCGCGGACCTGCGGCTCCGCGGCTGCGTTGCGGATGCGCTCCAGCAGGGCGGCTGGGTTCTCCATGGGGGGCGCCTGCGAATCCGTTTTGTGCCCTTCGATGCTCCGCAGGCACGAGGCCAGAAAGTCGCCCGACTGCAGTACGACATCCACGATGGGCGCGTTCAATTGCAGCGCGTCATTGCGAGCCAGGTCCAACAGGCTCTCCACCTCGTGGGCCACCTCCTGGATCACGTTGTATTCCAGGAAGCCGGCCAGCCCCTTCAGGGTATGGAAGCTGCGGAAGGCGCTGTTCAGCGTCTCCCGCGTATGGGCGCCCTGCTCGATCTCCAGCAGGCGCGCCTCAATATTCGACAGGTGCTCCCGCGCTTCCACCAGAAAGTCTTCCACCAGTTGCGGATCCTGATTCAGCGCTTGTGCCATCTCGCTCTCCTGGTTTGCGGAACAGGCCGGCGCCGCGATGCCGCAGGCCAGTGCCTTCAGGTCGGCGCCTGCGGGTTCGGCCGCCGGTGGGCCCGCGGCCGGCACACCGATTCCAACCTTCTTCTTGTGTGCCATCGGGGCTTTGCCTAGAAGTCCTTGAAGTCGTCATCCATGGGGAATTCCGCCTTGCCCTGCAGGCGCGCCGGAGCCTTGGCTCCAAGGGGCTTCTGGATGTCCGCCGCCACCGCATGGCCTGCGCCGGCCGTACCCCGCACGCGCTGGGCACCCACCGCCTGAAGGCTCTTCCTCGTGCGCGACACGGGCCGCTCTGCTGCCAGGCCGCTGCCGCTGCCCACCAGCAATCTCAGGCGCCCCACGGAATCGTTCAGCGACAATGCCTGCGCGCTCATTTCCTCGCCCGCCGACGCACTCTCTTCGGCGCTCGCCGCCGTCGACTGCGTCACCTGCTGCATCTGGCCCACGGCCCGCGTAATCTGCTCAATCCCCCGCGCCTGCTCCTGGCTGCCTACATTGACTTCGTTCGCCAGCACGCGGATGCGCGATGCGTTCTCCACCACTCTCGACACACAGGATGAGACCTCATCCAGGCGTACCTTGCCCTCATTCGAGCGCACGATCGACTCCTCAATCAGGTCGGAAGTGTCCTTGGCGGCCTGCGCGCAACGCTGCGCCAGGTTGCGTACTTCGTCGGCCACCACCGCGAAGCCCATGCCTGCCTCTCCGGCTCGCGCCGCTTCCACCGCGGCGTTCAACGCCAGAATGTTGGTCTGGAAGGCGATTTCGTCAATCACGCGGATGATCTTTGAAATCTTCTCGCTCGACGTGTTGATCTCCCGCATGGACTCGATCATCTGCGTCAGCTTCCGGTCGGTCTCCTTGAGCAACTGATCGGCCTTCTCGGTTTCCGCCGCCGCCGTGCGCGCACTCTCGGCATTCTTCCTCGTCATCGCATTCACCTGTTCCGTCGAGGCCGAGGTCTCCTGCAGCGACGCGGCCTGCTCCGACGAACCCTGCGCCAGCGACTGAGACGAGCCGGAGATCTGGCTCGAGGCCGAGGCCACCTGGTCAGCGCCTTCGCCGATCTCCAGCGCGATGCGGCGCAGTTCCCGGTTGCCATTCCGGATCACCCAGAAAGCCATCCCAGCCACCATCAGGGCCAACAGACAGAGTCCGGCCGCCAGCATGCGAGCAAACGAGGCCATGGAGATCGCCGAGGCCGAACTCGAGATCGCGTACTGGTGCTGGACGCCTACCAACGCCACCGCCTGCTCCCGCATCCTGGCGAAATGCCCGCGGAAGTACTCCGTCTGCATCCTGGTCGCTTCGTCGAACCTCTGGCCCCGGATACTGCTCTCAAACTGCTGCAGCTTCTGGTTCACCTCTTCGCTCATCGTCGAAAGCGAAGACTGGTAACGTTTCGCCTCTTCTGTCCTGAGCAACGGCTGCAGTTCTTTCAACGCATTGGTCAGCTTCGCGCTGGATTCTCTCATCTGCAGGCTGGACGCCTGCACCAGCGGCGCATCGTTTGTCATCGAACCCAGCAGCAGCCCGCGCTGCGAGCCCTCAATCATCGTCACCGCCGCCTGGCTTTGCAGCGCCAGTTCCGATTTGAGAGCTTCCACGCTGACCGATCGTTCCAACTGCGACTGCACGTCCGACAGGGAGTAGATCGCCGACGCTCCCAGCAGGAGCAGAAACATTACGATCGCGCCCGAGGCGATGTTGATCTTGGTTCCGAAACTGATATTCCCATTCATGAGCACGCGTGTCCTTCCCTTGGCCTCTACAACTTTCCCGGTGATTTGACGGTGGTTTCTACGACAGTGGCAGTGGATCGATCCCGGAGCCCATGTCCATGGGCGGAACCATCAGACCCTGCACCTGGCTCACGCCCTGCACCTCGACTCTGGTCAGCACCTGGTCGATGTCCAGCAGGATTTTGACGCGCCCCTTCACCTTGGCCATCCCCAGGATGTAGGGCATCTTCATGTCGGCGCCGAACTCCGGCGTGTCCTCGATCTCTGCTTCCTGAATCGTCAGGACTTCCGACACGCCGTCCACGATGACGCCCATCAGCATGTCGCCATTGTCGTGGGCCACCTGCAGCACGATGATGCATGTGCGCTGGGTGTAATCGAGTTCATCCAGCCGGAACTTGCTCCGCAGGTCGATGACGGGAATCACTTTGCCGCGCAGGTTGATGACGCCTTTGACAAAGGCGGGCGTCTGGGGCACCGAGGTGATCTCCTGGATCCCCATGATTTCGCGCACTTTCAGCACGTGGACGCCAAACTCTTCCTTGCCCAGATGAAAGACAAGGTACTTGCCCTGCCTCTGGCTCGTCTTCTGCTCGCCGGCAACCTCAGTCGCATGCATGGATCGGTCTCCTGTCGGGCCGTCATCATCCGGCGGACAGCGAATCTGCCGCTGCGCCACGCTGTCCTGGCTGGCCCACGAGGGTCATATCGGAAGCGGGCAGGGAATTCATAGAAAATGTGCAACTGTGCCGGTTGCGAGACCACAAAGGCGCCTGCTATCCTCGGGCGCAAGAGGATGCAGCAGCACTCTTGATCCTGGGAGGATCCATGAAACTCACTCCATGGTTATTGGGGTTGGCACTGGCGACGGCTGTCTGGGCTCAGCCTGTGCAGCCGCCCAAGACCCACCTGAAAGTCGGCGACACCGCGCCCGACTTCACTTTGAAGACCACCGCGAACACGACCTTCAAACTGTCCGAGAACCGCGGCAAGACCGTCGTCCTGGCGTTCTTTCCCGCGGCCTTCACCGGTGGTTGAACGAAGGAACTCACGGCGTACCAGGCTGGTCTCGCCAAATTTACAGATGCCGGCGCCATTGTGGTGGGCATCAGCACCGACAACCTTCCCACCCTCAGCCACTGGGCGAAGGAGCTGAACCTGGGATTCCCCCTGGCCAGCGACTTCAGCCAGCGTTCCGTTGCCACCCTCTACGGGGTCCTGAATAAGGAATTCGGCTTCGCCAACCGCGCCTCGTTTGTCATTGACGCGGAAGGCAAAATCCAACACATCGAAGAAGGCAATTCGGCGGTCAACCCCGACGGCACAGCCGTGGCTTGCAGCCGCATCCATAAGAAATGACGCCGCCGCACGCGGCTTGACGCCTTATTCGAAGAAGGCTTCGCCCGGCTTGCGGTACTTGTAGGCGACATCGAGATCGATCTCGAGGCCCAAGCCGGGCAAATCCGGAACTTTCACCTTCCCGTCGCGCACCAGCGGCGCATCCCCGTTCTTCACCAGGTCGTCGAAGAACGGCACACTGGCCGCATGCCACTCCAGCGCCAGCATGTTTGGCGTCGCGGCGCACAGGTGCGCACCTGCAATCGTCCCCAATGGCGAGCTGATGTTATGCCACGTCAGGTTGACGTAGTGCATATCGGCCAGATCCGCCAGTTTCCTGCCTTCCCACAGCCCGATCTTCTGCACGTCCGGCGACAACACCCGCAGCCCGGCCTCCAGGATCAGCCGCTGGAAGTCGATCCGGAAGAAGTGGTTTTCTCCGGTCGCCAGCGGAGTCCTGGTGCAGCGCTGCACCTCCCCCATCGCCCGGATGTTCTCCGGCGGCAGCACGTCTTCCAGCCACAGCAGGCGCAACGGCTCCAACGCCCGCGCCAGGTCCACCGCCGCCGCCACCCCGTAGTTCCAATGGCAGTCGATCGCCAGACCCACCTGCGGACCCACGGCCTTCCGCACCGCCCCTGCCAGCGAGGCGGCGAAATCCACCTCCATCGGGCTCAGGTCCCGGTTGTACTCGTCGGTTTCATAGGGCGTCGGCACGTCCACGTCGAACTTCAGCATGCGGAAGCCCCGTTCCGCCATCTCGGCGGCACGCTGGGCGTAGCTCTCCGGCGTCAGGCTCTCTTTCTTCGACGCGTCCCAGCCATGGTGCTTCACGCTGATGCGCGACTCCTCCACCGGAGCCCCCTCCGCCGCCATCCACGCCGGCGTGCGCGGCTTCAGTAGCGGTGTAATCGACTCCAGCGCGTCGCCGCCGTGGCAATCGGCGTAGATCGTCACCGCGTCGCGATACTTGCCGCCCAGCAGTTGCCACACCGGCATCCTGCAGGCTTTGCCCAGCAGGTCGAGAATCGCGGTCTCGATGCCGCCAATGGCGTGGTACATCAGCCCGGGCGAGGCGTAGATGCAGCTCGCCCGCATGCGCCGCACCAGCCGGTCGATGTGCGTTGGATCCTCGCCCACCAGGATGTCGTTGAACTCCCGGATCACGGCGGTCAGCCCGGGGCCCAGGAACGCCTCGCCCATGCCGCTGAGGCCGGCATCGGAATCCACCCGCACCAGCGTCCAGTCGAAATTGGACTCCATCACCGCGGTCGAGATTCGTGTGATCTTCATGACGTGCTTGTGTAGTCTACTTGAAATCGAGGCTGATCAGCTCGCCCGCGGGCGCCTGGACCGCCGGAGCCGGTTTCGCCTTCGGTGCGGGCCGGCCCTTCTTTGTTGGTTTGGCTGGTGCCGCGGCTGGCGGCGCGGGTGGTTCTGGCGCTGCCGGAGCCGGCACGTACCCCGCTTCCACCATCGGCGCCGCGCGCTGCGGGCCGCAGATGAACTCGCGCTTCTGCCCGCTGTTGCCCCGCAGCATGATCTGGTTCGGCTTGTCCGAGCTGAGAATCGTCACCTGGGCTTTCGTTTTTGCCGTGGCCGCCGCGGTCTGGATGTGGAACTTCAGCGTCGAGGTCGCGCAGTCCACCTGCACCAGTTTGCCCGTGACGGTCGCCTCGGCCTGCCTCGGCTCCCAGGTCTTTGGAGTGACAACGCCCGGCTTGCCGCCCGTCCTGGGACGCTGGTTCTGTTCAATCTCCCGCCCCAGACCCTGCGCCATCGCGCTCTGCTCCGGCGTCGTGGCCGTCTGCATCGCCCGCTGCGCCGCCATGCGCGCCGGTTCGCGCTGGCCGGCGGCGTGCCAGGCCCGGCCCAGTCCCTCCCAGTACATCGAGTTTCTGGGGAACACATCCACCGCATGACGCATTGCCTCGGCGGCTTCGGCGGACTTCCCCTGGCGCAGCAGGGTGGAGCCCAGCACATACCAGGCGTCCGCCAGCGATGGGTTCACCTGCACCGCCTGGCGCAGCCGCTCCACCACCGTGTCCTCCGGTCCGTGGGTGTCGCGCGTCAGCATCGCCAGTTCGTAATAGGTGGATGCCTGCTTGTCGCCCAGAGCGAGGGCGCGTTCCAGGTGGGTCCGCGCCGCGGCATAGTCGGAATTCG
Source organism: Acidobacteriota bacterium (assembly GCA_017307505.1). Taxonomy (GTDB): domain Bacteria; phylum Acidobacteriota; class Terriglobia; order Bryobacterales; family Bryobacteraceae; genus Paludibaculum. The sequence continues at coordinate 12,326 of JAFKEE010000050.1, read as the reverse complement.
ACATCGCCAGCTGGCCCAGACCGGCCGCGGCCGCAGCCTGGTCCGGATAGCGCTTCGCCGTGTCGTTGATCAGCTTGGCCGCCTCGGTCTTCTTCCCATGGGCCAGCAGCGCATCCGCCCGCACCAGGCGTGCCTCCACATCCGGAACTGCCTTGACCTGGAACGAGCCGGGCTGCGGAACGGCCCCAATGGGCACCTCGCGCGTCGGGAAACGCTTCGCCGCCACGGCCTGCCGCGCTTCCGCGAGCGCCTGGTCCATATTTCGTCCGTAGGCCTGGTCAAAGGCCGCCGCCTGCGCGACGCCGGATTTCAGCAGTTCTGAAAACCGCTCCAGTCTCGCGCGGGCATCGGCCGGTTGCATCAGGAGGTGGGTCAACGCCCAGCTCTGCGCATAGACCTGGGCCACCATGCTGTCGGTCCCGTTTCTGGCCGGGTCATAGCGCCACTCCGACAACCGCGCGGCGGGCAGCCACTCCGACGAGGCCAGAAGGTCGACATGGTTTTGAATCGGGCGGCCCACTACCGCCTTGTCGCCCTTACGCTGCAGGGTGGAGAAGTACTCCGCCAGCCCCTCTTCCAACCAGCCTGGCAGCAGAGCGGAGGAATAGTTCGTGGCACGGTGCACCAGTTCGTGCCGACCGGCGCGCAGGGTCTCTTCGCCCGCGTCCAGCAGCACGACATAGTCGTACTCCGTACCCGACTGGTAAAGGCCGTGATTGGCCGCGCCGTGCTGAAAGGGTTGGAAATCCGACCTGGACCGGAACGCGAGGATCCGGACCGGGGGCGCTGCCTCCGGAACAGGATTCGTCACCGCGCCGAAGACGCTGTTCATCTCCAGCACCTGGCGTAGGATTTGCGAGCCGTCTTTTTCGCTCAAGTCCGTGTACACCGTCCACCGGCCCGAGTCGAGCCGGCGCCAGGTTGGGTCGGCCGCACCGCACAGGGTGACGAAGAGCGTAAGGAGGGATACAGTGCGAAGTTCAGTTCGATGCTTCATGCGTGTACTTGGAATCACGACCTATGGTATGGGTCTAATAGAAAGTTTCGATTGGACCCCCAAAGGTCCAGTTTCTATCCTACAAACAGCATGGCTTCTTACATGGCAATGGAAACCAATACCAGCCAAGTTTCACTACTGCACAGAATCAGCAGCATCGTCAGCTCCAACCGGTCCGTGGACGAGATGCTGGGCGAAATCGTGGGTATGACGGTTCAGGTGACCGGATGCGACGCCTGTCTCGTGTACCTCCTGGAGCAAAACAGCGGAGAGATTGTGCTCCGGGCCTCCCAGGTCCCGCACGCCGCCGAAATCGGTCATCTCAGCATGACGGTGGGCCAGGGCGTGACAGGTTGGGTGGTCGAAAACAAGAGTGTTGTCGTGCTGGCCGAAAACGCCCCCAACGACAAGCGGTTCATGCGTTTGCCCGGGTTGGTGGAAGATACCTACGAAGCCTTCTGCTCCGTCCCGCTCATCGCGGTAGGCGAAGTAATCGGCGTCATTAACGTCCATCATAAGGAAAGGCACGATCATTCCCCCGAGGAAGTCTCTCTGATCACCTTCATCGGCGAACAGATGGGTGGCGCAATTGCGCGGGCTCGACTGGAAGACGAAAACGCCCGCCTGATGGAAGAGACCCAGGAAATGAAGCGGCAGCTCGAGACCAGAAAACTGGTTGAGCGGGCCAAGGGCATCCTCCAGTACAAGTTTAACCTGACCGAGGAAGAAGCTTATCTTCGCCTCCGCAACGAGAGCCGCCGCCTGCGGCGCCCCATGCGCGATCTGGCGGAGGCCATTATCCTCACTGAGGATCTGGCGCGTAAGGCTTCCGAACCCGGTACGCTCGACCGTGACGTCGAGGGCGATTAAGCCAGGAATTCCAGCCCGGACGGAGCAGTCCGGGTGAACAAGGTAAAATAGAGGGTTGCGGCCATTTCGTCCCTATTTCCGCAACCCTCACCTTTCCACCCTCGCCGGAAATTTCTGGAAGAGGGCGATCGATGAAGCTCGTTTTCCCACCCGCGCCGTTCTCTACGAGACGGAACCCGCCACCCAGGTCCTGATCCACGAAAACCGGCCCCCCGGCGAGGCCCTCGGCGAGATCTTTCTGCACCACGGGCTGGAAGGATCCAGCCGCAGCGGGTATATGATCTCGCTGGCGCAGTGCCTGCTCGAGGCCGGTTTTGCGGTGCACCGCATCAACATGCGCAGTTGCGGAGGGACCGAGGCGCTCACCCCCACCCTCTACCACTCCGGCCTGACGCAGGACGTGCGCGCCATTCTGGACCGGTTTCGCCGGGAGGGCCGCGGTCCCCGCTTCCTCATCGGGTTTTCCCTGGGCGGCAACGTCACGTTGAAGTTCGCGGGGGAATCGGGCGACGCGGCCCTCGACCTCGTGTCCGGCGTCTGCGCGGTCTCCACCCCCATTGATCTGCATGCCTGCGTCCGCCGCCTCGGCGCCCCGGAAAACTGGGTCTACGAGCGGCGCTTCGTGCGCGGCCTGAAGGACCGCTACCGGCGGCGTCACCTGAGCCATCCCGATCTCTTTCCGCTGGATGGCATCGATTCGGTCCGCACGGTCTTTGATTTCGACAACACATTCACGGCTCGGGCGTTTCAATTTGGTGACGCGCCCAACTATTACGCCACGCAGTCGGCCGTGCGTTTTCTGCACGGCATCCGCGTGCCCACCCTGATGGTGCAGTCAAAAGACGATCCAATGATCCCTTTTGACCTGTTTGAGGGGGCGGAGGTGCGCGGAAACCCGAATATCACCCTGATCCCGACGGAACATGGGGGCCATCTGGGCTTCATCGCCCGGGACACGCCCCGGTTCTGGCTGGATCCTCTTTTACGCGATTGGATTTTACAGGTGCGGAACAAACCAGGGGTTTGCTCCGTCTAGGTCTATGAGATGAAATCCGGGGCCTCTACTTATGAGGCGTTCTCCATTGCGCTTGCCAGCCTGCGGAGCGCCAAACTGCGCAGCTTCCTTACCCTTCTGGGCATTATTCTCTCGACGACGACGCTGATCGCGGTGATGGCCGTGATCAACGGGATGAATGTGTACGTCGAGTCAAAGATCGCTGACCTCGGCGCCGACGGCTTCGTGGTGACCCGGTTTGCCTTTTTCGGCGACTGGGATCCCAAGAAGTTTCTTGAGCTGCAGCGGAAGAATCCCCAGCTGAAGCCCGACGAGTTCGAGTTTCTCAAACAGCGCGCGACGATGGTGCGAGAGATGGGGATGACCAGCGACCACCAGGCGGACGTCACCTGCCACGGTGAGCGTATGGAGGATGTGAATATCACGGGCGGCAATGCGAACCTGAATATTCTCAATAACATCCAAACGGAAAGCGGCCGCTACTTCACCGAAGGCGAGAACGCCAATCACCGCAACGTAGCTTTCATCGGTGCGGACCTGAAAGAGAAGTACTTCGCCAACACGGATCCCATCGGCAAGACGATCGAGATCTCAGGCAAGGCATTCCAGGTGATCGGCGTCTCGAAGAAGATCGGCAGCGTCTTCGGGCAGTCCCAGGACAATTTCGTCCACATCCCTATCTTCACGTTCTTCAAGATGTTCGGAGCGCGCACCTGGCTCAACTTCTCGCTGCAGGCCATCGATCACGGCCACTTTGAACAGGCGATGGACGAGGTACGGTCCCTGCTGCGGGCCTACCGGCACCTGCGGCCCGGTGTGGAAGACAACTTCATGGTCTTCAACTCCGCCTCAATCATGGGCGCATGGGAGAAGCTGACCGGCGCCATCGCGGCCACCGCCATCGCCGTGGTGAGCGTGTTCATGGTGGTGGGCGGTGTCGTCATTATGAATATCATGCTGGCCGTGGTGACGGAACGGACGCAGGAGATCGGCATCCGGAAGTCCCTCGGCGCCCGCCGCACGGACATCCTGAAGCAGTTCCTGGTGGAGTCCGCCGTCTTGTCAGGCACCGGGGGGCTGGTGGGCGTGTCGATCGCGTGGGTGATCGCCATGCTGGTGCGCAACTTCACGCCGGTCCCCATGGAGCTGCCGCTTTCCTCCGTTGTCGTGGGGGTTGGCCTGTCGGCCACCGTGGGGCTATTTTTCGGAATCTATCCGGCCTCGCAGGCCTCCAAACTGGATCCCATTGAGGCCTTGAGGGCAGAGAAGTGAAGCCACACAAAATAAACAACTTTGCCCTGATTCTGGCAGGCGTCGGCCTGGCCTGGGACGCGATTCGCGGCCACAAGATGCGCAGTTTCCTCACGGTGCTGGGCGTCATCATCGGTACGGGCACGATTATCGGCGTCGGCAGCATCCTGACCGGGTTCGACGGAGCGGTCACGAACGCGATTAAGGGTTTCGGCACCGACAGCGTGATGGTGTTCAAGTGGCAGGCGGGCATCCGTTTCGGCCGCCGGTCGCGCGAGGAGTGGCAGCGCAAGGCTCTGACTTACGAGAACGCGGTGGCCATCCGCGAACGCTGCCCGTCCGTGAAGGGCGTCAGTCCCTACCTGTTTCCGGGCCGTGGTTTCCACAAAGCGCACTATAAGGGCAATGATGTCCTGCAACTGAACCTGGGCGGGACCGACGAGAACTACGTCGCCGGGGGCAATGCCGAGATGAAGACCGGCCGGTTCTTCAGCGGCTTTGAGAATGTCCACAAGGAGCCGGTGGTCGTCATCGGCGAGGACATTAATAAGAACCTGTTTGGCGCCGAGGACGCGGTGGGTAAGGAACTGCAGGTGGACGGTCACAGCTACCGGGTGATCGGGGTCATGATCCGGCCTGCCAATTCGTTTCCGGGCCAGCAGGATAACCGGGTGCTGCTGCCCTATTTCACCATGCGCAAGCTGGAGCCTTCGGCCACGGAGCACATGATCGTCGTGTCGGCCTATCCGGGACAACTGCCGAAGGCGATCGACGAGGTGCGCGGGGTACTGCGCCAGGAGCGGCGCCTGAAGTACAACGAACCCGACAATTTCGGCCTTTCCACCGCGGAGCAGATGATCGAAGACTTCCGGCAGGTGACCAGCGTGACCGCCTTAGTCATGGTGGTGCTCTCGTCCATCGGGCTCCTGGTAGGCGGCATCGGCGTGATGAACATCATGCTGGTGTCGGTGACGGAACGGACGAAGGAGATCGGCGTCCGCAAGGCGCTGGGCGCCCGGAAGAGCGACATCATCATCCAGTTCCTGACGGAGGCTGTGGTGCTGACCTTTGCCGGCGGACTGCTGGGTATGGTGCTCGGCTGGATCATCTCGAAGGGTGCGCAGATCGCTTTCCCGACTTTGCCCACCACCGTACCCCTGTGGGCTGCTGCCCTCGGCATCATCGTCAGCGTCGGCGTCGGGCTGTTCTTCGGACTCTGGCCGGCCAGCAAGGCAGCGCGGCTGGACCCCGTGGAAGCGCTCCGGTACGAGTAATCAGACTGTAAAATAGATCGATGCGGAACCTTTACGGCCTACTGCCGGCCTGGCTGTTGCTGGCTGCGATGCTCGCTGCCGGACAGGTCCAGGACAAGGCCAAAGAGAAAGAGGCGGAACCGGCTGACGCGGAGAGCCACCTCCACTATCCGTTCATTACAGACGCCGAGAATCGCATCATCCAGGATTACTACCGGATCGGTTCGGGCCACCTGCCACCCGGCGTGGCCAAGAAGGGCGACGTTCCGGTGCCGCTGGCCAAACAGTTGCACCGGGCCGGTGTGATTCCCGCGGGCCTGGACAAGAAGCTCGACAAGCTGCCTGATGACCTGGACCGTAAGCTGGTGCCGGTGCCCTCCGGGTATCTGCGGCGGATCTGCGGGATGACTGTGCTGTTGATTCTGGAAAAGACCAGCCTGGTGGTGGACACGATCGAAATAGTGCGGCAGTAGCCCCATTTTCTGCAAGGAACTGCCGCTTCGCCGCGTATTGGAATCAGAGGCAGTTCGAGTCGTATGAAACTGGTGATCCTACTCTCCGCCCTTTCCACCGGAATCTGCGTGGCGCAGCCGTCTGTGGACGAGATTCTCCAGCGCGTGGCCGAGAACCAGGAGAAGGCGGCCGATGCCCGCAAGACCGTGGTCTACCGGCAGGACACCTTTGTCCGGCTGCTGCGCACCAACGGCAAGATGTCGCGGGAGGAGAAGCGCCAGTACACCGTCACGCCGGACGCGAAGGGTACGGACAAAAAGCTGGACAAGTTTGAGGGCCGGTATGAGCGGGGCGGGAAGATCCTGACCTACGACAAGCCGAACTTCCAGTACAAGGACACGGACATTGACGGCGATCTCATCGAGGATCTGACCGACGACATGATCAACGACAAGAAGTCGCGGGACGGCATCTCGAAGGACCTCTTTCCGTTGACGAAGGACGAGCAGGCGCACTATACGTTCAAGCTGGAAGGGACACGCAAGGTGGGGACCGTGGATGCCTACCGCGTCACTTTCGAACCGAAGAAGGAAGACGCCAGCCGCTGCTGGGCCGGCGAAGTGCTGATCCATCCGCATGAGTTCCAGCCCATGATGGTGACCACGAAGCTGTCGATGAAGATCCCTCGAGCGGTGAAGATCCTGTTCGGCATCGACATCAAGCAATTGGGCTTCAACGTCAGCTACCGCAAGGTGGACGAGGGGCTGTGGTTCCCGGCGACTTACGGAACCGAATTCGGCCTGAAGGTGCTGTTCGGCTACAAACGGAACATCACGATGAGCCTGAAGAACGACGACTTCCGGCGCACACAGGCCGAGAGCACAATCGCCTTTGAGGAATCCAGGTAACGGCTGCTATCTGCGGCCGCCGGCGACAGCCACGGAGTAAGCCGTGCCGAGGATCTCCGGATCAGCGGGGTCGATGTTGCCTTCCGCGTTGAATCGCGCCCGGTAGAGTTTGTCCCTGGCCGTGGGGCCCAGGGGCAGGGGGAACTCCAGTGACTGGCCGGCGCCGATCTCGATGCTCTTCGGCAGGTGGGCGGTGCCATTCGCCATCTCCCAAACACGCGGGGGAGGGGTCTTGCCGGGGACTTTGGGCGGTTCGGCCGCGGCGATGGATTCGATTGTCAGCCCCAGAGTCCCGAAGGGGACCTTGACCGCTTCCGAGCCGATGTTGCGGATGCTGACGGCATAAGAGGGGGTCAATTCGACGAGGATCGCCCGTACGGGTTTCCAGGCGAGTTCCTTTTCCAGGCGCGCGAGTTCCTGCATCATGGGGGCGGCTTTGCCCAGGGCAACGGGGTCGTGCGGGAAGCGGAGTTCGACGTTCCGCTGGGCTGTTTTGAGCCGGATGATGAAGTAGTCGGAGTCGCGCATAAGCGGAGCCCCGCTCTCGATGGTGTCGGGCACGACTGCGCTGAGCCTTTTCTGGTCCGCCGCCGTGAAGGCCGCCCGGAAGAGGCCGATGGGCTGGCCGGCATTGAGGGTTTCCTGCCGGATGAGGGTGGCCTGCGTGCCTTCCACGAGGATCCTCAAGGGCATGCGGCCGTAGCCGGAGTGTTGAGCATACTCCAGCGAGAAGGTTGCTGCTTCCGCTCCTGGCATCGCCATGATGATACTCCCCAACAGTCCGATCAGCCGGCTCATGTCACCTCGAGTTCCACCTGGTTGGAGAAGGCGCAGCCGCGCAGGCGGGGGCGCCCTGAAACCTGATCTTCACCCAGGTAAGACGAGTAGACGGCCCGTGCCAGGTACAGCCCGGGCACGGGCGGTTCCATGACGCAGCTGAAGCGCTGCTCCACTTCTTCGCCGCGTGGAATCCATAGCAGGTCGAGGCCCTCTTCGCGAATGGGTTCGAGAGCGGAGGCCTGAAGTTCGATGGGCGGCGGGGTGAAACCGGGGACAATGTCGGGTTTGCGGCCGTAGACGAGGGTGCACTGCTCCCAGCGGTGCTCGCGGCGCAGGGCTCCGGGATGGGTGAGCCAGTAGCCTTCCGTGCCGCTGTTCTGGAAGATCACCATGAGCCGGAGGCGGACCTTGGCGGCGGGCACATTGTCGGGCATGTCGAGTTCGATGCGCAGGCTGCGGACCGGATCGGCGCGAACGGCCTGGGCCAGGCGGTCGAGCTCCTGCAGCAGGGGGCGGGCCGGTTCGAGAGCCATGGGATCGGTGAGGCCGAGCGTGACGCGTTCGACCACTCCGCCGCAGGCGACATTGATGCGGATGCGGGTATCGGCGGGCTCGACGCGGAGCGGCGGCAGTTCTGTGAGTGCGGCTTCCCGGACGAGCTGGATGGCGCGGCGGACCGTCTCGGCCTTGTCCTGCTTGCGGTAGAGGCCGATGGGCTCGGAACTGATATCGGCGATGGACCGGTTGGAGGAGAGGGTGAGCATGCCGTCGCCGGTGAGGGTGAGGCGTTCGTCCCACTCGGATCCGCTGCCGGGAACACCGGGCCCGGCGAGCGTGTGGCGCTCCAGCCCGAACCCGGCCAGCGCGTCCTGGCCGCCCGAGAGTGCCTGCAACAGAGCCTTGTCAAGAATGGGGTTCACTTCGTGTTCCAGTTCTTTATTTGTTCAGAGTGTCGTAGTCGTAGTCCCGGCCGAAGGTGTTCTTAATGGCCTTCTTGTGGGTCTCGACCATGGCGTGGAGATGGCGCTTTTTGACCTTGCTCATGTTCTGGCCCATGACGCAGTTTTCGTCGATGCCGTTGATGGCGCCATCGCCGGTGAGGGTGTCATCGGTGGCGCCGTCCTTATACTCGTCGGGGTTGTCGATGCGGTGACCGGTCTCATGGGCGGCGGTTGAGAGGTTGGGGGCGTCCAGGAACCAGTTGGCGGCATTGGCGCGCATGTTGCCGGGGGCGACGAAGACGACGTGGTCCGCCGCGGTGAAGGTCTCCACCGGCGTGAGGATCAATTCGAGTTGAGTGTCGTAGACGCAGCAGCGGGTGCTCTTCTGAGAAGTGCACTTGGACCGGCGGAGGATGAAGTGATCGCTCCAGCGATTGTTGGTCTCGGTGCACCAGGCGTCGCGTTTGGCGACGTTGGCGGCGGAGTTGAAGTCGTAGTCGGTGAACTCCTCGGGCCAGGTTCCGCCGTTGGCCGAGACGAAGTTCGAGCCATCGCGGTGGAACGTGATCGCCTGGTAGTTGGCGGCGGTGATGGTGAACCCGGCGGGCAGGGGCTGCCACGCGGTGCCGTCGTAGTATTCATTGGGCGCCTGTGCATTGACGCCTGTCGAGCGGCCCCAGCGATGTCCGTCAAACGGCGCGCGGCCGGCCCGGCCGGTAAAGCCAATGGAACGGAAGTCGATGTAGGTAGCGCCCCATGATTTGACGATCTTGAAGTTGGCGGTGATTTTGGTCTTGAACTGATCGGTCTTCTGCTTGAACTCGGAGTGGTTGCCGAAGCCGTTCCAGGTGATGTCGCGCTTGAAGGTCTCCTCCCCGGTGTCGCGCATGGCCTTGACCTTGAGGAGGCCCGTGGTGGCCGGAGCGGCCTTGGCCGCGGTGAACTTTGCTTCCAGTTCGACCTTATCGAGGAAGGTGGCTCCGCTCTTGAAATCGACGTCGTGGATCTCCCACTCGACCTCGATCTTGCCGCCGCTGCTCTGGGTGTCCTGCTGGGTGAGGTTGGGCGACGAGCCTTGTTTCGGCGTGAAGTTGATCTGCACGGCGTCGCCGTCGGGCAGGTCCGTATCGGCCAGCAGTTTGACCTTGTCGCCGCAGAAGCCTTCGGCGGGTTCCCAGCGCGCGTTCCAGATCTTGAAGTCGATGGTGGCGAGCGGAACGGGTGCGATGGTTTCGCAGGGCGATTTAAAGGCGATGCGGTCGTAGAAGCGGCAGGCGAAGGTGTCGTGGGTGACCGGGTATTCGCGGCGTTTGTCGGTGTTCTGGCGGCGGGTTTCGCCATCGGACCAGAAGCGCTTGGTGCAGCCTTCGCCGCCCTCGGTGGCAAGCGGGCAGGGCCATTTGCCTGGAGTGACGATGCTGTTGGGCCGGAAGAGAAAGATGACGACGCGACGGTTGGGTGAATTGGCCTCGTTGCGGGCTTTCGTCTTGCCGGGCTTCTTGAACTCCTTCTCCTCGTCGTTGGAGAAGATGAGCACGGGGTTGAACTCGCCGCAGCCCTGGTAGTCGCCCTTGCCGTCGGGATCGGCGCCGCGGGCCAGGAAGTCATCGTTGGTCAACTGGAAGGCCGCGCCGGTGTCGTCGACGCAGGTCTTGTCCATGTAGGCCTTGAAGAGCTTCTCACGGGTGAGGGGCCCGGGATCGCCGTCGTTGTCGAGGGTCCCGTCGTCCTCCTGGAACTTCTTCACGGCGGCGGTGGTTTTGCCGGAGCCGTAGCCGGTGGCCGGGCCGGGATCGTAGCCCAGCGCGGTGAGCATGGTCTGAATGGACTTCAGGCCCCAGTGGTCATCCTTATCCTTGTAGAGCTTTTCCCACAGGTCAGTGTTGCGGGTGAGGATGGCGTAAATGGCGATGGCGCGGCGGCCGCTGAGCTTCTTGTTGTAGTCGTCTTTGCCGACGGGATCGGCATGGCCGAAGATCGAGATGGGCGCCTTGGGATGGGCCTTCATCTTAACCGCGAGCAGCGAAAGTTCGGCGGCGATCTCGGGTTTGACGAACGAGGAGTCGAACTCGAACCGGATGTTGTCGACGCGCCAGCAGGCGACCGGGATCAACTGAGCGCGGTAGGTATTGCGCTCGGTTGCGCCGTCGAAGTTGGGGGCGACGTAGAACGGCTGGTCCGGACGCGGTGGATGGTCGGCCGCAAATCCGCCGTCAGCCATGCTGGGGCCTCCGCGCGTGTCGGGCGCAGGTCAAGGGGGCAGAGAGAGAGCCGGCCAGGGGGCCGGCTGCGGACGAGGGCGTCCGCCCTCCCGAAGGGAGCGGGCACGGGATTCGGAGCCGGTCCGCTAGCACAGATGGATCTCTTTCAACTTGGCTTGCGTGTCCGCGTCGCATACTCCGGTGATATCCAGGCTATTGTCGCACTGGAACTCTTCCAATGCAGAGCGCAACTGCAGGGGATCTGGATTCTCGACGACTCCGGCGTTGTAGCCGAGGTTATTCAGGCGGGCGACCTGGCCCGACTGGTAGTCGATGGGGTCGAGCCAGCCGATTTTTAGTGGGATATCGAGGATGTTGAGCTTGTCGACCCGGATGGAGCCGTTTTCCCAGGCGCGTAGGATGGGCTTACGGAACTTGCCGTCGGTCACGTTGACTGTGCCGGAGTCGCCTTCGATCTTGAACTTGAACTCGCATACGGCCGGTTCGCCGTCGTAGTCGAGGAGTTGCAGGCGCAACTGCAGAGGCTGCGGCTTGACCTTAAAGGTGTAGGTGCGGCTGGTGGGCCGGGTTTCGGTTTTTGGGGTTTTGTCCGGAATGACGACTACATCGCCCGGATAGAGGATGTTCGGGTTATCCCGTTTGGACTTGAGATCGGCGTTGGCGCCATCGTCCCAAATGATCGTGTAGTCGAAGAAGTGGTACTTCTCGGCGATCCGGGCGATGTGGTCGGGCTGTGCGACTGTGTGGTTCCTTGGCACGGTGAATCCCTCAGGCGGCGGCCCAGTCCCTGGCGTCGAGATCCGGGAAGGAGATGTCGCAGTTGCCGGGGTCGATGTTATTGAACCGCACGGAACCGTCGGCGCCGAGGCGGCCTTCCTTGATGCTGCCGTCGGTGAGTTTTACTTTGTAGCGTTCGTTGGCGATGGGCTTGTTGTCGTTGTCCACGAGCTTGAACTCGATGAAGGTTTTTACGGGGGCAGGGGGCGCCCCGGTCCTGCCGCGAGGTGGAGCGGGCGGTGCGTTCTCCGCCGGCTGGTTCGCGCCGCCGCCGCCACCACCACCGCCTCCGCCGCTGGCTGCGGAGGAAGCAGCGGCTTCTTCCTCGGGTTTGAGCAGAACGAGGCGATACTGGCGAAAGGCGTCGTCGAGGCGGGCGCTGAGCCAGCCTTTGTTCTCGAGAGCGTTGCGCTGGGGCAGGGAGGTGACCGAGGAGAGCATCTCGGCGAGGCGCCGGGCGGTGACCGGGTCGTTCAGCCAACGGTCAAAGGTAGTGGTGGACAGAAAAGGACGCTCAACGAACTCCTCTTCCGCATCCAGGTCCATCCTCCGAACGACCTCATAAGTGCTGCCGTGTATGCGCAGGTGCCACACCTTGCGCCCCGGTTTTGGCATGACAAGATTGTAGACTTTGGAGCGGATCGGGTCAACCTAAGCCGGGGCGTGCGTGGAGTTTGGGGCTGAACGGGGCAGCGTGATGAAGGTTAGGTTTTCAAACAGTGATGGCCAGCGGCCACCCAGGGGCATGAAAATTGGGTGGCGCGGGTGTACGATTGGTGCGCGCCAGACGAAGCAGTGACCGAGACTCCTACTGGTGGGCAAACCCCGGTTTTCAAACTGGTCCGGCCAGCGGACATGG
>JAFKEE010000049.1 GCA_017307505.1 Acidobacteriota bacterium | reverse complement strand
CCGCTTCGGATCGATGTTCCACTTCTTCGCATTGGCCTGGACCCAGGTCACCGCGGCTTCCACATCCTCCACCGCCGCCGGATACTTCCACTGCGGAGCCAGTCGGTAGTTGATGGTGAACCAGGCGATGCCCGCATCGGTCAGCGTAGGAAACCACGGATTGATGTAGGTTCGCTTGGTGCCGGCATTCCATCCGCCGCCATGAACGAGGATCACGGCCGGCTGCGCCTTGGCGCTGGCCGGGATCCAGGCATCCAACGTGAGCGAAACCCCGGCAGGTTTGGCGAACTCGACATCCTTCAATTCAGTGGGCGCCGCTGGCGGAGCGGCGCACAGCGAAGCGCTGGCCAGCAGGACAAGGGCGGCGGCATGGAATTTCATTTGAGTCCATTGTGCGCCGCCAGCCCCGGCCGGGTCCAGTCGGACCCAGGCTACTTCGGCATCGCGACGGTCTTCGGCTCCAGGCCGGCTTTGGCCAGCAGCGCGTAGACCACAAAGCCCGTGAAGAAACTATAGAGCACCGCGGGCTGCGAAAGCTCCTGCACCTCTTTGCTCACCGGCAGGAACGGGATGATGCCTACCAGGAAGCCGACGGCCCAGGCTCCGTAGCCGGCCCAGTTGATGCCTTCGCGCGGACCGGCCCACTTCTTGCCGGAGAGGAAGTAGTCGGCGGCCATGGCTCCGCAGATGGGGCCGAAGGAGGCACCGACGATGGTGAAGAAGCCGACGAGATTCTCGGCCACGCCGGTGACGGCCAGAACGATGGCGACCGTCATGCCCGCCATCGTGGAGCCCATGCGGGACACGCCCGGCAGCATCGTGGAGAAGCTGTTGCCGGCGATGAAGGACGAGAAGCAGGCGGGCGGGATGGACGCCAGCGTGAAGAGGAAGAACATCGCCGTGGCCAGAGGTCCGCCGATGCCGGAGACGACGGCGTCGTAGTTGTAGCCCTGCACGTTCGGCATCAGCACACGTGCCCCGGCCACCGAGACCAGCGGGAGTCCGCCGGCAATCATAATGGCGGCGACGATGCCGACCAGGCCGCCCCACTTCACGTCGCTGGTGTTGCGGGCGTTGCTGCCGAAGTCGGTGCCCGCGGCTCCGGCCGTCGCGAAGAATCCGATGACGATCTGCAGCAGCATCGTGAAGGCGACGAACGAATTCGGCTCGGACGGAACGTGGCCGGAGATGCCGGGTGAAACCTTGGCAAAGACCACCAGGATCATCAGCAGCGGGATGAAGTTCAGGAAGGTGGCAATGCGCGCCACATACTGGATGCCCATCACGCCGATCCACGCCATCAGGTAGCCCCAGATGACGCCGGTCACGATGAAGGGCATGGTGCCGGCCTTCGCCTCGATGCCCAGGGCCGTCAGCACGAACTTTGTCGCGAAGAACGTGCCGACCGCCAGCCAGCCCACCTGCAGCAGGCCCATCAGCAGCCCGGGCATGGCGTAGCCGCCCCGTGTGCCGAAGGTGGAACTGCCGACAACGTACAGCGGATACCCGGTCTTCATGCCCAGGATCGCCGGCACGTAGTAGTACAGCGCATAGCTCAACAGGCCTGCCGCGGCCAGCGCCAGCAGGCAGACCGTCAGGGTGCCGCGCGTAATGGTCCCGGCGGCAATGGAGTTGTAGAAGGCAATCCAGAGAAAGACGCCCGCATAACTGGGAGCAGTGTTCTTGTACCAGGGAGCCCGGTTCGATGCGGGGTTGGGTACGGCTTTGGAGAGGTAGTCAGGCAGCATACAAGGCTGCCGAATCTTATCAGAACTGCCGGAAGAGTGCGCGGGCTTCGCGCGAAAGGGCTAATGGATGCGGGCGGACAGGTTGGTCATCATCTTTTCGAACTTCACCCGCTGCTCCGGCGTGAGGACATGGGTGATGCGCTGTTTGCCGTCGGAGCGGAAGTCGTCCATCTGGCCTTGCAGGTTCTGGTAGTAGAGAACGAACTCATCCAGCACGGTCTCGATCTGCACGGCCTGTTCCGGCGTGAGATTGAGTTCCTTGCGCATCATCTCCAGCGTGAGTTCGCGGCCGCCTTCTTTCCAGTAGGGGCCCGGAGCGGGCCGGTTGCTGGTGAGACGCACCGTGAGCGCGCCCGCGGCTGCGCCGCACAGAAAGATGGTCAGCAACAACATCACGATCCTGGGGTTGTGCCAGGAGGGCCGGTTGTCGGCAAGGCTGGATCGCACGCTCACGTTGAATGATACTCCCCGCGGCTAGTCGGACGAGACGGGCAGGGCGGAAGCCGTGGCGCCGGTGCTGTAGGTCGCCAGGTTCACCAGGACCACTTCGCGATCGTGGCGCGGGTCGTCGCCGCTGGCATGCGGCAGATCATAGCCGGCCATGATCGTCATGGGATCGCTGTCGGTCGCCAAAGAGTCGGAATTCGTCTGGAACACAGCCGAGGTGAGTACAACAAACAAGGCCAGGGACGCGTACATGAGCCGCTTGCCGAAAGCCGGCTCCAGGAAAATAGACCAGAATGAATTGCCGGACTGGGCTTCGATGCGATCCATCACGCGGGCGTAGAAGCCCGGAGCCGGTTCGACATCGGCCGGCGCGCGCAGCGTCCGCATCAGGGTCACCTGTTCCACCATTTGACCCACTTCGTCACGACACTCCGCACACACGCTCAGATGGCGTTCCAGACCCTGGTATCGATGAGAATCCACCTTACCGGAGAGGAAGTCTTCAAGTCCGTCCTCGATGGGCTGATGCATAACCGTCTTCCCTCAAAAGTATCCGTTGCTCGGACTCCTGTTTTGGCCGCTGGTCTCTATTCTGAACTCCGGCCGGCTCATGTTGCCCGGCTCGGCCGCCAGCGTACCGCCACTTTCAACCCCATGGGGAACTAAACCCCTTGGGATTATCATACCCGGACCACTCCTGGTTGCAAGTGGTTCCGGAGAATCCTACTCCGCGGTCAACCGGGCCCCTGAACCCCGGGTGAGCCTCTGCGCTGCCTTTAGTAGCTTCTGGCGGGCGCGAAATAACTTAACTTTGATCGTATTCTCGTTCATACCGGTCATTGCCGCCAACTCCTCAACGGAATGACCTTCCACTTCTTTGAGCATCATCAGGTTCCGGTCTTCCTCGGAAACCTTCGATAAAAGCTTGATCACCAGGTCGCGTTTGGCCAGGGTGTCATCGGCCGCGGGCATGCCATCGGGCTCGCTCCGCTCCATGCTGACCGCGTCGTCCTCGCTGAAATCGCTCTCGTAGACCAGCTTGCGGACCTTCTTCTTGCGCAGGTAGTCGTAGCACTCGTTGACCGTGATTTTGTAAACCCAGGTGAGCAGGCTGCTGCGGAAGTCGAAGCTGTTGATGGAGAAGTAGACCTTGGTGAATAC
Source organism: Acidobacteriota bacterium (assembly GCA_017307505.1). Classification (GTDB taxonomy): domain Bacteria; phylum Acidobacteriota; class Terriglobia; order Bryobacterales; family Bryobacteraceae; genus Paludibaculum. Next base: position 102,243 of record JAFKEE010000049.1, on the reverse strand, counting down.
CTGTTGAGCAATATCCTCGGCGTCGTTCCGGTTCCGCAGGATGCCGAAGATGATCGAGAAGACTTTGGACTGGTAGCGGTCGACGATTTCGCCAAAGGCGAGTTGGTCGCGCGCCTGGACTCGTTTGACCAGTTCAGCTTCTTCGGTCTTGCGGTAATCCACTCGCGTTTTACCCTGACGGGAGGCTTTTGCCATTACCCCGGTTTCGGGAAGTGGTAGCACGCCGGTGTAGCTGCTCATACGCCCTAACCGACGCACGCCGTCCGAGTCCGGTTTCAACTGATTCCGTTACGGTTGAGTCACTTCAGGCCCCGCTTCGACAGCAGCGGAATCAGGATGTGTCTACCATAGCAGATCCACGCACCCTTTGGCTCGCCGGCGGCATCTTCTATAATGAAAATGTCCTCCGGCTCCCGTGCTATCATGAGGATTCCGGACTAAACAGTAGGAGGTCGACTAACGCAATGATTACATTGACCCAGACGGCAGTCGGTAAGGTGAAGGAAATCCTCGACGCGCAGGAACCGAAGCCTGAAGGGCTGCGCATCTCGGTGGTCGGCGGCGGTTGCTCGGGCTTCAGCTATTCGATGGCCTTCGAGAACGCCCCCGGCATGCTCGACAAGACTTACAAGTACGGCGACCTGAAGGTGTTCGTCGACCAGGCCAGCATGCTCTACCTGGACGGCGCCGAAGTCGACTACGTCGAAACCCTGGAAGGTTCAGGCTTTAAGTTCAACAATCCGCAGGTGAAGTCCACCTGTGGCTGCGGCTCCAGCTTCAGCGTCTAACCAGGCGCGGCGGGCCGTTCCCGTGTAGAATCCAAGGGCGTGCAGGACCTGACAGGTTCTGTACGCCCTTTTTTCGCGTCCAGCGAAGTCCAGGAGTGTTTCAATGCCCTCTCCGCCCCAGCCCGGCCTCGATCTCGGCCACCTCATGACCGAGCAGATCAACCCCGCCTCGGCCGGTCTCGACACCCTTTCGACCACCGGGATGCTGGCCGTCTTCAACCGGGAAGACCAGCGGGTGGCCCTCGCCGTCGAACAGGAACTGCCCCGCATCGCCCAGGCCGTCGACGCCATCGCCGGCGCCATCCGGGCGGGCGGCCGGCTCTTCTACATCGGCGCGGGAACCAGCGGACGGCTGGGCGTGCTGGACGCCTCCGAATGTCCGCCCACCTTCAATGTTCCCCCCGGACTGGTGGTCGGCCTGATCGCCGGGGGCGACACCGCCCTGCGCAACGCCGTGGAAGGCAGCGAGGATTCCGCCGCGTCCGGCCGGGCCGATCTCCAGGCTCACGGCTTCACCGCCGCCGACGTCCTGGTAGGCATCGCCGCCAGCGGCCGCACCCCCTATGTTCTGGGCGCGATGGCCCTGGCCAACGAACTCGGCGCCGTGACCATCGCCATTGCCTGCTCACCCAATTCCGCCATCGGCGCGGCAGCAAAGATCCCCATCGAAGTGCTGTCGGGACCCGAGGTCGTCACCGGTTCCACCCGCCTGAAGGCAGGCACGGCCACCAAACTCGTGCTGAACATGCTCTCCACCGGAGCCATGGTGAAGCTGGGGTACGTTTATTCGAACCTGATGGTGAACGTCCAGCCGACGAACGAGAAACTGCAGGACCGCGCCATCCGCATCGTCATGGCAATCAGCGGTCTGGATCGGGAAGCGGCCTCCGCGGCCCTGACCGCGTCAGGCCGCGATGTTCGTCTGGCGATTGTCATGGGCAAACTGGGCCTGTCGCGCGAGCAGGCGGTGGAGAAGCTGAAGGCCAGCGGCGGGCGAGTCCGCGAAGCAATCAGTTAGAATCGGGGAGTCATGCAGCACGCCCCTGGATTTCTTGCCATCGTGAACGACGCGAAATCCCGCGTCCGGGAGATCGACATCCCCGCCTACCTCGAAATGCAGCAGGCAGGCACGCCGCACATCCTCATCGACACCCGCGAGCAGAGCGAGTGGGCCGCCGGGCATATTCCCGGTGCCCTCCACCTGAGCAAGGGCATCATCGAGCGCGACATCGAAGGCAAAGTGCCGGACACCTCCACGACACTGGTGCTTTACTGTGGCGGCGGCTACCGGAGCGCCCTGGCGGCCGACAACCTCCAGAAGATGGGCTACACCAATTGCATTTCGATGGATGGCGGCTGGCGCGGCTGGACGGAGCGTTCCCTGCCCGTCGAAAAATAGGCGTCTTAGAACGCCTTGAGCAGGGTGGTCAGCAGGCTGTAGCCGATGTGGGCCAGGGCGGCCACTTCAATCACACGGGTGAAGAAGACCACGCGTTCGTTCATGAACTCGAAGCGGACGAATAGCGCGCACACCACGGCGACGTAGACCACATAGGGATTCAGCACCTGGTCGTAAGAGTTCAGGTACAGCACCAGCACGAGGTAGAACAACAGCGGCCAGCTGTTTTCCAGGCGCATGCTGAACCGGCTTAAGCCGATCCAGATTGCCCCCATCAATAGCCCAAATGTCGTGAGAAGCCCGATGTTCCCCATACGCCAACCCAACCCAACCCATACCAGCTAGAAAGTCCATAATACGCTGGTATAGCCTGTGTTTGCGCGGTAATTCTGCAGGGGGAGCAGATCTTCCCGATAGCGGTAATACTGATACCCGGCGTTCCACCGAAGCTTGGGGTGCAACTTCACTGAGATACGCGCCAGAGGGGCATCAAAGTCCATGGGGAACGTTTGAACGGAACGCAGCAGGGCCAGGGTCGACCCGCCTTGCGGGTTGCCGCCGGCGTCCCGTGTCAGGCTGAGCCCGGCATACAGATCCACCCGGCTCTTGATGGAGAAGTGCGCACCCAGGTGTCCCGTGTGCAGGTTGCTGAGGAACAGCGACTGGTCGCCCGTGACGAGTGCCGAAGCCAGGAAGTAAGCCAGGCCGGTTGCTGTGTAGGAGTGGATCTTCGCATAACCCGCGTCCACCGAGAACCAGTCGCGCGGCGTCCAGGAGCCATCGAAGGAATACTGCCGCGTCCTGGCGCTGTGCGCGAACAGGGACGTCGAGTTGTTGTTCGTGTACGACCGGGCCAGCGCCGACAGCATCAGCGGCCCCTGCCGCCACAGCGCCCGCGCCGAGACGGCGTGATAGTTCTTCTCGGAGGTGGGATAAAACGGCCGGTCCTGCCGCCCCAGTTCGCCATCCACCGCCACGGTGAACGGCTTCCACGGCTTCAGACGCACCCCGGCCACGCCGGCATTCAGCGTGTTCGTCTGCTCGGTGCGCACCGCGAACGGCACGTTCTCCAGTGTCACCTGCTGCACACTGCGGATCTGCCGGTTGGAGTACTGATACCCGCCGCGGAAGGTGATCCAGGGCCTCGCCTGGAACTGGGCGTCCGTCGCATTGGTGATGTTGCGGATCCCCAGGTAGTCGAAATTGACGTAGTTCGTCGTGAGCGTGGCATTCTCCAGCTCTACGTAGGTCGAGTCGCCTTCCATGCGCGTGGAATGGAAGCCGGTGTGGTTCGTGATGGTCAGCTTGGAAGTTGGAAACAGGCTGAGCGTCAGGTTCCCGGTGACCACGGGCCGCCGGGCGTTGCCGGCGACCAGCACCTGCCGGTTGCGCGCCCCGCCAAAGCGGTCGGTGCCCAGCGCCGTCTCATCCAGAGCGAAATTGCGATCGCCGCCCGACCAGGAGAACCGCCCGTTCACCGCCCAATGCTCGCCCTTTTCCCGGAAGAGGTTCAGGCGGAAGGAGGGCGTGGAGCCCTTGTAGGGGCCGTTCCGCAGAAAGCCCCCGAGGGTGGTGCGATCCGCCGGATTGTTGCCGGCCGAGGGTCCGCCCAGCGAGATGGGCATCTCCTCCCGGTAGAGCTCCCACGACTGCATCCAGTTCACCTTGATGCCGAACAGCTTCATCTCGTTGCCGTAGCGGAACTCATTCTGCCGGCGGTGGACCTGCGCGAACAACGGAAACTCATCGCCGCGGACGTCGAACACATTCACCGTGGTCAGCGCCGCGCCCTCCTGCAGGTTGCGGCTGAAACCCAGGAAGAACCGTACCTTGCCTTGCGGGAAGAGGGTAAAATCGTGATCCTGCATCTGGCGGCTGGTGTTGAGGGCGTGCTGCCCGTTGGAGACCGCCAGCGCCGGATTGAAGTACTCGTTGGAACGCCACACCAGGTCGTAGCGGTAGAGGCCGTTCTTCGAGATGCGGAGGTTCGCGAACTGATAGGGATCGTTGCCCAGCCCCTGGGTGGAAATGATGAGCTCGTCCAGCCAGCTGCCGTGCCCATCGCGCGAGCGCAGGGCCAGACGGCTGCCCAGCAGCCGGATCCCATTGCCGTAGTTCACGTCGCTGCGGTACTTGTCGAGATTCCCATCCACGTCGCGAAACCGGTACCCCAGCTCCCACGACTGCACCAGATTGTAGTTGCCGTAGTTCTCGCCGCGCGCTTCCCCCACCTTTTCCTCGGTCGGAGCAACAGGCGGCTGCGCCGAAAGAAGACAGCCGCAGCCAATAAGCACGCCCAGTAGCCGAATTCTCATCGCAGGAACCTCGAGTCGGCGTTCGAGCCGTGAATTCGAATGTGGCAGGTGGTACAGTTCCGGAATCGCGGATCGGCCATATTGTGTGTCGGCGGCGTCAGTTGGACCCCGTCGGCGTCGCGTCCAAACGAACCCGCTCCGTTATGGCACTCCAGGCAGACCGTAAAGACCACCGGGCGTTTCAGCATGCGCGCGTTCGCAGAGCCGTGCGGCACGTGGCACGACGCGCAGCCCTCCACGCGCACGGCCGGATGCTCAAAGGCGAACGGCCCGCGCTTGTCCGTGTGACACTTCAGGCAGGGCTCCTCATTGTTCAGGGCTGTATCCACCATCCGCGGCCGGGCGCCCATGCTCCAGGTGGGGGTGTTGGTTCCGTGCGGATTGTGGCAATCCGTACAGTTCATGAACCCCTCGTTCACCCGGTGCTTGAACGGCTGTGAGAACTGGGCGCGCACATTACCGTGGCAGCCGTAGCACACCTCGCGCTGCTCCTTGGCCAGCAGCGCTTTCGGTGTTTTCGATTTGTGAATAGAGTGGCAGGAATTGCAGGCCACCGAGGCCAGTGAATGGGAAGACCGCCGGATGTTCGCCCGGCCCAGGCTCTCGGCGTGGCAGCGCAGGCAGTTGTCCAGCACCTGCTTCGGCTGCATCAGCGAAAAGGCCGCGATCTTGGACTTGTCACCTTTCGCCGCCACATGCTCGCTGCCCGGCCCGTGACATCCTTCACAGCCTGTCTTTTCAGGAGGCTCCTTGCCGCTGGAGATGGTCTTGTAGTGGGGATTCCGGGGGAAATCGACTGTGATCGCCGGATGGCACGTCCGGCAGGCCGCGCTGCCGACATACTCCGCGGCGGCGAGGGTGGTCGCCATCCCGATAAAAACCTGTGCCGCTGCCGCCAGCAGCCTGATCCACCAACGTGTACCCGCCATGCCTACCTCAATAGACAAGGCCGGATCGCGTGCGGAACACGATCCGGCCAAAGTCGCACAAGTTCTAAGGGAGGTTTACCCGGCTGGCGCCAGGCAGCACCTACCAGACGTAGCTGAGGGAAACCGTCGGGACGATGTTGAAGAGCCAGCCGCCCAGGCTGCCGGTAACCGGCGTGATGACGTCCGTGGGCATCTCGTTGAAGTAGCCGCGAACTTCGCCGCGCAGCTGCATGTGAGGGCTCAGCGCAACGCGGACGCCGCCGCCGGCCGTCACCAGGGGCTTCCACTGGCTGGTATTCGTCAGCACGGCCAGGTTGCCCAGGGGCTGCAACGCCACGGCCGAACCGGTGCCGGTGAACTGCTTCATGCCGCCGCCCACCAGGAAGTACGGCCGGATCTTGGCTTCCTTGTTCTTATTGGTATAGATGTGCACGTCGTAGTGAATCGCCTGGGAACGGCCGCCCATGGTGTAGCTCTTACCCAGGCCTGCCAGCTCCATCTGATTCGACATGTACGAGTACCGGATTTCGCCGCCCAACCGGCCGCCGATCTGGCCGAGGTAGCCGCTGAAGTTGTATCCGGGTTTGAACTTGGCGCTGATGTCGCCCGACGGCGTGGTCAGCGTTTTCGAGTTGTAGAACGAGGCGCCGCCACCTGCGCCGACTTCCCAGCGTTGTCCGTATGCCACTGACGACATTGTTGAAATCATGCCCGCGGCGATCATCAGCGAAACGATCCTGGAACGAAACATAGCGATCCTGCTTTTTCTTTTTTTGTTTTGTGTTGATGCGGGCCAGACCCTTCACCCGCAGTGGAGCCTGGCCGAAATCCTGGCGGAAACGGCAGTGGAGCGGCCATCCACTCCACTGCCACCGGTCTAGTCAATCACTCGGACGTTGACGGAGCTGGAATACCCACCCTGCTGGATTTGCATGGTCTGGTTCATGCCCTTGGGCACCTTGAACGGCACCATCACTTTGATCTCGTACACACCCACCTGGCCGGAGACCAGTTGGGAGGCGATCACCGGCAGGCGATAGCCGTTGATCGTCACCGTCGGGTCGGTCAGGACGACAGGCGCCTCGGCCGGAGCCGGCGTACCTGCCGGAATCTCGGGATTCGTGATGCCCATGCCGGTGAGGTAGATCACCAGCTCGTCATTGCTGCGGATCGGGTTCGAGGGGGTCACCACTTCGCCGTTCGAGGAACGAACCACGGTGGGCACCTCATAATCCGCCGCCAGGGTCGTGCGGAACACGCTCGGCGCCGTCGGCAGCACCGTCAGATTGTAGTTGTCGCTGACGCCGCCCGGTGTCCGCAGGATCATCGTCACATTGCCTTCCGCCTGGAAGGGCAGCTGCGCGTTGATCTGCGAGGGCGAAACCATCAGCATCGGAACCGACAGGCCGTTCACCGTCAGGCAGCTTTCGCCCAGAGCGGTCGGCAGCGGAACTTCCTTGGTCGCCAGGTTCGTGGGGCTCAGGTTGCTGCCCTGCACAATGATCAGGCCGCCCGGAGCGACGGCGCTGGTCCTGTCGGCCGCGTTCACGACACGGTCGATCTGCGGAATCGCAGCGGCCGCATCATAGTTCCAGGCCAGAATCGTGAAGCCCGACGTGGTCAGGTTCACCAGCGCGGAACGGTCCGGCAGAGTGGCCAGGGTACGAGTAAAGGCGGAGCCGGTCACACCGAGCACCGGCGCTTCCACCATGCGCGTGGAATTGCGGCCCACGCCGCTCGCCAGATCCACCCGCTGGATGACGCCAGGGCTGGACGAATTCGCCGCGCCCGTGCGGTAGCCGGTCTGGTCGATGAAGGCGAAGCCGGAAGAGCTGCCCACCGCGGTATCAAACTCGGCCACAGGCACCAGCGAAGCGTTAAACAGGGTGGTGCCGATCACGAACTGGTTGAAGCTGGACGCCGCGAATGCGCCGCTCAGCGACGTGAAGTCCTGGCGCGATACCGTGAAGGCGTCGGAGTTCGCGTTGTACAGCAGCACATGGCCGTCCGACATGGCCGCCATGATCGAGCTGCCGTTCGCCGAGGCGACCAGCGCCGTGTTCAGGGCGATGTTGTTGTCATAGACGCCCAGCGTCGGCAGTTCCGTCGCGGTGCGGCTGAACAGGTCGATCCGGTCGATCGTGTTCTTCGGTCCGGCCACGCGGGTCGCCGCCAGGATCGCATTGGCCGAGGCCGCGATCGAGCGCGGATAGTGACCGAACGGGAAGCGTATGGGTGCCAGCTGTTCCAGCGTCTCGAGATCGTAGACGTTCGCATACTGCGAGTTGTCGTTGCCGACCATCAGCAGCTTGCGGTCAAACGTCAGCGCCATCGAGGTCGGCGTATTGCCCGTGCGCAGGGTCGCGATCTGCGTGTAGTTGCTGCCGTCATAGACGAGAACCTGGTTCAGGTCCTGGCGCAGTACGAAGAAGCGGTTGCGGAACGGATCGGCCAGGATGTCCACCAGCTTGCCGGGCACATTCTGGAACGTGCCGCGCTGGTCGGGGTCCTGCAGGTTGATCAGCAGGCGGACGGTCGAGGGAATGTTCACGGCCGTGGCCGACTTCACAGTAATGGTCGCCGCCAGCGTGCCGCGCTGATTCTGGAAGGCGCTCGGGTCAATGGCCACCTTCACCGTCATCGGCGTCTTGCCGCGGCTGGGGGAGATGCTGACACCGGCCGTCGAAGACGTCAGCGAGAAGTCCGTCTGCCCGCCGCTGGGATCGACGATCGTGAGTTCCTTGGTGATCACGCCCTGGTTGCAGAAGCTGTTGCGGAACACCAGATCTTCCTGGGCCGCCACGACTCGCGGGCTGCCTGCCAGATTGCCGACCGGCAGAATCATCACGCCGCTCTGCGAGAGGGCGTACATCGTGGAACCGTCGGAGGACAGGATGCCCTTCCCGGCCAGATGCTCCGGCAGCTTGATCTTTTCGCGGAGGGCCAGGTTGTCGGCGTCGACAATCGTCAGAACCGGCGCCGGCAGAGTCTTGTCGGGCGTGTTATTGGAGTTGCCTGAGCCGGTGCCCGGGTCGCTGGTGGTGGTCACCATCTCCGGCACTTCGGCGTAAACGATGCCGCGGTCGGAGTCGATCGCATGCGAGCCGATGTCGAGCAGTCCTCTCGGGTTTGCGAACTGGTTCGTCACGCTCATCTGGTCGAACATCGCCCAGCCGGCCAGATAATAGGACCCGTCCCGGGAAACGCTGATGGCACGGGGGCCCAGCGGCGGAACCGCCACATAGCCGCCCGACTTCACCGTGTGCGTCGAGACATCATAAGTGAACAAAATCGTATCCGTGACGCCATGGACCACCAGGCCGTCACCGGAAGCCTGCACCGAGGCGCCCACAATCTCAGTGGGATAATTCGCCGGCGGCTGGGGCAGTGTCTTCGCCGTCACACCCGCGATCGTGTCGAGCACCCGCATGGTGCCCAACTCCGGATCAAACAGGATGAACTGCGTGCTCGTCACCACCAGCGCCTGGCCGTCAATGCCAAAGGCCACGCCAAACGGCGGATCCGCCAGTGCGAAGGTCTGCTTCGCCCGCGAGTCGAGCTCGATCACCGACAGCGCATTGCGCGGCGTGCTCGGCGTCGTGAAATTGCCATAGTGCCCTACCACGAGGTAGCGTCCGTCCGGCGACAACGACAGCGAACTCGGCTGTGAAGCCACATTGATCGACCGCGTCAGCTCGCCAGTTTGCGCCGAAACAACGTCAACCCGGTTCGCGGTGAAGTTCGCAACGTACAACAGGCCGCGTGGTTCATCGAGTACCAGGTCGGCGGAAGCACCTCCGAGCGCAACAACCTTCCCGAAAGTCTGGCCCCAGGCGCTCGTTGCCAGGACCATTCCGATTGCCGCGATCCACCATCTTGACGTACGCATCGTACACTCCCTCAATCCACAAAAATCAATCGATCTCGATCCGGTCGAACCCAGCGGTCACAGCCCGGCCTCCGGCCTTCCGGCTCTCTCCCGGCCAGGGCTATGCCCCGCTGGATTGCATCCAAGTCTTGGTTCCCAAAAACCCTGAAATACCCGGGTCCCGGTGCAAGCAGGAATCTACTCGTCGGATTCCTTGCCCTTGCGGCGCATGATGATGACGCCGAGAAATACAACGGCCAGAACAGCGCAGGCCACGCGAACGAGTGAAGTCGTTTCCATTTGAGATGTCTCCTTTCCCTATCCCGCGAACGAACAATTAAACTTTCGTGAGGCTTCTCTCTGCGAGAGACCACTCACACGCCAGTCATCATCGGGATCAGCTCCCGCATGATCTTGACAGCCACTGGTCCAACCGTCACCACGAACAATGACGGCAAAATGCAAAAGAAGATCGGGAACACAAGTTTGACGCCGAGCTTGGCAGCCTTCTCTTCGGCGATCTGCCGCGCCTGCACTCGCATGAAGTCCGAGTGCGCGCGCAGGCTCTGCGCCACGCCTGTGCCGAAGCGGTCCGCCTGGATCAGCACGGCCACCAGCTTCTTCAAATCGTCAACCGCGGTGCGTTCCGCCAGGTTGCGCAAGGCTTCCGGACGCCGCTTGCCGGCCTTCAGCTCCAGGTTCACCATGGCGAACTCCTCGCTGATCTCCGGATGCGCGTGCTCCAGTTCCTTGGCGACCTGCAGGATCGCCTGATCCAGTCCAAGCCCCGACTCCACGCAGACGACCATCAGGTCGAGCGAGTTGGCCAGGCCGCGGCGAATCTCTTTCTGCCTGCGGCGCGACATGATCGAGACATATTCGTTCGGGCCGAAGAAGCCCAGGCCGGCCGCCGCCAGGACGGCAGCGCCCTTGTTGAAACCTTCCGCCGAGGAATTCCAGACAACCGCCGTCATGATCAGCGGCAGCGCCACACCCAGAATCACCTTCGCGCCGTACAGCATACGCAGCGCGTTCGGCCCGCGCATCCCGGCCCGGATCAGCCGCCGCTGCATCACCGAAACGTCCTTCGGCGAAGCCGGCAGCACGGTACCCAGCCGGTTCAGCATGTCGCGGAACACGAGGCTCGGGTGGGTCGGCATCTCCTCTTCGTGGTTCACGCCGCCACCAGTCACACGTTCAATCGCTTCTTTCGGCCGCAGCCAGAGCTTCATGCCCAGCAGCGCAATCCCGATCGCCACGGCCAGAAAGACCACGAAACTGAGTATCATTGCCATGGACTAGACCTCGATATTCACGATCTTCTTGATGATCAGGTAGCCGATAACCTGCAACCCGACGGCGCTCAGCGCCATGATGTTGCCCGTCTCTTCCTTGACGAAGAAGGTCACATACTCGGGATTGACGATAAACATGAACCCCGCCACCGCGCAGGGGATGGACGACAGCGCCATGCCCGTCATGCGGCCGTGGGCGCTGATGGCCTTGATCTTGCCGCGCAGCTTGAAACGCTCGCGAATCACGTACGCCAGCTTGTCCAGAATTTCAGCCAGGTTGCCGCCCGTTCGTTTCTGGAGCAAAACCGCAGAGACGAAGAAGTGCACGTCCAGCGAAGGTACGCGGACAGCCAGTTTCTGCAGCGCAGCGTCGAGGGGCAACCCGAGGTTGTGTTCCTCAAACGTACGCCGGAACTCACCCGCCAGCGGCTCCTGGAACTCACGGTGCAGCATTTCCAGCGAAACCGAGAACGCGTGCCCGGCGCGCATCGAACGGGCCACAAACTCGAGGCTCTCCGGGAACTGTTCTTCAAACTTGTGCAGCCGCTGCTTCTTCTTGTGCGTCACATAGAGCAGCGGGAAGCAGCCCAGCCCCAGTGCCGGCAGCACCGACAGCGACTGGAACCGCGAAGGCAGGAACAGCCAACCCACCGCAAATCCGGCCAGGAACAGCGCCAGGCACATGTGCACCAGCCGCGCCACTTTCCACTTCAGGCCGGCCTGGTCGAGCAGCGTCTTCAGGCGGTCCTGCAACTGGTAGCGGTGCAGCACGCGCAGGACATACTTGCCCGTAATCTTGTCTTCTTCTGCGATCAGTGGGATGGCTGACCGTTCGCCCTTCTTGCCACGCCCCAACCGGTTCGTGCCCAGCAGCCGGTGCTTGATCTTATCCGCATCAGCGTTCTTGAACGCATTCGAAAGGATCCACCAGCCGCCACCAACGGCGGCCCAAATGACAAGCAGGAGGAGGATGAAATTCATGACCCTCAGATCTCCACTACTTCGTCGAAAAGATCAGGCCGCAGGCGGATGCCCGCGGCAAGCAGCTTCTCGTAAAACTTCGGCCGGATGCCGGTCGCCGCGAAACGGCCCAGCACGCGCCCTTCCGGGGAAAGACCGCGCTTCTCGAAAACGAAGATGTCCTGCAAGGTCACCACTTCGCCTTCCATGCCCGTCACTTCGGTAATATTCGTCACGCGGCGCGAGCCATCGCTCAGGCGGGCCGCCTGCACCAGCACGTGCACCGCGCTGGCGATCTGCTGGCGGATGGAGATCAACTGCATGCTGGCGTTAGCCAGCGAAACCATCACTTCCAGACGGCTGATACCATCGCGAGGCGAGTTCGCGTGGATCGTAGTCAACGATCCGTCGTGACCGGTGTTCATCGCCTGCAGCATGTCCAGCGCTTCCGGACCGCGGACTTCGCCGACCACAATGCGGTCGGGGCGCATACGCAGACTGTTGATCAGCAACTCACGCTGCCGGACGGCGCCGTGGCCTTCCAGGTTCGGAGGACGCGTTTCGAGGCGTGCCACGTGCGGCTGCTTCAGCTGCAGTTCGGCCGCGTCCTCAATCGTGATGATGCGTTCTTTGGGGTTGATGAAGAAGGAGAGCGCGTTCAGCAGCGTCGTCTTACCGGCGCCCGTACCACCGATGATGATGATGTTCAGGTGCGCCTTCACCGCTGCTTCCAGCAGCTCCATCATGCCGCGCGTCAGGGCCTTCTTCTCCACCAGGTCGGCCGGCATCAGCTTGTCCTGGGAAAAGCGGCGGATGGACATCAGTGGCCCGTCCAGCGCCAGCGGCGGAATGATCGCGTTGACGCGGCTTCCGTCCAGCAGGCGGGCGTCCACCATGGGCGTCGATTCGTCAACGCGGCGGCCTACCTGGCTGACAATCTTGTCAATGATGCGCAGCAGGTGCTGGTCGTCGCGGAAGGTGACGCTGGTCAATTCCAGCAGGCCCTTGCGTTCCACATAGACCTGCTTGCTGCCGTTCACCAGGATGTCCGAGATGGTCGGATCCTGAAGCAGCGGCTCCAGCGGACCAAGACCGAAGACTTCGTCCAGTACCTCTTCGCAGATCTGCTGCTTTTCCAGCGCGCTCAACAGCGTGGGTTCGCTGTCGATCAGCGAGATCAGCGCGGACCGAACCTCGCCTCGCACCCGCTGGTTGTCGATCGTCGCCAGTGCTTCGAGGTTGATCTTGTCCAGCAGCTTCCGATGGAGGGTGAACTTGAGTTCCTGATACTCCGGCTTCAACGACGACTTGGGCTTCCCGGCATTCTTCAATAGCCGCTGTTCCCAGGAGATCGGCTGCGCCGGTTTTTGATCCATCGTCGGAATCATGCTGGTCCTCTAAGATTCTTTCCTGGCAGCATCTGCTGCCTGCTCCTAATTGATCGGCCACCCGCGCCAAAAACTTGAGAGGCCATCACCCCTCTGACAGCGCCGGCTTCGACTCAAGTACTCCGGAGCCTGTCTTTCTATCGCTCTGCGACAGGCCGGCAATCCGCACCGAGATCTGCTCGATGCTGCGGCCCAGGTCGCAATCGGCGGGCAGCGGTTCCGCCCGGGTCACTACCTTGTGCAAGGCATAGTAGTCGTTCGGGAACGACGCAAACACCGAGCACGTGAAGATCTTTTCCATGTCCGCCGTCGAAATGTCGGCCTTCCGGTTCACCCGGTTGACCACCATCTGATAGCGGTCTCTCCCATAGCCGAGCTGGCTCAGCATGCCCACCGCGCGCCGCGCCAGGTGCAGGCTGGGCAGCTCCGAAGTCGAAACAAGAAACGACTGCTCCGCTTCGGACAGGACAAACAGGCTCAGCCGGTGGAAGACCGTCGGCAGATCCACCACCACCCAGTCGTAGAGCATGCGCGCATACTCCAGGACATCGTGCAGCCGGCTGAACTCAATCGCGTCCGACATCGCCGCATCCGGCGCCGCCAGCACGTCCAGACCGCCCACGCTCACCACCAGCGAAGACCACAACCCCGGGTCCAGCTGGTCCGACCGCTCCAGCGCATCCATCAGCGAATATGTGGGATTCAGCTTCAGCGCGAAGGCCGTCGAGCCGCTCAGGATGTCGAAATCGGCCAGCAGCACGCGCTTGCCCGTAATCCGCTTCAGGCAGAACGCGGTCTGCGTCGCCAGCGTCGACGCCCCGGACCCCGGCTTGGCCGACGAGAACGTCACCACCTTGCCGAAATCCTGCTTGGAGTGCCCTTCCGGCTCACGCAGCCGGCAGATGCGGGTCGCGGCCTCTTTTTGCGCCGCGATTTCAAAAGGCTCGTACAGGAACTCGCACGCGCCCGCCCGCAGGCTCTGGATCAGCACCTGGGGATCGTTGTCGTTGTGAACCCCGATCACCTGGATCGTCGGCTGGAAACCGGCGATGAACCGCATCAGCCGGAGCGCCACGGTGAGGTCTGTGGCCACATCCAGCAACACCACCTCCGGTTGTATCTGCCTCAGCCGGATCTCGAGCGTCTGTTCCGCCGGATAGCTCTTCAGCTCCGACAGCACCTCGAATACCCTGGATTCGGCGAGCGACAACTGAAGGCGTCGAGCCATCTCGCGGTCCTCTGCTATCAGCAGGGCCGTCAAGGATGGCTCTCGAACTGTGCCACGCCCGTTCATGCGATCTCCAGCACCCCTGTTCGTCTGCGTCTCGGCCAGGATGGCTACTTGGCCGGAGGCATCCGCTTCATCGCGTCTTTCCGGATCTCCGCCGGATCACCCTTGATGATCTTCGCGCCCGATCCGGTGTTGGACGAGCCCGGCATGCCGTTCGGCAGCATCATGGGGTGCAGGAATCCGCCCGGCATGTTCGGCAGCAGCTTCTGGTCCGCCGCACTCTGCGGTTCCACGAACTCAGGCGTCACCAGCACGATCAGCTCGGTCTTCTGGCGGTTCTCGTTGCGGCTCTTGAACAGTTGCCCCAGCAACGGGATGTTGGCCAGCCCCGGCATTTTCGCAAAGACTTCGTTGGTGCGGTCATCCACCAGACCACCGATGATGAAGCTCTGCCCGGGCCCGAGTTCGATCGTCGATTCGACGCGGCGCGTCGCCAATGCAGGAATCACGAAGCCGCTCACCGACACGGCGTTCGCCAGGTCGATGGTGGACACTTCCGGCTTCACATACATCTTGAGCGTGCCGTTCTCCGTCATCGACGGGTTGAACGTCAGGCGGATGCCATATTCGCGGAACTGAATCGTCACCGCGCCGGAATTCGCGCCGCCCTGCAGCACCGGCACCGGGAACTCACCACCTACCAGGAAGCTGGCTTCCTTGCCGTTGCTCGTGATCAGGTTCGGCTCGGCCAGGATCTGCAGCATACCCTGCTGTTGCAGCAGCTTCACAAAGGCCGCCAGATTGAGGTCGGGTCGGAAAGCAAAGATGTTCAGGGCGTCCGTAATACTGAACGAACTGGCGCCGCCGCCGATGGTGTCAGGCCGCGTCGAGCCAAACTGGCCCGTGCCCACGCTGCCCACCGTATTCAGGGCGCCAATCGACGTCAGGTTTACGGCAAACTGGTTCGAGTAGTTCCGGTTCAGCTCGGCGAACTTCACCCGCAGCATCACCTGCTTCTCCACCGGCGCGGCCTTCACCTTCAGGTTGTTCACCACGCTCTTCGCCATCGGTGTCAGATAGGCCACAATGCGGTCCATCACCATCTGGTTCGAAACCACACCGGTCACCGAAATGGTGTCCTTGGCGCTGGCCACGATAATGTCTTCCTTCGGGAAGGCGTCGCGGATCAGCTTGCGCGCCGGATCCAGATTCTGCTCGACGTTAATGTTGTAGAAATTGCGCTGCCCGGACTTGGCCCAGATCACCAGCGTCGCCGCACCCAGTCCCTTGGCGTGCAGCAGGATCTCCCGCGTCGATACGGGCACATAGTCCACTACTTCCGGATTCGAGGTGGAAATCCGGTTCACATCCTCCGGGTAGTCGATGACCACGCTCTTGCCCAACGTGACGCGGATGTCTTCCGCTCCACCCTGTGCCTTCAGAGCCTGTGCACCGGACACCACGAAAATGGCCAGCCCTACAGCCAGGCCAAGCGCGATTTTAGCGATACGTTTCATGGCGCTTATTAGTTCCTTCCGGCGTCTTCGCTCGATTTTTTGCTCGACACGTTCTCGACCTTCTTGTCGATCCCGCGAATGGTGATGATCTGGTCAGGCACCGGAGCCGGCGGAGGCGCGGCTACAGGCGCTGCGGCCACGGCCACCGGAGCGGGGCGTGCCCGGCGCGGTCGCTGGACCAGCCCGTCGGGATCATCCGACTGCTGGCCGCCGCCGCCACCCGCCAGCATCCGGCTATGGCTGCCGTACAGGCTTGACAGGCTCAGTCCTTCTGTCTTCTCGATGTTCTGATCACCGCCGTTGCGCAGCACCAGTTGGATGCGGCCCTCATTGCCGGCCAGCGTCAGCAACTCCGCCTGCTGCGGCGTCACCAGCACTGTGACGTTCGGCGCGTCCACCGGCTTGCCGGTCTGGTCCGTCTGCATCATCTGGCCCGATGACAGTACCAGGATGTTCTGCAGCACCGTCTTCGTCACCGTCGTCTGGTTTCCCGGCGGGTGGCCCGTAATCAGGACGTCCACGCGCATGCCAGGCAGCACATAGCCCGCCACGCCCACCACGTCGTTGACGCGAACCGTCACGGCTCGCATGCCAACCGGGATGATCGGCGCCAGGCCAACTCCACTGCCGCGCTGCGCCAGGCGGCCTTCGCTGATCGGCTCTTCCGCCAGAATCGAAGCCACCACCGGACGGTCCAGCACGTCTTCCGGCTTGCTGAAGGCGCCCTTCGGGAACGCCTGGACCGGGACTTTGATTACCTTCACGTCTGCCGTCTTGACGGTGAGGCCCACCGGCAGCGGCCGCGCGGCGATAACCATGTCTCGCAGGTCGCTGACCTCCTGCTTCTTGGGGCCGTTGGCCCGCGAGGTCATCTGGTAAAAGATGCTGCTGACGACCAGCGCAAACACCAGACTCACCCCGAGTACTGTTAGAAACCTGCGATCCATATCCTTGCCTCCTGATCCATGGCCTCCACCGTCACCGGTAAAAGGCGCTTTGCCATCCAATTTCGATGTCCAGCCCCGTGGGCCGTGGATCGTGTCTCCACATCACCGCGTTGCATCATCGATAGGCTGGCGGAGTAAAACGGCCGGACTCCACTTCCGGCTCGACTCCGCGTCGCCTGCGGGCAGTCTGTACCACTGACTGCCTCCGTCGAACTCGTCACATGCGCCTCCGCGAACGGCCGCTCCTCGCTAATTCGGAGCCCCGCTCGCTCACCGGCGCCACCGGACCGGGCAATAAGGGCCCGGCAGCGAAGCCTGTTGCCAGCGCAAAGGAGATCAAATCCTCACCCGAGGGCAGCCGCCATTCGCAGTCTGCCGTCAGTCCGCGGGCTACCGCATTCGCCAGCGGTGCTTCCATCTCAATCCGGGATATCGCTGCGCCTGGGGTCATCATTGTCTCCTGTGCATCTTTCGGCTGTCTCAAGGATTTTCATTAGCCCCCGCATCCGTGTTTTCGCTACGCGCCCGAGCCGTTGCAACACTTGCCCCTGCCTGCCGGCGGAATACGATCGCCTTGCCGTCGTCTTCCACCACCTGCCATTCCCCCGATTCCTTCAAAATCGTCGCAAGAGGAGACTTAGCCTTCAGCAATGCCGCGGTGAATCCGTACTTCCGCACGACCTCTTTCCAGCGATATTCCCCGGCCATCATCTGCGCATACTCCTTCGTCAGTGCCTCGCCGTAGAAATCACTGCGTCCATCAAAAAAGACCTTTTGCTCTGGATAGAACCGGTAGATCAGGTAATCCGCCCACTGGTCTTCCGTCACCACGCGCGACGTCTTCAACAGGTCCGCATGCCGCGCCACGATCTTCGTAGGGAACCGGAAACTTGGGAAATCCGTCGGCCAGGGGATCGGCAGAATCGGCAACGCAATCAAAACAAAGGGGATCACCGCCCAGACACTCGTCCGGTGCAGGCCCGGCTGCGCCTCGCGCGCCAAACCCTGCAGGATGCCCAATGTCGACTTCTTCCCTGCTCCGCTCGTCCAGGCCATCCAGGCTCCCTGGATCTCATCGGCCAGAAATGGCAGGGCCAAGGCAACAAAAATGGGGATATGCCGGGCCGACACCAGCGACGAGTGCGCCCAGAACAGGATCAGCAGCGGTCCCACAAACTGCTTCCGCCGCAGCGCCAGGCCCGCCGCCACCAGCGACGCCAGCATAATCAGCTCAAATTGAGACATGTTCTCTGACCGGAAGCTGGGCGACTGGAACTCGCTCACCATGTCCTTGATCCAGGCCACGCTCAGGTACTCGGCCATGTGCGCATGCAGGCGCCACCCGTAAGGGTTCAGCAGCGATGCCGCCAGGCACGCCGCGGCCAGCGCAAGATAGCGCTTTACCGTCGCCCAGGCCGCCGACCCGCACCACGCCTCCAGCGCCGTCCCCACCGCCACCAGGCCCAGAATCGCGATCAAAGCCAGCCACCCGCCGTGCAGGTTCGTCCAAACCGCGGTCACCGGCACCAGCGCCCAGATCCACTTCGTCGGCTTCCTCAGGTCTACCTGGATCAGCCACCCACAGGCCGCCACCAGCAACAGCGTCCACAGATGCGGACGCGCCAGCAGGTGCACCGTAGCTGACCCGAAACCCATCAGCGCGAGAGGTAAAGCAATGAAAATATTGGCCCCCCGCCACACCATATGGCGGAAGATCAGCCCGCAGAACAACGCTGCGAACAGGATGCCGAACAGCAGCACCCCCTTCATGCCGGCCGCCGAGTGCAGCAGCGAGAAGAGGATGTCGGACAGCCACTCCCAGGCAAACCAGGGCTGCCCCGGCTTCGTGAACGAGAAAATATCCCCGCTCACAAATTGTTTGTGTTGCAGGATCCAGTCGCCGGTCCGGATATGCCAGCCCGTATCCCCGTCGAACAGCAGCAGGCCCGTGCCTCCGTCCGCCAACCCGAAGAACCAGAACGGCAGCGAGATGAACAGCAGGTCGAACAGCGACGGCAGCAGCCAGCGCGACAACCGGCCCTGCTCCAGGGAGCCAAGTCCACTGCCGGGCACCGCGATAGCCGCACTCTCACCCGCAATGGGATTGCTGGAAGAAGCCATGTGACCGCACGATCCTCCTGAGGCTGGGACCCGAGATGTCCCCTAGGGATAGATCGGCGCGGACCGGAGAAACAATTAGTCCGGATTCACTTCCTGGGCAGAAAGAGTAGGGCCTTTGCATCCTCATCGGCCAGCCGCCACTCGGGCGCCTGTCTCAGGACACTCGCCAGCGGGCTCTTCCGCTCCACCAGAAAGGCCGTAAAGCCATATTTGTGAGTGAGTTGCCGCCAGGTGTACGGAGCGTTCAGCAGGTCGCAGTAATCGCGCGCGAGCTTCTCCCCGTAGAAGTCCCCCCGGCCGTCCACAAACACCTTCTGCTCCGGAGAAGACCGGTAGATCAGATAGTCGCCCCACTGGTCGGAGGTGAACACCCGGGCCCGCACCAGTTCCTGCCTGTGCCGCTCCACCATCTGGATCGGAAACGACTCCGCCGCCAGATTGTCCGGCCACCGGATGGGCGCCCACGGAGCCGCCAGGAACGGCACCACCGCCCACACGCTCGCCCGCGCGATCGCCGGCTGCGCATCCTGTGCCATCCCGCGCAGTATGCCCGCCATCGACTTCTTCCCCGCCCCGTCCGTCCACGCCTGCCACAGCCGCCCCAGCTCCTCCGCCACCGCCGGCAGCGCCAGCGTCAGGAACAGCGGAATATGCCGCGCCGACACCAGGCTCGAGTGCGCCCAGAACAGGATCAGCGCCGGACCCACCAGCTCCCGCCGCCGCAGCATCTGCCCGGCAGCCACCAGCGACCCCAGAAGCACCAGCTCGAACATCATCATGTTCTCCGTACGGAATACCGGAGACTTGAACTCGTTCGTCAGCTCCTTCACCCACGCCGCGTTCAGGTACTCCAGGACGTGCGCATGCAGGTGCCACGAGTACGGATTCACCAGGGACGCAGCCAGACACCCCGCCGCCAGCCCGCCATACCGCCTTACACTCTTCCAGGACCCGGTCCCCAGCAGCGTCTCGCCCGCTTTGGCCGCCGCTACCAGGCCCAGCACCGCTACCAGCGCCAGCCAACCGCCATGCAAATTCGTCCAGACCACCGTCAACGGCACCAGCAGCCAGATCCGCCGGTCCGGACTCTTCAGATCCCGCTGGATCAGCCAGCCCGACAGCGCCAGCAGCACCATCGTCCAGACATGCGGCCTCGCCAGCAGATGGACACTCGCCGCCCCAAATCCGAGCATCGCCAGCGGAAACGCAATGAAAATGTTCGCCCCGCGCCACACCATCTGCCGGAAGAGCAGCGCCAGGTACAGCGACGACAAGGCAATCGTCAACAACACCAGGCCCTTCATGCCCATCGCCGAATGCAGCTGCGAAAAAAGGATGTCGCTCAGCCACTCCCAGGCAAACCACGGCTGACCGGCTTTGCTGAACGAAAACAGGTCCTCCCGCACAAACTGCCTGTGCTGCAGGATCCAGTCCCCCGTCCGGATATGCCAGCCCGTATCCCCATCCGACAACAGCGCCGACGCTACATCACCCGAAAGCGCAAAGAACCACAGCGGCAGCACGACCACGATCACGTCAAAAAGGGAAGGCCACAGCCAGCGCCGCCAGGCGGATTCCTGCGCGGCCAGGCCAGGCGCGCTCAGCGCCTCCGCATTCTGGCCAGGAGTGGAGAGATAGGTGGACATGGCTCGGCTGGTCGTCTCAGCGGACCACATCCGGCGCCCGCTATCCCCACCATCGGCGCGCCGCCCGCAAACGTTTAGCCCGCCGTCACCATTGCGCCAGCCACACCGCCGCCCCGGTCAGGTACATCGCCAGGAATCCACCCACAACCCGCAGCCCAAACGTGCGCCCGCCGATGCTGTACCCCACGGCTGCCTTGAAGATCGCATTCGCCGTCAGGGAGATCAGAACGCCCGCCACTGCCAGCCAGGCTGCCGTCTGCGCGTCACGCAACAGACCGGCCAGAGTGAACGCAATCGCGTCCACATCCATCGATCCGCCAATCGCGCTCGATGCCAGCAAACCGGACGTCCCGAATTCGGTCGTCATGCCGCGCGCCACCAACCGGACCACGGCGTACAGCACACCGAACTGGATCGCCGGCACCAACCGCAGCGGGTTGCTCAGCTTCACGGCCTCGGGCGTGGGCAGCGCGGGAGCCGTGATGCTTCGTCTCAACCACCACGTCGCCACCAGCCCCGCCAGCGACATCAACGACAGGAGCGGGACGCATGCCATCGCCAGCGGACCACCGGCCAGCCACAGCAGCGCCGCCACTCTGGGGAACTGCACCGTATTCGCCAGCACGGTCGCCATCGCCAGACTGCGGCTCCGCTCGGGCTCCTCCTGCGCCTGCCGCGCAAATGCCGTGGTCGCCGCCGTCGTCGAACCGATCCCGCCCAGCACCGCCGTCAGCGGCAGACCGCGCTCCTCCCCCATGAACTTCTGCAGGAAATAGCCGAGGTAAGAGATCGAACACACCAGAATGACGAAAATCCACACCTTCCGCGGCTCGAAGAACTGGTACGGGCCATAGCTCCCCTCCGGCAGCACCGGCAGAATCACAAAAATAACCGCCAGGAACCGCAGCGTGTCGAAATACTCGCCCTCTGTCAACGACTCCAGGAGGAACTTCCGCAACGGATCCCGCGCATCCAGGAACAGGGCCAGAATCACGGTCAACGCGATGGCCAGCGCCGACCCCCAGACCAGCCCCGGCGTCGCCGTCAGCACACACAGCAGAAAGGTGACCACCGCCACGATCTCTGTCGTGATGCCCGTCCGGCCCGGTGTCTGGATCCGGAAAATCGCCACCAGCGCCGTAATCGCCAGCAATGCCGCGCATGTCAGCCACGGCACATTCAGAATCCCGCAGACTCCGCCCGCCAGGCCGATTCCGATGAAATCCCGCAGGCCCGCGTGCCGCTCCTTCCGGTCGGTTTCCCGCTCGATGCCCACAATCAGGCCGATCAGCAGCGACTCGCCCATCGCAATCCATGCCGGTGGTAAATGATCCATAGCGTCCGGCCCTATTCTGCCTCATCCTCACTTGAAAATGCGACCCCTGCTGCTCTACTCTTGGTTCGATGCAAGCTCCACTCTCTCTGCGCGTTAGCGCCTGGGTCCTGTTTGCCATGGGTTTGACGCACACCGTGGGTCATATTGCCGGGCTCAAGGAGTGGAAGAGTCCCTCGGACGAGAAGACTCGCGTGCTGGTCACCACGATGAACACTTACATGCTGGGCGACTGGCCCGTCGATCGCAGCATGACCAGCATCTATCTGGGGTTTAGTCTTGTCATGGCCGCTACACCTATGATGATCGCAGCCATCATCCTGGTAGCGTCCAGGGCTTTGCAGGACGACCGTCCCAACCTCCGCCGCCTGACGCGCATCTATCTCGCCGGCCTGCTCATCCTGTCAGCGATCTCCGTCAACTACTTCGTCTGGCCGCCCACCATCTTCCTGCTCACTGCCTTCGGCCTCGCCGCCTGGGCCATGGCCGGGCTACGCAAAGCTTAAGGGGCCGGTCCTACTGTTCGCGAGGCAGCCTGCGCGCGTCTTCCGCCGCCCGCCGGGCCTCTTCCCGAGCCCGCCGCGCCGCTTCTCTGGACTCCTGCCGTGCATCCTGTGCCGCGTCCCGCACGGAGTCCCGGAGTTCCCGATGCGCTTTCCGCGCCTCGTCCCGTGCCTCCCGGGTCGCCTTCGCCAGTTCTTCCTGGGCTTCCCGCGTCGAGGACTTCACTTCCCGGGCGGCTTCCTTCATGTCATGCGCGGCCTCGCGCGCCGCCTGGCGGACTTCCGAAGCCGCCTCCCGCATATCGTCCCGCACATGCCGGCGATCGTGCCGGGAACAGCCCCACGCGACGCTCAGCAGCGGAATCATCAGGATAATGAGGATTCTCGTTCTCATACCGGTCTTCTCATTCATACGCATTCCGCACTGCTTTTGTTCGGCCGGGATCTCGCTTTCCGCCAGCTGATCTGCGCCCCACCCCGGATTCTACTATTCCGCCCTCAACGTGCCAACCATCGGCATCCGTATCGCGGCCCGCGCCGTTACCCACGCCGCCCCCACTCCACCCCCAAACACCAGCATCAACGCTCCGAACATCGCCAGCACCGGCCAGCCCGATCCCTCTCCCGCCAGCGCCGGCCCCACCGCCACCAGCGCACTCAGGAACCCCGCCAGCAAACCCACCGCCAGCACCGCCGCCGTCTCCGCCAGGATCATCCTCGACAACTGCCACGGCTCATAACCCGCCGCCCGCAGCATCGCGAACTCCCGCCGCCGCTCCCAGACGTTCCGCATCATCACCACGCCCAGCCCCGCCGTCCCGAGTAACAGCCCCAACACACCCAGCACCTGGAACGCGCTCAAATACGTGTTCTCCACCCGGTGATAATCCGCCAGCCTCGCCCGCGCCGGCCGCACCGCGAACCCATACGCGCTCAGCGCCCTCTCCAGCGCCTGCCCCGCCTCCAGCGGACCCTGCAGGAGAAACACGCGCCAGCCCGTCACATGCGGGTACAACCTGACAAAGTTCTTCTCACTAATCAGGATCTCGCTCTGGAACACACTGCCCCGCAGCGCCGCCACCAGCTTCAATCGCAGCGGCGGAGCCCCCTCGCGCGCCACCTCCAGATCGTCCCCCAACTTCTTATGCAGCACATACGCCAATGAATTCTGGTCCACAATCGCCGGAATCGTCCCGCCATTCATCTGCGATTCCAGTAGCAGCCAGGGATTCGCCTGCGTCTCGGCCGATTCGCCCGTCGAGGCCGTAAACTGGAAGCCGTTCGAACGCAGGAAACTCTCCGGCACACCCAGAATCCGCGGATCTTTCGGGATGTAGAGATTGAGCCCGCTCACATCGTCGCCCGGCCGCAGCCGGAACCGGGCCCACTTCAGCGGACCCGCCGCCTCCAGCCCCATCTGCTTCACACCCTGCGGCGTCCCGCCGTCATACACCAGCGGAGCCTGTGACTCCGCATACAGGGCAAAACCACCTGTTCCTTCCTGCGTCTCCTTCTGCCGGAACGTCTCCATCGCCACCAGCAGAAACGCGCACGGCGCAATCAGCGCCAGGCTCAGCACCGTCCGTCTGCGCCGCCAGGACAGGTTCCGCAACGCCAGCCGCAGCAGGGCGCGCTTCCCGGGAATCGCCACCAAGGAAGGATAGGGCTGCCGCAGCAGCCAGTCCAGCCAGATCGTGATCGACGCCAGCAGAAACGCTCCAGCCGCAAAGAATCCGGTCCGCGCCGCGATCGTGTGGAACACCGACAATCCAACCAGCGTGATCGCCGCGCCCAGCGTCAGCCAGCCGGTCGGCTTCAGCCAGCCCGGAGCCGCTCCTTCCGCCGTCTCCCCAATATGGAACGCCTTCGGAGCCAGCCCCTCCCAGTTCCGCATCGACATCCAGACGCCCAGCGCCGCTGCCGCCGCTCCCGCCACGGCGCCCTCCACCAGGTAGGGCCCGTGCAGGCTCAGATGCAGCAACTGCGTGCCGATCGCACCGTTCCACCAGCTCTTGAGGCCCGTCAGGATGAACGCTGCATACACCGGCGACAGCACCACGCCCGCCGCCACACCCAGGGCCACCACCACCAGCCCTTCCACCTCAAACAGGTGCATCAGCCAGTCCGCCGGGAAGCCCAGCGCCAGCAGCAGTCCGGTCTCCCGGTCCCGCTTCTCCACGCCCAGCCTCAGAATCAGCACCATCAGCAGAATCGCCGCGAACACCAGGAACGAGCTGAAATACGTGAAGTACTCTCCGAAATTGGTCGACCCCGCCGCCGCCTCCAGACTCTGGCGCCGCACCGCCTGGATCGTGAACAGCCCGGCCAGCGGCACAATCTCCGACCGCAACAGGCTCCGCAGCTGGGGCTCATCCTGCATGAAGCGCACCGACGTGTACGACCCGAACCGCGTCCCCCACAGCTTTCGCCCCGCTTCCAGCGGGATCCACGCCTTCGGCGTCGTCCGGAACAAATCCCAGTACATTTGATCGCGCGGCCGGATGCGCCGCGCATCCACGGCAAACGGAGCCGCCCACTTCGCCATGAGCTTCTCATCGGTGAAACCCGGCATCGGCGGCACGAAATCCCGGTCCGCCGCCAGCCCCACCATCGGCACCACGCCCGCCACTTCAAACTGAGCCTGCGTCTGTCTCGGCGCCCAGTTCGACTCGCCCGCCGCGAACTCCAGCGTCACCGTATCGCCCTGCTTCACACCCAGGTCCACCGCCGCCCAGTCGTTGATCAGAATCGGCAGCTTCTTCGTCTTCGGCAGCGGCTGGTCGTGATGGATCTCCGCCATCGAAGCATCGTCCAGTGCCGCCACCGCCGAATAGGGGATCGAATGCCCGCCCGCCGAGATGGTTCGCACCCAGGACACCAGCGACGGCCGGGCCAGCACGCCCAACTCCTTGGCCGTCTCAACGGCGCGATCCGCCATCCGGTCGTCCAGTATGGTGCTCTCGTGCTCCAGCACCATCTCATCGGTCGATGCACGGTGCCGCAACCGCAGCCCCACGTCTTCCATCTGGAACTTAGCCTTCAAACGAGCCGCCAGGTCCGCCCCGCCGCGCGGTCCGTTCAACAGCACCACGTTCACTTCATTCGGGACGTGCAGCTCATGCTGCAGCCAGCCCAGCGGCACAAACACCGCCCGCACCTCACCCTGCTCCGGCTGCAGTGAGAAATCGCCCAGGCTGGCCGGCTGCACACCCTGCGCCACCGCGATTTCCAGCACAGCCGCGGTGCCGTCCTTTGTCCCCTGCGGAGCCTCGCGCGGGATCGTCGACGGCCGTTCCACCAGCACGGAGATCCGCGAGCCCGCCGTCGCCCCCAGCTCCGCCGCCAGGGCCTTGCTCAGGTACGCTGCCCCGCCCGCCGGCGCGTGACCCGCCTGGCCGTGGAATTCATAAAAAGAGTCGTCCACCCCATACACCGTCACCTTCGCGCTGCGGCCCGACCGCCCTTGCGACGCCAGGCCCTCGGCCGCAATCAGGCCGCAACTCCGCCAGTCCGGACGGAAAATCCCGGCCACCTGGTGCCGGAAGTACCCGCGCGAGGTGAGAGTGTATTCCGTCCCGCCCAGCCGCTCCACCACCAGGGCGCGCAGGCTGCTGCGTACCGAATGGCCCGTCAGCAGCGCCCCCGTGATCACCGCCGTCGCCGCCGCGGCGCCCAGCATCGCCTTGCGGTGCGATCGCTGGTAGTACACCATCGACCGCCACAGGTACTGCAGCCGCGTCACAGACGCCCGTCCGTCAACAGCATTCGCCGGGCCAGCTTCGACGCAATCACCTGATTGTGTGTCGCCAGCACCAGCGTGACCCCATACTCCTGGCGCAGCTTCTCCAACAGCTCCGCCACCTCGTTGGCCGCCGCGCTGTCCAGGCTTCCGGTCGGTTCGTCGCACAGCAGCAGCTTCGGCCCGCGCACCATGGCCCGCGCTACCGCCGCCCGCTGCTTTTCGCCGGCCAAAAGGCTCGAAGGCTTGTCGTTGAGCCGTCCGCTGAGCCCTGCCTCTTCCAGCAGCTTGCGCGCCCGCTGCGGACCCATCGTGTCCTCCGGCCCGATCATCAACGGCACCATCACGTTTTCCAGCACCGTCAGTTGCGGCAGCAGGCAGTGGTCCTGAAAGACGAAGCCAACCTGCTCATTCCGGAACTTCCCCTGCCCCGCGTCGTCCAGCGCGAACGGATCTACGCCGCCCACCTTCACCACGCCGCTCGTCGGCCGGTCCAGCGTGCCCAGGATCTGCAGCAGCGTCGATTTGCCGCTGCCGCCAGGACCCACCACGGCCACTCCGCTGCCCTGTTCCACCTCCAGGGTCAGCCCGCGCAGCACCTGCACCGGCCCGCCCGGGCTCTCAAAGGTCTTGATCAGGTCCCGCACTTCGAGCATGGAGATCCTTGCCGCAGCATGGCCGCGTCCAGCGGGCCAATACTCCTATTCGCACCGCTTATGTTAGCGAAACCCTGGCACCGGGCGCAGCCGTCTCAGCGCTCCTGCAGCAAAAAGATGTTGCTCTTTACTTCGCCCCGCTCGAATACAATCTTGTCCGAATTGGGCGACCACGTCGGATACCGCACATACACCGCCAGCGAGCCGTTCTCCGTCAACCGCTGCGTCCGCTTCGTGCTGCGCGAAGTCCAATATAGGTTCCAGTCGCCGTCCCGGAACCCCGCATACACCACCCGGTCCCCATCCGGAGCCCAGCCCGCCGGCCACGCATGCCCGCGGCCTTCCGTCAGCAATACCGGAGCCCCGCCCTCCACCGGCACCATCATCACGTTTGTGTTCTCGCCCTGATGGAACTCGCCCACCACCCAGCGCCCGTCCGGCGCCCAAAGCGGGAAGCCAATCGACATCTCCTTCGGCGTGATCTGCCGCGCCGGGCCCTTTCCCAGTTCCTCGACCCAGAGGCTCCGCGTGCCCTCTTCATCCGTCCTTTGCGTCACCACCCTCCGTCCATCCGGAGAAACGCGGGCCCAGGCGTTGGGTTTGCCTTCCACCGGCACCATGCGCAATACCCCCTCCAGGGAGGTAAAGCACATCTTGAACTGTTCTCCGTCTTTGCACAGGGTGGCCAGCTCTTTTCCGTCCGGAGTCCAGGACGGCATCCGCTCTCCGGGAGGCAGGGTTGTCACCTGGCGCGGGTGCCGCCCGTCCACATCCATCAGCCAGAAGTCGCCCTGCTCACCAAACCGCCTGGAAAAGTACGCAATCTTGGACCCGTCCGGCGAGAACACCGGAAACGAATTCCGGCAGCTCGTATCCTGCAGCAGCACCTTCTGCCTGCCTCCCTCGACCGGGATCTCATTGAGCGAGGTCGTCAGACTGCTCACCGTGAACGCCACCGTCGAGCCGTCCCGCGACACCGCCGGATCCCGCGGGATCTTCGACGGCATCGTGGCCGTCACCCGTTGCGCTTCCCCCGCGGTCCGGGTCCCGTTCAGTCCCACCCGGTAGATGCTCAAAGCGTCGTGTCCGCTCGGACTGACAAAGTACAGGGTTCGGCTGCCCGCCGAATAGGCCACCCCACCCACCAGGGGTGCAGGCAGCTTTACGAGTTCGGCGGAGCCGCCCAGTCGATCCACGGACCACAGCTCGGGCCACACCATCCGGGTGGTCGTCATAAAGAGGATGTGTCCATCCTCCGTCCACATTGGGTTCGAATGTGCGCCCTGGGGTTTGTACTGCCTGGTCACCTGCCGCGGTGTCCCGCCCTGCGCCTCCACCGTCCAGATGGTCGACGCACCGCTCGGCAACTGGTCCAGCGGCGACAGCGAGTAGACCCCCTCCGACTCGAAGGCGATCTCGCGCCCGTCCGGAGACCACGCCGGCTCCGACCCGAAATCGGTCACCATCCGCGTCACGCCGCCCAGCGCCGGCACCACCCCGATCCCGCCGCGCCGCTGGGAAGTGAACGCCAGGTACCGGCCATCGGGCGACCATGACGGTTGTAGATTTTGCATCCCGTCATTCGTGACCTGCAACTCACTCCCACCCTTTGCCAGCGACCGGACATAGATCTCGAACCGCCCGGACCGGTCCGATGAATACGCAATCGAGCCTCCGTCCGGCGAGAGGCAAGGGTAAATATCGACACCTGTCGAAGTCGTGACCTGCACGAGTTGCGGCGCCACCGACACCACCTGCTCCCGCCGCAGCCACACCACGCCGCCCAGGAGGGGAATCACCGCCAGGCAAGCCAGCCATCGCCAGCCGGGCTTCTTCGCAGGCGGGGGGACCGGTGCCTTCTCCACCATCCTGACTTCGGGCAGGAATCTGTACCCAATCGTTGGGACCGTCTCGATCACCCGCGAATCCCGGGCGGTGTCGCCCAGTTGCTTTCTCAATTGCGCGATGACCCTCGTCAGGGCGTTGTCCGAGACGAACGCACCCTCCCATACGGCCTGCACCAGCTCGTCCTTGGGTACCACGCGGCCCCGGTTCTCCACCAGGTACAACATGACGCGGAACGCCTTGGGCTCAACTTCCAACACGGTCCCGCCTCGCAGCAGGCGGTGCGACCACGGCTCGATCACTATGTCATCAAATTGATACGAAAGACTTTCCACTAAGATCACCAATTCATCATGCTTCCATCACGACCGGTCGGAGCAACTAACCATACTCTGCCGTAATGAAAATGGCTCTGTGCCTGTTCCTGGTCTGGGGTTGGACGTTCGGATTCGCGGAAGGGATGCCCAAGGCGGAAGTTCATGTCAATGGAAGAGGTCCTTTTCACTTCGCCGTCGACACGGGGGCCGGCAGCACCCTTCTCAGTATGCGGCTTGCCAAAGCGCTCGGGCTCAAACCGGACTACCGGGTAGAACTGGTCACCGCCTCGGGCACCCGCCTGGTCCCGGCCACGGCCAAAGCACAGGTTTCCGCCGAAGGTGCGCAAGCCCCGGATGTCGAAGTGCTTTGGTGCGATTGGGCTCTTCCGGAGGGGGTCGAGGGGATCCTCGGCCAGAGCTTCCTCGCCGGACACTCTTACCGCATCGACACCCGGGCCGGGCTCGTGACCTTCGGAGAGTTCCCCACCCCCCAGAGGAACACCCTGCCCGTGGAGTGGATCGATGGCCGCATGGCGGTCAAAGCCAAGGCACCCGGGGGCCGGACGCTCCGGCTCATTGTGGATTCCGGTGCCTCCGAGATTGTCCTGTGGCCCAAGCGGCCCCTCCCGATGACGGACGCCGGACCGGCCCTGGCCTCGAGTCATGCCGGCAGCAGTTCGGCCCGGCTTGGCAAAATCCCGTGGCTCCAAATTGGGTTCGTCCGTCTGAATGAGCCAACCGCCGGAGTCCTGCCGGGCACTCGTCCGGAGGACGGCCTGTTGGCCACCCGCTACTTCAGTCAGGTCTACGTTCAGGGCGACCATGTCGCCTTCGAGCGGTAGCTACCGCAGAATCCCCTTCACCACCGTCGCCTTCTCGACACCGGTCAGCCGCTGATCAAGGCCCTGATACTTGTAAGTAAAGGTTTCATGATTGATACCGAACTGATGCAATAAAGTGGCTTGCAGATCGCGCACATGTACCGGATCCCGCACGATGTTGTAACTGAACTCGTCGGTCTCTCCGTACACCGTACCGCCCTTGATCCCGCCGCCGGCGAGCCAGAGGCTGAAGCACCTGGGGTGGTGGTCGCGGCCGTAGTCTTTATCGGTCAGTTTGCCCTGGGAGTAGATCGTCCGCCCGAATTCCCCGCCCCAGATCACCAGCGTGTCGTCCAACATCCCACGCTGCTTCAGATCCTGTACCAGCGCGTAGGAGGCCTGGTCGACATCCTTGCACTGCGACGGCAGCACCTCCGGCAGATTCCCATGCACGTCCCACCCACGGTGGTAGATTTGCACGAAACGCACACCCCGCTCCATCAGGCGACGAGCCATCAGGACACTGTTGGCGAAGGTACCGGGCTTCTTCGAATCCTCGCCGTACAACTTGTAAGTGGCTTCGGACTCTTTACTTAGGTCCGTTAGTTCAGGTACGGACGATTGCATCCGGAAGGCCATCTCGTACTGTTCGATACGGACCCGGGTCTCCGGGTCGTGCAACCGGTCAAACTCCATCTGGTTTAACTGGCCCAGCCCGTCCAGCATCTTGCGGCGGATCTCCGGCGGCACTCCATCCGGGTTGTTGATGTACAAAACAGGATCGCCGGCCGCACGTAGCGCCACACCGGAATACTGGCCCGAAAGAAACCCGGAACTCCACAGCCGGGCCGAGATCGCCTGGACGTTTGCCTTTGGATTGGAATGGGTTGCGTTCAAAACGACAAAGGTGGGCAGGTCGCGGTTCATACTGCCCAGACCGTAAGCGATCCACGACCCGATGCACGGTTTACCGGCGATCATGAACCCGGTCTGGATGAAGGTCATCGCCGGCTCGTGGTTGATCGCCTCGGTGTGCATGGAGCGGATGATGGCGATATCGTCCGCCATCTTGCCCATATAAGGAAGCAGCTCGCTGACGTAGGCACCGGACTGCCCGCACTGGCTGAAGTTGAACACCGACGGAGCGATGGGGAACCGGCTCTGGTTCGACGTCATTGTCGTCAGCCGCTGGCCCTGCCGGATGGAGTCCGGTAAGTCCTTATCGAACCACGACTTCATCGTCGGTTTGTAATCGAAAGTCTCCTGCTGCGGCGGGGCGCCCACCATGTGCAGGTAGATGGCCCGCTTCACCTTAGGCGGGAAGTTGGGCAGTTGCGGCCTGGCGGAGTCGGCGCTGAGCAGTTGCTGCAAAGCCAGGGCACCGAAGCCGCGAGCCCCCGCGCTCAGCAGGCGTCGCCGAGTCATCTCGTTCATTTCGTCAGCACCTCGTCAAGATTCATGAGCTGGTTGGTCACCATGGTCAAGGCAGCCAGTTCGACCTCAGGCACAGCTTCGTCCGGTTTGCTGGCCCCTACGTGGACCAGCTTCTTTGCATCAGCCGGCTGAGTATCGTAGTACTTCAAGAATTCTTTGTATGATGCTTTAATGACAGAGAGTTCTTTCTCGCTCAAGGGCCGGTCCAACAGATTTTCGGCCACAAACCCGAGCTGCCGGTCCACGTTCGCTTTGGCACTCTCGATCGCCCGGGTAGCGAGCGCGCGGGCCGCTTCCACGAACTGCTCATCGTTCATCGTGACCAGCGCCTGCAGCGGTGTATTCGTCCGTTCCCGCCGGACCGTGCAGGTCTCGCGAGTCGGAGCATTGAAGATCTCCATCGAGGCCGGCGGAGCGCTGCGCTTCCAGAACGTATAGAGGCTGCGGCGGTACAGCTTGTCGCCCTCATCCTCTTTGTAATGCCTGGTGTTGCTGCCTTCCATCGCGACGGCTTCCCAGACGCCCGCCGGCTGGTAAGGCCGCACGCTGGGTCCGCCGATAGCCGGAGTCAGCAGACCGCTGGCAGCCAGCGCATAGTCGCGGATCATCTCTGCTTCCATCCGGTAGCGGGGTCCGCGGGAGAGCAACCGGTTCTCGGGATCCTTCTCGAGCTTCTCGGGCGTCGTCAATGCCTGCTGGCGGTAAGTGGAGGACATCACGAGAAGCTTGAAGAACTTCTTCACATCCCAGCCGTTTTCACGGAATTCGACGGCCATCCAGTCCAGCAGCGGCTGGTTCACCGGGGCCTCGCCCTGCGACCCGAAGTCGTCTGCCGTCTTCACGATGCCGTCGCCGAAGAGCTGCAGCCAGAAGCGGTTCACCGTCACCCGGGCCGTCAGCGGATTCTCCGCAGACATCAACCATTCGGCCAGGCCCAGCCGGTTGCGGGGCATCGAGCTGAGCATGGGCGGCAGCACGGACGGAGTATTCGCTTCCACCTTGGCGCGAGGCTGGTCATACATGCCTCGATACAGGACATGCGCGAAGGGTTTCTGGTCGGTCCGCTCTTCCATGACAAGCGAGATGGCGCCCCGCTTCCGGATCGCCCGGCGTTCCATATCGAGGTCATGAAGTTCTTTCGATGCAGCCTGATAAGCCGCATCCTCCTGAAGCCGGTTGAACAGCGCCAGGGACGCCGGCTCACCTGGATTCAGGAGAGAAGCTTCCTGGAGGGACAGGGCTTGCCGGAAGATACGGAAGTCGGCGATAGCGCCGTCCTCTTCCCGCTTCGGATTGCCCAGCTTTAAGGGCACATCCGCCCTGAAGTTTCCCTTAATGGTTGCCCCTGCATCCCTTTGAGTGCCAATCTCTTTTTGGTTCAGGAAGAACCGTACTCCGAGGGCTTCTCCGGTGCCGTCGTAGGTCATCACCAGGTGGTTCCAGGTGCCCGGCATAACCTGATCGAGATGCCCGCCGCGCACCTCCATCGATTTGCCGCCATCGCCGTAAAACCGCATCCCCACGACACGGCCGCTGACGAAGAACATCCAGCCTCGATTCTTGTCCTTGACGCTGGTGTCCAACTGGGAGGCGATGGTGTAGGTCGATTCTCCATGCGGGTAATAGAACCACGCGCTAAGCGTGAACGGGTCGTGGACGCCGAGCGAGGTGGGCGGAATCTCGAGTTGGGACTCCGGACCAAAGTGCAGCGCGGTGCGCTCCGGCCAAGGAGATCCACCCAGAGACAAGCCCTTTGTAAACGGCATGTTAACCACGGACCCATCAGATATTACTTGAATCGCACCATTCGGCTCCAGAGCCAGGCTGGCCTTTGACGGGCCGGCCTGGGCACTCCCCCGGAGCGCCTGGCGG
This sequence comes from Acidobacteriota bacterium, assembly GCA_017307505.1. GTDB lineage: Bacteria > Acidobacteriota > Terriglobia > Bryobacterales > Bryobacteraceae > Paludibaculum. The sequence continues at coordinate 69,319 of JAFKEE010000049.1, read as the reverse complement.
CGGTTCGTGAGCTGCTCGATCAACGCAGCCTCACGCCCGCGAATCGCATCCCAACGCGACCGGTCTTCTGCCTTTGGAACGACCACGATCGGCGGCGTATCCGAGATGTTGCCATCCATGACGTTCTGGGTCGTATTGCGGAAGAAGGCCCCCAGCGCGTAGAAGTCCTTCGTAGGGATCGGGTCGAATTTGTGATCGTGGCAGGTGGCGCAGCCGACGGTCAGGCCCAGGTAGACGGCTCCGATCGTGTCGGCGCGATCCTTGGCGTAAATCGCATCGTACTCGTCAATAATGATGCCGGCTTCGTTCGTCGTGACGTTGCAGCGCTGGAAGCCGGTGGCAATCCTTTGTTCGAGGGTCGGATTGGGCAGCAGGTCTCCGGCGAGCTGCTCTTTTGTGAAGCGGTCGAACGGCATGTTGGCGTTGAACGCCTGGATCACCCAATCCCGATAGGGCCAGATCTCACGGTAGTTGTCGATGTGGATTCCGTGGGTGTCCCCGTAACGCGCCGCATCCAGCCAGTAACGGGCCCGGTGCTCGCCCCAACGCGGGCTTGCCATGTATCTATCTACTAATTTTTCGTATGCGTTAGGCGAGGAATCTTCAACAAATGCTTCCACTTCATCCGGTTTTGGAGGGAGACCGGTCAGATCCAAAGACAACCGGCGGATGAGAGTCCGCTTGTCCGCTTCCGGCGCCGGCGCCAGGCCGCGTGATTCCAATTTCGCTAAGATGAATTGATCTATAGAGTTACGCACCCATCCGGCATTTTTTACTGCCGGTAAATCCTGCTTGACGGGAGCGGAATAGGCCCAATGCTCCTTCCATTCAGCGCCCTGCTCGATCCACCGCTGAAGGGTTGCCCGCTGCTCCATTGATAAAGTTTTATGTGAATATTCAGGCGGCATCCTCTTCGCAGCAATCGGGTTATTGATTCGTTGCAGAAGTAAACTCGCTTGAGAGTTCTTCGGAACGATCACAACGCCGTTTTTGCGCTTCGAAAAGGCTCCTTCGCGGGTGTCCAGACGCAGTCCAGCCATGCGCGTGGTCCGGTCATTGCCGTGACAGTGGAAGCACGCATCGGAGAGAATCGGGCGCACCTCCTTCTGGAAGTCGACGGGCTTGGACGGCGTGGCTGCGTGGGCGCCGGCAACCCAGAGAAGCGCGATAACGCAAACAGTGCGTGTCATGGAAGATTGGGGTACGGATAGTATATCGCCACTCTCACTGAAATGAGATATTCTGTGACTTGCCTTTGACGGTCCTTGTCCTCTAACCCGAAGCGGCTGAATCCAACCCGGATTCCTGACGAAGCCTGCGGTGTCTTTCGAGGACAACTCCATTGCTTTCCACCTATGGCTGGTCGCCCGAGCGGGCTGACCAATTCGCAGAGTGGCATTTGCGCGGCTGCGTGCCCGGCCGCGTCCTGCGCCAGGAGTACGGCTCCTGGCTTGTGCAGCTAAGTGATACAGAACATTGGGTCCGTCACGCTCGCAAGAGTGTGGCGCCCGTCACCGGCGACTGGGCCGCCGTCCGTTCCACGCTCGATTGCATTGAAGCGATTCTGCCGCGCCAAAGCCTGATTGAGCGCAAGGCGGCCGGCAAGCGCGTCGAGTCTCAGCCCCTGGCGGCCAATATCGATCTGGCCTTTATTGTCATGGGCTTGGACTATGACTACAATCTGGCCCGGCTCGAACGGTACCTCATCCTGGTAGAGACCAGCGGCGCCCGCGCCTGCATTGTGTTGAACAAGCGGGATCAACACCCGGCACCCGACGCCTGCGCCATCGCCACGCGCGAGGCGGCCCGCGGAGCGGAGGTGGTGCTCCTCTCCGCCCTGCAGGACGATGTTCCGGCAGCCCTGGGCGGGGTTCTGCAGCCAGGAGAGACCGCCGCCCTGCTGGGCTCCTCCGGCGCGGGCAAGAGTACGATCACGAACCAGCTATTGGGTTCGAACGTTCAATTGACCCAACCGGTGCGGGAGGACGACAGCCACGGCCGGCATACCACGACCCGGCGCGAGCTCCATCTGCTGCCCCAGGGGTGGCTGTTGATGGACCTGCCCGGGCTGCGGGAGGTCATGCCCTGGACGGACGAACCCGTTGAAGTCCGGTCGTCCAAGCTCAAAGCCGAGCTCGAGGAGCTTCGCGCCAAGCGGGCGATGCGGAAACGGTTCCTGCAGTTCCGCGACACAAAGAGCCGGTGGTAGCGGTGCAATTCACCGTCACTTTCCGGCGCGCAGTTCGATGTAGTGCGCTCCGATGCGGCGGCCGGCGAGCTGGAGGCTTCCCTCTATCTTCGCCGGCCCCTGCGGCAGGACCACTTTGGGCAGGACCGCCTGAACCGCTCCGGCCGGCACGCTCACCTCCTGACGGACCGCTCCGCAGGTGAGAAGCGCGGTCGACTCCTGGGTCGTTGGCGGGAAGCGCAGGGTGACTTCGAACTCTGTAGTACTACGCACGTCGATTTCATAGTGACCCAGCCCGTCAGCATTCCAGGAGGCCTGCGGTCCGCGCCAATCCTGACGCGAGAGGATGACCGGATTCTCGTGCGGAGTGCCGACAAAGATGCGGGGCGGATCATAGCCGCGTTCGGCCGAGACGTCGGCGAACCAGGAGTTGTACTGCTGCCGGAGCTGGCGGGTGATCGCTGGTTCGGACGCGGCCAGGTTCTTCGATTCACCGGGGTCGTTGGGCAGGTCATAGAGCTCCGGTTCGCGCTTGTCGGTGCCGACGAGCTTCCACCGGTCGGTCAGGACCGCGCAGTTCCGGAACTCCTCGGGGGCATCTCCGCGGTGCCACTGGAAGAAAAGGGTCCGTTCGACCGGAGGAGCCAGCAGGGAGCGGCCATCGATCTTGCGGTCCTTGGGCAGGGGCACCCCGCAGGCGTCGAGGACGGTAGGCAGGAAGTCGATGTGGGCGGCGAGCCGCGCGTCCTTCGTGCCCGGCTGGATCTTTGCCGGCCAACGCAAAAAGCTGGGCACGCGGATTCCGCCCTCGTAGGGCGTCGTCTTCAGCCCGCGCAGGCCGGCGTTGAAGCGTTTCTGTTGGGGTCCGTTGTCGGTCATGAACCAGAGCAAGGTGTTCTGGTCGAGGCGCAAGCGGCGCAGGTGCTCCATCAGGCGGCCGATGTTGGAATCGAGATTCCCGACCATGCCGTAGATTTTGGCGGTCGTTTCGTCGAGCCCGGCCTTGCGGTATGGCTCGGCCCACTCCTCCCTCAGCTCGAGAGGGGTATGCGGCGCGTTGGTGGCGATGTAAGTGAAGAAGGGCCGGCGGCGGTTCTTTTCGATGAACTGCATGGCCTCGTCGAAGAAGATATCGGAGCAGTAGCCCTTGCGGAGGGCGCGCCGGCCGTTCAGTTCGAGGGGCGGATCGAAGTAGCCGGTATTGGGTGGCGAGGCGGGCTGGGCGAGTCCGCCGCCGCGCAGGGTGAGGGCGGTCTGGAAACCCTGATCCATGGCACGCAGAGGGTAGTTGTCGCCCAGGTGCCACTTCCCGAAGATTCCGGTCTGGTAGCCGGCGGCGGCCAGCGACTCCGCCACCGTGACTTCCCCCGAGTGCATCATGGACCGCCCGATATAGGTATCCACGACCCCGGTGCGGTAGTTGTAGCGCCCGGTCATGAGGCACGAGCGGGTGGGCGAGCAGACCGGCATGACGTGGAAGCGGGTGAACTGGACGCCCTGCTGGGCGATGGCGTCCATGTTCGGCGTACGGAGCTGGGGATTGCCGTGGAGCGAGATGTCACCGTAGCCCTGATCGTCGGTCAGGATGAAGATGACGTTGGGGCGGGCCGGAGCGGCTTTGAGAACAGCAGGGGCGAGAGCAGAGGCCAGGGCGGTACGACGGGTGATCATTTTCGACAACGATATCACCTGGGAGGGGCCAAGGGCGGTGGTTTTCTCGACCAGACGCAGAATCGCCTCTGCATCCTGACCAGGGGCAGAGGCGATTCTTGCGGCGCCGCATCTCCTCCGCAAACGGAGGATCGGCGTCCCCACAGAACTAGAGCAGTTTGGCCAGCTCGCGCATGACTTCGAAGGCGTCGGCGACGTAGAGGACGTCGGCCTTGCCCCGGGCCCAGCCGCAGGCGGCGTCGAGGTTGATGGCGCGGCGCTCGTTGATGAAGCGCCAGCCCACCACGTGCGGTTCTTCGCCGTGGCAGCAGGTCGAAAGGCCCTTGCGATGGCGGGGAGTGGAGCCGGTCTGGCCCACCTGATGGAGGTGCGTGAGGAACGGCAGCACCGCCTGGCCTTCGCCGGACAGGTCAACCAGGGACTTCGAGGAGCCCAGGGACGTCTTGTTGTGCTGAACAAAGTTCAGGATCAGGTTGCCGGCCTCGTCGGTATGGGTCTGGCCGTCCTTCTGCTTCTTGGTCCAGCCGGCGCCGGCGACAAAGAGGAGCTGCGCGTCGGGGCGGATGGTCTGCTGATCGGCGTTGGGTGACTGGTAGCCGACGACTTCGGTGCGGGTCTCCACGGCGCAGGGCAGCACTTCCGCGGCTGCTCCGGGCTGGGCGGCGCAGGGGTCGGCGGCACCGGGCTCGATGAGGACGAACCACGGCCGGGCCGAGCGGCTCTGGGTGGCTTCCATGCGCTGGCGATAGTACCAGCGGTGAATGGAGAGATCCGGATCTACGGCGACGACGTGGGTGTCACAGGCTCCGTTAAGGCGCGCGGCGACGCCCGGCAAGGCGCGCTGGAAGCGCAGGGTGCAGGGGGCAAGGACGACCGTCGCGGCGCTGGCGGAGACGAGGGCCTGGGCAGCCGCGGCGTCAGTGGCGTAGCGGGACACAGCCACGGCATCGCCCTCGATGGCACGCACGCTGAGAGCGCCTTCGGAGACAGACTGCGCGGCGGCGGCGGCTTGCGCGCCGAGTACGGCCAGATGGTAAGAACCGAGAGTGCGGGCGACGGCCAGGGTTTCCAGGGCAGCCTTAGGTAGCGCGCCTTCGTCGGTGGTGTGGAGTAGGACGAGAATGGGTTCCATGGACGCGCTCCTTATTGCCTGATCCAGTCTGCGAGTTCCTGGGCGATCTGAGCGGCCGGAACATCTTTCACGATTTTTGTTTGGCGGGTGACGGAAGGCAGAGCCACTGAGGCGTAGCTGACCGTGGTCGTCAGCGCCGCGGCCTTGGCCTTCTGCAAGGCGGGCATCATGGCACGCATGTTGGCCATGCCGGTCTGCGGGTGGTTGGAGGGCTCAGGCAGGTTGCCGGTGGCCCAGGCCAGGACGGCCGGAGGCGCAGCGCACTTCGATACCTGGTGGCGCCCGCCTTCCACGCGTTCCTTGATGATCAGGGCGCCGGACTCGTCCACCTTGAGCTCATCGACAGCCAGGAACTGTTCCGTGATGCCGAGCTTCTCGCCCACCATCTGCATGACGACGCCGGCGCCTCGGGTGGCCGATTCCCAGCCGCCGAAGAGCAGCATCTGAGACTTGTCGAGGCCGGGGATCGCGGCAATGGCGTCGGCCAGGGCGGCGGCGATGGAAGCGGAGTCAGTGAAGCCGCCGCCGGGTCCGTCAAGAGGGACCAGTTCAAAGGGCAGCTTCTGCGCGACGGTCATCATCACCTGCTGGAGCTTGGCCTTGGGGGCGATGCTCACCACTTTGATGACGGAACCGGGGACGTTCTTCGCCAGGTTGGCGGCTTCGTAGAGTGCGTGGCCGGCCCAGGGATCGAAGACGGCGGGCAGCATCAGCTCGTTCTTCAGGCCCGGGCCCGCCGGCGTGGTGACCGGCTCCAGGGTTTGTAGCGGATCGGGCGCGAGCCCTCCGCAAACGATGATTTGGTATGGCATAAGTAACTCGCTGGGGCGCGGGACCTCAATTCTCCGCGCTGTGCAGGCCTCCGGGGGCGGCACAGAACTCGATGTTGTCCAGAGGGCAGTTCCACAGGCAGGCGCCGCAGTGGACGCACTTCTCGTGGTCGAAGGCCGGCACGCCCGAGCCCGGATGAATGGCCTCGCCGGAGCAGATCTCGATACAGATCTTGTCGTGGCAGGCGATGCAGACATCCGGTTCGAGGAAGACGACGTGGTCGGGTGTGTCGGAAGGCGCCTGGACCTTGCCGCCCATCAGCAGCGCGTCCTGGTGAGAGACCAGCAACTGGCCGTCAAACTCGACAGGCGGCCAGCCGGCGGCGTCCATCAGGGCATCGTGCAGGGGCTTGCCGTCGCGGGCGCAGCGTTCCCGGATCTTCTCGATCTGGGAGTGCGAGACGCGGCCGACGTAGAAATCTTCCAGGCGGCTGGGCTGCTTGTCTTCTTTCGGACGCGGCACGAACACGCGGCCCTTGGTGAGCCCGGCCAGTCCCATGCCGATGAAACCGGTAAGGACCCCGCGCTGGAAGCCGTTGCGGGCCTTTTCAGCGATGATCGACTCGTCTTCCAGCCAGGAGCGGCGGCGGCGCGCTTCGTAGCGGGCCTTCAGGTTCTCCTTGGAGAAAGGCAGACCCTGGCGATAGATCTCAAGGACGGCCTCGGCGAGTTGCGTGCCCGTGAGCCAGGCTTCGTCGACGCCGGAGCCGGTGAGGACGTTCGTCGAACCGGAGCCTTCGCCGATGCGGGCGTAGCCGTCGCCGCACAGATGCGGTTCGCCGCGCCGTCCGCTTTCCAGCAGCGACTTGGCGCCCCAGCTGCGCATGCGTCCCCCTTCGAGGTGCTGCCAGAGGTAGGGGTGCTGGACGAAGTGCTGCAGATAGCGGTAGGCCGTGCGGGCCGGCGTTTCGAGCCACGACGGCACGAAGATGCCGACCGAGGCGACGCGGCCGGGATGGACATAGAAGAAGCCGAAGATCTCGGGTTCGGGATAGCCGATGGTATGGAAGACGGTGCCTTCGGGCAGGGTGCAGGACTCGGGCAGGTCGACCACCATCTTCATGCCGACGGCCCATTCGTCGCGGGCGTGGCCTTCCGGCATGCCCATGGTATCGTCGAGGCGGCGGCCGACGGGACCGACGGGTCCGTCGCCCACGACGGTGAGCTCCGCGCGCACCTCCGTGCCGTCAGCGGCCAGGACGACTCCGGCGACCTTGTCGTTCTCGATGAGCGCTTCGGCGACGGGCGTCGAGGGCCAGATCTGCGCCAGGCCGGACATCATCACCTGCTGGCCGGTCCACTGATTGAACTGGCCGAGAGAGAGGATGAAGCCGTCGCGCTTGTGCAGGAAGTCGGGACAGTAGGGCAGCTCCCAACCGCTCTGCTTGACGCCGAACGCCTGCAGAACCTTGTCGGCAAGCTGCATCAGGGCCGGACGGCGGCTGGCACCGACGGGGTCGAGCAGGTAGACCAGCTTCTCGTCGCTGACCCGCGTGGCCATCGGAATCTCTTCCAACGGCAGTTCAGGGAAGGTGGCACGAATGGCGCGGCCCCGGGTGACGACGCCGGAGACACCGAAGGCGATGTCGTCGGCGCGTTCGTAGCAGAGGACCTGCGGCGGCAGTCCGGGCATGGCGCGGGACTCGAGCGCCTGGCCGGATTCCTCCTGCAGGCCGCGCGTGAGCGTCGTGAGGAAGCCCGCTGTCGCCGGACCATAGCCGACACAGACGATGTCGGCATCAAGCGGTTTGACTTCGGGCTCGTCGCTGGGCAGAGGATTCATGCGAGTTCCTTTCCGCGGCGGAGTGGTTTAAAGCGGATAGTCCAGGGCGGCCGGGATCATCACCTTCTGGAGGGACTCTCCGGCGCGGTCCTTGGCGAGCATGGCTCCGGCAAGGCACCCGTCGAGCTTGTTGCGCAGGCGCGTGAAGTCGTTCAGGCCGCTCGCATGGACGCAGGGGCCGGCCTTGGTGGAGTGCGAGCCGTCATCGTTCCTGACGTCGACCACAAAGCCGGAGGAGCCGGGGATGATGCTCTCGATCTGCTGGAGCTCTTCCTCGCGGAAGCAGTTGTTGCAGTCCTCGGGGCGGGTCCAGGAGGGGTGCAGCATGTAGCCGTAGACCAGTTCCGTGCAGATGCGCGCCACTTCGCCGGCGGCCCGGGCGGATTGGATGTGGCAGAGATCCGTGAGGAACTGAATGGTGCCTTCGGCGCCGTCCTGCAGCATGGCGGCGTTCTGGCGCAGGTTTTCCACATCGAGGATCTGGCAGCGGGAGGAGAGCAGCCAGCAGAGCGCGTCGGCCATGGGGAACGTGACGCCCTGGCGGGTGCCCTGGTAGAGGCGCTGGCCGGAAGCGTCCTTGCCGTGCTGGAGGTAGTCGAGAGTCCAGGCCCAGAGATTCATGGCGGAGGCGAGGGTACAGGCGCCGGTGCCGGGGGCCTGGGCCGCGACCTTGCGCATCTCCTGGGTCCACTGGCGGAACTGGGCAAGGAAGACCTCGCTGGTCATGGTCACCGAAAGCTGGCGGCGCTGGACGGCCTCGGGGCCTTCGTAGGTGGCTTCGAGCTGCGTGTCCATCCACTTGTAGCCGAGGAAGCCGGGGCAATCCTCGGTGATGCCATAGCCGCCCATCAGGCTGACCGCTTCGCGCATCACGCGCGAGCCGTTGCCCGTGTTCCAGAGCTTGGTGGCCGGGCAGAGGACGCTGGCCTCGGCGTCGACGATCATGAACTGGACCACCGGATCGGCGGCCAGTTCCGCGTAGCGGGCGGACTGGCGGGCCATCTCGCCCTTGCCGTTGAGTTCGATGAACTCCAGGGCGTCGGGCAGGCGTTTGCGCAGAGCCTTGATGACGGTGGTGCCGCCGCCGATGCCCTGCTCCGCGAAGTACTTGTCCTTGGCCTTTTCGACGGGGTCGATGGTGTCGAAGATGCGCGCCGTGGCGAAGCCCAGGGAGGAGCCAGCCTCACCCGTGGCCCAGACGTCGAGCAGGCGGTGGGTGACGTCTTCCTTCTGCTGCAGGCCGAGTTCGTAGCGGGGGGAGCCGGGAGCGACGGCGCCGGAGCCCCGGAAGCGGTCGCGGTGGTAGCGGATGAGGGGCTCAATGGCAGAGAGGAGCTTGGCCGAGGTCATCAGGCCGACACCGACGCGGGTGCGGCGGAAGACGGCTTCGATCACGTTGCCGTGGTCGTAGGTGGGGATCACCTGGCCATCGGCCACCCGGTAGCCGCCGATGATGCGGCTGGCGGGGACCTTCAACTGGAAGACGGGGTCGGCGGTGGAGGAGAGCTGGTGGACCAGCTTGCGGGTGGGGGTGCCGCGGTCGAAGACCCCGGGGTCGTCTTCATGCAGGATCACCATCATGGTGCCCTTCAGGCGCGGGTCGTCGGACTCGACGGCGGCCGTGACGAAGTTGGCAAAGCCCATGTTGGTGATGAAGCGGCCGCGTTTGGAGACTTCGAGGATGGGTTCCCCGCCCTCGGGCCATTCAGCAATCCGGACTTTTCCGCACAGGATTCCGGTTTCGACGCCGACGTACGGGATGGGCTCAGTGAGGGCGAACGCAGCGCGCTTGGGAGGCCGGCCGGGCTGAGGCGCGGCGATGCCCATGTAGTAGGCCTGCTGTTCGGGCGTCCCCTTTTCGTGGATGGGGGCCAGGCCGAGGTGGGTGGCCAGGGACGCGGTGGCGGCGCCGCCGTCGACCCAGGCCAGTTCAAAGGCGATGAGGGAGAGCGCGAGGTTCTTGGGGCCTTCGATGTAGCCGCCTTCATGCGGCTCCATGAACGCGGCGGTGATGCCGGCGTTGTCGAACTCTTCGAGCAGCTGGTTCTTTTCGGGGGTCCAGTCGTGCGTGAGGCGGCCGCCCTGCGCGACGAGGCGGGCAACGGGTCCGCGGGCGACGCCACGGACGCTCTGCACCAGCATTTGCAGGTCGAAACGGTCCTGGAAGCGCCACAGGATCTGCCGGACATCGTCTCCTGGCAGTGTTTTCAGAAACTCGGCGGAACTGAGAGTACTTGTGGCCGGCATCGATTCTCCTTCTCCCCTGTCGCTGTGCAATTCGAGGTCCAGGCCTGCGAAGTGGGCGACATCACGCAATTTCAGTGTTTCAGACCAGACAGTCCATTTTACCTGCGGGATAACGCGCAGTCCAGTAGGGGCAGAATCTGCACCCCGGGGTAAAGTGCGCGAGGGGGCATTCTTCACTCATTTAAGGACAGGTGCGACGACAGAAAGGAGGGAGAAGATAGGCATAGTCAAAGCCAGCGAATGCCTATATACTCGTCAGGATTACGTAGGTCCCCAAGGAGTACCTCTTGCCGCCCTCTCGAAAGAATCCGACGCCTGCCGCCGCACCCGTTGCCCAGACGGGTATGCACGACACGATTCTCAACGCGATTCGCATTCTGCTGGATGCATCTTCGAAGACCAGTTCGGATCCGGCCGCGGCGGTTGCTTCCGTCGGCCAGGCCGTGCGCCTGCTGGTTCCGATTCTGGCGCCCGGGTCGCTGGGTCCGGACGACGAGACCGGGACGCGGAAGCCTTAGTTCTTCCCGGCCTGGGCGGTGAAGGCCCGGACGATCGACTGGAGGTCCGGGTCCTGCCATAGTTTCTCCAGGTCCGGATCATTCTTTATGTCGCTGAGGGCGGTGGCGTCGACCAGCAGGGTGCGCACCGCCTCCACGGCCTGCTTCCTCTCTCCGGTCAACTCATAGGAAAGAGCAATGCGCGCCATGTAGGGGCGTCGGGATGCCTGCGGGATGGCCTGGATCTGAACCAGCGAATCCTTCTTCTGGCCGAGCTTCGCGTAGTATTCCGCCAGATTGGCGTGGATGCTGTTGTCGGAGGGCGTGATGCGCAGGGCTTTCCCGCCCAGTTCGATCGCCCGCCCGAACGCGGCCTGCGCCTTGGCGGCGCTGCCGGGCATCCAGCGATAAACCGTCCCCAGATTCCCCCAGATGGTATAGATGCTGCTGTCGATGTCGAGCGCGGATTCCAGCGACGACGCCGCCTCCTGGAAGCGGCGCTGGTAGTAGTAAGCGATACCCAGCGTATTGTAGGCGCGGGCATTGGGCGCCTTCTCCAGGGTCTGCTGAATCAGCCGTGACGCCTCGGCATACTGGCCCAGGCGCATGTGGACACCGGCCAGGTTGCGGGTGACCAGCGCGCTGTCGGGGGTCAGGGCCAACGCTTTTTCGTACGCTGTTTTCGCCTCGGAGTACCGGCCGCGCTGGTAGTAGAAGATGCCCAGCAACAGGAAGCCGTTCCAGTCGGTCGGCCGCAGCTTCACGGCCTCGCGGTAAGCGGCCTCTGCTTCTGAGTAACGTCCGGCCGCTGAATAATCGAGGCCCAGCATGCGGTAGGCTTCGGCGTTGCCCGGGGCGATCCGCAAGGCTTCCTTGTGTTCCCGGATGGCATCCTGCACACGGCCGCTGTCGCTGTAGATCTCACCCAGCTTCACACGCGCCACCACGAGCTTGGGGTTCATGGCGACCGACTTTTCGGCGTACTCCAGGGCGCGATCGGCCCAGTGGCGGTCGCTGGTCAGCTTGGCTTTCCACCAGTAGGCTTCCGCCAGGGCAGCGTAGGCCAGGGCGTAGTTCGGATCCTGCCTGACGGCATCCTGGAGGCTTTCCAGAGCGCGGTCAACATTGCCTGGCACGTCGTAGCGCGCGAGATACCCGCGGCCGCGAAGGTATTGGGCGTAAGCTTCGGGCGCTCCGGTCTCTCCGGCCTTCACGGCTCCGGTGGCTTCGGCGGTGAGGCGCAGTTCGAGCAGGTCGATGACACCCGAGACGGCGCCATCGCGCAGGGCCAGCAGGTTGCCCGCATCCAGGATGATGCTGCGCGAGGCGACCTGGCGCAGCGTCTGGGCGTTGATCAGATTCAAGGTGCATTCGACCCGCGATCCGGTCTGCTGGGCGCTGCCGGAGATCACCAGATTCGCACCGTAGGCGGTCCGGGCCTGCTCGGCGCTGGCGATCCGCCGGGCCCGCACTTCGCTGGCGGGCACGACCGTCAGCTTGCCCTGGAACTGCTCCAATTGGGTCAGCTTCGCGGTGATCGTCTCGGTCAGACCGTCCGTCAGGGCGCGCAGCGGTTCCTCGGGGCCGATGACGGTGAGAGGCAGGACGACGACCTCCTTCTTCTCCGGCACCCGGGCGGGCAGCCAGCGCCAGAGGGCGCCGGCCCCGGCAAGAACTACGACCGCGGCGGCGGCGAGCCAGAGCCCGATGCGGCGGCGCGGTAGGGGCCTGGCCGGCCGTTGGAGCGTCACGGTGGGCTGCCCGCCGGCCATTCCGGCCTGGATCTGCCGCAGCCGCTCGCTCAACTCCGCGGCGGACTGATAGCGCTGCGCCGGATCCTTCGCCAGGCACTGCAGCACGAGCTCATCGAGGACCGCCGGCACACCCGGCCTCAGGGCCGAGGGCGGCTTGGGATTCTCGTGAACGATGGCATAGAGAGTGGGGAGTTCCCCTTCGCGCCGGAACGGCAGTTCGCCCGTGAGCAGTTCGTAGAGGACGACACCGAGGGACCAGAGGTCGGTGCGGTGGTCCACCGCGCGGCCTTCGGCCTGTTCCGGCGACATGTAGGCCGGCGTGCCGACGAAGCCGCCGGTGCGGGTGAGGCGGCTGGCGTCGGAGCGGAGGGCGAGGCCGAAGTCGAGGATGCAGGGCTGGCCGTAGAGGCCCTCGACAATATTGGCGCTCTTGATATCGCGATGGATGACGCCCTGGCGGTGAGCAGCGTCGAGTCCGCTGGCGACCTGGGCGGCGATCTCGACTGCTCGCTCGATGGGGACGGGGCCCTGTTTGAGAAGAGTTCGCAGGGACGGGCCCTCTACCAGGGCCATCACGAAGAACAGGCGGCCCTGGTCCTCATCCACCTCAAAAATGGGGCAGATGTTGGGGTGGTGGACCTGGGCGGCGGACTGGGCTTCGCGGATAAAGCGTTCCCGATCGGCGGCGGTCACAGAGTCGCCGGGCAGCACCTTCAGGGCGACGGTGCGCTGCAGGCGCGTATCCTCGGCCCGGTAGACAACACCCATGCCACCTTCCCCGAGCTTGCCGGTGATGCGGTAGTGGGAGATGGTGGTGCCGATCATAGGCGGGTGCTAAGTGATCTCCCTGCGGGCCGAGGCCGCCAGGACGAGCTGAACGTCATGGAGCTGGGCGGCCGGAGCGGCAATGCCCGCCGCGGCCAGCTCGGCGGAGATGCCGCTGTCGATCAGAATGTAGCCGAGCACCTTCACCAGGCGTGGCGCGTGCGGGAGTCCGGCCATGGGCACCGTGATCCTCTGCTCCCCTTTCGCCGCGGCGACCGCCAGTTGCGGCAGGCCGTCGACAATCACCTCCAGGCGGTCGAGATTGGCGGCGGCGAGGTGGATTTCGATCTGGCCGGACGTGGCTTCGGCGGACAGGATCTGCAGTGCGCAGGAGGGCCTGGCCGCCAGACGGCCGCAGGCGAACTTCATGAGGTCCTCGTCGAGGTTCAGCAGGTCGTTGCGGGTCTGGCTGTAGAGTTCGTCGGCTTGCACGCCGGTGTCCTCCAAAGGATTCCCTGCCCGGGGGCCCACCCGGGAAGAGCGGCGGATCGCGAGTCCGAGCGTCGCCGAGCGCGGCAGTTCGACCAGAGGGATACCTTCGAGCCCGGCGGTCTTCTCCAGGACTTCGGAGTGCAGCCAGCGGTTGGCGCCGCCGCCTCCGGTGTTCGGATCGACTCCGATGACCGGTCCGATGCCGTTGTCCTGGAAGCCGCCGCTGAAGATGTCCGTGGCGCTGTAGGACAAGGCGTCGATCAGCAGCAGCACCGGCCCCTGGTAGACCTGCCCCACGGAGTTGGCGACATCGACCGGCGTCAACTGCCTGGCGCTGGTAAGAATGCCGCCGCTGGCCACGGAGTCCACCAGATCCTGCAGCCAAGGCTGCCATTCGGCCAGGGTGGAGGCGTCCTGCGTCAGCGAACTGCTGAGCTGGGCCGCAATCTGCTGGGTCATGGGGGTACTAATGAAGTGAAAGCCGGCGGTGAGGATCTCCCGGGGGGTGAGCATCTGGAGCATCCGCTCGCCGGCCTGGATGCTGCCTCCAGGATTGGAGCGAACGTCGAGGATCAGGCCATCGGGCGCGCGGCTGTTCAGCAGGGTGAGGATGCGCTGGAATTCATCCACGAGCGCGTCTGGATCGCCGTCGAAGTTTTTCAGCAGAAGATAGGCAAATCGCTTTTCCGGGTGGGCAGGATCGACCAGCGAGGCGGCCTTTACTTTGCCCTCGTCGTCCACGCCGCCCGTGTGCTGGAACTCGAAGACAGCGGGCAGGCGGGAGAAGATGTTATCGTCCAGGGCCTTCGGCGCTGCCCCCGGCTCGGCTGGCATATTGCCCTGGAAAACGGCTCCTTCATAGAGGGAGGCCGACGTGGCCTTTCCCCGGGCGGCCTGTTCCACGGTCAACTGGTACTGGCACCAGAACAGCTTGCGGTAGTGATCCAGCTCGAGTTGGGGTGCATAGACGCTGGAGCCGCCGCGCCCGGTCAATTCCAGGAAGTCCCCGCCGGAGATGACGTTCCAGGGCAGGACGATGGCCTTCTCTTTCCGGGGATCGACCGCGGAGCGGTATTCGAGCGTGACCCAGCGCTCATCGCGCGGGACCGAGAATGTCATCGAACGGGCCGTGAGGCGGTTGAGCGCGCGGGCGAACTGGGCAGCCTCGTTGCCGCTGGGATCGAGTTCGGCTTCGCGGTCGATAGCGGAGCCCACGGGCATGCCGTTCCAGAAAGTCACTTCGGCGCCGGGTTTGAAGTCGGGGTGACCGAACTGATCCAGAACCCGGGTCACGAGGAAACGCGCCTGGCCGGTTTCGTCGAAGTAGAAATTGAGGCGGAAGGGCAGGAAGGCGAGGGCGTCGCGGAACGGGGCGGGCAGGCCGTAAAAGGTATGGGCATCGCGTAGCGAGGCCAGGGCCGCGACCATGCCGGAGTGGAACCGGACTTCGGTCGTCTCCTCGCTGATGCGCGACCGCACGACGCGCAGGCGCTGCACCGGATCGACGGCATAGCGGGCGCGCTTGAAAGGCAGGTGGGCGTAGAGCTGGTCGATGACGAAGATCGCCTGGTCAACGATGGTGTGCTTCTCGGCCAGTGTCAGCTTGTTTTCGGGAGACTCCGCGGCCGCGAGAAAGGTGGGCACATCCGAAACCTGAAGCTGGCTCAGGTTGAAGGTTTCACGGCTCTTCTTAAGAATCTCAATGGCAGCGGCAGTGCGCGGTCGGCCGTCCTCGATAACCATCCGAAGGGTACCTCTTTCCGGAGATTCTTCCGAGTATAGCCCGGGACCCCGGTAAGAGAACGGACAAGTACATGATGGCATTGCGCATTTTTTGATTCACAACTAAACTGTCTAGGAAATACCGGTATGTGGGCGATGCCGGTGATTCCATTTCTGGGCCAAGTGTTTGCCGGTGTACCGCTAACCAAATCTTCTTATGCCGCAAGATCGACTCACTATCGGACGCGACCCGGCGGCGGATATTTTGATTCCCGAACCGAGTGTCAGCCGGATTCACGCCGAGTTTGTCTTGATTGGTTCGGACGAGATTCTGTATCAGGACAGGCAATCCAGCAACGGCAGTTATCTGATAGAGAACAATGCCCCGGTGAGGATTACGCAGCACCGTCTTCGGTCAGACGAGAAGCTGCGGATGGGCAATGTGGAAGTGGTGGTGCGGGATTTAATAGCCGTGGCGCGCAAGCATGTCGCCGAGCGGGCGGCCGCGGCCGCGCAGGCGGCCCAGCACCAGAAGCCTTTGGAGCACCGGAGTGTGCGCATGACCCGGTGCCAGTGCGGAGCAGTGAAGGAAGACGGCACGAGCTGCCAGTATTGCGGCCGTTGATCATTGTTGGAGGAGGGGGCCAAGTGAGCGGAAAGGTACCAGGCCGGGCAATTCTGTTCCCGGTGTCTTTGGTGGCGGCATTGATCTTTATTGGGGTGGGCAGCGTGGTGGTGACCGGGCGTCCGGCAGAAGTGCTCTTCGACCACCCGTCCAAACATTTTCCTTATCCATTGACCATTCAGAACATCATGCACGTGGTGTTCTTCATCGGCCTGGGCGAGTTGTTTGCTCGCTGGCGCAGCGGCGTCCTGGAAGAGGGGCACGTCGGACGGCGCTATCTTCCGGAAGACGAGCAGACCGTGCTGACGGCCCGGGACCTGGGTCCCATCCGGCTTCGGGTGGCGCGCGAGCACAGCCGTGAGCATGGCTTCCTGCCTTCGCTGATCGATCTGAGCATCCTGCAGTTCCTGGCCAGCAAATCAGTGGACCAGACAGCGACGGTGATGAACTCCAGCCTGGAGTTGATTGCGCACCGGGTGGACATGCGTTACGGCATCGTGCGCTTCATTGCGTGGCTGGTGCCGACGCTTGGGTTCATCGGCACAGTCTACGCATTGGGCGCCTCCCTCTCCGAGGCGGGCAGTTCGACCGGTGATCTCAACATTAAGGAAGTGGCCAAGACGTTGGGTGTGGGGTTCGACTGCACGATGGTGGCCCTGGCGCAGAGCGCGATCCTCGTGTTTCTGATGCAGCTCATCCAGGAAAAAGAGGAGACGGCCGTGAACCTCGCCGGGGACTACACGCTGCGGAACCTGATCAACCGTCTCTACCAGGGCTGAGCCATGAGAGCCCGCAACCGCGAAGTCAACATCTTCAACATGTCCCTGCTGGACATTCTGTGCGGGGCCCTGGGTGCGTTCTGTTTCCTCATGCTGGTGCTGCTGCCTTACTGGAAGCCCTCGGGGCAGCGGGCTGAGGATTTTCAGAAGCAGTACGATGCGGCGGCCCGGGAATTGGACTCCATCCGGGAGAAGTTGAAAAACATGCCCGGCGGCGCCGATATCCAGGCCAAGCTGAACCGGATGCAAAGCCTGATGCAGAAGCAGCAGGGCATGATCAACGAACTGGAGCGGCGGGCCAACCAGTACCGGAAACAGGCGGAGGAGGCAGGTGATCAGGTCAGCAACCTGAAGATGCGCGAACCCCTGCTGGTGAGCGTCCGCTGGGGCACGGCGAACCACAACGTGGACGTGTACGTCCGCGCGCGCGGCAAGACCGCAACGGGTCAGGAGATGCCGCTGGTGGATCCTTTGAAATCGCAGTCGACGTTCTTCGCCGGCGACGAGTTACTCGATTGCCCCAGCGGGCCCTGCAACGACACCTGGCAGTCGCGAGACGTGCCGCTCAACCTGCAATACGAGATCCACTACAAGTTCATCTCCGACGGCGGGAATCCGGTGCCGGCGGACATTGTGGACGCCTACCTGATGAACCGCAGCATCTTCCTCAAGCTGCCCCGGTTCAAAATGCCCAGGCCGCAGACTTCCACGCTGGTGGGCGTCTTTACGGCCACGGGTCCGGACAGCATCTCGTTTGTGCCGGAACCCGAGTACAAGGCGCAGTTTGATGAGTTGAACAAGAAGCCCGCCAAGCCGGAAGAGGAGAAGAAGGGCAAATGACGCAGTGCAAGTCGGGCCATTTCTACGACGAGACGAAGTTCAGCGCCTGCCCGTACTGTCCGGCCTTGGGCGCGGCGCCGGTGGGCAGGACGGTTCCGGCGGCTCCGGCTGGCGGAGCGATGCCGTTCACGGCACCGCCGCCTGGCGCGACCGCCCCGCCGCCGGGTGCGGATTCGAACAAAACCGTCCCCATGCGCCCTCTTGACGCGCCTCCGCCCAGTGCGCCGGCCGGTCCGGCGGGCGGACAGAAGACCGTGGTGGCCTATCCTTCATTCAGTGCGCCGGCGGAGGCAGCCGCCCCGGTGAGTCCGGTGGTGGGCTGGCTGGTATGCACCGGCGGGCCGTCGCGCGGGCGCGATTACCGTCTGCATGTGGCCAGGAACTTCATCGGCCGCGAGAAGTCGATGGATGTCTGTGTCGAAGGGGATCAGGAGGTCTCAAGGGAGCGCCACGCCGAGGTGATCTTCGAGCCGCAGGCCAAGACGTTCTGGCTGAAGCCGGGCGACTCCAGCGGACTGGTCTACCTGAACGGCGCGGTTCAGTTTTCCCCGGTGCAGTTGAAGCCGCGCGACGTCATCTCGCTGGGGCAGACGAAGTTGATGCTGGTGCCGCTGGTGGGTCAGGATTTCGACTGGAACTGAGCGCCGCACATGCCCTATCTTTTCGGCAACGCGCAGCACGTCGGGCGACGCGAGTATCAACAGGACGCCTTCGGCTTTTCCAATCCGTTCGACGAAGAGTTCACGGCGCATGCCGGGCTTTTGGCCGTGGTGGCCGACGGCATGGGCGGTCTGGAGCATGGCGAAGCGGCCAGCCGCGCGGCGGTGCAGGCGTTTCTCGATGCCTACCGGCTGAAGACGCCGGAAGAGCCCATCGCGCAGGCGCTGGAACGCGGCATCCAGAATGCGCAGCAGGCCGTGCTGTCGGTCCAGCGGGAACTGGCGCTGGAGATGCAATGCGGCACCACCCTCGTGGCCACGGTGTGGTTTCAGAACCAGTTGCTGTGGGTCGCGGTGGGCGACAGCGCTCTGTACCTGTGCCGCCAGGGGCAGTGGACGCGGCTGAACGACCTGCATACCTACGGCCGTCTGCTGGACTCGCGCGCTGCGTTCGGAGAGATCACGAAAGAGCAGGCGCAAGCCGACCCACAGCGCGAGGCGTTGACCAGCTACCTGGGCATCCACGATCTCACCGAGATCGACCGCTCCATCCGGCCCATCACGGTGGTGGAGGGCGACTGGGTCCTGCTGTCGAGCGACGGCCTGTACAAAAGCCTGTCGCTGCTCGAAGTGCCCGAGGCGCTGCAAGGCACGCTCCAGGAACGCTGTGACACGCTGCTGAACGCCGTGCTGTCGCGCAATCTCCATGAGCAGGACAACGTGACGGTGGTGGCGCTGGCTTACGATCCCGGCCGCGTCCCGGTGACCGTCGCGCCGAAGGTGGAGCCGGCGCAGGCGCCGCCGCCTCCGGCCGCGAGCGACGTCACGCAGCTCGCTTCGCCGCGCACCGTGGCTCCGTTTCCAGTGACACAGCCGGCCGCCCCGCCTCTGGCGCTGCCACGCCGCCGTAGCCGCGTGCCGCTGGCGGCTCTGGCTTTGGTGCTGGTGGTGGTCGCCGGTTACTTTGTCTTCCGAACAACCTGCTGCGCGCCTCCGCCGGTGGTTGCCGCACCGCCCAGGCCGGTGATCGTCAATCCGAATCCACCGGATCATTCTCCGCCCGAACCGCCCAAGCCGAACCAGCTCCGGCCACCCAAATGAGAACCACCGCCCTCCTGCTTGCCAGCGCTTCCCTGCTCCTCGCGGGTCCGCCCATCGAGGACATGAAGAAGCAGACCGTCCTCATCATCATGATGGCCAAGACCCCGAAGGGCATCATGACCGCCACCGGCAGCGGCGTTCTAGCCGACTCCACGCACGTGGTCACGAATCACCACGTCTGCTGTGAAGTGCCGCCTCAGTTCCCTTCCAAAGTCGTAATCGCCACAGGGCCGGACCAGACCATCGATGCCACCGTGCTCTGGAAGTCGGAAGAAAAGGACCTGGCGATTCTCGAGCTCGCCAAGCCCATTCAGGCGCCGCGTGTGGTGTTCGCGACAAAGGCGAAGATCCGCATCGGCGAGCCGGTGTGGGCCGTGGGTTTCCCGGGTTCTGCCATGCGGCTGGGCAACCAGACCGCCATCTATGAATCCACCGTGACGCAGGGCGTGGCCAGCCGCATCTTCCAGGGTCCAACGGAAGAAGGCGGAGTCGAGTATGTCCAGACGACAGCGGCCGTGAATCCCGGCAACTCCGGCGGTCCACTCTTTGACGATTGCGGCCAGGTGATCGCCATCAATCGCGCCAAGGCCCTGAGCTCCGTCGGCGGCAAGTCGGTCACCTTCGCCGAGGGAATCAACCTCAGCATCATCGTCGATGAAGTTGTACCGGAGCTCAACAAAAACCGGATCCAGTTCACCATCGGCACTGTCTGCCAGGCGCCGGGTGCCGTCAGTGGGATTCCCAGTTGGATGCTGGGCAGCCAGGCGGTCACGCTGCTGGTCGCTCTGGGAGCGATCGGGCTGGCGATGAACAGGAAGGTGCGGCAGACGGTGGCGCGCAGCGTGCACATGGGTGGGGGCGATCGAAAGACCCCACCGGCGCCCGGACCGAGGGCACCGGGCGGCAAGCCGGTCCTGGTGGGCTCGATCGGCCCCTACCAGGGCCAGCGGATCCCACTCAGCGAGAAGCCCGTGGTGATTGGGCGCGACGCGGCGGTGGTCAACCTGGTGCTGCCCGAGGATGCGCCCGGCGTGTCGAAGCGGCACTGCCAGGTCTCCGTCGATCGCGGGGGCAGGTTCTTCGTCGAGGATCTTTACTCCAGCCACGGCACGTTCCGCAATGGCGTCAGGATCGAGGCCGGCAGGCCGCAGGAGATCCGGCCTGGAGACCGCCTCACGCTCGGCGGAACGCAGGTGGGCTTCGAGGTGAACCTGGGTTGACCATGCTGTTCGAGACCTCCATCCTGAGCCGTCCGGGCGGGCGCGAAATCAACGAAGACGCCGCGAATTGGCGGGCTTGCGCGCCGCAGGCGGCCCTCTGGGCCCTGGCCGATGGACTGGGCGGTCATGGCGGCGGAGAAGTGGCGTCGCAGCGCGCGGTGGAAACGCTGCTCGCCGCGGCTCCGGCGGCCGACCCGGCCTGGATCGCGGAGCGCCTTCAAAGTGCGCACGAGCGGATCGTGGCCGGCCAGAACGAAACCTTCGAACTGCGCCAGATGCACACAACCGCGGTACTGCTGGCAGCGGTGGGCGACCAGACCGTGTGGGGCCACTGCGGCGATTCGCGGCTCTACTTCTTTCGCGGCGGGCAACTGGCCGAGCAGACCATCGATCACAGCTATGTGCAGACCAAGGTGGAGGCGGGCGACCTGCAGCCGCGCGACATCCGCTTTCACGAGGATCGCAACCGTCTGCTGGGCAGCCTGGGCATGGCCGGCGCCGTGCGCGTGACGGTGCGGCCCGAGCCGCTGGTGCTGCAGGCAGGCGATGCGTTTTTGCTGGCCTCGGATGGTTTTTGGGAACTGGTCTTGGAAACGGAGATGGAAGTGGAACTGGCCAAAGCGCGATCGGCCGAAAGCTGGATCGCGGGCATGCACACGCGGCTCCTGGGCCGCGCAGAGGGTGAGCATGACAACTACACGGCCGTGGCCGTCTGGGTGCACGCCGGCGGGGAGCAGGTCCAGTGATCCCGGCGAATCTTTGTCCCAATTGCTTTGAACAGCGCGATCCCGCGGCGCCCTGCCCCAGCTGCGGCTGGAGCACGACCAGCCAGCCCGACTCGCCCTTCTACCTCTGGCCTGGCACGATTCTGAAGGAGCAGTACGTCATCGGGCGCGTGCTGGGCCATGGCGGCTTCGGCATCACCTACATGGGCTGGGATCTGAATCTCGCCCGGCGCATCGCGATCAAGGAGTACTTCCCGGCCGGCGTGGCCGCGCGCATGACCGGCAACCCGTCGGTCTTCCCGCATTCCAAGAAGTTCGAGAACGAATTCCGCTGGGGGCTGGAGCGCTACCTGGAAGAGGCCCGCACGGTGGCCCGCTTCCAGAACCACCCGTTCATCGTCTGGGTGCAGAACTTCTTCTCGCTGAACGGCACGGCTTACCTGATCCTGGAGTACCTGGAAGGCGCCACGCTGGATGAGTGCCTGAAGCAGTGGGGCCGCCTGGATTTCGCCACCTCTCTGCGCGTGATGACGCCCGTGATGGACGCGCTGCGCGAAGTGCACAGCGTGGGCCTGCTGCACCGCGACATCAGTCCGGACAACATCTACATCCTGCACAGCGGGCAGATCAAGGTGATCGACTTCGGCGCGGCCCGCTATGCGCTGGGCCAGCAGAGCCAGAACCTGTCGGTGATCCTGAAGCACGGTTATGCCCCGCCGGAGCAGTATGAAACGCGCGGCGACCAGGGCGCGTGGACCGATGTCTACGCCGTAGCCGCCACCATGTACCGCACGATGACAGGCGAGATCCCGCCGCCATCGCCGGACCGCCAGGCGAACGACAAGCTGCAGCCGCCGTCGGCCAAGGGCGCCTCGATTCCGCCCGCGCAGGAAGCAGCGCTGATGAAGGCCCTGTCGCTGCGGCCGGCCGACCGTTACCGCGACATGCCCAGCCTGCAGGCCGCACTGCGCGATGGCGAGATGTCGTCCACGGTCGAATGGCATCAACTGGTCGAGAAGACCATCCCGACCGGCGATACCGGCAAGTTCAAGATGACCGGGCCGGACTCCTACCAGGAGAAGTTGAAGGCGGAAGAGCAGCGAAAGAAACAGGAGAAGAAGAAACCGCTGTTGATCTGGGGGCTGGTGGCAGCCATTGCCCTGGTGCTGGCCGTGGGCGGCGGCGTGGTCTACCGTCTTTTGAATCCCGAGCAGAAAATTGAGCGGTTCGACGCGGATCCGACTGAGATCGAAGCCGGACAGGAAGTGAAGCTCACCTGGGCGGCCGTTGGCGTGAAGCGGGTCATCCTCGACGGCATCGGTCCGCAGGACGTGCGCGGCAGCCTGATGGTGCGGCCGGCGCAGACCACGAAATATCGCCTGATTGCGGGGCTCCTCGACAGCTGGGTGGAAGTAAAAGTGAAGCCGCGCCCGGTGGCGCCGCCGCCGGAGAATCCGGATAGCGGGCATGGCACTCCGGGTCCAACGCGCGAGCCGGACACTTCGAACCGGCCCCAGCCTTCGCCTTCGAATGTCCAGGTAACGCGCTGCGAGATCCAGCCGGCCGTGGTCCGTCCGGGCCAGGCGGCCAGGCTGGTCTGGGAGACGCGCGGCGCCGCCAGCGTCTGGGTGGAGCCGGATCACCGCCAGCTGCAGTTGAGTGGCTCCATCGACTTCCGTCCGCAGCGCACGATGTCCGTCCAGATCGTCGCCAGGGCCAGCCAGGCCTCGGCCACGTGCACGGCCTCGGTCACGGTCGAACAGGGCCAGACCCCGCCGCAGCCCTCGGGTGAGGTCTTCATCCAAAGCTTCAACGCCTTCCCGCCCCGCCTGCAGGCCGGCCAGCGCGTGACGCTCAACTGGCAGGCGTCAAATGCCACCGGCGTGCGCATCGAGCCCGGAGTGGGTTCGTTCCCGCAGGGCAGCGGGCAGACGCAGGTGGTCGTCCAGCAGTCGACCCGCTTTATCCTCACGGCCTTCAACGCGCAGGGTCAGCAGTCGACCCGCGTGGTGGACGTCAACGTCGTGCAAGCCGAGGTGACTCCGCCGGTGCCGCAGCGCCAGCTCAGCCTGGAAGCACTCCACCATCACAGCGGCTGGCGGTTCGATCTCCGCAACTTCCATTGGGACGCCGGCGGGCGCAATAACGTCTGCCGCGGCTTCATCACCGTCGCGAACGGAACAATCACCTACCGCGGGTCCAACAACGATGGCTTCGCGGTGCCTTACTCGGAAGTGGCCGAGGTGTCGGTGAATCCGGACGTCAACATGGGCGGCAGCCGCGTCTTCCTCATCCGGCTGCAGTCGGGCAAGAAGTACAACTTTCTCACCCGCACACCCATTGACCAGGCGGTGGCGGCCATCCGCCAGGCCCTCGCGCTCAGGAACTAGGGCCCCGGGCGCTGTTATATACTGCCAGCAACGAAACTGTAGAGGATCTGGGACCATGACTCCAATCACGAGAAGAACCATGTTTGCCGGCGCTGCCGCCCTGGCCGCCACCCTGCCCACCACCCTGGAAGCCGCCGCCGGAGCCGCGCCGGGCGTCACCATCGGCGTCGCCACCTACTCGCTGCGCAAGTTTTCCCGCGCGCAGGCCATCGACATCCTGAAGAAGCTGAACGTACAGGCTCTCAGCATCAAGGAATTCCACCTGAAGTACTCCGACACGGCGGAACAGACCGCCGCCGGAGCCAAGGAGTTCCGCGACGCCGGCTTCAAGATCCTGAGCGGCGGCAACATCGCCCTCACAAAGCCCGAAGAGCTGCGCAAGATGTTCGAATACGCCAAGACCGCCGGCATGCCGATGATCGTGTGCGCCCCTTCCCACGAGACTCTGCCCGCGGTGGAGAAACTGGTGAAGGAGTTCAACATCAAGGCCGCCATCCACAATCACGGCCCGGAGGACAAGCACTTCCCCTCCCCGCAGAGCGTGTTGTCGGCCGTAAAGAGCATGGACCCCCGCATGGGCCTGTGCATCGACATCGGCCACACGACCCGCGCCAAGGCGGACCTCGTCGCCTCCATCAAAGAGGCCGGCCCGCGCCTGTTCGACATGCACGCCAAGGATCTCGTCTTCGAAAACGGGAAGTGGCAGCAGGTGGCTGTGGGCGACGGCAACATCCCGATTGTCGAGATGTTCAAGACGCTGCACGCGCTGAAGTATCAGGGCGGAGTCATGCTGGAATACGAGATCAATGCCGACGATCCGTATCCGGGCATGGAGCGGTCGTTGTCGTATATGCGTGGAGTCCGCGCAGCACTCGGCGCTTAACCACGAATGGAATCGGGTGGGGTGGTTCGCCGCTGCCCCGCCCTACCAGAGGACACGCAGCAGAGTGGAGTAATCGTCCGTCCAGATCCGGGGTGGAGCGCTGCTATCGACGCGCCCGGCAGGAACCCATTCCAGGCTCGGCGCGGAGCCGGCCAGCGCCCAGATGCTGGGCTTGACGTCGTCGATCTCCGAGCCCCGGTCCACCACGGACTTGCACGCCAGGCCCTGATCCGCCGCCAGCACCCGCGCCTCGGGCATCAGGTTCAAATAAAGATTCGACAGGTGCAGGGCCAGGATCCCGCCCGGCTTCAGGTGGCGGCGATAGGTCCGGAAGGCCTCGCGCGTCAAAAGATGAACCGGGATGGAGTCGCCGGAGAAAGCGTCGATCACCAGCAGGTCGAACTTCTGGTCTGGCTCGCGTTCCAGCAGCAGCCGTCCATCGCCCACCGCGATCTCGACATGCGCCGGGGTATCGCTCAAATAGCGGAAGTGCTGTTTGGCGAACTGCACAACCATCGGATTGATCTCATAGAACCGGAACTCATCGCCGGCCCGGCCGTAGGCGGCCAGCGTACCCGCACCCAGCCCGACCAAACCCACCCGCCGCGCACCGGGCGTCCGGGCAAACCAGCGCCCCGGACCACTGTTGGGCCCGTAGTAAGTTGTCGGCTTCATCCGCCAGCCATCGCCATCGAACTGCGAGCCGTGCGAGATTGCGCCATGAACGATGCTGCGGATCGGCGGCCGTCCCAGAGTGCCGGCCTGCTGCTCCACCCGCAGGCTGCCATAGAAGTTGCGGCCCGCATCCAATTCGCGCGTCGGCGTGAGGAAGACCGCCAGCGCTGGAGCGGTGACCAGAATCGCGCAGCCCGCCGCGGCCATATCGACCGCCAGGCGGCGCCCATAAACATTGAAAAGCATCGCCAGGGACGTGATGCAGAGCACCACCGGCAGCTCCACATACCCGCGGAACACTTTGGGTGCGACGAACGCCACCAGCAGCGACCCCAGCGTCCCGCCGGCCGCCATCACCAGGTAAAACTGCGTCAGCCGGCCCGGCTCGGGCTTCAGGGCAGCCAGTTCGCCATGGCAGTAGAAGCAGGCCAGAAAGCAGCCCACCGTGAAGATCGGAATCCCGGCCGCCAGCATGCGGCCTGGCGGCAGATAGATGTAGGCGCCGGCCATGGAGAGCAGCGCCACGCCGGCCAGAGGCATGACCCAGCGCCGGGCATACCACTCGCGTTCAAAGACGGCCGTGAAGGTGAGGAGATACAGCAGCAGCGGCACGGTCCACAGGAAGGGGATGGGCGCCACGGTCTGGCACAGGTGATTGGTCACGCTCACCAGCACCAGGGAACCCAGCGTCGAGAAGAACAGCCACTTGGGCCACAGCAGCCCAGGCCTGACCTCTTCCTGCTGCACTTCCACAGCATTCACCGGACTGCGCCGGATCACCACCAGCGCCGAGGCGGCCAGCAAGGCGACAACCCCGCCGTAGCCCCACGACCACCAGGTGTTCAAAGTCGTCAGCGGCAGCCAGGGCTCCAGCAGGAAGGGAAAACTCAGCAGGGCCAGGGCGCACGACAGATTGGACCACCCGAACAGCTTGTACGCCTGTCCCCCGGGTTCCAATCGCGCGTACCATGCCTGCATCAGTGGGCTGGTGCTGCTGAGCACAAAGTAAGGGATGCCCACCGCACGCACCAGCATCCACACGATGCTCCAACTTTGGCCGGACCCGACAGAATCCACCTGCCCTAGTCCCACCGGCAAAGCCCATAGGCTTCCTGCCAGCACTACCAAATGGATCTGCGCCTGCCGTCTTGGAGCCAGGAACCGCGCCAGTCCATGGGCGTACAGATAGCCGCCCAGGAGCGCCCCCTGGTAAAAAACCATGCAAACGGCCCAAACGGAAGCGGTTCCGCCAAACCACGGCAGGATCTGTTTCGCCAGCAAAGGCTGCACCAGAAACAGGCAGAAGGCGCTGGCGATCACAGATGAGATGAGGAATGGCACCGCTACCTAAGAACACTATCGGTCGCATCAGGCATTCCCATTAGACGTCCTGGCCAACCCGCTACACTCGAACTTATGCGTCCAGTGCTCACCCGGCGGGCTTTTCTCACCACCGCCGCCCTCTCGGCTTTCCCCCTCCAGGCCGCGCAAAAGACCCTCTGCGGAGTTCCGCTCGAGATCCTGAAGCACGGACGCAGCCGCCGGCGCTACCTGCGCATCCACGGCGACGAAACCACCGCCGCCGAAGCCCTGCGCGAACACCTCAAAACTGCCCGCGGGACCGGCTTCCTCGTCACCAACCCGAAACGAAATATCCTCATCGCGGGGGGACTGCTCGATCCCAACCGCATGTTCTCCCGCGAGGGCGCCGAACGCAGCTACCGCCGCCTGAATCCCAAGTGGACCGAGACCGAACTCACCCCCGCCCTCAACTGGCTCGACCGCGAACGGCCCAGGCTCCTGCGTGCCATCCTGCCGCCCAAAGGGGGCTTGCTGTTCGCCGTCCACAACAATGCGCGCGGGTACTCCATGGAAGAGGAGCTCCCCATCTCGCAGCAGACCAGCCTGCCCCGGCGCGACGCTCCACACGAGTTCTTCCTCACCACGGATCAGGCCGACTACGCGCTGCTGGCCAAGGGCCCGTACAACGTCCTGCTGCAGAATGAACCCAAAGGCAGCGACGACGGCTCGCTGTCGCGGCTGTGCGGCCGGCTGGGCGTGCGCTATGTGAATCTCGAAGTGGGCATCGGAAAACTGGCCGAGCAAAAAGAAATGATGGCGTGGTTGGAACGGACCTTGCCGGAGTAGTATGCTCTAGCCCATGCGCACTGGCTTGCTTGCGGAACTGGTGGCCGAGTTTGTCGGCACGATGATCATCCTGTTGTTCGGCGCCGGGGTGGTCTCCATGGTGGTTTTATTCGGCACCGGAGCCCCCAACGAGGTGGTCAGCGGCGGCTACACAAACATCACCCTGGCCTGGGGCTTGGGCGTCACCCTGGGCGTTTTCGTCACCGGCAGGATCAGCGGAGGCCATCTGAATCCGGCGGTCACCCTCGCGCTGGCCGTCTTCCGCGGTTTCTCCTGGGCCAAGGTTGTTCCCTACACCATCGCCCAGACCCTGGGCGCCATGGCCGGAGCGGTCGTCGTCTTCTTCAACTACCGCCTCGCTTTCCTGCAGTTCGACCCTACTCTCGAAAAGACCGCCGGCATCTTCACCACCTTCCCGGCCTACCCGCAGGCGCTCTCCGCCGGATTCTTCGACCAGGTGCTGGGGACGGCCCTGCTGCTGTTTCTCGTCTTTGCCGTGACCGATGAGCGCAACCAGCCGGTGTCCGGCAACCTGACCCCCGTAATCATCGGGCTCATCGTGGTCGCCATCGGCATGTCGTTCGGCAAACTCCACGGCTACGCCATCAACCCGGCCCGCGACATCGGTCCCCGCCTCTTCACCGTCATGGCTGGTTTTCGCAACAACGGACTGACGGACAACACCGGAGTCTGGTGGATTCCCGTGGTCGCCCCCATGGCCGGCGGACTCGTCGGCGCGGGCCTCTACGACCTGCTCATCCGCCGCTGGCTGCCCCGCGAATAAACCGCGGTTCGAAGTCTAGTGGGTGAGGGCGGTATCATGGAGATAGCTGGATCCTTCCATGTTCTTTACACTCACTGAACTCGAGCACCACCCCATCCTATTTGAAGTCACCTACGCTCCAGGTGAAGTGCAACTCGGAGAGGAGCTGCATCAGCAGGGCGGGCTTGAAGTCAGCGGCAAAGCGGAACTGCTTCGCAACACGCTGGGCGAAATCCGATTGCGCGGCCATGCCAAAGTTGTGCTGGAAACGAATTGCGATCTCTGCCTCGATCCCGCTAACATCAACATCGACAACGACTTCGACCTGTTCTACCGGCCTCTCGAGAAGACGGAAACACATGGCGAAATCCACCTGGAAGAGGGCGAAGTCGAGATCTCGTTCTACGAAGGCGACGGGGTAGGTTTGGTGGATGCCCTGCGGGAGTTCATCCTGCTCAGCGTGCCGATGCGCGCGGTCTGCAAGGAAGACTGCAAGGGGCTGTGCCCCAACTGCGGCCGGAATCGCAACGAAGGGCCGTGCGGCTGCAACACCAAACGGATCGATCCGCGCCTCGCCGCGCTGAAGAACATCAACTAAGCGGCCCGGACAACCTGACGGCCGGCCTCACTCGAACTCCAACACAGGCGGAGGCTGGCCGGCCCCTACGACGCCTGTCGTAATATTCGCCTTGAAGTAGTTCTCTCCGCGCATCGGCCGCCCGGCCAGGCGCCGCAGCAGGGCAAGCTGCCCGGTATGGGTCAGCGCGTCGGCCACCGGTCCCTGGAACAGCCGCTCCTCCGTCGAATGCACGGGAGCCCCGCTGGCCAGGTAGCCGTCGAACTTCTCCAGCGCCGAGAAAAACCGGGCCACCTCCTGCGGCCACGGCAGCGGGATCGAATTCCGCCACACCGGAGCACCGCTCGCCATGGCGTAGGCCCAATCCAGCAGGTCGCCCATGTGAGCCAGGATCTCCGCCGGCGAGCGGCTGCCCGCATCGGCACGAAACTCCGCCGCCTCCGCAGGCAAGTCCCGGACCGCCTTCCCTGCCCGGTACGCCAGGGTAGCCAGCGTGTGCCGCAGCAGACTCATGGCTTTTCCTTGCGCAGCGACAGCCGCATCTCGTTCGTCGCCTGGAAGCCTAACGACTCGTACAGCGGGCGCCCCTCCTTGCTCGCGTGCAATGACACGATGCCGAACCCGGCCTCGCGGCACCACTCCACCGCAATCTCCATGAGCTTCTTCGCCAGCCCCTGCCGCCGGTGCTTCGGATCCGTATAGACGTTGACGATGAACGCCCGTTGGGCCCGAGTGTCATTCGGACCCGGCTGATAAGGCAGCAGAAGAACCCCTGTGCCGGCCGCTGCTTCGCCGTTCTCCGCCACCGCCACCCACGCGAGGTAGGTGCCGTTGCGCAGGGCTTCCGCGAAGAAGGGTTCGGAAAGAGACCGGATGCGTGCCAGTTCCGCCTCCGAGTCGTAGCCCATGCAGCGAAACATCTCTATACGATGCTGCAGCACCAGTTCCAGTTCGCCGGCGCCCACCGGCCTGATGGTGTATTCCATAGCTTGTCTTTAGCGGCCCAGGCGCTCGCGGAGCGCCGCCATCCGGTCGGGATCGCGGAAGCCCAGCTCCGCTGCCTTGTCCAGGGCGCTGCGCGCCCTCTTCTTATCGCCAAGCCCGGCCTGCGCTTCGGCCACCGCCATCCAGGCATTGGGCGCCTCGGGCCTCACCAGTACGGCAATGTCGGCCATCTGCGCGGCTTCCAGAAACTTGCGGCTGGCCAACAACTGGCGGCCCTCTTCCACTGAGCGGATGAAGGCCCAGGCCAGCGCCTGGCGCGCCACGCGGCCTTCGGGCTTCTCCGCCTGCTTCTTCCAGCTCCCGATGATCGACTTCTGCGAACCCTCGTCGGCGCCGGCCAGCTCCGCGGTCATGCGCGCGAAGCGGTCGGACATCTTGCGTTCCTCTTTGGCATCCGGCGGCGTCTGCGGTTTGAGTTCCCCGGACAGGAATTGAAGAGCCTCTTCGGCCTGCGCCGCCGGCAGCCATTCATGGCCGCCTTCAAACTCCGCAAAGCGGACCGGCCACCCGCGCTGGCCCAAATCCAGAGCCATGGCGTACAGCTCGTGATAGTTGAAGTCATCCCTGCCGGCCACGGCAAAGATCGCAAAGGGCCGCTGTTTGGGAAGGCCGCCCGGGCCGAAGGCGGCCGCGTTGGCTACCACTCCGTTCAGGTTCGCCGCTTGGGCCCACGACAGCGCCACCCGCGAGCCACCGGAAAGGCCGCACGCAAACCGGCGATTTTCGTCGATCGCAAAACGCCGCGGCAGCTCCTCGGTCAGCACCATGATCGCTTCCGCCGATACCGCCATCGGGCCGTTGCGCGAGTTGTTGGAACCCACGACGATGAACCCGTGCTTCTCGGCGGCCGCCGCAAAGCGTTCCACCGGCACTTTGCCGCGCGCGCCCGGATCCAGGCACACCAGCAGGGGCCACTTGCGCTCCGGCGCGTAGTTCGATGGCAGGTACAGGGCGTAGCTGTGGCGCTCGTTGCCGGTCACCTCCACCCGCTCGATCACCTGCCCTCTGGGCAGGTCCGCCGCGAGCAGGGCCGGCACCGCCAGCATCAGGCCGGCCAGCGCGCTACTGGCCAAACCCATCCGCCCAGCTCTTCTTCTTCGGTTCGGTCTTGGTGGTCTCGGCGGGCTTGATCACGCCGCTCTTGTTCAGGTCGTCGATGACGAAACGAACGGTGGCCTCCAGCAGCGCGGCCCTGGGAAAGGTGCTGCCCATCGACAGGGCAACGTTCAGGTGGTCGGAGTTCACAACGCCCAGATACTTCGACTCCGGAATGATCTGGTCGAGCTTGAGCAACTGGCTGTCGTTGTACTTGTCCCACGCGGAAAGCATCTTGAACGTCTGCGCCGCCGTCTTCGGAACGGTCTCCGCGGTCGTCACCGCGGCCAGCGAATAGGTCGGCACCATGGGATGCGGATACGAGGAGAGGAAGCGTTGCCGGACATCCTTCTTCAGGCTCTTGAAGCCCTCGGCCAGGTTGCCCTGGCATTTCCCCTGCTTCACCTTGGAGAGGTAGGCATCCAGCTGCATCGGCAGCGAATCGGCCACAGGTGACCCGCCGGAAGCGCCCGCCGTACTGATGAAGGCGGCGACGTTCTCCTTGACGCCCGGCTCCTGGGCCAGCGCCACCTGCAGGTCCGGAGTACCCTTCGAGTAGCCCACCACGATGAACTTGCGCTTATCGTCCTTCATCTTGTCCTGGATGAACGACGCGATCGCCTTCGCGTTGGCCTCACTGGAGTCGTTCGGCACCGACAGCAGCTCCGTCGTCAGCCCGTACTTCTCCGTCAGCACCTTGCGCCCCTTGTCGTAGGCGGGGGTATCGGCAACGCAGGTATTCATGATGCCCGGCACGACCAGGATCCGGTAATCCTTCGAAATCTCGCCCAGCTTCATATCGCTCTTGCCCGGTGTCTGCAGCCACTTGCTGCACGGGCCCAACTCTTCCCCATCCGGATTGTTCTGCGACAGCACGGAGCAGAAGTAGTCGCTGAACTGCTCGGAAACATCGCCGTTCTCGGGCTTGAGATAGATCACCAGGATCCGGCCATCGGAGTGGAACTCCTCGCCGTGAGCCGTCTTGGCTTTCGTAACGGTGTCCTTGGGCGTGACATATTCGAGCTTCACCACCTGCCCGCTCTGTTTCAGGGTGTCGCCGATGTACTCGCGCTCCAGGTCCGTATCCGGGTCGATCTTGTGCGTGATGTTGCCGTTGCGCTGATCCTTGTCGAAGCCGATGTCATGCGTGCCGGCGCCGACAAACAGTGTCAGCCCGCCCACGGTGAAGGGCGCCTTCCAGATGCGGAAATGGTGGCGCGCCATGACGGTCTTGATGGGATCCGACATCGCAAAGCCATAATCCTGCGCGCGCCCGAAGACCATCAGTTCGCTCATCGGCATGGTCAGGTAAGCCTGCTTGGAGAGCGTGCCCAGCGCCCCGCGCAGCAGCGTATCCTTCACACTGCGGTCCACCGTCACCCAGCCCACGCCCAGCAGCGATTGTTTGACCTGTTCTTCCGTGCCAAGGACAAGGAAGTTCACGCGGTCGCCCTCGTTCCCGTCTTTGTCCACCACGCGCCGCGGGATCTGGGCCAGTTCTGCCTCGGTAATAGGGGGCAGGACCCCCTTGAACTCAGTCTCTGTATCCTTCGAGCGGCTGGTGACCTGAATCGTCACCTTGAACTCACCTTCCGCCGTCGAATTGCCGGAGTTCAGGCCGACAAACAGGCGGCCCGCCACCGGCATCCGGCTCTCCCTGCGTTCCCCGATGAAGAACGGCCGGGCCGAGCCTTCCGACCCGATTCGCCCGATCAACGCGCCGCGGCCGGCGTCATTCACCGGCAGGACACGGATCAGGTCCTTCCACCCGCGCGCGAGGCCCTCGGGGCCGGTGCTCTGCGCGGCATCGGAGTACTTGAGGCTGCCCGACGCTTCGATCTTGACCATGTCGCCGGGCTGGACATCCAGACCCGTGTCGACCCAGGATTGCTTGCCGTCCACGGTAATCTGCTTCACGGCCGGATCCACCGCTAACCCAAGCACCGGCAAGGAAATCAGGCAGATCAACAGACCCACGAAGCGGCGCAGTCCAGAGCCCTCGGCAGCGTGTGGAGACACTCGCTTGGCGTACGGCATAATCTAGCCCCCTCATGCGCCAGATTAGCGCAAATTGCCTACCCTGGCGGAAGCTTACTCGCTAAGCACGCCGTAATACCGGGCCATCCAATAAGGCAGGATGTAGTCGATCCCCGCGCCCTCGATGGTCCCGTAAAGTCCGCCGTAGAGCTGGAACGGGCTGCGCTGCCACAGGAAGTCCGTCGGTGGACGCTCGACCACGGGAATCACCTCGCACGCCCGGTTCTCATCGCCGCCGCAGCTGGGATAGATGGGCCGCAGGTCCGTCCAGTTGTCCCTCCGCCCGCGCTGCAGCCACTGCTCCAGGTAGGTGCGCACGTGTTCGTCCCGCAGATCCGTCCGGCCATTGATCGCCGTATCGATCATGTCGAAGAACGGATTGGCGTGATCGTCGGTGGTCTTGCGCAACACATCGAACCCGTTCTCATAGTTGTGCCGGACCCACCAGCTATCGCCGCTGGTGAGCAGATTGTAGAAGTTGATGTGGTCCAGGTTGAACTTGAAATACGAGTTGTAGGGGTCTTCCACTTCCAGCGCAATCGGCACAATCGTCGTGTAGCCCGCCAGATTCGCTAGTGACTTATAGGCTGCTTCAAAACGCTTTGGATTGCAGCGGCGGCCCAGCTTCAGCAGGCTCAACTGCTGATCCGGCCGGGCCAGGAACGTCGTGGAAATGTCGCCCTCCGGCATCCTGACCAGCCAGCTGTGATCCAGCAGGTTGTTCAACATGCGCGTGGCGAGCATCGAGACCCAGTCGTGCACCAACTGATCGTCCACAAGGTTCCAGGCGGCGGTAAGCCCAAAGAATACACCGGAGTACTGGTCGCGCGATGTGTTCCCGGCCCACAGGTAGCTTTGTCCATCGACAATGCCGGAACGGATCCCGTGGATGCTCTCCTCGCTCATGATGCCGGTGGCCCAGTCCGAGTCGGCCGGCACGGCACACCGTGCCAGCACGTCGACGCCCGTCACATCCAGCAGTTTGCGAATGCCATTCAGGGCGTCCATCACGTTCGCTAATGCTTCCGGCGATCGCGTGACATTCCAGCGGTAGCTTTCGGCCGCCAGGTAGTGGCCGGTCCAGATGGCGGAATCGCCGCACCTCGTGTACCCGGTGATGTTCGTGCTGTCCGCCGATTCGAAGACAGGATCCATCACCATCAGGTACGGCATGTGCCGCTCCCGGATGTTGGCATCGATCTGAAGTGCTTCCGGTTCGCCGGCGAAGAGCCAACCAGCCGCCAGCATCCCGATCACCAACCTGTACATGAACTCGGGCCTCCTCCGCAGAGGTACGCCAGCGCTTACCTCTTAAGATTTGGATGCAGGGACAGGCAGGGTAGGTTACCGCCGGATGGCAAAAGCAGGGGAGCCGAGGTAGCGGCGGCCCCCCAGATATGAGTTTCGGCTTGCGGCGCCGCATGACTATGCGCCTCTACCGGAAGCTCCAAGGCACGCCGGAGGCCAGGATCGAAAGGACATCGCGCGTAGGGAGAAGGTCGCGGACGTGGCCCAGCCGTGCCAGGATTCCCGGACCCTCCCCTCGAAGGTGGCCTCGGGACTCCATAACTCTGTTAGCGCAATTCAGCGGGATGAAGGGACATTTATTTTAGGAGATTCTGTACGGCTGCCCCGCCGTAATCTTCACTGGCTCCGGGAGCTTCACCGTCCGCTTGGCCAGCTCGACTTCGGCCAGGTCCAGAAAGCCGTCTTCCACGTTGATCTTCAGCCCGGCCGAACCCAGTTCAAACGTCCCCCAGCCGCTCGCCGTCGACCAGAAACACTTCAATTCAGTCAACTTATGCTGCGGCTTGAGGATCAGCTTCTTCTCCGGAGCATGGTAGACAAAGCCGGTCAGGGCGAGAATCCCGCTCCACGCCGACATGGCTCGCGCGTAGTGGTGGCCGCACTCGGCTTCGTTCCACGGGCTGCGCCGCTGCCCGTCATAGCGCTTGCGCACGTTCACGAAGCACTCCATGCCCTCGGCCGCCATGCCCGCGTAGATCATATGCGACGCGGTGGCGTGCTCCAGGCCCGTAAACGCCTCGCCGTAATACGGAAATGGAATATGCGGCCGGGTGCCCTTGCCGTAGTCGCAGACCACCAGCCCGGCCTCGTCGTTCAGGATGTAGGTGCGCTGGACGCATTCGTGATCGAACATGTCCCGTTTGTAGTTGTACTGGTAGATCGACTTGAGGGTCTTCGCGATCATCGCCTCGCTCACGAGCGGACCCAGCCCGCACACCTCGGCCTGGTACTGGCCGATCAACTGGTCGACCAGACACCCGTTCCCCATCTGGTATTCGGGGTTCTCCGTGTCCTCGCTACCCATATCGGAAATGAGCGCTTTGGCTACCGAGGCCTTCTTTGTGCCCTGCACCTTCTGGATGAAGTACTCTCCGTTGAACAGATTGGCTTCGATCCACTGCCGGCCCCGTTCGTAGAGACCGCGGCACTCCTGGGCAAAGGCGGCGTCGCCCGAAGCCTTGGCCAACTCCTCCCCGGCGCGCAGCGCGCCCAGGTAGTAGATGCCGCACATCGGATTCGGCCCGTAGAACTCCACGTCGTAGGTATTGTGCTGGGCGCCCTCCATGACGCCGTCTTTATCGGCGTCCCAACCGCCCGGCACCCAACAGAATTGAATGGACTTCCTTACCGCCGGGTAGAGTTTCTTCAGCCAGGCCCGGTCGCCCCAGAGCCGCCAGTCCAGGTAGGCTTTCATGATCTGGCCCATCTGCCCGTCCGCCGCCGCCAGGCCGGAGCGCGCGCCCTTCGTAGGCAGCGTCTCGCGGAAATGGATAGCGCCGCGCTCGTCCATCATGTGGCCGAAAACCGCATTGCGCAGGCTGCGCGCCAGAGTGGGATAGAGCATCGCCGTGGTCGACTCGTAATTCCACACATGGGTGCATGACCCGTGGCAGCAGCCCGCCTTGTCGTTGACGCCCTCAAAGCCGTGGAACTCGCCATCCGAGGTACGGAAACTGGTGGTCGTCGCCAGCGTTGAGATGTTGCTCATCGCGGCGTCTTTCACCGCGCCCGGCAGTGTGGAGTCGCGCATCGCCTGAACAAAGGCTCGGGTCTTTTTCTCCAGCACAGCCAGGTGGGTCGCAAGGTACTCGGCAGCCGACCACGAATCCTGGAACCGCGTCGAATAGTAGTTGCCGATCAGCGTCTTCTCGTCCCCCTTGTCGGAGTGCCAGCCGCAGCGGCCCGGGGTCCGGTTGGGGAAATGCCAGGCCAGGACAAAGGTGAACTCGGCCGAGCCGCCGGCGGGAATCTCCTTCCGGATCGATACCGCGCCCACCGCGTTGTGCGGGGCCGGTTCCTTTTCGAGACGGCCCTTGGCGGAGAACTCGTCCCAGAAGAGCATGGGGCTGTTCCACCAGCGGCCCTTAGGCCAGCCGCGCCAGATGCTGACTTCGCCGTCACCCAGGGCCGCCAGCGTGAAGTCGCCCTTGAGCTCATGGTCGGCGGCAAGTCCGGGATTCGACATCACCAGGCCGCGCAGCGCACCGGAGGTCTTCTCCACGTTCGTCCGCCCGTCGCCCTTTTCCACAACGTTGTCGATGGAGTAGCAGAGCGCGACCTTGGCCGGCACAGCGGCCGGGTTCGTGACCTTATAACGGAGAATGGCAACGGGCAGGCCCGACTCGTCGGCGTCGAGCGGAAAGATGGGAGTGAACGCTTCCAGCGAGAGGCGCACCGGCAGGCGGCGGTCGCGAAAGTCGATCTGCGCCATCGGATAGGCACCGGTGAAGACGGCCGTATCCATGCGCGGCATGCCCGGCATGTTGTTCGACCCCAGCCCGCTCGATCCTTCATACGGCGGCAGGTAGCGGGCCTCGGCAATCTTGGCGACGGGCTTCCGGTCGCCTACCTGCGCCCAGATGGCGGGCAGCGCATAGTTCGGCGCATTGCCCTTGTCCGGGCGGTTGAAAATCTCCCAATCCCGCAATTGGCCCCGGCCGCCTAGCGAGATGGAACCGGCCGCGATCCCGCCCAGCGGGAAGGCAATCTGCTGCAGTTGAACACCGGCAAATTTGCGGGGCCAGGGCACCCCGCCGCTCGCACCGGGCGGCGCGATCTGGGCGGACAAGGCGGCGGGTGTGGCGCTGGCGATCTTGAGAAACGAGCGGCGGTCGGTCGGCATGCGCCCCACATTATCTCAGTTTGCGGGGCTCCGCCAGACTATTGAAAATACTTGTCGCCGATGCTGCTCAGGTTGGTCCCGCCCAGCTTATAGGTGGAGGCATTGGCGATGCCCAGTTTGTTGTCGTCGAGGTCGATCACCCAGATCGTATAGTTCGCTTTCTTGATGGGGTTGTGCGTGAGGCCCATCGCCAGGCGCCCGGTACCTCCACCCTCAAACCGGACCGGAGCGGTGCCCGTCGTGGTGGCATTGTTCGTGTCGTTGTCGATGTACATCTGCTGCTGCATGGTAGAGGAGTGCAGCGTCACGGCGGCGTTTGTGGAACCTTTGTTGGATACGTAGGAAGACACGATCAGGGCAATGTGGACCTTGTCGGTCGGGCTGTTGATAGTGGACTCCAGCACGCCCAGCGCGTGGTCCATGCAGATCTCCAGTCCGTACTTCACGCCGCCCACTGAGAACCGGCCCACAATGTTGCCCGGGACGAAGACAATGTTGCCCTGTTCCCCGTGTACCTCCTTGTAGTTGCCCACCTTGTGGTACTTGATCACCTGGTCGCCCAGGCAGACATACGCCACGTTCTGGGCGATGCGCGTTTCCATCAGGTCGGCCTTGTCCAGCATCTTCTCGGGCGTTGAGGTGAAGGAGGAGTTGTTCTGGTAGGCCCAGCCCTTCTCCTTGGTCTCCGTCCCGAACGGCGCCGCATTCTGGATCCTGGTTTTCGCCTTGGCCACGCGGCCGGCGTTGACCGTGTGCTTCTCAATATCCATGCCCGTCGGAGTGACCGTTTTCGTGGTGTTATAGGCCTTCTTGGTCCACAGCACCGTGCCGGGAATTATCAGGAATTTGGGAAACTTCTTGCCCAAGGCCACCAGCCGGTGGAGCACCCACTGCTTAATGTTCTGGGAAAAGAAGCGGTCGCTCACCTCCCTTTGCTTGGAAAAATAGTACTCCGGGGCGAGGAATACTGCCTGCCAGGAGAGCACGGGATGGGCCTGCAGGGACTGCTGGATGTCCCGATAGGAGTCTTCCACCGCCTGTTCCAGCCGTTCCATCTTCACTCTGGCCTTGTCCAGGCCATCCAGCGTCTGCGTCTCGGGCACCTCGGTGTCCTCCGTGACAATCACCGCAAAGAGCCTCATGGGTCCTCCAGATTTACGCGTTTATTCTTGACCGATTTAAAGCGGGAAAAACCAAGTTATGGAAACTGTACACCGAGATTGTGATTCGGACAAGTGGGGCAAACGACGGGCTTGACAAGCGGAGAACAAACAGCGAATATGATCGTATGTTCACCGGCATCGCCAAGCTGGCCCGAGAGGGCGGCCAGTTGGAGCAGAAGGCGCGGGTCGAGTATCGGGAATTGGATACGCGCCATCTGCTGAACCGCTGCACCGGAGAGCGCATGCCGTTCGAATGGACCATCAACCCCTATCGCGGGTGCGAGTTTGGCTGCCAGTACTGCTATGCGCGATACACGCACGAGTTCATGGAGTTTCGCGAGCCGCAGGACTTCGAACGGAAGATCTTTGCCAAGCAGTTCGACCTGCCGACGTTTTCCGCCGAACTGCGCACCGTGAAACCGGACGAGTGGATCGCGATGGGAACAGCGACAGACCCGTATCAGCCGGCCGAGCGGCGTTACGGTCTCACTCGCAAGGTGCTGGAGGTGTTTGCCCGCCGCCAGAGCTTCAATCTGGCAATCACCACGAAATCGGACCTGGTGGCGCGCGATGCGGACCTCTTAGTAAAGATCGCCAAACGGAACAACGTGCGAGTGAACATGACCGTCACGACGACAGACACCGCCTTGGCGCGGCTGCTCGAACCGATGGCGCCGCGGCCCGACCTGCGGTTGGCGGCACTGCGCGCGCTCAGCTCGCAAGGCATAGAAACCAGTGTCTTTGCCTGTCCGGTCATGCCCGGCATCAACGACTCGAAGGCCAGCCTGGCCGCCGTGGCGAAGGCGGCCGTCGAGGCAGGTGCGAAGAACTTCGGGGCCCAGGTCGTCTTCCTGCGCGACAGCGCCCGGGCCGTCTTCCTGCCGTTCGTGGAGAAGTCGTTTCCCCACCTGGCGCGCTCCTATCGCGAGCACTTCGAAAAGCACGCCACCATCCGGGGTACGTATCCAGAGAAGATCAGAGAGATCCTGCGGGAACTCCGGACGGAGCATGGCCTCTCCGCTCGTTGGCCCGAACACGCACCAAAGTGGCAAGCTTCTTTCGACTTCTCGACAAGCGAGCCCGCCGACATATCGGCACCTGCCAATATTTCGGCGCCGATATTTCGGCAGGTGAAGCCATCTTCCAGTTAACTTCATGATTTGATTGGCCCGGTCGTCTGGCACCCGGCATGCCCAATTAGCG
This sequence comes from Acidobacteriota bacterium, assembly GCA_017307505.1. Taxonomy (GTDB): domain Bacteria; phylum Acidobacteriota; class Terriglobia; order Bryobacterales; family Bryobacteraceae; genus Paludibaculum. Next base: position 30,200 of record JAFKEE010000049.1, on the reverse strand, counting down.
GCATACGGAGATGACGACGATGAACAAAGCAATTTGGCTCCTGCCGCTGGCTCTTCTCGCGGCCCAGGGCCAGGAGCCCGCCGTGAAGCTCACCCTGCGCGGGGCCGTTGAGCTCGCATTGCGGCAGAATCCGCAAATCCAGATTGCGAAACTGCAGATCGCCGAGAGCCAGCAGGACTCGCTGATTGCCAGGTCCGGGCTGCTGCCCCAGGTAGGAGTCTCAGTCAGCGAGACAGTGCAGCGCGGCAATATCGAAGCCACCCTGGGGAAGCGGATCCCGGGCTTCCCCCAGCATGTCGGCCCGTTCCCCATCTTCCAGCCCGGCGCGCAGGCGTCTCTTTCGGTCTTCGACATGAGCCTGTGGCAGCGCTACAAGGCCTCGAAGGCCATGGTCGACAGCCAGACGGCCCAGGAGCTTTCGACCCGGGAACAGTACGTCCTGCTGGTCGTCTCCCAATACCTGGCCAGCCTGAGGGCCTCAGCCGACATTACCGCCGCACAATCCCGCTTCGACCTCGCGAAGGCGCTCTTTGACCTCGCCTCCGACCTGCAGAAGAACGGCGCCGGCACGCGCATCGACACCCTTCGCGCCCAGGTGCAGATGCAGAACGAGCAACAGCGGCTGATCGTCGCCCGGACCCAGTCGGAAACCTCTCTTTATGCGCTCGCGCGGCTGCTGAATATGCCGGCGGTGGAACTGGACGACGCCGGCACCTTCTTCCAGACCCCCGAATTTCCGGGCGAGAGCGCCATTGCGTCCGCCATGCTGCAACGGCCCGAGATGAAAGCGCTGGGCGCCCGCATGCACAGCCTGGAACTGGAAGAGAAGGCCGCCAGGGCCGAGAACCTGCCGAAAGTGAGCGTCATCGCCGGCTACAGCCTGCAGGGCACGCATCCCAACAATGCGATTCCGGCCTATAGTTTCGGCGCCGAAGTCAGCATGCCCCTCTACACCGGCGGCCGCATCGGAGCCCTGACCGCCAAGGCGCAAATCGAGATCAGGAAACTGCAGCAGCAGCGGCAGGAACTGGAAAACCAGATCGGACAGGAAGTGAAGACGTCGCAGGCGGAACTGAAGGCGGCGCGCACCCAGGTGGACGTAGCCAACTCCACCGTGGAACTGGCGAAGGAAGAGGTCACGCAGGCTCGCGACCGCTTCTCGGCCGGAGTGGCCAACAACATTGAAGTCATTACCGCGCAGGACGAATTGGCCAGAGCGAGCGATCAACAGATCGCGGCGCTCTACCGCTACAACCAGGCGCGCGCCGAACTGGCGCGGGCCACCGGTCAGATGGAACTGATGTACACACGCTAAGCGATAGGGACGAAGGAGAACACGCACATGAAACGCAATTGGAAAATCATCGCCGCGAGCGCCGCGGTAGTCGCCATCGCACTGGGCTCGATGGCCTTCCTCAGCCTGCAGGGCCGGGAGACGACGGACAACGCCCAGGTGGACGGGAATCTGGTGCCGGTGGCCTCGAAGGTCTACGGCAATGTCGCGCGTGTGGCGGTGGACGACAACCAGGCGGTGAAGGCCGGCGACGTCCTGGTCGAGATCGACGCCCGGGACTACGAAGTGAAGGTGCAGCAGGCACGAGCGGCGCTGGCGCTGGCCGAAAGCCAGTCCGCCGCGGCCGCCGTAAGCGTGCCGTTGACCGCGGAAACTACCTCCAGTAACACGGCCGGCGCGCAGGCCCAGTTGCAATCGGCGGAAGCGGAACTGCTGCGGGCGCAGGTGAATCTGGAGCAATCCGCCGGATCGGAACTGGCCTACGCCAAAGCCAACGTCGCGGCGATGAAGGCCAACAACGAGAAGGCGCAGGCGGATCTGGAGCGCATGGGTCCGCTGGCCGAAAAGCAGGAGATCTCGCGGCAGCAGTATGACGCCTATGTGGCGGCGGCGCGGGTTGCCGAGAGCCAGTTGCAGGCGGCCAAAGAGAAGCTGGACTCCGCTGGTAAGGACGCCGAGAACAAACGCGCCGCGATCCTGGCCGCCAGGGCGCGGGTGGAGCAATCCAAGGCGGCGGTCTCCCAGGCAAAGGCTGGTCAGAAACAGGTTTCCGTACGGACCGCCGAAGCGCAGTCCGCCCTCGCTTCCATCGAGCAGGCCAAGGCGAATCTCGCGTACGCCGAGCTGCAGTTGAGCTACACGAAGATCAAGGCGCCGGTGGCGGGTGTGGTGACGCGCAAGAGCGTCGAGCAGGGCCAGATTCTCCAGCCAGGCCAGGGTCTGCTGATGCTGATCCCGCTGCAAGGAACCTGGGTGACGGCCAACTTTAAGGAAACGCAGCTGCGCGACGTGCGCCCGGGCCAGAGGGCCGAGATCGAAGTCGACATGCTGGGCCGCAAGGTGACCGGCCGGGTGGATTCCGTCGCCGGCGCAACGGGCGCCCGCATGAGCCTGCTGCCGCCCGAGAACGCGACCGGCAACTTCGTGAAAGTTGTGCAGCGCGTGCCGGTGAAGATCGTCCTCGACAAGCTGCCGGAGGGCATGGTGTTGCGCCCCGGCTTGAACGTGGAAGCCACCATCGTGACGAGATAGGTGCGTTGGAAGAGGATCTGGAGGGCGCCATGAGAAACACAAGTCCGTGGACCATCGCCTTGGTCGTCATGCTTGCCACGTTCATGGAAGTGCTGGATACCAGCGTGGCCAACGTGGCTCTGCCGCACATCGCCGGGAGCCTGTCGGCGTCGGTCGACGAGAGCACCTGGGTGCTCACTTCCTACCTGGTATCGAATGCGGTGATCCTGCCCCTCAGCGGCTGGCTCTCGGCCCTCTTCGGCCGCAAGCGGTTCTACATGGTCTGTGTGCTCCTGTTCACCATCAGCTCGCTGATGTGCGGCTTCGCGCTGAGCCTGGGCATGCTGATTCTGTTTCGCGTCCTGCAGGGCGTAGGCGGCGGAGCGCTGCAGCCTGTGTCGCAGGCGATCGTCCGCGAGAGCTTCCCGGCCGAAAAGCAGGGCATGGGCATGGCGATCTATGGCATGGGTGTCGTGCTGGCGCCCGTCATCGGGCCGACACTGGGCGGCTGGATCACGGACAACTTCTCCTGGCGCTGGATCTTCTTCATCAACATCCCGGTGGGCTTGTTGTCGTTGACTCTGACCAACTGGCTGATCCACGACCCGCCCTACCTGGAACGGCTCAGCCTGAAGGAATCGAAGCTGGATTCGGTCGGCCTGGGCCTGCTCACCCTCGGCCTGGCCTCCCTGGAGATCGTCCTGGACGAAGGCCAGCGGAACGATTGGTTTGGCTCTACCTTCATCGTGCGCGCGGCTGTGCTGGCGGTGATCGGGCTGGTTGGCGTGGTGTGGTGGGAGTTGCGGCAGAAGAATCCCGTGGTGGACTTCCGGCTTCTGAAGGAGCGGAACTTCGCGATTTCGACCGTGGCCATGTTCGTCCTGGGTTTCGTGCTCTACGGCAGCACGATGCTGATCCCGCTGTTCCTGCAGCAACTGATGGGCTACACGGCGACGCTGAGCGGACAGGTCCTCTCCCCGGGCGGCCTTGTGATTCTGCTGATGATGCCGGTGGTCGGCATTCTGTTGCGCAAGTTTGAGGCGAGGCGCCTGGTAGCGGTGGGCTTCGGCATCTCGGCCATCGGCCTGTGGATGATGACCCGGCTGAACCTGGACGCCGACTTCGGCACCTTCGCGATGGCCAGGGCCGTTCAAAGCCTGGGCCTGGCCTTTCTCTTCGTCCCCATCAATGCGATGGCGTTCAACTTTATTCCGAAAGAGAAGACCAGCTATGCCACCGGCATCATCAACCTGGCACGCAATGTGGGCGGCAGCGCAGGCATCGCCATGGCCAGTACACTGCTGGCCCGGCGGGCGCAGTTCCATCAGAACCGTCTGGTCGACCACCTGACGCCCCTGGACGGCGCCTACCGGTCGATGCTCGATGCGACGCAGCATGTCATGCAGCTGGGCGGCGCCAGCGCGGCCGATGCGGCGCAGAAGGCCTTCGGCATGATGTACGGACTGACGATCAAGAATGCCACGCTGCTGGCGTTCATCGATGGCTTCTGGGTATTGGCGCTGCTGTTCGCGGCCGCCGTACCCCTGACGTTCTTCATGAAGAAGAGCGGAGTGACAACCGGACCGATACATATGGACTGAGCGGGGAGATGACAGCTGTCAGCTTTCAGCGGTCAGCGATCAGCGGTCAGCGATCAGCGGTCAGCTTTCAGCGATCAGCTTTCAGCGATCAGCGATCAGCTCCCAAGTCGCGGGTTTTCCGCGCGTAGCTGACAGCTGAAAGCTGAAAGCTGAAAGCTCTCGTCCGAGCCCCGGCCGCCGGTCGGGCTAACCTAGGAAGGTGGACGACAGCTTCCTGGCCCTGCTCGATGTCTCGCGGTCCATTCTGAGGCATCAGGATATGCAGGCTTTACTGCGCGATCTGTACAACAGCTTGCCCAAGGTGGTGCAGCTGGATTACGTCACCATCGTGCTCCACAACGCGGAGCGCGATGAAATGCGGATGCACTGGCTGGAAACAAGCGACGGCCACATCCCGGACGTCCCGCACCATGCCCTGAAGGTGGATGAGTCTCCCGCCGGACTCTCCTGGCGCCGGCAGGTTCCGGTACAGATCGACGACCTCTCCGTGGAGAAACGCTGGCCCCTGCTCATCGGGAAACTGCGCGAGAACGGCGTCGCGTCCTGCGCCTACCTGCCCCTCACCACCGCCCAGCGCAGACTGGGCGCCATGGGCTTTGGCCGGACGGTTCTCAGTCCCTTTGAACCGCGCGAAATCGAGTTCATGCAGCATGTGGCGGCCCAGGTGGCGGTGGCCGTCGACAACGTCCTGAACTACGAGAAGGCGCTCTGCTTCCAGAAGAAACTGGAGCACGAGCGCGACCGGCTGAACGTCCTGCTGGAAATCACGAACGCTCTCATGGGGTCGCTGGATCCCAAGGCGCTCTTCTCCAGCATCGTCGGCGGACTGCGGCGTGTGGTGGCGCACGACTATGCCAGCCTCGCGGTCCTCTCGCCCGATGCCACGGTCATGCAGCTCTATGCGCTGGACTACCCCAGCGGTGAGCTCTTCATGAAGGAGGGCACCGACATCCCTTTCGGACTCTCCCCCGCCCGCATCGCCGTGGAAACCCGCAAGCCTCTCATCGCGGACCGCGCCAAGCTGATGGAATTCGACAGCCCGGTCTCACGCAGGCTGCTGGAGGAAGGCTTCCAATCCGCGGTGAGCGTGCCGCTCATCGTGCGCGGCAAAGTCATTGGCACGCTCAACCTGAGCAGCTTCGAGAAGGACGCCTTCCACGACGAGGACGTCCAGTTCCTGGCCCAGGTGGCCGCGCAGATCGCCATCGCCGTCTCAAACACCTTCGCGTTCCGCGAGATCCAGGTGCTGCGGGACAAACTCTCCGACGAAAAGCTCTACCTGGAAGAGGAGATCCGCACCGAGTACAACTTCCGCGAGATGATCGGCGACAACGCCGCCTTCCGGGCCGTGCTGAAGCAGGTGCAGACCGTGGCGCCCACGGACGCCAGCGTCCTGATCATCGGCGAGACCGGCACGGGCAAGGAACTGATCGCCCGCGCCATTCACGAACTCAGCCCGCGGGCCGAGCGCACCTTCGTCAAGCTGAACTGCGCCGCCATCCCAACCGGCCTGCTGGAGAGCGAGATGTTCGGGCACGAGCGCGGCGCCTTCACCGGAGCCATCCAGCAGAAACTGGGCCGCTTCGAACTCGCCCACGAAGGCACGCTCTTCCTCGACGAAGTCGGCGACATTCCGCTGGAGCTGCAGCCAAAGCTGCTGCGCGCCTTGCAGGAACACGAGTTCGAGCGGCTGGGCGGAACCAAAACCCTGAAGGTGAACGTCCGCCTCGTGGCGGCAACCCATCGCAACCTGCAGCAGATGGTCGCCGATGGTTCGTTCCGCATGGATCTGTTTTACCGCTTGAATGTATTCCCGGTGCTGCTGCCGCCGCTGCGCTCGCGCCGGGACGACATCCCGCTGCTGGTGCGGCACTTCGTGCAGAAGTTCGCCCGGCGCATGGGCCGCAGGATCGAGCGGATCCCCGGCGAGATTATGGAGGCGCTCACCCGCTACGACTGGCCGGGCAACGTGCGCGAGCTCGAGAATCTGATGGAGCGCGCCGTGATCCTCTCGCCCAGCGACGTTCTGCGGGTGCCGCTGGGGGAACTGAAGAATACGTCGCAGGCCGACAGCAGTCCGGCCGCCGCCGCCCAACCCTCCCTGACGCTGGAAGCGGCTGAGCGAACCCATATCCTGCAAGTGCTGCGCGAAGCGAAATGGCAGCTCAGCGGCGAGGGTGGCGCGGCAGCCCGCCTGGGCATGAAGCGCACCACGCTGCAATCCCGCATGAAAAAACTGGGGATCGCCCGGCCGGTGTAGGCATCCGAAACAGGGCGCACGGCCCATTTCTGGAACCGTTTGGCCAGTACTTACTACCCCAATGAACCCATTTCGTCCGGGAGGGGCCGGTCCCTATGCTGGATCAGGGGAAATCGTATGTCGGAAAAGCGTGTCAGAGAACGCCGTCCAGCCGCCGGGAAGGTTCGGATGGCCTGGGTGGAAAACGGCAGTGAATACCATCAGGAGCAGCCCTCCCTGATGAACCGCTCCGAGGGCGGAATCTGCGTACTGATGAACCGCAAGCTCACCGTTCAATCGCGCGTCGGCGTGCATACCGAGGAGCATCCGCACGTTCTCAGCGGTGTGGTCCGGCATGTCACGCAGAAAGGCATGCGATTCCGCACGGGGCTGGAGTTCCCGTCGGAACTGCACTACCGCCGGGCTAAGTTCTGAGTAACGAAGCCCACGTCTTCGGGCCGGCGATGCCGTCCTGTGCCAGGCCGCGGACACGCTGAAAGTTCAGCACGGCTTCCTCCGTTTTGGGCCCGAATTTGCCGTCCACGACAAGGTGCGCTCCGGCTGCATTCAGATGCTGCTGGAGTTGAACGACGTCGGTGCCGGACGAACCGTAGTCGAGTACGCTCAGCACGGAACGCCCGGCTCCATGGCCCGAACCGCTGCCGGATTTGCCGGGAATCGCCGTCGATTGCGGCGGAATCGCATCGCCCACCAGATGCCGCCCGCTGTGCAGGGCTACATGCACGTGATCCGTGTGGCCGCCGATGCGTTTGGCATCCACCGGGTGTCCGTCCTGATACCAGATGTTCAATGGCGCAAAGAAGAGCTCGCAGATGGGACCGCGCGGACGGCGCGCGATGGGCAGCAGAGCCTGGGCGACCCGCGGCGCATCCGAGTCACCCACGCCATAGTCGCGGGCCAGGCCGCGATAGTGGTAGGAACCCGATTCATGCTTGCCGCCGGTGGTCTGCTCCTGGGTGGGCCCCGCGATGCGAATGGAGCGGCGGCGCAGAAACTCGTCGATCTCCTGCCAGGGCTGCGTGAACGTCTTGGGCGCGCGGCGCGCGGTCTTCGCCGTCACCTTGTGAGCCGCGGCCGGAGTGGCATGGCTCCTCGGCATGTGACGGCCCGGAACCAGCGCGGCGTGGCAGTGATCCATGTGCCCGCCGATGCTGCTGCCGGGCACGCGGCTGCCGTTGACGTACCAGATGTTCAGGGGGCCGAAAAACAGCTCGGCCAGAGGCGAGTGCCGCATGCGGGCGATGGGATGGAGACAACGTGCGACCGCGGCCGCATCGCTGTCGTAGAGGCCGTAATCGCGGGCCGTGCCGGCGTAGTGGTACGAGTTGGTGGCATGGCCGCCGCCGGTAGTCTGCCCCGTCGCGGGCGGACCGATGCGAACACCGTGGGTCCGCAGGTACTCGTCAATCTCCTTCCAGGATCCGGACATAGCCCCTCTTTTCCTCCCCCCGCCGGCGGCGCCCCGGCCGGCTCCAGACTCCCTAATCGCCGTTCAGGAAGCTCACGAACCGCCAGCTTCCATCGGGCTGCTGTTCAAAGGCGGCGCGCCATTTCCGGTACCCATCCTTGGCCGCTTCCGGCGGGGCGAGCTTGACCTTGCCCTGTAAGCCCCACTGCGGCGGCGGCGTGAAATCAATCGCCTCCTGCCCGGCGATCTCCTGCAGCGCGTCCCAGCCCTTGATCTCGGCACGCTCCCAAAACTGAAAAGCGTGATCCGGGGTGGGGATTCCATCACCGAAGGTGTACTGAAATTTTTCGGACATCAACGGACGCAGCCGGGCTGCGTCGCGGGCGTTGACTGCTTTGCGAAACTCGGCCTGGAACGACGCCCAGGAAGTGGAGGCGGCGGCCTTCTGCTCTACTGCCGGGGCCGGAGCCTGGGGCGCGCTGGAGCAGGCCGCGAGGAGAACGACGACGAAGAGACCGCAAATCGAGGGTTTCATGTTGAGGGAGAATAACACGGCGCCCCGCAGGCGCCATGATTTTACGTAAACGCGGCGGTGCGCAAGGCCGGGTGTGTTGCCGTGGATACACGCGTTGCACTAGTCTGGGCTAAAGCACGCCGAAGCGCGGCAAAACCAAGGAGATAGAGATGCCAGACGAAACACAGATCACGGGCGCAACCCGGCGCGACTTCGTGGCCACGGCAGCGGGTGTCGGACTCGGCTTGACAGCCCTGCAGTACAAGGCAATGGCGGCTCCGGGCGCGAACGACAAGATCCGTGTGGGCTTTATCGGCTTGGGCGGACAGGGCACCGGGCGCCTGAACGAATTCCTCAAGCACCCGGACGTAGAACCGGTGGCGGTGTGCGATGTCGACAAGAAGCACGTCGAGCGCGCCGCCGGCATCGTCGAAAAGACGCGCGGCACAAAAGCCGAGATCTTCCATGACTACCGCAAGCTGCTCGAGCGCAAAGACATTGACGCCGTGATGATCGGCACTCCGGATCACTGGCATGCCCTGCCCACCGTGCACGCCTGCCAGGCCGGCAAGGACGTTTTCGTCGAGAAGCCGCTGTGCTACTCCATCGGTGAAGGCCGGGCCATGGCGAACGCGGCCCAGAAGTACTCGCGCGTCACCCAGATGGGCAACCACATCCACAACGACCTGCCGAACTACCGGCGCGTCGTGGAAATGGTGCAGTCCGGCAAGCTGGGCAAGATCAACCGCGTCTACTGCGCCCTGGCGAGCGGCGAGAAGTCGCTGGGCAAACCGGCCGACACCGCTCCGCCGCCGGAACTCGACTACGACTTCTGGCAGGGACCGGCGCCGAAACGGCCGTATAACCCGAACCGTTCCCACTTTACTTACCGCTACTTCTGGGATTATTCCAGCGGATATTTCATCGATTTCTGGTGCCACTACGCCGACGTCGCGTACTGGGCACTGGACCTGAAAGCGCCGAAGAACGTCTCGGCAGCCGGCGGGCGCTGGCTGGCCGACGACAACGCGGAAACACCGGACACCCTGGAAGTACTGTACGAATACCCTGACCTGGTGCTGTCGTGGACCCTCCACCCCAAGGGCCGGCCCGGCTATGAGCACATGGGGAGCTGCGTCATCTTCGAGGGCACCGAAGCGACCCTGGTCACGAATTACAACAGGAATGAGATCTGGGCCAAGGGGAAACTGGCTCCGGATTTTCCACGGCCGGAACAGAGTATCCCCAATTCGCCCGGCCATATCCGGGAATTCCTGGATGCCGTCAAGTCGCGTAAGCCCACCACCTGCAATATCGACTACGGGTACCGCCTCACCAAGGGCGGCCTGCTGGGCGTCATCGCCTTCCGCACCGGCGAGCGCATCTACTGGGACGACCAGAAGGAAAAGATCATCGGCAAGTCGAAGGGACACGACCTCGTGTCGCGGAAATACCGGAAGCCCTGGAAGTTGAGCTGACGAGATGAGAGCCGCGGTATGGGCTCTGTGGGCTGTGCTGTGCCTGGGGGGCGTTCTCCGCGCCGAGACCGCCGCCCCGTTCCGGCATGGGCCTCTCGTCGTATCGAAGAACCAACGTTTTCTGCAGCATAAGGACGGAACACCGTTCTTCTGGCTGGGCGACACGGGCTGGCTGCTGTTCCAGCAGTTGACCCGGGAAGAGGCCGACCGGTATCTGCAGGACAGACAGGCCAAGGGCTTCACGGTCATCCAGGTGATGCTGCTGCATACGGCGGCCGACCGCAACGCGTATGGGGCTCCCGCGCTGATCGACAAGGATCCGGCCAGACCGGCCGAGAAACCGGGACACACGCAGGCCGGCTATGACTACTGGGATCACGTCGACTGGGTGCTGGCCGCCGCGGCGCGGCACGGCTTGTATGTGGCCATGGTGCCAGCCTGGGGCTCGCTGGTGAAAAAGCGCGAATTGAACGACCAGAACGTGGCCGCCTATGCGGGCTGGCTGGCGGCCCGCTATAGAGACCGGCCGAACGTCATCTGGATGACAGGCGGGGACATCCAGGGCGACGTGCATCCCGACGTCTGGCGCAGGATGGGCCAGACCTTGCGGCACGCCGACCCCAACCACCTCATCACCTTCCACCCCTTCGGCCGGACCCGATCGGCCACCTGGTTCCACAATGAGCCCTGGCTCGATTTTAATATGTTCCAGTCGGGCCACCGCAGCTACGAACAGGATACGGACGGGCCCGACCCCAAAGGCGAAGACAACTGGCGCTACGCCGCCGAAGACTACGCCCTGACACCAGTGAAGCCCACCATCGACGGCGAGCCGTCCTACGAACAGATCCCGCGTGGTCTGCACGACAAATCACAGCCCCGCTGGAACGAGAACGATTGCCGGCGCTATGCCTATTGGTCGGTCTTCGCCGGCGCCTTCGGGCATACCTACGGCGACAACTCGGTCATGCAGATGTACAAACCTGCCGACGCGGACCCGTCGTTCACGCCCAAAAAGCCGTGGTACGAGGCGATCGACGATCCGGGCGCCGGCCAGATGCAGCATCTGGCAAAACTGATCCAGTCCCGGCCGTTCCTGGAGCGGGTGCCCGATCAGAGTCTCGTCGCCGGCGAGAATGGGACCCGCTACGAACGCGTCGCCGTGACCCGCGGCAAGGGGTATCTCTTCGCCTACACCTACACCGGCCGCCCGTTCGAACTGAATCTCGGAGTGCTGCCCGGCGAGAAACTCATGGGCTGGTGGTACAGTCCGCGGGATGGCAAAGCGAAATCCATCGGGCTCCAGAAGAACGAAGGAGTGAAGAAGTTCATCCCGCCCGGCACGCCTGCCGAAGGCAACGACTGGGTGCTCGTGCTGGATTCAGTCCAGCAGGGCTTCCCTGCTCCGGGTACGGTATTGAGCGCCGACTGACCGCGTGCTCAGCGCATCCTGGATTGGACCAGCGGCGTCACCGGCCACTCGTCCATGGAGATGCGGCCATCGTGATTCCTGTCGAGACGGCGCAGCACCGCCGGCGCATTGCGCATCTCCTCGGCCGACAGTTCGCCGTCATGGTTGGTGTCCAGCGCCGACAACAACGGGTGCAGGCGGACCAGCGCTGCCTCGGGGTCGGACGCTTCCGTGCCCTGCACGATCTCCAGTGAGTAGGAATCTTCGCTCCGCTGCCGCAGAATGCCGTACTCGGCCGCTGTGCGCGTGGGGTAGAGGGATCGCTCGGCGCGGCTCTGCGGAAGCGGAGCCCCGGCGGGTGCCGCTGCCTGGATCTCCGGCTCCCCTTCAGGAGCCGCTTGCGCAGACGGCCGGACCGGCGTGAAATAGTCCTCTGCGGTGAGCCGGCCATCGCCATTGCGATCCATCCCGCGTAATGCGGATCCGGCGTTGGCGATCTCCTCCGCCGAGAGCACGCCATCGTGATTCGCGTCGAAGGTCTGGGGCGACACGGCGAGATAGACAAGGGAGCGCGCCGGCCGGGCACCGGCGGCGGCGGGCGGCGGCGCGGGCGTCCAGGAACCGGCGGCCGCTTCGCGAACAGCCGGCGGGCGCGGCTTGGAGAAGATGTTCTCGTAAAAGCGCAGGATGCGCACCCACACGGAGTCGGTCCCCACATCGCTCCGCGCGGAGGACCGGCCGCCGCTGGCCCCGCCTCCAAAAGCGATCGCCGATTGCCCGCCTTCCACGCCAAAACCAGTCGAGCCCGCCACGCCGCGGCTGGAGCCCTGGAACGTGGTGTCCCAGGGGCGGCGGCCCTGCCCGTGCCCCAGGGCAAACGCCACGAGGGCAAAGGCGGCCAGCGCGACAAGCCCGCCATGCACCAGCGCGCTCTTGGGCGGCATCGAGGTGTCGGCACAATAGAACACCGGCACCCCGTCGTTCGACGCCAGCGCGGCGGATTGCGGCTCAGGCTCGTTCTCCCGCAGAAGCCACTGGCGGCCCAGCGAGAGGCAGGCGTCCCCAAAGAGCGGCCATGCACTGCCGGCTCGGGCCGCTTCGTCATAAATGGAGAGCATCTCATCGCCATACCGCTGCCGGAACGCCGCGGGATGGAGACGCAAAAGCTGAATGTAGAGAGACCGCAACATCAGGCCCTCCCGAATTTTGCCCTCGACAGGCGCAGCTTGGCCGCGTGGACGATCGCTTCCATACGCTCCACCTCGGCGCTGAGGACGCCACGCCCCAGTGTGCCCAGCCGGTAGTAGCGGCGGCGCGGATCGTCGTCCCCTTCCCGGGCGCCCGCCTCCTCCACCAGACCCTGCGCCGTGAGCCGCTGCAGGTTGTCATATAGCGTCCCCGGACCCAGCTTGTACCGCCCGTCCGACTGCCGCGCCACCTCCTGCATGATGGCGTAGCCGTGCAGCTCGCCCGCGCTCAGCGCCAGCAGGATGTGCAGCGACGCCGGCAGCAGCGGCAGGAACTTCGTGGGGTCCGGTTTCATAGCTCGGCTTCCGTTATATCGGATTCCGAGTGAGATGACAAGCCCTTTAATGCGAAGCCCGGAAAGAATGCGTTATACTGATGTTTCATGCAGTCAGCTCGGAACATCGCCCGGCATCATCACCATCATCATGGGGTGGGCGGGCGTTCTTTGTCCTGAGCGAGGCAGCGCAGGAAAAGATTCAGAGCCCGCCCGGTCCGGCCAGGACCAGGCGGGCTTTTCGTTTGCTGGAGTAATCGACACTATGGATCTCGACTTCAATAAGACCGGCGGCATGATTCCCGCCGTTGTCCAGGATGTGACCACGGGCCGTGTACTCATGGTCGGTTTCATGAACGAGGAAGCGTTTCAGAAGACCGTGGCCACGGGGCTCACCACCTTCTATAGCCGCAGCCGCAACAAGCTCTGGACCAAAGGCGAATCGTCGGGCCACACCCTGGTGGTGAAGTCGATCCAGACCGATTGCGACAAAGATTGCGTGCTGGTGCAGGTGGAGGCGCAGGGACCCGGCGTCTGTCACGAAGGCTACCAGTCGTGCTTCTTCCGGACCCTGGAAGAAGGCGAGTGGAAGATCACCGAAGCACAGACCTACGACCCGAAAGCCGTCTATTAACGCCAGGAAAGCGCACATACCCATGAAACTCAAACTCGGCATCCCGAAGGGCTCACTGGAACAGGCCACCGTCGATCTGTTCCGCCGCGCCGGCTTCAATATCACCACGTCGTCCCGCTCTTACTTCCCCTCCATCGACGATCCGGAAGTGGAATGCATGTTGATCCGCGCGCAGGAGATGGCCCGCTACGTCGAAGATGGCGTACTGGACGCCGGCCTCACGGGCCGCGACTGGGTGATCGAGAATGACTCGGAAGTCGAAACCGTCGCCGACCTCATCTATGCCAAGCAGAGCTTCGGCAAGGTGCGCTGGGTGCTCGCCGTACCGGAAGCATCCCCCGTCAGAACGGTGAAAGACCTGGAAGGCAAGATCATCGCCACGGAGCTCGTGGGCGCCACCAGGCGCTACCTGGCCGCCAACGGCGTGACCGCCAAGGTGGAGTTCAGCTGGGGCGCCACGGAAGTGAAGCCGCCCGAACTGGCCGACGCCATCGTGGAAGTGACCGAGACCGGCAGCTCCCTGCGCGCGAACAAGCTCCGCATCGTCGAGACGGTGATGGAATCGAACACCCAGCTCGTGGCCAACAAAGCGGCCTGGGCCGACGGCTGGAAGCGGCAGAAGCTGGAAGACATGCGGATGCTGCTGCAGGGCGCCATCAACGCGCTGGGCAAAGTGGGCCTCATGCTGAACGTCAACAAGGAGAATCTCGAGTCGGTGTTAGGGGTACTGCCGGCCCTGAAGAACCCGACGATCAGCCCGCTCAGCGACGGCCTGTGGTTCGCCGTCAACACGATCCTCGATGAATCCACCGTGCGCACTATCATCCCGCGGCTCAAGCAGGCGGGCGCGGAAGGTATCGTCGAGTACCCGTTGAACAAGATCATTCTGTAGGAGCCGCGCATGCTACGAATCGTCGAATCCAGGCAGGCCGGGCGGTTGCTGAAACGGCGCGCGGCCCGGATGACGGAAGCGGAAGAGGCCGTACGGCCCATTCTGGAGGCAGTCCGGACCCGCGGCGATGCCGCGCTGCTGGAGTACGCGCAGAAGTTCGACAAGCTGACCCGCAAGAGTGTGGCAGTGCCGGGCGCGGAACTCCAAGCTGCGGCGTCTCGCCTGTCGCCCGCGTTTCGCAAGGCCGTCGCCACCAGCGCGAAGAACGTCAAAGCCTACGCCAAACTGCAACTGCCGCAAGTGAAAAAGGCCCAGCCCTCCCCGGGCTTGAAGCTCAGCCAGATCGTGCGGCCGCTGGATTCGGTGGCCGCTTACATTCCCGCCGGCCGCTATCCCCTGCCCTCCACCGTGATCATGACCGTCGTGCCCGCGCTGGTGGCGGGCGTCGGCAACATCATGGTGTGTTCGCCGCGGCCCGTGGATGAGATCTTCGGCACCGCCTCGATCCTCGGCGCGACACGCGTCTTCGAGATGGGCGGAGCGCACGCCATCGCGGCTTTCGCTTACGGTACGAAGACTGTGCCGCGCGCGGATCGCATCGTGGGCCCGGGCAACATCTATGTAGCCGCAGCCAAGAAGATGCTGGCCGGCGAGGTGGGCATCGACTTCGTGGCCGGCCCGACGGAGATCCTCATCATCGCAGAAGAGGCGAATCCCTCCTGGCTGGCCGCCGACATGCTCGCCCAGGCGGAACACGACACCGACGCCTCGGCGATCCTCCTCACCACTTCCCGCAAGCTGGCGGAAGCCGTGGTGATTGAGGTCGAAAAACAGCTTCAGACCCTGCCGACCGCGGCCACGGCGCGAGTCGCCATCGACAAGAACTCAGCGGTCATCCTGGTGGCCGACACGTCTGAAGCGGTGGAACTGTCCAACCGGTTTGCTCCCGAGCATCTGTCCATTCACGACGCGAAACTCCTGCCGGGCATCCGGCATGCCGGCAGCGTCTTTGTCGGTGCGACGAGCCCGGAAGCAGCGGGCGACTACGCGTCGGGTCCGAACCATGTCCTGCCGACCTCCGGCGCGGCCCGGCTGCGCGGCGGCTTGAGTGCGGCCGATTACGTAAAGGTGATCTCCGTGCAGGAACTGTCGGGCAAGGCCCTGCGGGCGCTGACTCCGGCGATCACGACACTCGCGCGGGCCGAGGGCTTGGAAGCTCATGCGCGATCCGTGGAGGTGCGCAATGCCTAAGCCCAGACCGGCTGTCGTCGAGATGGCTCCCTATTCGCCGCCCGCCTCGGGCCGCGACGGGAAACTGCGGCTGGACTTTAACGAGAACACCGTAGGCTGCTCGCCGAAGGTACTGAAACTCCTGCGCGCCAAGCTCAACGAAGAGCAGTTGACCGTGTATCCGGAGTACGAGGCGGCACGGCTGGCACTGTCGGACTACTTCCAGGTACCGCAATCCGAGTTCCTCATCACGAACGGCACGGACGAAGCGATCCAGGTGTTGATCAACACCTATGTCGACAACGACGACGATGTGATCGTGCTGCACCCGTCCTATGCGATGTACCGCTTCTATGCCGAAGTCGCCGGAGCCAAGGTGCGCGAGATCCCCTATCGGGCGGGCGACCTGGCGTTTCCCATCGAGGAACTGATCGCCGCGATCCGGCCGGACACGAAGGCCATCCTGATCTCGAATCCCAACAACCCGACAGGGACGGCAATCGGAATCGGCGATATCGTGCGAATCCTAGAGGCCGCGCCCAATGCGGCTGTCCTGATCGACGAAGCCTACTACGAGTTCTACGGCGTGACGGCACTGCGCATGACGGATCAGTACTCAAACCTGTTCGTCAGCCGCACGTTCTCCAAGGCCTTCGGCATGGCAGCGCTCCGCGTCGGCTGCCTGTTCTCCCAGAAGGAGAATGTGCAATACATGCACAAGGCGCAGTCGCCGTACAGCGTCAACCTGCTGGCGGCCATCGCGGTTCGGGCAGCAGTGGAAGATCGAGCCTACGTCTCGAACTACGCCGCACAGGCCGTGGAAGCACGCGAAGCGCTCTACCGCGGCTTCGAGAAACGCGGCATCGCCTACTACCCCAGCCAGGCCAACTTCGTCCTCTTCCAGGCCGGAGCGCAGGCAGTTCCGGTGAGGGATACCCTCAGGGCGCGCGGCATCCTGGTGCGCGACCGCAGCTATGAGCTCGCAGGCACGGTGCGCGTCACCGCCGGCACCACAGCCCAGGTGGCACGCTTCTTCCAGGCACTGGACGAGGTGTGGAAGTGAAGGACTCGCTGCTCGTCTTCGACATGGATGGCGTCCTGGCCGAGGTCGGCGATTCGTATCGCGAAACCATCGTCCAGACTGTTGCCCACTTCACCGGCCAGCAGGTGCCGCGGGAACGGATCCAGGATTACAAGAACCAAGGCGGCTGGAACAACGACTGGGCCCTCTCCCAGCGCCTGTGCCAGGACCTCGGCGTCGACGTCCCCTATGAAGACGTCATCCAACGCTTCAATCAGATCTTCCTGGGCGACGACTTCAATGGCCTCATCCTGAAAGAGCAGTGGGTGCCGCGCAACGGCCTGCTGGAGCGGCTCAGCGAACGCTATGACCTCTCCATCTTCACCGGCCGGCCCCTGGAAGATGCCGCGCACACCCTGCGCCGCTTCGCCTCCGGCATCGTCTTCTCGCCGATGATCACCATGGAGAGCGTGACCGAACACAAGCCCCATCCGCAGGGCCTGCACCTCATCCGTGCGGAACGTCCCGGTGTAAAAATGTTTTATGTGGGCGACACGGTGGACGACGCCCGTAGCGCGCGTGCCGCCGGGGTCCCGTTCATCGGCATCGCCGCGCCCGCCAACCCGCGCCACGCGGAGCTCGTGGAAGTACTGAAAGCAGAGGCCGCCATCGCCGTGCTGGAAGATATCAATCAGTTGGAAGGAGTTCTGCCATGAAGCGCACAGCCGTCATTGAACGCATCACCAAAGAGACCCAGATCCGCGCCAGCCTCACCATCGAGGGCAAGGGCCGCTACGAGATCTCCACCGGAGTGCGCTTTCTCGACCACATGCTCGAGCTCTTCTCCAAGCACGGCGGCTTCGACATGGCGCTCATCGCGCGCGGCGACCTCGATGTCGACCAGCACCACACCGTGGAAGACGCCGGCATCGTGCTGGGCCAGCTCTTTGCCAAGGCGCTCGGCGACCGCAAGGGCATCAACCGCGCCGGCTACTTCGTTCTGCCGATGGACGAGACACTGGCCGTGGCGGCAGTCGACCTGGGCGGACGTCCCTACCTCGTCTACGAGGACCGCGTGAAGACTCGCCTGGTGGGCGACCTCCAATCCGAACTCCTGGAGGACTTCTTCCACGGCTTCACCACCCACGCCGGCGCGAACCTGCACGCCAAGATCATGCACGGTCGCTCAAACCATCACAAGGTGGAAGCCATCTTCAAGTGTTTCGCGCGGGCTATGAAGTTCGCCTGCTCGAAGGACGCGCGGCTGAAAGACCAGCTACCCTCCACGAAAGGACTGCTGTGATCACGGTCGTCAACTACGGTGCGGGCAATCTGAGGTCCGTGGAAAACACGCTCGGCGAGATTGGGGCCACCTATCACCTGACCCAGAGCGCGGCGGAGATCGATTCGGCGGAAAAGGTGATCCTCCCCGGAGTCGGCCATCTGGGACAGATGATGCGCGCCCTGGATGAACTGGGCCTGCGGGACGCCCTGGTGCGCAAGGCGAAGTCCGGCTCACCCTTCCTGGGCATTTGTCTTGGCCTGCAGGCGATGTTCGAAGGCGGCGAAGAGGCTCCGGAACAGAAAGGCCTTGGTTTGTTTCCGGGCCAGGTGGGCCGGTTTCCCCTGGACGCCCGCGTCCCGCACATGGGCTGGAACGAGATCGTCCCGCTGGGCGCCCCGCGCCTGCTGCGCGACATCGGCCCGAAGCCGTATGTCTATTTCGCGCACAGCTACTACTGCCCGCTCAGCGAAGCCACCGCCGCCACCTGCCACTACACCCGCGACTACACCGCGGTGCTGGAGAGCGGCAACGTCTTCGGCGTGCAGTTCCATCCGGAGAAGTCCGGACCGCTCGGGCTGAAGATCGTCAGGAATTTCGTGGAGCTCTAAGTATGCTGGCCAAACGCATTATTCCGTGCCTGGACGTCACCGGCGGCCGCGTCGTGAAGGGCGTCAATTTCGTGGGGCTGCGCGATGCCGGCGATCCGGTGGAACTGGCCGATCGCTACAACGAGCAGGGCGCCGACGAACTCGTCTTCCTGGATATCACGGCGTCGTCGGACGGCCGCGACACCATGGTCGACGTCGTCGCCCGCACCGCACGCAAGGTCTTCATCCCGCTCACCGTGGGCGGCGGCATTCGTGAGGTGGAAGACGCCCGGCGCATCATCCACTCCGGTGCGGACAAGGTGAGCGTCAACACGGCTGCCGTCCGGCGGCCGGAGCTGATCACCGAAGTCAGCAACGAGTTCGGCGCGCAGGCGTGCGTCCTGGCCATTGATGCCAAGCGCAACACCAAGGGCGGCTGGAACGTGTACACCAAGGGCGGCCGCGTGGACGAAGGCATCGACGCCGTGGAGTGGGCCGCGCGCGGCGAAGCCCTGGGTGCCGGTGAGATCCTCCTCACGTCAATGGATACAGACGGAGTCCAGGACGGCTTCGATTGCGCCCTGACCCGCGCCGTGTCACGTGCCACACACATCCCCGTCATCGCCTCCGGGGGCGCCGGTACGCCCGAACACTTCATTCGCGTGCTGACCGACGGCGAAGCCGACGCCGCCCTGGCCGCATCCATCTTTCACTACGGCACATATACCGTGGATCAGTTGAAAGCCGAACTTGAGAAAGCCGGCATTCCGGTGAGGAGAACCGCTTGATTATTCCGTGCATCGACCTGCAGGACGGCAAGGTCGTTCAACTGGTGCAAGGCCGCCAGAAAGCCCTGGAAGGCGCGGCGCCGCTGGAGATGCTGGAGCGCTTCCGCGACTTCCCTGAGATTCAGGTGATCGACCTCGACGCCGCTATGGGCCGCGGCGAGAACAACGCGATTGTCGAGATGCTCGCCAGCAAGGCCCGTTGCCGCGTGGGCGGCGGAGTCAGGACCCCGCAGCGCGCCCGCACCCTGGTCGACTGCGGCGCCGATTCCGTCATCGTCGGAACGTCCGCCTTCACCCAGACAGGCGTGAACCACGAACTCCTCTCCGCCATCTCGCAGGAAGTCACGCCGGAACGCGTGATGATCGCGATTGACACCAAGGGCGGCCGCATTACGGTGAAGGGCTGGACCGCCAGCCTGGACCTGACCGCCGAACAGGTGATCGCGCAACTGGAACCCTACTGCGGCGCATACCTGGCGACCTATGTCGATAAGGAAGGCATGCTGCAGGGCACTGACATCGAGTGGTTCCGCGGCCTGCGCTCCATCACGCAGAAGAACATCACGGCCGCCGGCGGCATCACCACGCTCGACGACATCCGCCAGTTGACGGCGCTCCAGATCGATTGCGCCCTGGGCATGGCCATTTACACCGGCCGCCTCGACCTGAAAGAATTGGCAGCGTTGAACGCCCAATGAGATTGAAGGCCTGCATTGCCGATGTCGAGACAACAGGTCTCAGCAACACCACCGACGAAGTGATTGAACTCGGCCTCGTCCTGTTCGAGTTCGACCGCTTCAGCGGGGAAGTCTACGGGGTGGTGGACGAGTACACCGGGCTGCGCGACCCGGGCCGTCCCATTCCCGCCGGCGCCACGGAGGCGCATGGCCTGACGTGGGATGATGTGCGCGGCAAGATGCTGGACGACATCGCCGTGCGGAGCATCTTCGCGCGCAGTTCCATGATGATCGCCCACAACGCGCGCTTCGACCGCGGCTTCGTGGCTCGGCTCTACCCGGAGTGCGGCCGCCTGCCGTGGATGTGCTCCATGGACGGCGTGGCCTGGCGCAACAAGGGCTTCCGCTCGAAAGGCCTGCAGGAACTGCTGCGCCACCACAACATCGTGGCCGAAGCGGCCCACCGGGCGTTGGACGACGCCCGGAATACGCTGCGGCTCCTGTCACAGAAACAGGGCGACGGGCGGACCTATCTGTCCGATCTGCTCGCCCGTGTGAAGTAAACTACACTCGCCAGCCAGCTTCGGCTAGAACGATCCGGTCACCACTTTGGGTGTGTAGCTGATCGCATACTGACCGGTGTTGCCGAACCGGACGCGGACGCTGACCGGTATGCCCGGCGCCAGCGCGTTGCTCGAGATCAACAGGTACGGACTCCCGCCGATGAACCCATCTGCGTTGAGCAAGGTCACGCCCGGCGGCAGATTTGTGAACTGCAGGTAGACCGGACCGGCAATCGACGCGGTCCCGTTGTTCTGGACCCAGACCGCGCCCGTAGCGATGCGGTCCACCGTGCCGAAGTTCAACCGTGTGGCGGCAAGACTGCATTGCGCCGTGACCTCGACCGTGTCGGGCAACTTCAGATAGGCCACTTCGCCATCGTGATCCGACAGCCGTTCCGGCCGGTTTGCATCGTTGCGATAGCTCTCCGGGAAGTCGGCATCCGCATGGGCAACGGCAAACCGGGTGAGTCTCTGCAACAGGTGGCCGTTGGCCAGCATATGGTCAAGCGACTGGGCATTGCCGTCGAAACTGTAGCTGTAGCGGCCCTCGGCCGGCAGCGTCTCTTCCAGTTCGAACAGGTCCGGGTTCAGCAGATCCGGACTGGCCAGCACGACCTGCGACGCGGGCGCCGGAGTCCCTTTGATCGTGCCGATGACGTCGACGTAACCGTCGCTCGCACTGAAGGCATTGAAGTCGCCCAGGAGCAAAACCAGCTCGCCCGGGTTCGCCTGCTTGCGCGACTGCACGAGCCCCGCCAGGTACTCGGCCTGCGCGCGGCGCTTGGCCCGGATGCGGGCGCCGTCGGCCGGGTCGTCCACTCCGGTCAGGGAGCGGAGGTGATTGGCGATGATCGTCACCGGCAGCGCCGTCGACGAGCCGGCCTTGGTCACGCGAACCCGCAGCACCAGCGGCGGACGATCGTTCAACAGTGCCGGCGTGCTGCTGCCCGGATCCGCATAGGTGGTGTCCTTGCCATACTGGATCACGTCCACCACAGCCACCTTCGACAGCTTCACCAGGAAGCCGACATCGATTCCGCCCACATCGTTGCCTTCCACCAGGAACGCCTGATAGCCAGGATTCGGCTGGCCCTGCGCCACGGTATCCGCGTTGAGTTTGGCCGCCACGCTCTGCAGCGTGGACAGATTCTCCATCTCGGCGACGCCCAGCACATCGGGCGACTTCATCACGTTGCGGACCAGCAGCGACAGCTTGTTCAGACGGTTGTTGAACGCAGCCTGCGTCAAAGCCACGTCACTCACTGACGGGTCGTTCACTGTGTCGAAGAAGCGTTCCACGTTCAGGCCGCCCACGGTGAACTCATCGGCGGCCGGGTCAGGCACAGGCACAGCGGCGGTCACGCCAGAAACGGCAGGGCTCAGCCCGGCCTCCGGCAGCAGCGTGTATGTGCGGAAGGCGTAGTCGAGCACACCCACCAGCCCGGTGATGGTCGCTCCGGAAGTGACCTCCAGGAGAGCGGCGCCAGGCTGCCCTCCGCTGTCGATCCGGATCCGCTCCGGGTTGCCGTCGAAACGCGGCACGCAGCACGGGGAGCCGGCCGGCAGAGGGTCCGGCAGTTGCACACCGGCTTCGCGGAAAGGCCGTTTGACTCCGGCCAGTACGCCATAGAAGACACCAGTGGAGGTGGACGTCGCCGAGGTCTCATTGACGCTGCCCTGGGTGGGCGACACCGCGGTGAGCGAGTCGAGGCGCACGCGCATGCCCTCGTACTTCTCCAGATTGTCGAGAGTGTTCACCAGCGTGTCGGCCGCCGTGATGGTCACAGCGGGCGGCACCGTACCCACGCCCATCAACGTGACTTTGGGTGAGCCTGAGATCTCGGTCATCGAAGGGCTGGATGGATCACTGGAGGGGATGTACTCCTGCACCTGTCCGCTCACGCAGACGTCGTTCCCCACTTTCGCCGCTCCGGGCGGCGCGCTGGACGTAAACACGAAGACACCGTCCGAGGTGGCGGGGTTGTTGTCGCCAGGCGCCGGCGCTTGCAGGAAGAACCCGTTGGTGCGCAGGCCGGTGACGATGCCGCGCGTGGTCACGCTCCGTCCGGCCAGCGGCGAGGTGGCGGTGTTGCCCTGAATCTGCCAGATCTCGTGGGTCAGGCTGCAGGTCGGGACGTTGGAGTTGATGGCCAGGGTAAAGGTGCGGTCGGCGGAGTTGGCGGGGTCGGCCGCATCGGTGGCGCGGGCAGTGATGCTCAGCGTGGCCGTCCCTGTCGGCGTGCCGGAGATCAACCCGCTGGCTACCAGGCTCAATCCCGCCGACGGCAGGCCGCTGAGCGCGCTCCAGGTGTAAGCGCCGGAGCCGCCCGCAGCGGCCAGTTGCTGGCTGTAGGCGGAACCCACGGTGGCCTCGGGCAAAACCGCCTCTGTCAGGATCCTGACAGGTGTGCTGACTCCGCACAGTTGCGTGGGTGATGCCGTATTGCGCGGCGCGGGAGCGCCGGTGCTGAAGTCGGCCGCGTTGTTGTTGGTATCGACACAGCCTGCGCCCGCGCGAAACAGGGCGGTGGTATTGCTGGCCGCCGGCGCGGCTCCGGAGCCTTCGTAGTAGTTCGCCGTGCCGAAGCCGACGAGATCGAGGATCCGAGCCGCGGAAGCAGCACTACAAGGGGTGCTGCCTCCATTGCAGTCGAGAGCCGTGGTGCCGGAGACCAGGGCCACCTTGCCGCCGGTCGCGGAGAGATTGATCGCGCCCGTCAGGTCAGGCGCCGGCAGGTCCGCACCGGTGGTGCCGCCACTCATCTTCACCAGGAAATACTGGCCCGCGTTCAACGAGCCCGAGAGCAGCGTGATCTGGCTGCTGCTGGCTCCGAAGTTTCCGGTGCCGGTCGCGCTGGTGTACTGCACGGACAGACCATCCAGCGACACCGGCGACGAGCCGGGATTGAACAACTCGACGTAGTCGCTATTGAGGGGAGCCCCGCTGTTCCCGCCGCCGCCATACACCTGGCTGATGACAACCTGGGCCTGGACGGAAGCGGCTGCGAGGGAGAGAAGCAGGAGAGATGAGGCGGTCTTGAGCGATGACATAAAAGTGGACCGGACAAACCTGGGAAAGAGGACACCGGCCAGAGGAGGAGAGGGCGCCCGCGGCGAGCCGGCCGCACCGCGGGCGATCCGATGGGGGCCGCTACACGCCGTAGTCGAGCAGCGCCTTGCGGCCCAGCTTGATGCCTTCGAGTTCGTCCAGCTTGCTGCCTTCAAACTCGATGCCGATGTAGCCGGAGTACTTCGAGGCTTCGACGATCTTCAGCATCTTCGGAATGTCGTACAGTTCTTCCGTGCCGTTGGGGCCATCGAAGTGGCACTTGAAGCTGGCGCCCTTGGCGTAGGTCATCAGCTTGGTGACGGCGTCGTAGCGGTCGATCTCTTTGGGGAAGTTGCCGAAGTCGGGCAGCGTGCCGAAGTTGGGCTGCGAAACCTTCTTCATCAGGGAAAGGACGACGTCGGGGTTCGAAGAGATGCCGCCGTGATTCTCGATAATGATGTTAATGTTCGCGGTCCTGGCGTAGCCGCACAGCGCCGAGAAGCTCTCCGCGCAGTAGCCGAGGAAGGCTTCGATCTCCGCGGGTGTGGTGGGCTGCTTCTCCGGGTACATGTTGGTGCGGATGGAGTGGCATCCAACCTCGGCGGCGGCGTCCACCCACTTGTGGTGGTTCTTCACGGCCTTCATGCGCTGGGCCTTGTCGGAGTGGCCCATCATGCCTTCGTCATCCACCATGATCAGCACGGGTTTGGTGCCTGTGTCCGACATGCGGCGTTTCAGCCGGGCGATGTAGCCGGCAGTCGGCGAACCCCAGAGGGTGTTCACGAACTCCAGGCCTTCGCAGTTGTTTTCCTTGGCAATGCGGGGGAAGTCGAGGTTGGTGAGCTTGCCCTGCTGGATGGCCTTGTGGATGGACCATTCGGCGAGAGATACCTTGAACCGGCCAGGGGCGGGGGCGGCTAAACCGGCCAGCGGAGCGGCCATAAAAGAGGACAGGAGATGACGGCGGGAGAGGGTCATAATCGTTCGCTGAGAACGATTATGACACCAACTCTTTTGGATGAGAGACCCAGTAATCCGGGGCGTGGGCACGCATGGCTTCGTGGTCGCCATAGCCCCAGGAAACGCCGCAGGTTTTGACTCCGGCACGGCGGCCGGCTTCCATATCGGGCGCGGCATCGCCGATGAGCAGGCACTCTTCCGGCTTCACGCCAAACAGGTCCAGCGACTTCAGAATCACGTTCGGCTCGGGCTTCGAGGGAAAGCCATCGGTGCCCTGGACGTGATTGAAGTGGGAGACCAGACCGAACTGCGTCAGCACCGCGCGGGCCGTCTCGCTGCTCTTGGTCGTGGCCGTTGACTTCAAGCCACCCAACGCGGTGAGCATCTCCGGCACACCTTCATAAACGCGGGTCGTGCGATGCTTCCGTTCCAGGTAGCTCCTGCGGTAGCGCGCCAGCAGAGCTTCGTTCTGCTCACGCGTATTGTTGGGCAGTACCTCTTCGAAGAGGTCGAAGAGGTGGAAGCCGACGAAGCTGCGAAGGTAGGCTTCGTCGAGATCGGTGACGCCTTCGGCACCCAGGGCCTCGCGCACCGCGGCGCAGATATCGGCCGCGGAGTCGAGCAGGGTGCCGTCGACGTCAAACAGATAAACGCGGTACGGAGGGATCACGCCGTTTGCGGTCCGTCAATGAGCGGCGGATTCACGCGCCGGACTTCAGGCCGCAACACTTCCATGTGACCTTCGTCCTGCGACTCACCAGCAGTGGCCGTTTTGCCCGGCTTGCCGGCGAGAATCGCCTTTACTTCTTCGCCATCGATCGACTCGCGTTCCAGCAGCGCAATCACGATCTGCTCGAGCGCCCAGTTGTACTCTTCGATCATCGATTGGGCCCGCTTGTCGGCTTCCTCGACCATTTCCTGGACGGCTTCGTCGATCTTGATCGCCGTGGCTTCGCTGAAGTCGCGGTGCTGCGCGATCTCGCGGCCCAGGAAGATCTGCTCGTCCTTCTTACCGAAGCTGATCGGACCCAGGCGGCTCATGCCGTAGTCGCAGACCATGGCGCGGGCCAGTTCGGTGGCCTGTTCGATGTCGTTGCGGGCTCCGGTGGAGAGCTGGTGGGTGTAGCGCCACTCACCCAGGCGTCCGGCCATGCAGACCGTCAGCCGGGACTCCATCTGAGCCTTGGTCCGGTTCAACACGTCGCCGGTAGGCAACTGCATGGTGATGCCCAGCGCACGGCCGCGCGGGATGATCGAGACCTTATGCAGCGGATCAGCGTCCTTGATCAGGGCGGCGACCAGCGCGTGGCCCGCCTCATGATAGGCCGTGACCTTCTTGTCTTCTTCCGAGAGGATCATGCTGCGCCGCTCGGCGCCCATCATGACCTTGTCCTTGGCCAGTTCGAAGTCCGCCATGGTGACGACCTTGCGGTTCTGGCGGGCAGCCAGCAGCGCGGCTTCGTTCACCAGGTTGGCGAGGTCGGCGCCGGCAAAGCCGGGGGTGCCGCGGCCGATCACCGAGAGATCCACGTCGTCCGACAGCGGGGTCTTCTTGGTGTGGACCTTGAGGATCATCTCCCGGCCCTTCACGTCAGGCAGGCTGACCACCACGCGGCGGTCGAAGCGGCCCGGACGGAGCAGGGCGGGATCCAGCACGTCGGGGCGGTTGGTAGCGGCCACGAGGATGACGCCCTCGTTCGACTCGAAACCATCCATCTCGACCAGCAACTGGTTGAGGGTCTGTTCGCGTTCATCGTGACCGCCGCCCAGGCCCGCTCCGCGGTGCCGGCCGACGGCGTCGATTTCGTCAATAAAGATGATGCAGGGCGCGTTCTTCTTGCCTTGCTCGAAGAGGTCGCGGACGCGGCTGGCGCCGACGCCGACGAACATTTCAACAAAGTCGGAACCCGAGATGGAGAAGAACGGCACGTTGCCTTCGCCCGCGATGGCGCGGGCCAGCAAGGTCTTGCCGGTACCGGGCGGTCCGATGAGCAGGACGCCTTTCGGGATGCGCCCGCCGAGCTTCTGGAACTTCTGAGGTTCGCGCAGGAATTCGATGATCTCCTGCAGCTCTTCCTTAGCCTCTTCCACGCCGGCGACGTCTTTAAATGTCACTTTCTTCTGCTGCGAGCTGTGCATGCGGGCGCGGCTCTTGCCAAAGCTCAACGCTTTGTTGCCGCCGCTCTGCATCTGCCGCATCATGAAGACCCAGAAGGCCAGCAGCAGGACGAAGGGAATCGCATTGATCACTACCGTGATCCAGGTGCCGGAGCTGCTCTCCTTGATCCGCACCACCACGTTCTTTTCGCGCAGCAGGTCATACACCTTGTCGTAGCCCATTGGCACGACTGTGTGTAGAGGGGTCTTGTCGTCCATCTGCCCGCGGACTTCCGTGCCTGCGATCTCCACTTCCTTTACGCGGCCGGCCTCCACCTGTTTGAGAAAATCAGTGAAGGACAAGTCCTGCACGGTCCGGGCGGTGTTCTGTTTGACCACAGTCCAAAGCAGGATGGCCACACAGACCAACACGACCCAGAAGATTGCTGTTTTGACGTTCGAGTTCATTCCCTCTCCAACGCGCTTAGAACCGGTTCAACCGATTGTAACGCTATTACTTCAGACGCATTTCACGGCCACTTTGATTCACTGGCCGTCCGTAACTTCTACTTTGGAGCCCACTTTTCGTTGCGCAATCCCTCAACCTCGCCCACTCGCAATACGCGCCGAGTGCCTGGACCTGCTGCCGCCCAGGCGGCTGCTCCAAACCTCCGAGCCCAAACGATGCGGCCCTTCGATACGATCATCGGCCAATTCCGCCGGTTCCATGAGGGGACCCGCTCAGACTGCATGAGGTCCTTCAGCTTTACCGGCCTGTCCCGCCCTACTGGGTGATACGTATCACCAGCGTGCATGTTCCTAAGGATCAGAGGAAAAGACAGACGATCGAAATCCAACCAATCTCTGCCTACATTATATAGGCATTCCGCGCCGTCCGCCGGGGGTGGACAAATGCTTGCTTCCTCAACCACTTCCAGCGTCACCGGGCCTGCCTGCACGCAACCCGGTGCGGGCAGCTCGGCCGACCAATCCGCCGCCGTCTCGGCCGGCATCCTGGAAAGCCTCAACCACTCGAAGGACCGGACTGCCGCCACGCCCGGCAGGACCACCTGACCGTCGC
The DNA here is from genome assembly GCA_017307505.1 of Acidobacteriota bacterium. Classification (GTDB taxonomy): domain Bacteria; phylum Acidobacteriota; class Terriglobia; order Bryobacterales; family Bryobacteraceae; genus Paludibaculum. The sequence goes on along the minus strand of JAFKEE010000049.1, from coordinate 2,618 downwards.
CGCCGGACCGGGTCGCCAGGCGGAGGAGCCGGTCGACGTGGTCCTGGGTAAACCGCTTCAGAGACCCGGCCGTCCGCTCCAACCCCATTCGCAGCACCCGCCGGGCGACGGCGGGATGGAGCCGCCGGAGCTCTATCGTATTGAAAATGTACGGATTCGTATTGGAGAGCGAGCGCTGGAAGGCCTCCTCGACGATCCCGCGCCAGTAGTCCTCTTCGACAGAGGCGAGGGAGGCGAGGCGCGCCAGGGCCCGGCCGGAACCGGGCCGGACATGCTCCTCGAGATCGGGCAGGATGCGCTGCCGCAGGACGTTTCGCCGGAATCGAGAGTCGAGGTTCGACGAATCTTCCCTCCACCGGAGACCCTGCTCGCCGAGCCATTGCCGGACCTCCGCCCGCTCCACCTCTATAAGAGGACGGACCAGCCCTTCCGCGGTGACAGGGAGAATCCCGGTCAGGCCGGCGGGTCCGGTGCCCCGGACCAATCGAAAGAGCACCGTTTCCGCCTGGTCAGAGAGGGTGTGGCCGGTGGCCACCCGGTTTAGGCCGGCCGACCGGGCGGCCTCGGCGAAGAACCGCTGCCTCGCCCGGCGGGCTTCCTGCTCAAGGTTGCCCCGGGTGATATCGAGTTCGACATGCTCAATGGTACAGGGCAGGCTCCACTCGTCCGCCAGCGAGGTCACGAACGCGGCATCCCCATCCGATTCCGCACCTCTTAATCCATGATTAAGGTGCAAAATATGAAGCCGGATGCCGAGTTGCCCGGACAGGGCCCGCAGGACTGCCGCGAGGCAGACTGAGTCGGCGCCGCCGGACACGGCCACCCCGACCAGGTCGCCGTGCCGCAGCATCCGATACTTTTCGATGGTTCGCGCGACACGTTGCAGCAGCACCGTGCCTCCATTGTAGAGGGGCACCCGGCTCCGGTTAATTGTGCTTCGTGAAGCCGACGTTCTTCTGCCCGGCGAGGCTGTTGTAGACGGTGTCGATCCAGCCGTCGGTGGTGATGAACGAGCCGGACCACTTCTGCCAGGCGGCGAGCGCCTTGGCGTTCTTGAGGTCGGCGGCGGACTTGCCGGCCGCCATGCCCTGCTTCACGACGTCGCACGTCTCCTTCAGCATCTTCACGAATTCGCGGACATCGTCGAGGGAGGCGATGGCTCCGTGGCCGGGGATCACCTTCACATCGGCCGGGAGCATGCCGATCGCCTTTTCCATAGCGTCGATCATGCCGTTGATGCTGCCGCCGCTATCGACATCAATATAGGGGAAGCCGTAGCGGACGAAGTCGTCGCCCATGTGGACGACATTCGACCTGGGGAAGAAGATGATGGAGTCGCCGTCGGTGTGGCCGGAGGGGAAGTGCAGCGCGCGGATGTCCTCGCCGTTCATGTGAACCGTCACGTCGTGTTCAAAGGTGACGACGGGCAAGGCGCCTTTGGGCTGGACGGGGTTGGCCGGTTTGCCGGGCGGCACGGTGCCCTGCCCCATCAGGCGTTTGCGGACATTGTCCTGAGCGATGATGGTCGAGGTCCCGCCGAACTCGAGATTGCTGCCTGTGTGATCGCCGTGATAGTGCGTGTTGATGACGAAGCGCACCGGCTTATCGACGATTCCCTTGAGGGCTTCGCGGATCTTGCCGGCCAGGGGCGCGAACTGATCGTCGACGATAACGATGCCGTCCTCGCCGGCCGAGACGCCGATGTTGCCACCGGAGCCTTCCAGCATGTAGACAGTGCCGGCCACCTTGGTGACCTTCATCTGCACTTTGCTGAAATCCTGCTGCTGGGCGACCAGCGGGCAGACAGCCAGGAGAACTCCCACCAGAGTCGTGAATCGCATGGGAGAGATGATCGCGCGTATGGGGAGAATTCACAAGGGGCGCGCGGCATGCTGTTCCAGGCCGAATGGCTTTGTTCCCTCACGACGGGTGGATTGCTGTTGTCGGCTTCGTTTCGTCGGAGGGGCGACAGGGGCGCTGCTGACCGGGGCCGAATGGGTTTGTTCCCTCACGGCGGAGGGATTGCCGCTGTTGGCTTCGTTTCGTCGGAGGGCGACGGGGGTGCTGCTGACCGGGGGCCGAATGGCGTTGTTCCCTCACGGCGGGTGGGTTGCCGTTGTTGGCTTCGTTTCGTCGGAGAGGCGACAGGAGGGGGCTGCCGACCGGGAGCCGAATGGGTTTGTTCCCTCACGGCGGGTGGGTTGCCGTTGTTGGCTTCGTTTCGTCGGAGAGGCGACAGGGGGGGCTGTTGACCGGGGCCGAATGGCTTTGTTCCCTCACGGCGGGTGGATTGCTGCTGTTGGCTTCGTTTCGTCAACGGGGCAACAGGGGGACTACCGTCCGCGGGCCGAATGGCTTTGTTCCCTCCGAGCGGGTGGATTGGGCCGATCGGCGGCGCTGACGGGGCGGGAGTTCGGCGCAGCTTCGACCCCTGTCCGCGCGGCGTTCCGAGTTGGACAGATGGTTTGAATTTCAAACAGTGATGGCCAGCGGCCACCCAGGGGCATGAAAATTGGGTGGCGCGGGTGTACGATTGGTGCGCGCCAGACGAAGCAGTGACCGAGACTCCTACTGGTGGGCAAACCCCGGTTTTCAAACTGGTCCGGCCAGCGGACATG
>JAFKEE010000048.1 GCA_017307505.1 Acidobacteriota bacterium | reverse complement strand
AGTCTGCGGCGTACCTTTGAAGAGGTTGTTGACGTGGCAGGAGGAGCACTGCGCCTGTGCGTGTTTGCCGGTCAGCGCGAACTTTGTCATCGTGCTGTGGTCGAACTTCGCACCCTTCCACTGGGTGGTGGTGTGGCAGACTGTGCAGTCCTTCGGGAAGCCGGCGGCGGTGTGGTTGGGGCTGGTGGTCTTCTGGAAGTCCGGCGTGTGGCAGCCCTCACAAGTGGACGGGGTGCCCACGAACTTATTCCCGATATGACAACTCTGGCAAGCCGTGGCCACGTGCGCGCCTGTCAGGGAAAACTTTGTTTTCGAATGGTCGAACTGGGCGCCTTTCCACTGCGTGGTCGTGTGGCAAATAGAGCAGCTCGTCGAAAAGCCGGCTGAAGCGTGGTTAGGATTGCTCGTCTTCTGGTAATCCGGCAGGTGGCAACCTTCGCAAGTGGCGACCGTCCCGGTGAACTTTCCGCCTACGTGACAGCTTGCGCACTGTGCGGTGCTATGGGCGCCGGTCAGCGGGAACTTGGTCTGGGCATGATCGAACTTGGCTCCTTTCCACTGGACCGTGGTGTGGCAGACATTGCACTCGGTGGGGAATCCGGAGGCCGCATGGTTGGGGTTTGTGGTGCCCTGGTAGTCCTTCAGGTGGCAACCGGAGCAGGCTGCAGGCGTGCCGGTGTACTTTCCGCCTACGTGGCAACTCGCGCAGGCGACTGTTGTGTGGGAGCCGGTCAGCGGGAACTTTGTCTTGCCGTGGTCAAACTGGGCGCCTTTCCATTGCGTGGTTGTGTGGCAGGAGGCGCATTCCTGGCTGAATCCGGCGGCCTGATGATTCGGCGAAGTAGTGCCCTGGAAGTCTTTCAAATGGCATCCGGCGCAAGCCTGGGGCGTGCCTGCAAACTGGCCTCCAACATGGCAGCTTTGGCAGGCGAGCGGGGAGTGAGCGCCTGTGAGCGGAAACTTCGTCATTGCGGAATGGTCAAAACTCGCACCCTTCCATTGCGTCGTTGTGTGACACACAGTACAGTCCTTCGGGAATCCCGCGGTTGCGTGATCCGGCGACTTGGCGGCGGTGAAGTCCTTCAAATGACAGCCTTCGCAGGTGGCCGCGGTGCCGGCGAACTTGTTCCCGACATGGCAGCTCAGACATGTTACAGACGTATGTGAGCCAGTCAACGGAAAGCGGGTGCCCGTCGCGTGATCAAACTGGGCGCCCTTCCATTGAGTGGTGGTGTGGCAGGTGCCGCAGGTCTTCGGGAATGCCGCGGCGACATGGGCCGGGTTCGTGGAGGTCTCGTAAGCCTTGATATGACAGCCCTCGCAGGTCTGTGCCGTGCCGGTGTACTTGCCCGCCACGTGGCAGAGTGCGCACTCCACATTGGTGTGGGCGCCGGTTAAAGGGAACCGGCTCAATGAGTGGTCGAACTTGGCCCCCTTCCAGACGGTGGTCGTGTGGCAACTGGCGCAATCCTTCGGGAAGGAACTGGCGGCGTGGTTCGGGTTGACCGTCCTCTGATAGTCGGGCATGTGGCAGCCATCGCATTGCTGCGGGGTCCCGGCGAAGCGCCCGGCCACGTGACAGGCAGAACATGCGACCGAAGTGTGGGCGCCCACGAGTGTGAACTTTGTTCGCGCCGCGTGGTCAAAGACAGCGCCGCGCCACGTCGAGGTGGTGTGGCAGGTCTGGCACTCCCGGGGAAATCCGGCCTGGACGTGATTCGGGTCGCTGGTGGACGCGAACTGGGCATTGTGGCAGTCAAAGCATTGGGCGGGCGTCCCGGCGTAGCGGCCGCCCACATGGCAACTCCGGCATTCCAGAGTGGTGTGAGATCCGGTGAGTGCGAATCCTGTCACCGCCTGATGATCGAAACGGGCGCCGCGCCAGGTGTCCATGCCGTGGCAGCTTTCGCACTGAATGGCAAAGCGTCCGCTGGTGTGCGGTGGGTTCTGGGCCTTGGTGAAATCGGCAGTGTGGCAGGCCGCGCAATCCGTGCTGAGTCCGAGGTACTGTCCCACCGCGGCGCCGCGATGACAGCTCTCGCAAGGTACCGTGGCATGTGCGCCGATCAGTGGGAAACGGTTGGAATGCTCGCGAGTCTGTTGGACGCCTGTCCGCCACCCCTTGACGGTATGGCAATCTTCGCAGCGGCCTCCGAACTGCCGGCGGTGTATGTCGGCATGGCAGGCGGAACAGGCATGGCCAACGTCTTTAAACACTCTGGAAACATGGCAGCCGGAGCAGGCTACTCCGGCGTGCATGCCGCGCAGGGGATAGCTCGTCTCCGTATTGTGATTGAACTCCGGTTGGGCGCGCAGCGGCCGCCAACTGCTGGAGGTGTGGCATGTCTCGCAGGCGACTTTCAGCGGTCCGTGGGGATTGCGTGTCCGGTTGGCGCCAGGCGCTGTCTGGGCCGGCAGCAGGGCGCAGCAGCCCATCAGTGCGGCTAGAGTAAGGACATTCCTCATCATTCGTGGCATGCCTCGCAACGTCTGGGGGTTCCGCGATAAATCACCACTTTCCCGGTGGCGCCGGTTTGGCCTGAGTGGCACATCCGGCAGGGCACGTGTTCATGCGCGCCTGCCAGCGAAAAAGTGGAGTGCTTCTGGTGGTCGAATGTCTCAGCGCGCCAGTTGGTGGGCCCGTGACACCGGCCGCAATCGGGCTGCATCTGGCCGGAGCCGCGAAACTGCCCGGCATGGACATCCGCATGGCAGGAGGCGCACTCTTTGCCCGCCGTGTGAAATACGATCGTGCGCCGGGCGTTGGCCGTAGCAGGTTTGTGGCACCCCACGCAGGCAGCGCCGCGATGCCGGCCGAGCAGCGGAAACGCGGTCCGGCCGTGGTCGAAAGGCGCAGTCTCTCGCCAGTTCCGAGCCGTGTGGCACTGATCGCAGGACCAGTTGCCCTTCAGAACAGGGCTGGCCGCATCATTATGTGGATTCTCGTGGCAGGTGGCGCATTCCTGCCGCAATCCGTGGAATCGCACCGTCTCCGGCGCACTGGCGGCGCGATGGCAGTCACCGCAAGGAACCGCCTTGTGGCTGCCGGCCAGAGGGAAGCTGGACTTGGCGTGCTCGATCAGCGTGTAGCGCACTGTCTTCCAGCCCCCCACCCCATGGCACCGTTCACACCGGTTCTGCCAGGGCGCAGCGGTGAACTGGCCGCCATGGCCGTCCTTGTGGCAGCCCAGGCACGATTCGAAGGCCGGATGGAAATTCATCGAGGTACCTCGGCCCGAGTGGCAACTCTCACAAGCGACCCTGGCGTGCCGGCCGGTCAATGGATAGCGGGTCTGAGTATGGGCTGCGCTATCGAAAAGCACCGTCTTCCAGCCGGATTCGTTGTGACAGGCGGCGCACTCCCCACCGTTGCGGGCAAGCAGTTGCCCCTTGTGCTGATCGCGGTGGCAGTCGATGCAGCGCTCGTGGGCGACAGGCGTCCGGAAGTTGGCGCTCGTGTGGCATTTCCGGCAATCGGCTGTGCGATGCAGGCCGAGCAGCGGGAACCTGGTGCGGCTGTGGTCAAACGAAGAATCGCTGCGAGTGGACTTCCAGTTGTCTGTCGTATGGCACTTCTGACAGTCGGCCGCGAAGGCTCCTCCGTGCTTGTCCGCATGGCAGGACTTGCAGTATTCGTAAAAGACGAAGTTCTTATACTGGACCCGGTTCCCCAATGCGGCGAGTGGTTTATGGCAACCGTCGCAGCGCACCCGGGCATGCGCACCAGTGAGGGGGAATGCTGTCCGCTCGTGCTGAAATCCGGTTGTGCTTTTCCATTGATCCTGGGAATGGCACTTCTCGCAACCGGCGCCGAGAGCGCCACGGTGAACATCCTCGTGACAACTCCCGCAGGACCTGCTGAGGCCGAGCAGCGTTTTGGAAAGGTCGGTCTGCTTCAGATCCTGCCTTGCCGTCTCGGTGATGTTCTTGGGCTGGTGGCATTGTTGACAGGACAGCCCGGCGTGCCGCCCCTCCAACGGAAAACCGGCTTGCCTGTGATCGAACCTGGCCTTCGGAACACGCCACCGGACCAGTTCGAAGGCCCGGCCATTGTGCTCAGCGTGACAACGGGCGCAGTCACTCGCGGCGGCGGAACCAACTCCCCGGACAATCTGCGCGTGATAGCCGGCTTTCTGCTCGAGGCGCCGGCGAATTTCCACATGGCAATCCAGGCATTTGAGGTGTGCGCCGCCTGTTCCAAAACTATGGCAGCTGGCACATTTCAGCGCGCCTTCCAATGCCTGGTGAGAATGAGACAATTCTCCCGGCGACATCTGCCCATGCAGTGTCCGCAAATTGAAAAGCAGCCCAATCAGGAGCGTGCTTCTTGCCCAGGCTCTTATTCCTTGAAAGAACATTACCAATCCAACTGCACAATCCACTGGGCGCGCGTATACTCGCACGCCCCGGAGGCGAATGCTCTCGATTTGGCGGTGGGTCGGTAATTACGGCTCAACTTCCGGTAAGAAATTCCGGAAGCGCCGGGAGGTTAGGGCCGGGATTGTCGCCTGGCCCCACTGCATACAAACCGGACAGCTCTTGGAGAAGGCCCTGCTGGTGGGCAGCGGCAATCTCGATCACCCGTTACGGAGAAGCTGGAACGCCTTCAGAGAGCTTATTGCACCCTTCGTTAGTTCCCCTTACCTAGCAATCGGATTGCCAGTTATGCGGATCTGTTTAGGCGGTGTGTGCTGTTGAAAAATACAACAGGATTGGGCGCCATTACCCTTTTAGAGCATTGGGCTTGCGTTCCACTGCCTTGGGGCCGAAGGCTCCAGGAACAAAGAAGTCCTGCCAGCCTAATTTGCATTCTTTGATCATCTGCAAACCGTATTCGCACCGCAAAAGATCAGCTGGACCGGTATTGTTTGTGCCCATGGTGAACTTAACGCCGGCGCCCTTTGCCATCTGAATGAAGGAAGAGCTGGGCAGCTTATATCGGTTGTTAATCTCCATCGCCACGCCATTGCGTGCGAGGGCAGCCACAACCTTCTTCATCCGTTCCTCAGTCCACAAGGTGGTGTAGTCCTTCGCGATGATGTCGGGCAGAAAGGTCGGGTTGACGTAGATGTCGACCGGTTCCTTATCGAGGATACCGACAGCGCGATCGACCAGCGTATCCATGAACTCCTGCGGGTCGGCAATGGCCCCGACTTCGTTCGGAAGCCAGGTGCGCATGCGCCGGCCGCGATTGTCCGTCCAGGTCATGGAATCGGTGAAGACATAATCGAACAGGGCCGCTGTCTTGCTGGAGAACATCTGCGTCCACTCGCGGCCTTCCGCCTGCATCGCGATGAACACCGGTTGACCCTTCAGGCTATCCACGAACTGTCGCGCCGTGGCATCGTCCTGCACGGGAAAACCCTTGCCGCAATTGACGGCGATCCCGTACATGATGCCGTCCTGCCTCGATTTGTGCAGAGCCTGCTCCAACGTAAGGCCGAGCTTCAGGTGCACATGGAAATCGACCATCGGGATATTGTGGGCGCCGTAGGTGATGATGTCCCGGAAGGTCTGGTCGGGTTCCGGGTAGGCGATCTTCGTCGTGGGCAACTCGTCCGCCAGCGGCCGGACGCGGATGCTCCGGTACATCACGTGCGAGCCCGGATCATGCCCCTGCAGCGCGAACGTACCGTGATCCAGAAACCGTCCGCGCTCCGAGCCCTCGGCAATTACAGGTGGAGCAGGCTCGTTGTAATCTACCATCAGCATGTCGTTCAGCCGCACTTGAATATTCTTCATGCGCACCGTGATATGCAGCTTGAACCACTCGTTATCAGGGACGAACTGTTTGTAGACATTCCGGACGCCATAGAGGGAAGCCGTCTTCTTGCGTTCCCGGTACGTGCCCTCACCGGTCGCCGAATTGTTGACCTGAACTTCGAAGCCCTTCTGGGGGAAGCCCGATTCCTGATAGGAGGTATGGAAGTAGATCCCCGAGTTGCAGCCCGGCTTCGTCATGACTTCCGCTTCAAGTTCAAAGTTGCGGAAGTCGGCTCCCTTCACCGGACCGTCGTAGAACAGATGCGACCGGCCGCCATCATTCGATAGCAACCCATCAACGACCTTCCAGGTTCCTTTGTTTTCGCTGGGTTTCCAGCCCTTGAGAGAGGAGCCGTCAAAGAGGGAGATCCAGCCGTCATCGGCGGCGGAGATCTGAGTGGCGGCGGCGAGGGAGGCGACAAACGCGCGGCGGGAGATTTCGGAGATCGGCATCGGGAAAGGTCTCTGCCGTCAGTATATGGCCAACGGCCACCCGGTTGTGCATCGGACCGTCAATGCACGGGCTTCCCGTGCAGGCAGGCCACCTCGTGAAACAACTGCCGGCCCACCGCGATAAATAGCGGAATCCCAATCATTAGGAACGCCGTTCCCACAGCCCCGTCATTGGTATGTTTGGGCCGGACGGAGGCGCTTACCGCTGCCATGCAGAAGAGCATCAGCAGGCCAGAGGCGGTGAGCAGCCAGACCAGCCGTCCGCGTGACGGCAAGGTGCGGCTGGCCCGCCAATGCAGCAGCACCGCCGCGGGCAGGCTGACGGCCAGAAATGCAGACTCAAACCAGTAAGAGTCCTGGTGTCCAGTGGAGATGTCGTGGAGCGCGCCGAACACCGCATACGCAAGACCCAGCGCGCTCAAAAGAAAGAGAACCAGCCGCCCGTCGCGCATGCCAGCAGCATACTCAGCCGCGGCATCGGGGGCAAGGCGGTTTAATGCGACAACGTCTCTACCATGCCTTCCAGGCTCTTCCTGTTTACCTCATCCGGTGCCTGGGCCAGCGCTTTCTTCGCATGTTCCAGCGCCTTGGGCTTGTCGCCTACTGCTGCATAGGCTCGTGCCAGCCCGACGTTCACAGGCCAGACATCTCCGTTTCGCTTCGCGTTCAGCTGAAAGACCTCGAGCGCCTCCTGGTTCTTCTTGTCATTCAATAGTTGACGGCCGTACTGATGAATCAGCAGCGGCGTCGCGGTCGGATGATTCAAGGCAGTCAACATAATCTCCTTGGCTTCGGCGTCCCGCTTCAGCCTGGAGAGCACCTGGGCCTTGGTGCTCAGGGTGAGGAAATTCGCCTGGCCGACATAGCGCATGTTGATGGCGGCATCCGCCCATTTCAGCGCCTGTTCGAGATGAGTATTCTCCGCCAGGCAAAACTGCACCGCCGAGACGTAACCTTCATGGCTGAACCCAGGCGTCGTGGTGAGTTCCTTCTGCAGTTGGGAGACGTAGACATCGTTCACGTTTGCTACCTGGATTGTCCATGGAACGGAAAGATCCTCCCATTGCAGCTCGGCTGTGGCCTGAGTGGGCTTTCGGCCAGTGAATTCGTAGGTCAGATACTCGCGGTAGTCGTGCTTCTGCGGTTTTACGGTAACTCGCAGGGCGTCCTGGCCTTCCTCGTAGAAGAAACTGCCCCAGGCGTCCGCATTGTTCGACAGGATCAGGGTCCAATCCCCGGCTCCCGCCAGCATATGTAGTCCGTAGCGGCCGGCCGGCAGCGGCTTGCCCTCGATCAACACATCATGCGACACCGTCAGCACCGTGTTCTCGTTGGCGCCTGCCCGCCAGGGGCCTGGGTTGCCACTACCGAATCCCAGATTGGTCATGCCATAGGGCACAAGCTTGCCCCATATCTGTCCACGCCGGTCTTTGCCGTCCGGACCATGCACCGCGGGGCTGGAGTATTCAATACTCACCTTCACAGGGCCAATGTACTGGACGACCGCTGCTTTTTGGTTATTGCCGCTCGGCGGGAGCGTCAGGCCCGGATATTGGGCCCAGGCAACCGCGGCCAGAGTAAGTGGGAAAAGGAGTCTAAGCATTCGCATCGGAGTAGTCAGACGCGAACGCCGGCGAAGGGTAATTTCCGGGCGGGAAGAGTTTGCAGCGGGCAGGGAAGGGGGCGGGAGCACACCCCCTCGCACCTGTGGACGACATCTAGCCGTGTATCTTCTTGAACGACTCCAGGCAGCGTTGCGCTGACTCAATGGAGGAGAACCGGCTGCCTTCCTGCTCCACTAGATAATACTCAATGCCACCCTTCTTTTCGGCGGCCTCAAAAATCTTCTTCCACGGAGCCGCGCCTTCGCCAAACAGCACCTTATAGCCGAGTGCCTTGTCCGGCGACCAGTCCTTGCAGTGGATGCAGTTGATCCGGCCCGGATTCTGATTGATCCACTCTACCGGATCGGAACCGGCTTCGATACAGGTTCCGATATCCAGTTGCAGCATCAGAGTCTTCGGCGTCTCCTTAGCCAGGATTTCTATCGGACGCGTGCCATCCAGCGGCTTAAACTCCGTCTGGTGGTTGTGATAGCCGCCGCGGATACCGGCTTTCATGAACTTCTCGTGACCTTGCGAAAGGGTGGCCGCCACCTTCTTCCAGCCGTCCAGCCCCTCCACCTTTCCGGAACTGGCCATCACTATGAACTTGCTGCCGATGATCGTGTTCAGCTCGATGGCTTTGTCCACGTTCTCAGGCGCGAAGGAACTTGCGCTGTTATGCGTCGAAAACGCTTTGATATTCAAATCGTCCAGCAGTTTGCGGACATCTTTGGCCTGAGCCGTGGTCCACGAGAAGTAGGGGGAGAAAAACTCGACACCATCATAGCCAAGCTTGGCGACCTGGCGGACCGTATCCATCATGTCTTTTGCCAGAATGTCGCGAACCGAAAACAGCTCCAGCCCTACCGGGATCTTCTTGCCTTTTGCCGAAACAACGGTGGCAGCCGCTGCCGCTGCCAGGAAGGAACGACGAGAAAACGTTGAACTTAGCATCGTGGGCAAGATATCACACTCGCGTGGGCTGGATCACGGTCGCGATGTCGCGAGCCACCGCCTGCAGATCCCGCTGCTCCACCAGTTCCGAGAAGATCTGCTCCAGCGAGGAGAGGTGCATGAGGTCCCGCAGGCGTTCAACTGAGTCGTTGGCCATGATGCGGCCTTTGTATATGATCACCACCCGCTCGCAAACGCGCTCCACCACTTCCAGCACGTGGGAGATGTAGAGGATCATCTTACCCTGGCGTGCCAGTTCGTCCAGAAGGTGTTTGAACAATTGAGCCGAAGTCACATCCATGCCCGAAAGCGGTTCGTCCAGAATGAGCAGATCCGGGTTGTGCATCAGGGCGGCCGAGATCAGAATCCGCTGGCGCATGCCCTTGGAATAGGTAGAGATTGCGCCGTGCCGGAAGGCGTGTAATGAGAACAGCTCCAGCAGATCGTTGGCGCGCTGCTCCACCTCCCGTTCCCGAAGTCCTCGCAGGCGGCCAATGAGACGCAGGTATTCGAGACCGGTCAGGTAGGAGTAAAGGATGGCCTCTTCCGGCACGTAGCCCAGGCGTCTCTTGAATCCCGTCCAGTCTTCACTGACGTCCCGGCCATCCAGCATCACCTTTCCGGCGCTTGGCTCCAGCAGGCCGGTGATCATCTTGACCGTGGTCGACTTGCCTGATCCGTTAGGCCCCAGATATCCGGTTACTTCGCCCGGCAGTACCTGGAAGCTAACGTCCTCCACCACGGCGTTGTTCCGGTAATATTTCGTGAGTCCAGCCAGTTCCAGCATGACGGACCTCCTGCGCTATCGAATCACCAGCCCGAGTGTGCGAATCGAGTTCTCATCGATATCTTCGAAATTGACGGTGGTCGTCTCGCGCAGCAGCGTTTGCCGCCAGAGCCCCAGGAGGATCAGGACCGTGGCCGCTGTGGCGTAAAAGATCGAGGTTGCCAGCAGCGAACCGTACATCCAAACCTCCAGCCGCGCCATCCATTCGCTGTAGGTGGTGAAGCCGAGGACATAGATCACCATCAGTCCGACCAGGTTTACCTTCCCCGGATAGAACGAGCAGGTGAAGGGCACCTTGCGGTAGCTCAGGAACAGTAGTTCCATCATCACCACGGAGAGTGTCAGCCCGTACGCCAGATGGTAAACCGCCTGGCGCCATGGGAAATAATGGAACTCCATCACGGCGAAGGCGGCGAACATTGGAACGATCGCGCAAAGCACGATCCACTTGCGGGTGGCCCGCAGGCAGGGCGTTGCGATCTGCGCGTCGGTCATCTGGAACAACCAGTTGGCATTCAGCTCCGAGGGAAAGTTGAAAGCGGCTCGCAGTCCCGAAACAAGGATGAAGGAAAGCACCAATGGAAGTTGCAGCCTGCCGTTCCGCCCCATCGTGAAATGGAAGAAGGCGAGGGCAGCGCCCAGGCCGCCATACATTGCGAGAAACAGCCGGTGCTTCGGGCTGCGCGCGATAGTCTCCGTAATGAAATGGAATACGGCCCGCTCAACAGCGCCGGAGAGGACGAACCTGTTGAGCAGACGCGCGAGATTCCGCCGCACGAAGCCCGGGCCGCCCGGGTTGGGTTCGGGGGCCTCCACCACGCGCCGTACCTGCAGCCGGTACGCTGGCAGGTAGGTCACCGCGAACAGCAGCAAGGCCGCGCCAAGAGCCTCCAGGGCGACCGGTCCCATCTCACGAAATGTCTGGTTCCTGGTGGCCGGGCTCAGCCATTCGTAGAGGGCGGTGAACCATACACTCGGCAGGCAGTACAGAAGCCAATGTTTCGAATTCACCAGCATCCGGGTGCTCATCCCGATGAAAGGCGTCACCACCAGCAGCATGACGAACAGGCTCATCAGCAGCGTCTGCACGATCACCGAAAGACGCCGCAGCAGCCACCCGCTGAAAAGCAAGACTAGCGCGCCGCGCAGCACAGCCACCGCCAAAGCCATGAACAACCCGGCCGAGCCAACCACAAAGATGTGCCTGGCCCAGTTGTCAAAAAGCCCACCCTTGCTCTCGATGCCGGGCCAGAGCAAGGTGCCAAACAGGTTCACATCCACCAGAAAGATGCCCATCAGAAGCGCAATGGCCAGCAGCTTGGCCGTGAACATCTGGAGCCGCTTCAGAGGCAGCGGCGTCAGAATCTGATAGTCGCGTCGGTCCGGGAACAGGGCGTCCCACTCGAAGACCAGGATAAAGCCCATCACCAGCATCGACAGGGAGACAAACATGTGGCGCAGCGTGACCAGTGACCAGGCCGTCATCCCGAATGGCCGGAAGAGCAGCACGAAAAAGGCGCTGGGCGCCGCCAGAATCCCCAACAGCTGAGCCAGGCTTGCTTCGGGGTCACCTTGGGGGGAGAGCGCTTCCTTGTCGAAGAAGCGTCCGAAGAAGTGCGCCACCAGGACAGCGTGAGCGTTGGCCGTTTTCGCTCCGTCGTCTGCTGCCGGCTTCCTGATTTCGGATTGGAGCAGCTCTTGCACGCTGGTATAGACGCCGGTTCACTTCCATTGTTCCCGGCTCTGATGGCTCGCAAGGAGGCTGCGATCTTGGGGGGCTCGTCCTCAGGCGGGGATGTCCGTTGGCCAGTTGCGCAAGACTTCGTCCCGGTTCACGACGGATTTCCATCGCAGATTCAGACGCCCCGCCACATCCGGCCGGTCGTGCAGGACATGGCCCAGGCCCAGTTGCAGGTGCGGTTGTTCGACCTCGTCCTCGTAGCTGAGCCTGCTTTCGATCTCGTTCCAGTGATTGGTGAGACCGCCGGTATCCAGCAGTACGATGCGGTCGCCGGTCACGCCGTAATTCTTCAGGTGCGAGTCAATGGAGAAAACGCCGTGTTGCCAGCCTTGGCGGCGTGTTTCCAGCAGCCGGGTCAGCCATCGCTCCATCTCTTCATACTTACCGGCTGCCGCCAGTTCGTTCAGGCGTTGGTAAAGCGTGGATTCCACCCGCTCGGTGGCTTCGGAAACTGTCAGCCAGCCGGGCCAGCCGCCCACTCGGACCTTGGCCGGCGGAAAGGTCACAACCTCCGGCATCAGCGCAGTTCCGGCCAGGCGCTGCCGGGCCAGTCCCTCTCCGCGTCTGTCGCGCTTCCGGTAGATGCGCCACATCTCACCCGCATGGGATGTAAACCAGATTCCGCTAGGCACCACAAGGACTATGGCATGCACGATCAGGCGCAGCAGCCGGATCTGTCGCGACGGGTGCTCCAGCATTCTGCGGGCGAAATTGCCCGGGGTGTGGCGCTCCAGGTTTCTCAAAAGCTTCCAGACGACGATCAGCGCCAGGATCTCGGAAGGAGTACGTTCCCGCTTCACGACCCATCGCGGGGACGCATACACGACTTTCCCAATGCCCTCGCCCAGCCGTACCAGCTTCTGGTTGGTCAGCTCCAGCGGTGCCCGGGGGAGCACTCTCGGTTTCCCTGCGCCGCTTTCTACCTCAGTTCGACGCGACATAGCCATCCTTGTCCTATCACGGTTTCGGCCTCTTGTGAATCCCCCGCAAGGGCTAGCGGAGCACCGGCAGCGGGCCGACGGCGCTCCGCACAGCGTTGTTCTGGAGGTTTCGAAATGGCCCTCAGAGCTTACGCCAGCGTCTTGATCCGGATATTGCGGAATTCCACTTTGGTGCCGTGGCCCAGGAAGCCGATATGCCCGCTCTTCCGCAGCAGGCCGGGGTGCTTCTTCAATACTTCCGGATCCTTCACCGTCGCCAGGTCCACATCGGTGATCACTGTGCCGTTGAGCGTGACTTTGATCTTGGTGCCCTTGGCCATGATCTCTTCCGAGTTCCACACGCCGTTACGCTTCACAAACCCGTGCTTGGCGGCGAAGACACCATAGACCGAGCCAGTATACTGCTCGGGCTTGATCGGTTCCTTGCCATGGTAGATGGCGGATTCCTCGTCGAGGATCTGAATCTCCATGCCCACGTAGGCGGCGTCACCCTCGAGCGGCGCACGGATTCCTACGCCGTTGTTGCTGCCCTCCCACACACGCCATTCCAGCCTCAGGATGAAGTCGGAGTACTCTTTCTCGGTGAAGAGATTTCCGCCGCCCTCCTTCGGGCATTCGATGATTCCGTCCGTCACCACATAGCCCGGACCGCGGCCATGCACGAGAGTCCAGCCATCCAGATTCTTACCGTTAAACAGCGGCGTAAAGCCGGTTTCTTCCTGTGCGAGCGCGACAGGCGCCGCCGCAAGGGCAGCGAGAAGTGCGCGTCTGGTGGTCATTTTTGTTCCTGAAGTCCTTTGAGTAGTTGGATGCATTCCATCAGTGCCCGGCCATTGTGATAGCCGGCTTTCCAGGCATTGGCCTTGTCGCCCGAGGACTCAAGCCGTTCACTCACCGAAGGCCACCATTCTCCATGCATCCAGTCGATCTGGTGGCGGTTGGTGAAAGCCCATGTCTTTTCGAAGATACCCCAATACTGAGGGTCGTTGGTCAGTTTGAACATAGTCAGCGCGCTGACTAACGCCTCCGCCTCCACCCACCATGTCTTGCGGCGTGCCGTAGCGGGCTGCAGGAAGGGGCCCCAGTCCCAGAATCCGCCGTCCTTTTCATCCCAGCCGTACTTCACTGAATAGGCAAAATTGCTGCGGAAGAGGTCCATCAGCGGAGCGGCCGGGACCCGGGCGGCCTTGGCCGCATCCACCAGCAGCCAGATGTTCTCCAGGTCGTGCCCGTAGCTGGAGCGAGCACCGCCGCCTTCACGGATCGGCGTCCAGTCCAGTTTGTACTGGTCGCTGCAGGAGCCCACATCCTTGCGCACCACGGCATTGCTCTCGATGGTCATCAATTCCAGCAGTCGCTCGCGCGCCAGGGGCAACTGAGACGCCTGGTAGAACGCCGTCATCGCCTCCATCAGGTGCAGGTGTGTATTCATCAGTTTCACGCTGCTGTCTACGGACATGTAGCCCTGTTCACCTGCGGGCGATGGAGTCCAGTCTTCTTCGAATGTCTCCCTGTAACCGCCGTACCTGGCGTCGTGCGCCTTCTTCTCGAATAGTTCGAAAACCTTCGTTGCAAAGGCGAGAACGTCCTTGCGCCCGGACGCCCGCGCGTATTCGCTGATGGCGTAGAGAGCGAACGACTCGCCGTACATATGCTTCTTCGGTCTCGTCTTTTTCTCACCCGTTACGTCAACTTCCCAATAGAAGCCGCCATGCTTCGCATCCCACATTTTTGTGGTGAGGAATTGGTAGCCGTGCTCCGCCGCCTCCAGCATCTGCTTCCGGTCGCCATACCCCTCCCGGGCGGCGCGCGAGAATAACCAGACCATGCGCGATTGCGTCACGATCATCTTCGGCGCATCACCCTTCGACTTGCCGTCCGGACCGTGGTTGATGGTGTAGCCGCCGTACTTCCGGTCCAGCGACTGCGGATACCAGAAGCCCAGGATGTTTTCGCGCAGAGCCTTCTCCATCGATGCGGAGATCGCAGCCGGACTCAGGCTTTGAGCGCTTAACGAGCTCAGGACCGTACACATCAGAAGCAGACTGCCCACTACATTCATGCGTGCGATTGTATAACGTAAGGGCATGTCGAAAGTCCTTCTACTGGCCGTCTTCCTCTCCTCCCTCCTGCCTGCGGAAACGCTCCGCGTCATGACCTTCAACGTTCGCTATCCGAATCCCGGCGACGGCGACAACGTCTGGTCAGCCCGTCGAGACCTCTTCGTGGAAACCGTAAAAGCCAACGCCCCCGACGTCATGGGTACTCAGGAGCTGTTTTACGAACAGGGCCAGTACATCGTGGAGAAGCTGCCGGACTATGCCTGGTTCGGCGTCAGCCGCCGCGGCAACCACGAGGACGAACATATGGGCGTCTTCTACCGCAAGGACCGCCTGCGTGTGGCCGACTCGGGCGATTTCTGGCTGTCCACTACCCCGGAACGCGCCGGCAGCAGTTCCTGGCAGATGAGCCTGCCGCGCATGGTCACCTGGGCCCTGTTTGAGATGCGTAGCGGAGGCGCGAAGTTCCTGTTCCTCAATACCCACTTCCCTCACCGGGACATCGACGAGGCAGCACGGGTGAAGTGCGCCCGCCTGCTGGCTGCTCGCATCGGACTCTACGACGAGGACCTGCCCATCGTCCTCACCGGCGACTTCAACGCGCCCGCCTCGGGCGGAGCCTGTGCGATTCTCAGCCCGTTGATGAAAGACGCCTGGAAGACATTGCATTCTGCCGGCGAGGAAGGCACCTTTCACGGCTTTCGGGGGAAACCGGGCCCCGCCCGGATCGATTGGATTCTATATCGCGCGCCCTGGAAGGTGGCTTCGGCGGAGATCCTCAGAAACCACAACGGAACGCTGTATCCTTCTGACCACTTCCCCGTCCTGGCGGTATTCGAGTTGCCCTAGTTCTGGTGCGGGGTTCTTGGCTGGTGCGCTTGCCATTCAAACTGCGTTCCAATGACGTGGGAGGAAGGGCCGGTCATTGCCTGCCGGAACTCGTAGCCCGTCCCGATCTTCAGCCTGGGATGCACTTTCCAGAGCACGCCTGCTGCATAGCGCCCATACCAGGTGCCGCGCTCATGCAGCGCCTCTCCGCTCGCGTATGGCTCGCCGAAACGGACCTTCTTCGTCAGGAGCGTGCGTGTGCGCACCCGGCGGTAGTCCTGGAACTGGTCCGAGTGGAAGCTCTCCAGGACGCCGCGCGCATCGACGGACCATGTTTCGCCGCGCAGCACGCGGTATTGAAGCCCGCCGAATACCCGGTGGCTGTCAAAGTTTGTATGGACCACCCGCCGGTTCTGGTCTGTGAAGTAGTAGCCGCTGATGACGAGCAGTCGAGGGTTGGCCTGCCAGAGCAGCACCGGCCCGCCCCGGAACTGGTTGTAGGCCCCGAGATTCTCAAAGGTCCGCAGCCGCGTGTGCAACTGCAGTGTCAGGCCGGGCCGCCACTCGAAGTTCAGGTTGAGAATGTGTAGCGACTCGACATCGTCCGCGTATGAAGAGGACTGCGCCAGCGCTGCCAGCATAACGCCGGCTAACAGCCGCTGTTTCATTTCAGTTGACCTTTCATTACAACACGCTCGCGGTGTGGTATGGCATGCTTTTAGGTGTCTTTCGATTTGGACCTAGTCGAAGCCCGTGTACTCGGGTGCCTTGCTGAAAAAGACATGGCCACACCGGAATACTATCCGCTGTCGCTCAATGCCTTGACCAACGCCTGTAACCAGAAATCGAACCGTGAACCGGTTGTCAGCTATGACGAAGTGACTGTCCGGGAAGGACTTTGCTCCCTTCGGGACCGCGGCCTGGCGGCCTTTGTCTCAGAGGCTGGAAGCCGCGTTGAGAAATTCCGGCACAGGCTGAACGAACGCTTCAACTTCACGCGGGGGGAACTCGCGGTGCTCACCGTCCTGCTTCTTCGCGGCCCGCAGACACCGGGTGAGCTGCGTCAGCGGACCGATCGCATGCATTCCTTTGAGGACCTGGATGCCCTCAGTCATACGCTTGAGAAACTGGCCGCGCGCGACCCGGAGCCGGTGGTCCGCCAACTTGACCGTATCCCGGGCATGAAAGAGGCGCGGTGGGCCCACCTCCTCTCGGGCGAACCGGTTCTACCCCCGTCGCAAACCCTGGACTACGCTCCCGTGCAGATGCACGGTTCCCCGCTCCAGGAGCGTGTGGAGCGCCTGGAGGCCGAACTGAGCTCCCTGCGCGACGAATTCGAACGGTTCAAGGCGCAGTTCGGGTGATTCCAGACAATTCAGGAAAGCTTCGCCTCGAGCTCCGCCCACCGGGCGTATAGCCGGTCGACCTCCGCCTGCGCTGCCTGCATCGCCGTGTAGGCGGCTTCCAGCCTCCGTGCTTCGCCCGCGATCGATGCGTCGTGCACTTCGGTCTGTGCCTGCTCCAGGGTTGCTTCCGCCAGCAGGATCTTCTCCTCCATCCCATCCCATTCCCGTTGATCGAGATAGGAAAGGCGCTTTTTGGGCGCGGCTTCCGCCGGTTTCTCGGCAGGAGCGGATTGCGGTTTTGCCTGGGCCGCCTTCGCTTGTCTGGCCTCTCTTAGCCCTGTTTCCCATTGCGAGAGATCGGCGTAGATGCGTGCACCGCCATCTCCGTCCAATCCCAGCACTGCGTTGGTCACACGGTCCATCAAATACCGGTCGTGGGTCACCAGCACCAGCGCCCCCGGGAACTCGGCCAAGCTGTCTTCCAGGACCTCGAGGGTCGGAATGTCCAGATCGTTGGTAGGCTCGTCCAGCAATAAGACGTCCGCCTGCTCGAGCATCAGGCGGGCAATATGGACCCGGGCCCGCTCGCCGCCCGAAAGGCTCCCCACCGGCTGCACCAACTGTTCTTCCTTGAAAAGAAACTGCTTCGCCCACCCGTTCACGTGGATTGTACGGCCGTTGAAAACGACTGAGTCGCCTTCCGGCGCCAGGGCTCGCTTCAAGGTGATTGCGGGATCGATCTGCTGCCGGTTCTGCTCGAAGTAGACAATCCGCAGATTGTCGGCCCGCCGAATCTCACCTGCCGTCGGCTTCAGTTGGTCAAGCAACAGGCGAAGCAGCGTGGTTTTGCCGCTGCCATTGGGACCGGCCAGCCCCAGGCTGCGGCCCGGCGCCAGCACGAAATCGAGATTCCGCATCAGGGTGCGGCCGCCGATTCCGTACTCGAGACCTGTCACTTCAATCAGTTTCTTGGTCTTACGGTCGGTAGCCGTGAAGTCGATCTGCGCCTTGGCGGTACGGGTTCTCGTTTCGATATCGTCCAGGGCCGCGATCATCTCATTGGCGGTATCGATGCGGGCCTTTGACTTCCGCGTTCGGGCCTTGGCTCCTCGCCGCAGCCATTCCACTTCGCGTTTGACGCGGATCTCCAGCGCCTCCCGATGCTTGGACTGCGCCTCAAAGTACTGTTCCCGCTTCTCAAGAAACGCGCTGTAGTTGCCGGCCACCCGGAACAATCCGTCGGGGTAGACACGGTTCAACTCCATCATGTTCGTGGCGACGTTTTCCAGGAAATAGCGGTCGTGGCTCACCACGACACAGCCGAACGGCGCAGCCGCCAGCATACGCTCCAGCCAGGCAATCCCCTCGATGTCGAGGTGGTTTGTGGGTTCGTCCAGAAGCATCAGATCCGGGCGGTCGACCAGCGCCACGGCAATTGCCAGTCGCTTGCGCCAACCGCCGGAAAGTTCCCCCGCGCGCACCTGCGGATCGGTGAATCCGGCCTGTCCCAAAGCGACCGGCACCAAAGTGGGTTCGAAAGCCGCTTCCTCGAGAATCTCGCGGACGGTCTTCTTCGGTTCGAAGACGGGATCCTGTGGGACATACGTCATCCGCACACCCTTGCGGAGCGCGACCTCGCCCCGGTCGGCGTGGTCCAGTCCAGCCAAAACCTTGAGGAGTGTGGACTTGCCGGCGCCGTTAGGGCCGATCATGCCATGGCGCTCGCCGTCGCTGATGGTCAGCGACACGTTCTCGAACAGAGTGGTGGCCCCGAACTGGCGGGCAATGGATTGGCAATTGAGCAGCAGCGCCATGCGTCTCTTTCCAGTGAACCACAGGCCTGTGGATGTCATGGTCGCGGCCATCCGATTGCTGGAGTATAATGAACAGGGAGGTGGGTCTTCCCGAGTTTCCACTTCGCGAAACCCTCATCGCTCTTTTCCGCAGCCTGGCTTCAGAGAGCCGGGACCCCACTCCTTGCGCTCCTCTTCCCGGACGATTGCCGAATCTGCGGCACAGAACTGACCGGGTTTAGCCGGATTCCCGTCTGTTCCTCGTGTCTCGAAGCGCCGTCCGTTCTCCTGCCGGAACACTTTTGTTGTCAATGCCGGACCCCGTTCCTCAACGCCCGGCCCTTGAACAGTGATGGAGTATGCGGCCTTTGCGCCGCCGGGTTGACGCGGTATGACGCCGCCTACGCGTACGGCGATTACGACGGCGCGTTGCGCGATCTCATCCACCTGTTCAAATACCACCGAATGCGAGCGCTGGCCCGGCCTTTGGGCCGGTTGGTGACTCGCGCATTACCGAGAGACCAGGTCTTTGACGCCATTGTGCCAATGCCAATCCACTGGCGCAAACTTCTCTCCAGAGGATTCAATCAGAGCCAGTTGCTGGCCGGGGAGGTAGCACGCAGAACCGGGTTGCCTGTGGCAGCCTGTCTGCGCCGCAAACGAAATGCGCGCGCGCAGGCGGGACTAAGCGGAAAACAGCGCCGGGCCAACGTTGCCGGCGCTTTTTTTGTACCTCAGGACAGCCGCCCCAAAGGCCAACGCCTTCTATTGATTGACGATGTTTTCACGACCGGTGCCACGGCCAACGCCGCCGCCACCACCCTCAAACGGGCGGGCGCCGCGCGAGTCAGCGTTCTCACGCTGGCCAGGACCGACCGGCTGAGCGGATTTCAAGTGGTAAGAATCGCTGATGGAATGGAGAGGAGTGACTGAATGATCACGACACCCGACCGCCTGCACAGGCCGGTGCTCGTGCTGAATGCCAGCTACGAGCCCATTAACATCTGTGCCGCGCGCCGTGCCCTCGTGCTCGTCCTAAAAGGCGTTGCCTTGACCGAAGAACACACGCCGGGCACGTTTCACGCCCAGCGAGCGGCTGTACCGATGCCCAGCGTGATCCGCCTGTTGGAGTACCGTCGAATCCCGCACCAGACACGGGCGCTTTCGCGCAAGAACATCATGATGCGCGACCGCTACACCTGCCAGTACTGTCACAAAGTGTTCAATAGCGCCGACCTGACCCTCGACCACGTCATTCCGCGCTCCCGCAGCGGCGAAACTACATGGGAAAACCTGGTTGCCTGCTGCCATTCCTGCAATAACAAAAAGGGCAACCGGACCCCCGAGGAGGCCGGCATGCGCCTGTTGCACCAGCCGCGGCCGTTCAACCTGCACACCGGTCGCCACCTCATGCGCCTCTTGGCGAAGAGCGACGAGCAGTGGAAGAAATACCTGTTTTATTAATGAGATAGGGGCGGTTGATCACCGCCCCTGTATCTATTGAGCCCGGCCTGAATCCGGTGAAGCGGGCGGAGGCGGCGGCTTGGGCGCCGACTTCGGCTTTTCTTTGACAGCATCCTTCTTCAAGGGGCTGATAATGACGTGGGCGTTGCGCCCTTCCAGTTTCGGCGACCCTTCCACTGCTCCGTGTTCGGCCAGATCACCGGCGAACCGCAAAAGCAGCTTCTTGCCCAGATCGACGTGGGCAATCTCGCGGCCGCGGAACTGCACCACCGCCTTCACACGGTTGCCCTCAGACAGAAACCGCAGCGCGTGGTTCATTTTGAAGGTGTAGTCGTGGTCGTCCGTGTTGGGGCGGAACTTCAGCTCCTTCACCTGGATCACGTGCTGCTTCTTCTTTGCCTCGTGCTGTTTCTTTTTGACCTCATACTGCCACTGGCCGTAATCCATGGCCTTGGCCACCGGCGGCTCCGCCGTCGGTGCAATGAGAATGAGGTCGAGCCCTAGGTCCTGTGCCCGGCGGATGGCCGCCTGGGTAGGCATCACCTCTACTGAGCCGTCCGGAAAGACGGCGCGCACTTCTCGCGCCCGGATGGCCTCGTTGACGTTTTCTCTTACTTTTATGCGGGGGCGGGGAAACCTAGAAGGATACATGCGGGAGGTGCTTCTGAGAGATGTTCATGAGGTAGACTTCGATGCTCCTAAAACAGAAAAAGGGCATACCAGAAGGGTTCTTCCCCACCAGTGCCCAAGTCTGTTCAAACTCGATCGCGAAAGGAACCGTCAGTAATTGACCCTCTCCAGCCAACTATACACCACAAAGTCAAGTGGATGGAAGCACCTGGAGCGATTAGGAAGTTCGTCAAGATTAACTTTTTCTGAGGATCAAGGCCCCGTTCTCTCAATCTTCGACTTAAAGTCAGGATTTACGGTGGGCAAGCGGGCGCCCACTTGATTGCGCCAATCCGCCAGCTTCGTCCGCAGCAGACGAGCCCGGTCGGGCAGCTTCGTTACCAGGTCTACGGATTCTCCCGGGTCTTCCCGCAGGTCGAATAGCTCCAGTCGGCCTGTATCGAGGTACTCCAGGAGCTTCCACGAGCCGGAGCGAATCGACGAAACCGGAGTGGTTGTCGGATAGTAGTGCGGAAAGTGGAAACAGAGGTCCCTCTCCGCCAAAGCGGTCTGCGGCTGACTCAGCAACCCTGCGAGGGATACGCCATCCAGGGTTGTTGTGCCGGCCGGCAATCCGTTCAACGCCCGGAGGGTAGGATAGAAGTCGGTCGTGATCACCGGCGCAGTGCAGACGGCACCCGCCTGCGTCACGCCCGGAACCCGGATCATCAACGGCACTCTGAGTCCTCCCTCATAGAGGGAGCCTTTCCCCGAGCGCAACGGCAGGTTATTCGTCACCGGCACGCCCTCGAACTTCTCGGTATACCCTCCGTTGTCTGACGTGAAAATGACGATCGTATTGCGGTCGAGACCGGTCGTCCTCAGGCGGTCGAGCAACCGGCCCACGTTGTAGTCATATCTGGCCAGCATCGCGGCATACGCCGGGTTCCGGTGCGTGTGTCCTGGCTCCAGTTTTCTCCTGAAGTGCTCGACCAGGCCGGCGGGCGCCTCAATCGGCGTATGGACAGAATGGCACCAGTAATTCAGGAAGAACGGAGCACTGGCATTGCGGTTGATCACTTCGAGAGCCGCATCTGTCAGCAGATCCGGCAGGTAGTCGCCTGGTTTTGAGTGCGGCAGTCCCGGCACATACCGGAATTCCCCGCCGTAGTGCCGGTCCCCACTAAATGGATGAAAGTACGTCTGCGGCGCGCCCCAGAAGGTGCCGCCCACATTCAGATCGAAACCGTGCGCTTCCGGATAGTATCCGGCTGTGCCAAGGTGCCATTTGCCGACATGCGCCGTGTAATACCCAGCCTGCCAGTAGAGTTTTGCCAGTGAGATTTCCGACAAGGGAAGATTGCCTTCCGAGCGGGCGGGCCGCATCGGCTTGTTCCCTGGCGGATCCATGGATGCTTCGTGCCAGGTCGTCATTCCCAACCGCGCCGGGGACTTGCCCGTCAGCAGCGCCGCCCGGGTAGGCGAGCAGACCGGAGCCGAGGCGTAGGCGTTCGTAAAGCGAACGGCGGTGCGGGCGAACTCATCCAGGTTCGGTGTTTCGTGGTAGCTCGAACCGTAGCACGCGAGGTCAGACCAACCCAGGTCGTCGGCCAGAACGAATAGGACATTCATCCTGCTAGCCGCCGCCTGCGAAGCAAAAACGCGCGTCGCCGCCAGGCTGCCAAGAAAGCCGCGGCGTGAAGGGAGACAGGGTGGAAGCGTCATGGCTGCAAGTGCTTACCCATTCTAGGTGAGATGCGGAGGCTCGGAATTGGCCTAACTACACTCATTCGTGCGTAAATAGAGCGGATGTCCCGTATGACATGGCAAGCAGCTCTTGCCGTCGCTCTGGCTCATTCCATTGGCTGGGGCGTGCGAGGCCAATGGGGACATGAAGCCGGCGCCATGATTCCCGGCGCTCTCTCCGCACTGGCGGCCGTGTGCCTTGTCGGGCGGTCCGACTGGCTCCGCAGGTTCCTTCATTGTGCTTTTTTTGCCGCCATCGGCTGGTCCTTTGGCGGCTCAATGTCGTACATGAAAGTGCTTGGGTTCACTCACTCCGACTCGGCGCCCGACGTCTTCTACGGCTTCGCAATGATATTTGTCATCGGGTTCCTCTGGGGTGTGCCCGGTGGAGCGGGGTTGGCCCTGCCAGCCAGCCTGGATACGGCCCGTCTGAAAGGGTTCTTCGGACCGATTCTGGCGATCTCCGCCTCCTGGGTCATCCTGGGCCAGTTGACGGAGTGGCTGGGCTGGGATCCCAACTGGTACGACAGCGACTGGCTTGCCGTAAGCCTGGCTCTGGCGGCTGTCCTCCTCTACCGGCTCTGGAGAGGGCCCTCGTTCGCCACTTCTCTCCTTCTTTTCATGGGCACAGGTTGGTGGGCCGGCTTCCTCCTGTTTCCGGTCCTGCTTGGATTCCACATGTCGCCTCCACGCGGCGACAATTGGGCGGGCAGCCTGGGACTCTGCGCGGCGATTCTGTGGTTCTTCCGCCGCAACGATATGCGCTCCGCGTTTCAGGCTGCGCTCATCACGGGATTCTCCTCCGGAATCGGCTTTGTGGTGGGGCAATGGCTCAAATTGGCCGGATTCTCCACCGGCATTGTGACCAACTGGCATAGTGTGACCGAGCAGTCCTACGGATTCATCGCCGGGCTCGGCGTAGCGTTGGCCGCCTTCCGGTTGGCCGGGCAGACGCCAGCCCTGGCACCACCCCAAGAGGGCGAGTTGAGCCCGCAATCCGGTGCGTATGCCGCTTTCCTTCTGGTTCTGATGACCTGGGTCAATATCTCCAAGAATCTGACCTCGGTTTGGCTGAAGTCTGGGACCGTGCCTGCCCACTTTTACGGGCTGGATGCTTACACCTGGTTCTCGCTGGCCTATATGGCGCTGGCGGCGGTCGTTCTGCTGCTCCTCCGGGCCCACCTGCAACACCCGTTGGCCATCGTGCCCTCAAGCCTGCTGGGCCGCGCGCAGTTGCTCTTTGCGGTGCTGTTGTGGTGGATCGTGCTGGGCAATCTCTCCAGGGTTCTACCCTTCAAGCCGGAGCGTCTGGTCACCGAAGGGGTCATACATCTGAACGCCTGCGCGGTGACGCTGCTGGTATTGGTCTCTCCCAGGGAACACCAGACCGAAACAGTGCTACCGCCATGCCCCCGGTTTCCCCTTTGGGCCGCCGCATCGTTGGTTGCGATTGGGCTCCTCTCCTGGAGCACCCTTTCGTTATATGATGGCCCCGCACCGGGTGCGCGGTTTCGATTTGGTCCCCGGAGCACGAACCAACTGCCCTGATGTCTGACAACAACTCCTACTCCGGGATCATTCCCCCTCTCGTCACGCCTCTGCTGGAACCGGAACGCCTCGATATCGGCGGCTTGGAACGCCTCATCGAGCGTGGTATCGCCGGCGGCGTCGACGGCTTCTTCCTGCTTGGCACCACCGGCGAGGCCCCTAACCTGAGCCATCGCCTGCAGCGCGAATTCATCAAGCAGGCGACCCGGATCATTGCCGGGCGGAAACCTGTCCTGACGGGAATCACCGACTGCTGCCTAACCGAAGCGGTGGAACTCTCGCGCTACGCGGCCGGGTGCGGAGCGGCCGCAGTCGTTTTTGCGCCGCCGTACTACTACCCGCTTTCCCAGGAGGAACTGCTGCGATACTGCATGCGCCTGGTCGATGCGCTCCCCCTGCCTTTCTTTCTGTACAACATCCCCAGCCACACCCGGAATACCTTCGAGCGAGCAACGGCACGCGTCCTCAGCCACCATCCAAACTGCCTGGGCATCAAAGACAGCTCGGGCGACTGGCCCTACTTCCAGGGCCTGCTGGAAGACTACCGGGGCCGCAAGGACTTCGCGGTCCTGATGGGGCCGGAGGAGATGCTCGACCAAGCCGTCCTGGCTGGTGCTTCCGGCGGTGTTTCAGGCGGAGCGAACCTCTATCCCAAGCTGTATGTCGACACCTGCCGGGCGGCCCGGGAAGGAAAAGCCGGAGTGGCCCGCGAGCTTCAGTCGACGATTCTCCGGCTGAGCGAAAAGATCTATGAGCCGGCGGGCTATCTGCGGGGCATGAAGTGTGCCCTGGAACTTACGGGTGTCTGCTCGGGCGTACTCACTGAGCCGTTCGCCCCGCTGGAAGGCGAGCAACGGGCTGCGGTCCGTCAGGCGCTGATTGAGCTGGGCTTGCTTTAAGCAGCCCACCGCCGCCCGGCATATGCTCCGGTCCGAGCATAGCCGGGCCGGATCAGTGCCACGGTCTGACAGCGTTCATCGCCACCCGCGTCGCCAGGGGCATCCACTGCGAGAAGAAGTTGGGGGTGCTCCGGCTGCAATTGGCTCTTCCGCCTCGGGATGCCAGAATGGAGAAACTCCTCATGCTCTCCCGGCGCGAGTTTCACACTCTCTCGGCCCTCACTTCCATGACAGCCAACGCCCCTGTACGCACGTTTGCCTTCGAATGGTGGGACGTTTTTACGACGCAACCCCTCAGCGGCAACCAGCTTGCCGTCTTCCCTGACGCTCGCGGCCTGACTGATGCAGAGATGCAGCGCATTGCCCGCGAGATGAATCTCTCCGAGACAACCTTCGTCCTGCCGCGCGATAAAGCCACGGAAGCAAGCCAGGGCATAAAGGTTCGCATCTTCACACGGGAACAGGAGATTCTCTTCGGCGGCCATCCCGCCCTCGGCACCGCCTGCGCACTGCGCGAGCGGGCCGGTGACCGGGTCACGCTCGACCTCAGCGTGGGGCCAGTGCTCGTCACTTTCAGCAAGCAGCCAAACGGACTGGTGTTTGGAGACATGCTGCAGACGGACCCCGTCTTCGCTGAGACGCACGACGCGGCTCAAATTGCTCCCTTGCTGGGCCTGCGGCTGGACGACCTCGACATCAACGTTCCAATCCAGAACGTCTCCACAGGCCGGCCGAACCTGATGGTCATGCTTCGGTCGCTGGAGGCGATCCGGCGTCTGAAGGTGAGTTGGAATGATGTCCGCACATACTTTTCCTCCTGGGATGACCAGCGCGGCTTCTATGTAATGACGCGCGAAGTGGAGACGCCGGGCGTGTTCCTGCATGCTCGCAAACCAACGTCCGCGCAGGAGGATCCGGCCACCGGTTCGGCTGCCGGTTGTGCGATCGCCTGGCTGGTGCGTCAGGGGTTGGTGGACTCGGGCCGGCGTGTTCGTTTCGAGCAGGGTATCGAAATGAAGCGCCCAGGCGAACTCCATGTCAGCGCAGTCAAGACCGCCGGCCGGATTCACGAGGTAAGGGTCGGCGGCTATTGCGTGCGCCTGATGCAGGGGACCCTCACTCTATAGCAAGGTGAGTCCGTTCCGTCGAACTCTCTAAAGTTTGCTCAATACGCAGGACCAGATTTCAGCACCGGCAGGAAACGTTCTTCCCGATCCGGGGCAAAAGTCTCTCCTTGTGCCGCGCAGGACGATCGCTGTTTGCCTTGCCTCCGCTACAATGCAGACAATGAGGACTCCCGCCCTGGTTGTGTTTGCGGTTGCTCTGGGTGCTTCCGCCCTAGCTGCCGATCCGCCCAAACTCCCGGCCCCATATCACACGCCATCCGCCTCCAACGCGCCCCGCGTCGTCGACCGTCCCAACGGCGCTCGTCTCACATTGCCCGCCGGCTTTTCAATTGAAGAATACTCCTCCGGTTTCTCCACGCCGCGCTACATGCTCTATGGCCCTTCCGGCGAGATCCTGCTGTCGGAGAGCGACCGCCGTGGGGGTGTCTACGCCTTGGTCGACCGGAACAAAGACGGCAAAATCTCAGAGCAGGAGAAAGTTCGGCTGGTTGATGGATTGAACCGGCCGTTCGGCCTTGCCCTCTGGAAGGATTACCTCTATGTCGGCGAAGTCACTTCCATCAAGCGCTACAAGTACGATTCCAAGTCGTTGAGGTTGGGGCCCGGGCAGGAAGTGGTTTCACTCAAGGATGCGGATGATGGCCACTGGACGCGCAGCCTCCTCTTCGACCGCAAAGGCGAGAAGTTCTATCTGGGGGTCGGATCCAAGTCCAATGTCTCGCCCGGCGAGCCGGAAATCCGTGCCACCATCTCCCGCTACAATCCCGACGGCACCGGCCGCGAAATCGTCGCTTCCGGAACGCGCAATCCCATCGGCCTGGCGCTCTACCCGGGCTCGGATACACTCTGGGCCGCCGTGCAGGAACGGGACGGACTGGGCGACGATCTGGTGCCCGATTACTTCACCTCGATCCGGCCTGGCGGTTTTTACGGCTGGCCGTATTCCTACATTGGCCCGAACGAAGATCCGCGCAACAAGGGCCAGAAGGCAGACCTCGTGGCGCGGACCATCGTCCCGGACGTTATCCTGCCCGCGCACGCGGCCGTGCTAGACGCCCGCTTCTACACGGGCAAGATGTTCCCGGCCAGATACCAGGGCGGGGCATTCCTGGCCTTCCATGGATCCTGGAATCGTGCCCAGCGCCTCGGCTACTCCGTCGCCTTTGTCCCCTTTAAGGACGGCAGGCCCAGTGGACCGCCGGAGGATTTCCTGACGGGCTTCATGACAGATCCGAACTCCAAGGAGGTCTGGGGCCGGCCTGTCGGATTGTTGCCCTTGCCGGATGGCAGCCTCCTGGTCACGGACGACGGCGGCAACAAAATCTGGCGCATCTCGTACAGAAAGTAGCCTTCTCTGGCGGGCCTACGCCAGATACGTCATGATGAGATCGCCCTGTAGAATGGCAGAGATGCAATTTCCTGTTCTTTTGATGATCGCGGCGGCGGGGCTGGGTACCACTGCGGCCGCTGCCGACCCGCCGAAGCTGCCCGAGCCCTATCACACGCCTTCCGCCAGCAACGGCCCCAAGGTCGTGAAACAGCCCGAAGGTGTCTCCTTGCGGGTGCCGGCCGGCTTTCACGTCGCCGAGTTCGCCTCCGGCTTCACTAAGCCGCGCTACATGCTCACGGGGCCTGCCGGCGAGATCCTGCTTTCCGATAGCGCGGCCAAAGGCGCGGTCTATGCTCTCACGGACCGTAATAAAGACGGCAAGATCAGCGATGACGAGAAGAAGAAGCTGATCGGCGATCTGGACCGCCCCTACGGCCTCGCGATCTGGAAGGACTACCTTTACATCGCGGAAGCGACTTCGATCAAGCGCTATAAGTATGATTCCGCCAAGCAGGAACTCGCCGCGGCCGAAGAGATTATCCCGCTGAAGGGGGAAGGCCAAGGGCATTGGACCCGCACCCTCCTGTTCGATAAGAAGGGTGAGTCTCTCTACATGGGCATCGGCTCCCGGTCCAACATCACGCCGGGCGATCCGGAATACCGCGCCGCCATTCTCCGCTATAAGCCCGATGGCACCCAGCGCGAAGTGGTCGCCGGCGGCATCCGCAACCCGGTGGGCATGGATTGGAATCCCAGTTCCGGCCAACTCTGGGCCGCAATTCAGGAGCGGGACGGCCTGGGCGACGATCTTGTCCCCGATTACTACACGTCTATCCAGCCGGGTGCTTACTACGGCTGGCCCTACGCCTATATCGGACCCAACGAAGAGCCCCGGAACAAGGGCCAGCGGCCCGATCTCGTGGCGAAAACTGTTGTGCCCGATGTCATTCTCAGCCCATCGCACGTCGCAGTTCTGGACGCGCGTTTTTATACAGGCAAGCAATTCCCCAAGAAGTATCAGGGCGGCGCCTTCCTCGCGTTTCACGGTTCGTCCAACCGCGCGGCGCGCGTCGGTTACTCCGTCGTCTTCATTCCTTTCAAGAACGGCAAGCCGTCGGGACCGCAGGAGGACTTCCTCAGCGGTTTTATGACCGACCCCAACTCGAAAGAGGTTTGGGGCCGTCCCGTCGGCGTGCTCCCGACAAAGGACGGCAGCCTCCTGGTCTCCGAGGATGGAGGCAATAAGCTTTGGAAAATCACTTACGCAAAATAATCGTCCTGCTATCCGTGTTTGGAGCGGTTGCCGTGCTGGCCGCCGCTCCGAAGCGGCCTTTTTCTCACAAGTATCACCTCACGCAGGTCGCGTCCTGCGAGAACTGCCATACCACCGCCACCGCGTCGACGAAGGCCGAAGACAACAATCTGCCCGATAAGAGCGCCTGCGTGACTTGCCATGATGAGGTGGAGATTGGTGAGCCGCGGCCCATCGGTGTCCAGAAGTTCAATCACGCCAAGCATGTTCCGATGGGTTCCATCTCCCCGCTTGTCGCCGCGGCTGTCAAGAATGGCTCCTATGTTGGGTCCCATCCGCCCAGCGCCGCCGAACTCGCCACCGCCAAGGACGCCTGCTCGGGTTGCCATCGCGGAATCGCCGAAAGCGAAAATGTCCCCCACGACAAGATCGTGAAGGCCCACTACCCGCAGATGTCAGACTGCCTCGTTTGTCACAACAAGATCAACCCGCCGGAGTCCTGCGAAAAGTGCCACGTCGCCTCAACGCCGAACTTCCGCCCCACGTCCCACACCGCCGAGTTCGGTGATAAGCATTCGAGCAAAGAGATGGCTAAAACGGAGTGTGCTTCCTGCCACGGACGAAAGTTCACCTGCAAGGGCTGTCACTAGCTCTGCTCCTTCTCGCGCCGCTCCAGGCCCAGATCCGGGGCGGCGCGATGCTGGCGCAACCCCGCCCGGGCCTCCTTACCTGGGGTTCCAAACTCCAGTTGTGGCCTCTGGACGGCGGGCCGCCCCGGACACTACAGGAAAAGACCGACTACGGCCCAGGCGGATGCGTAGCCGATGTCGACGGGGACGGACAGGATGACCTTCTGTTGCAACAGCATCCCGGTCCTTCGCCAATGGTTCTGCTCACGGCGCCGTCGTGGCAATCCCGCATCGTAGAACCGGAGACCGACTTCCATGACTGCCTGGCGTTCACTCTCGCCGGACGCCGCGGCGTCCTGGTCCCCCATTTCAACTCACAGCTCCGCTTCTATCTCTTCCCCAGCTTCGATTACAAGGAGATTTACTCCATCTACACGGCCTCCCAGCAGGGTGGCATGCTGGCGCACGATGTCGACCACGATGGCCTGCCCGATCTGTTCCTGGGTAATTACTGGGTGCGCAATCCCGGCCGGCTCGATGTGGACTGGCGGCTTTATGCCGTCAACATCTTTCACGACACGCCCACCGCGGCACTGGCGGCTGTGGGCATGTGGAAGGACGACTGGCTGTTCTGGGCGGAAACGACCGCCAGGAGCGCCCGCATCGTAGCCTACGAACCTCCAGCGGATCGGAAGCAGCTTTGGATCGAGCACCGTCTGGAACCGCTCGACGAACCGCGAGCCATCCTGGTCCACCCACAGGGCGTCTTCATCGGCCATGCCGACGGCGTGGTGCTGGAAACGCTCGACGGCCCATCGTGGAGACGTACCAGTATTACCAGAGGAATCCGGGTGCTGAAATTGTTCAACGACCGTGACGACGTCATCGCTCTGACCCCGGACGGGCCCCGCTGGGTCTATCCTCTGCGCTAGCCTTTGCCGCCGCCTCGCAGGTAGGCGTCGTCACCCGAAATCCAGTCCTCCCGGCGCGGCGTGAAAAGGTCGATCGCAACGCTATCTTCAAGTACTTCAACACCATGCGTCTCGTGCGGAGCCAGCGTCAGGATCTGCCCGGCGTTCACCACCACTGGCCCGTCCTTCAACAGGAAACGCAGGCTGCCGCTCACAACAGTAGTGATCTGCTCATTGTGATGCGAATGCACCGGGACTACCGCGCCTTCCTTCATCTCCAGCCGCGACACGGTCATGAGTGGAGTGTGGATCACCTGGCGCGTCAGAAGCGGGGTCATCGCCTCGCGCGGAATAGTACTCCATTCGAATAGGCTCACGGTCGGCTAGTGTATCATGGTACGGTTTCGGGGCAATTAGCCCCACGGGGGAGCTACACATGAAAGGCGTTATCCTGGCCGGCGGCAAGGGCACTCGTCTGTTTCCGCTGACAAAGATCACCAACAAACACCTTCTGCCCATCTACGAATCACCAATGATCTATTACCCGATCCAGACTTTGGTGAACGCAGGCATTCGCGACATCCTGATTGTCACGGGCGGAAATTATGCAGGTGATTTTCTTCAACTCCTGGGCAACGGGCGGCAATTCGGGCTCAACAGCCTGAACTACACCTATCAGGAAGGCGAAGGCGGTATCGCAGACGCACTGTCCCTGGCAGAGCGCTTTGCCGACGGCGAACGGGTTTGCGTCATCCTGGGCGACAACATCATCGAGATGGGGATCGAAGAGGCGGTGAACGACTTCCGCAAGCAGGAGGCCGGCGCCAAAATCCTCTTGAAGGAAGTTCAGGATCCTGAGCGCTTCGGTGTCGCCGAAGTGCGCGGTGGACACGTCATCAATATCCAGGAAAAGCCGAAACAGCCCAGGTCGAACTATGCCGTGACCGGCGTCTACATGTACGACGCCTCGGTCTTCAGCAAGATTAAGACTCTCGAGCCCTCGGCCCGCGGCGAGTTGGAGATCACAGACGTCAACAACGCCTACATCCGCGAAGGCACCCTCACTTTCTCCTATCTCGAGGGCTGGTGGACTGACGCCGGCACATTCGACTCCCTGCTCCGCGCCGCCAACCTGGTATCGCAAAGCAAGAACAAAACTGTATGAGTTCTCCCACGATTCCAACCATCCAGATTCCGAAATGCGAGCCCGGCATCGGTAAGTTGATCTTCCAGCCAGACTCGGCGGACCTGATCAACGGCGTGCGCATCGAACCTCATCCCATCTGGGCCGACGATCGTGGCTACTTTCTGGAAGTGGCGCGGCTCACGCAGGGGCTCGGCGCCGACTTCCCGCCGGCCACCACCCAGGTCAGCGCCGCACTCACCTATCACGGCGCCATCAAGGCTTTCCATTTTCATCTGCATCAGACCGATCTGTGGTGCGTCACCCAGGGCATGTTCCAGGTGGCGCTTGTGGATCTGCGGCCAGATTCCCCGACCTTCGGACTCAAGAATACCCTCTACGTCGGGCAACTCCGGCCCTGGCGAATTCTCATCCCCCCCGGAGTCGGCCACGGCTACAAAGTCATCGGCATTACGCCTGCCATGCTCGTGTACCTGACAGACCGGCTCTACAACCCCAAAGATGAGGGCCGCATCGCCTACAACGAGCCCGGAATTGCCTACGATTGGGAGCTTCAGCACAAATGAGATTACTGGTTACCGGCGGCGCGGGCTTCATTGGCTCCGCTTTTGTCCGCCTGGCACTCCGCGAGAACTGGGCCACTCGTCTGATCAATCTGGACAAACTCACTTACGCTGG
Organism: Acidobacteriota bacterium; assembly: GCA_017307505.1. Taxonomy (GTDB): domain Bacteria; phylum Acidobacteriota; class Terriglobia; order Bryobacterales; family Bryobacteraceae; genus Paludibaculum. The sequence continues at coordinate 75,107 of JAFKEE010000048.1, read as the reverse complement.
CAATCTCGAGAATCTGTCCGAAGTAGAGCAGGATCCTCGCTACCGCTTCGTCCAGGGCGACATTTGCCACACGCCAACGGTCAGCGCCCTGCTCAACGAGGAAAAGCCTGACGCGATCGTCCACTTCGCGGCCGAGTCCCACGTCGACCGCTCCATTCTTGGCCCCGCCGCCTTTGTGGAGACGAACGTCAAGGGTACCTTCTCCATGCTGGAAGCGGCCCGGGCCGCCAAGACACCCCGTTTCCTGCATGTCTCCACGGACGAAGTCTACGGCTCCATTAATGAACCGCATGATGCCGATGAGAGCTATCCGTTGCACGCCTCCAGCCCTTACTCAGCTTCCAAGGCCGGCAGCGACCTCCTGGCGCTCTCCTACTGGACCACCTTTCACCTGCCGGTGATGGTTACGCGCGCCTCAAACAACTACGGACCGTTCCAGTTCCCCGAGAAGCTCATCCCGCTGATGATCTCCAACGCGCTGGAAGGGAAAAATCTGCCCATTTATGGCGACGGGATGCAGGTGCGCGACTGGCTTTATGTCGACGATCACTGCCGCGCCATCTTCGCTGTCGTTTCCAAAGGCGAACCGGGCGAAATCTACAATGTGGGCGGTTCCCGGGCCCTGCCCAACCGCGCCGTTGTGGAGATGATCCTCGACGCCGTGGGCCAGCCGCATAGCCTGATGAAGACGGTCACCGATCGTCCAGGACACGACCGGCGCTACGCCATCACCACCGAGAAACTGGAAAAGGCCACCGGCTGGAAAGCGCTGGTCGATTTCGAAGCAGGCCTGGCCCAAACCATCGAATGGTACAAGGCCAATCCGGAATGGATCCGGCGCGTCCGGTCCGGCGAATACCAGGGCTACTACGAGCGCAACTACCTCGGCCGCTAGCCCGTGCTGCGTTGACAGTGATTCTGACGGCCGCTAGACTCCCTCTTAAGGACGACAGCACTCGCTATGCCTGGGAAACCCGCCGCCCGCATTGGAGACATGCACGCCTGCAATGGGCTAATGCCGGGAGCGCCGCCTGTTCCTTATGCCGGCGGCCCCATCATCGAGGGTGTTGAGACAGTTGTCACCGGCAATCAGAAACAGGCGACCGTCACGCACAAGTGCATCTGTCCGGGGTCGACGGACGCGATCGCCGAAGGCGCTGAAACCGTCCTGGTCAACAACTTGCCGGCGGCCCGCCTGGGCGACCACACCATCAGGCACGGCATCATTGTGGAAGGTGATCTGACTGTCCTGATCGGCAACGAAGCCGCGCCCGGAACAGCCGGAGCCTCTTTACCCGTCCATCCGGAAACGCCGTCCGCAGAAACGCCGCTCCATGAATTGAAAAGGGAGGCCCCGAAAACCATCGGCTTGCCTCCCTCAATCAACTTGTAGAGATCAGAGTTCCAGGCGCGCGCCCACAACCGGCTCGCCCGTATCCCGCTTCAGCTTGAAGCCGGCCCGTTCACTGATCCTCTGCATCGCCGAGTTCTCAGCGAGAATATCGGCCGTGATCACCTTGACGCCTTCCGCCTTACCGATCCCGATCAGCCGGTTCAGCAGTTCGCTGCCCAGGCCTTGCTTCTGGAAATCGTCCGAGATCACGATGGAGAATTCCGCTTCAGGGACATCGACCAGGCCCTGCAGACGGCCAACACCGATGATTCTCACTTCCCCGGTCTTGGGGTCGGTCCGTTCCACCGCCAGAGCCATCTGCCTCGCGTAGTCGATGTAGCAGATTCGCGTCAGCCGGTCGTGCGCTGTCCGCTGGCTCAGGTTCAGCAGCTGCAGATAGCGTTGATAGACGGTACGCTCAGAGAGCGATTCGTGGAACTTCACCATCGCTGGCTCGTCCTCCGGCCGGATGGGCCGGATCGAAACCGTCTCACCGTTGGCCATCTTCCAGGTACTTGCATACTGCACCGGATAGGGACGGATTGCCGGCTTCGGCAGATCCTCTTCCCTGGTGTCCGGATCGTGCAGCACGACACGGGCGTCCAGGGCCAGCAACCGCTCAGGCGACGCCATCAGCGGATTGATATCCAGTTCCTTGATCCAGGGCTGCTCCACTACCAGGCGGCTGAAGGCCACCAGCAGTTGCTCCAGCCCCGGCAGATCCACCGGAGCCCGACCGCGCACACCTTTCAAGGCTGTGTAGATCTTTGTCCGCTCCATCATGCGCCGCGCCAGCGTTGAGTTCAGCGGAGGCAGGGCCAGGGCACGGTCCTTGAACACTTCCACCAGTTGGCCGCCCATGCCGAACAGCAGCACCGGTCCGAACTGCGGATCGATCGACGAGCCCAGGATCACCTCGTAGCCATCCAGCTTGGCGAACGGTTGGACGTTTACACCGTTGAAGTGCTCCAGTCCGGCTTTGGCCGCCACCGAGTCGCGAATCGCCCGGAAGGCCCCACGCACCGCTTCCGCGGTCTTCAGGTTCAACTGCACGCCGCCGACATCCGTCTTGTGCGTAATCGTCAGCGAGTGCAGCTTCAGCACCACGGGATAGCCCATGGATTCAGCGGCATCCACCGCCTGGTCTTCCGTGGAAGCAATGCGCGAGGGCAGGGTGGGGATGCCGTAAGCAGCCAGGACATCCTTCGATTCAAACTCCGTCAGGATCGTCCGGCCCTCGCCTCGCACCCGCTGGATAATCGCACTCGCCGCCTCGGAATCCACCGAGCCGCCATCCTTGGCGTAGCTCGGTGTTTCGTAGAGTGCCTTCAGGTTGCTCGCATAGCGCCACATGTAGTTGAACATGCGCGCCGCCGTATCCGGATAGGGGAACGTCGGGATGCCGGCCTGGTTCAGGATCTGTTCGCCTGCAGCCACGTCGACGCCGCCCATCCAGCTGGCGATCACCGGCTTGTCGCCCAGTTTGGCATACGGCTTCAGCATTTGCGCCGTCTGCGTGGAATCCGTCATTGCCTGCGGAGTCAGCACAACCAGCAAGCCGTCGCTGTTCGGGTCCTTTGCCGCGACTTCCAGCGACTTCGCATACCGCTCCGGACCCGCATCGCCAATGACGTCGATCGGGTTGCCGTGGCTCCACGAAGCCGGCAGGAACTCACTCAGTTCACTAATGGTCTGCTGCGAGATCTCCGCCAGTTCGCCGCCGCCCAGCAGCAGCGAATCCGCCGCCAGCACGCCGGGACCGCCCGCATTGGTGAGAATCGTCAGCCTCGGGCCCTTGGGCCGCGGCTGTTTCGCCAGAACTTCGGCCATGTAGAACAGATCCGAGATGTTCTTCACACGCAGCACGCCGCTGCGCTGGAACGCGACGTCCAGCACGTCATCCGAGCCGGTCATCGAACCTGTGTGCGATGCCGCCGCCTTGGAGCCCGCCGCCGTCCGCCCCGCTTTGATCACGATAATCGGCTTCGTGTACGCCACTTCGCGCGCCGCCGACAGGAACGACCGCGCATCCCCCACGCTTTCCATGTAGATCAAAATGGAGCGTGTCTTCGGATCGTTGCCCAGGTAGTAGATCAGGTCACCCCAACCGACATCGGACATCGAGCCCAGCGACATGAACGCGCTGAACCCCACCTGCTCCTTCAGCGACCAGTCCAGCACCGCCGTGCAAAGGGCGCCGCTCTGGCTCAGGAAGCCGACGCTGCCCGTCCGCGCCATGCCCGCCGCAAACGTCGCATTCACGCCGGACGGCGGAACCATGATCCCCAGGCAGTTCGGTCCAATGATGCGGATACCCGCCGCCCGCGCATTCGCGAGCAACTGCCGTTCCAGTTCCTGGCCCTCGGGTCCGGCTTCCTTGAAGCCCGCCGAGATCACCACTGCCGACTTCACGCCAATCTCACCGCACTCGGCCACCAGGCCCGGGATCAACTTCGATTGCGTGACGATGACCGCCAGGTCCACCTCGGCCGGAATCTCCTTGACCGACTTGTAGGACTTGATGCCCAATACGCTGTCCCGCTTTGGGTTAACTGGAAAAACAGCACCTCCGAACGGAGTGCTGATCAGATTCCAGAGCGTTGTGCGGCCAACGCTGCCCGGATTCTCCGTGGCGCCGATGACCGCAATATTCTTGGGTCTGAAGAATGGGTCCAGCGGGTGCTCCGCGTGACCAAGAAAATCGTGAGCGGACTTGAGGGCCTTGCCTGACGAGGGTTTCATTTCAATTAATCCGATCCGAAACGGCTTAAATAGGAGCTACACATCCATAATCCCTCCATAAGCCGTACAGGGCAAGACCCCAAGTTGCGGGGAGCCTCAGGGCGGATTCCGTAAGGTACAGAATCACAATAACTTAACGCAATCGAGGGCAATGCTGAGCCGCTGCCGCTACGTTAAATGTTGATGAAACCTTCCGGATTCCGCGGCCAGAAGGGCAGGTTGGCCGGCGCGGGCTACCGCAGCTGCTGCCGGATGTACCGCCACACTTCCAGTTCTGGCGGCCGGTGCGGATAGCAGTCTCTCCGCGATTCCCAATCGTAGAAATCGCGAATCGCCTGCAGCATCTCGGCGTCAGTGGCATAGATCCGCAGCCCGGGTTCCTCGCCGTAATCCGAACGGAGAAAGGTCTGCCCGTTGAACGACAGGATGGTTCCACCTTCCTTGTGTGCGGCACTGAACCTCATGCCGGCGCGGAGCGACTCCAGAACCGCCAGTTGCAGGTCTGCAATCGCCCTGGGGTCCTCCTTCTTCTGCGCCTCCATCGCCTCCCGTGCGAGGCTCTCTGCCACCTGCCGGTCGTACAGAGGCTTCAATCGATCCACCCAGTCGTTGCCTCCCGGCCCGCACAGCAGCCGCAGCGTCCAATGTTCGAAGGCCCGGTCCAGGTTCCGCTGAAAGGCCTCACCGGTCACCCACTTGCGTGGCGTGGCCATCTCTACCCGCAGGCTGAACTGATTGCGGTACTCCCTTGGATCCGTCCATGGCTCGAACATATAGGGCCGCCGCGGAGTCACCGCCTCAAATCGCAACCTCAGGACTCGTCTCGTTCCGCCTGAGCTCGAATCGCCAACATACGTGAGCCGCTCTGCTTGCGTGGCATCCCGCGCAAGCAGAGTGCCCGTCAGCTTTTCGATCTCGAACTTCACTTCGTGCGGGGTCCGGTCGTGCCAGAAGAATGTCTCCCGGTGGTCGAACCACTCCCCCCGCTGCGTGTTGTCCGCCTCAACGAATTTGGTCTTCGGGTGTGTCACGTCATTGGCGCTCATAGCGCATCGGGCGGTTGGCGTTCCAGTAGTGCAGAAGGAGGTCCTTGCCATCGATCAGCAACTTCTCTTCCTTGAATCTCACCGTGGTGATCGACTCACCGTTGATCTCGAAGTAGTACTCGTTCCGGGCCGGGTCGAGCCGGAACGGACCTGCCTCCAGTCCATACACCGGCACGGAGAACTTTACCTCCCGAACCTGACTCGACCGTGGAAACAGCGCCGCCCCTTCGTTCGAGGTTTTGCTCTCCTGCACCCCCTCCTCCGCCTTCACCGCTACCCGGATATGCGGCACCGCTTGCCCGTTCGCGGCCCTCACCCAGATGCGCGCAAATTCCTCTTTGCTCGATTCTGTCTTCACCATCCGGAAGGCCGGCAGATCCGGGGCCTGGGTGTTGAGCACCACCGCCCCTTCCTGCCGCCTCCAGGACCCTTTGGCCGAGTAGTCCGCCGCGCCATAGGCCAGCATGTACTCAAACCGGCCATCCGCCTTCAGCAACAGCTCCGACCCCACCTCGTGAGCGCCGCGCAGCACATAATGGCCAGCCAGATCCTGCGCCCGTATCGCTGCAACAGTCAGAAGCATAAGCAGCGCGATTCCCCTTGCCATGCCGCTACAGGCGTTGTTCCAGCAGTTGCCGGATCTCTCCGTCGCTGAACATGCCCCCCGCACCCATCGCATAGGCACAGTGCATCTCCAACACGCCGCCGCTGAAATTCATCGACATGGACTCGCGGTCCTTGACGTTCTTCAGCCGTACCTCTTTCAGGCCTTCCCGCACGGCCTGCTTGCCCATATCGTCCTGGCAGATCATCCGCAGGGCCATGTTCAGCCGGTGGCACGAGATGTTGTCCACGAAGTTCAGTGCCTGGGCGTCGTCCGCCATGCTCTCCCAGTCCACCTGGTAGGGGATGGGCGCACCACAGATCTCCTCGATCTCCTTCACCCGGCCGGGCAGGGTCACTTCCTGCATCTCTTTGATCTTCCTGCGTTCGTTCAATCCCATTCTTGCGATCCTCCGAATCAATGCTCCAACGTCTACTCCAGCGCAAAGCAGTGATCAAATCGATCACGCTTCACTCAAATACTCAATGCGCATGGGTCTTCAGGGTGGAGTCGATCTCGTCCGCCAGATCGCTCAGCCCCGTCAGTGTGCGCAGATAGTCGCGCCACGCAACCAGCGGACCAGTAAGGTCTCCGCCCGCCTCTTCCAGACGCGCGGCGGCCTGGAAGAGAGGTGCCAGTTCGCGCCTGCGCTCGTACGGCGCGGGCGTGTCATCCAGTGCAGTTCTCCAGCTCGCCAGTTGCCTTTCCAGGAAGAGCCCATACTCCGGGGCCAACGAAGCCGGTGGATGCTCGTACACATCGGCAAGATAGTTGACCACCGAGGATTGCAGGGTCGGGTAGCCCAGGTATTCGATCAGTTTGCCGTTTAGGTCGCGTCGATTGGCGATCAACGCGCGGCAGCGTCGCCGCTCGGCCTCATTCTCCAGGTACATGTACCCGAAGTACTTCCACAGTTCAGCATCCTGGCCAAGAGCGTGGAACTCCTCGATTCTCGACTGCTCCCAGGCCCGGTCGTGCTCCACACTCGCAAGACTCTTCTGGTTCTCGCTCTGCGCATACAGAAACAGCCCCCAGACCATCAGGGACCAGCCCGCTACCCCGCCCACGCCCAGGATGCCGCCAAGCGCTGTCTTCATCAGGGGGGCCGGGTTGCTGCCGCCATGAACAGCCAGGAATCCGCCCGCAACCAAAACCCACGGCACCAGGGCGGTCAGTTGCTCCCACACGGTATGAGGTGCAGCCAGGACGAACCACATCGTTACGGTCGCTGCGACGCACAGTCCGGCCGCCATGGCCCACCCGGTCAGACGGCCGCCCGGCAGCCAGTCGAAGGCACCGCCTGCCGTGAGTCTCAGCAGCACTCCGCCCAACAAAAACAGCGGCGGTACGAGAATGAGCCACGCCCCGACAGGACCCTCCGGTCCGCTCGGTAGATTTCGCAGATACAGCATCAGCCCCAGAAAACCCAGCGTCGCCGCTAATGCAATGTCGAGGAGAACCACCGTGATGTTCGTCATCCATTCCTACCAGCGCCGTCCGGTGGCGATTCCGATCATAAATTGGTGTTGTTACAACCGCTCCGCACTGCCTGTCGGGCAGACATCAGGCGCAGCAGTCCCCTGCGGATTCAACTGGAGAAAGCCTGGCTAGACCCTGACGTCCTAAAACCGCGTTGTGCCCGTCTTCCCGTGGTTACGTCTCGTCCACGTAAGCCAGGTACTCGAGACATTTGCGGCACCGGAAGATGTAGGCAGTCGGCTGTTCGTCCTTGCTGAGTGCGTCCATGAACTCCTTCAGGTCCGCGCCGGAAAGGTCGAAGTCCGTCTGCAGGCACTGCCGGACGGCTTTCACGGCCTCAGGAAACTGCGTCTTCAGTTCTTTGCTGCCGGCGGCGCCCAGGAACTCGGCCCCGTCTCTGCAGCAGGACAGCCACCTCGTTTCCTGCCAGCTGTAGAAACCCGGAGTCCTTTGGGCGATCTCATCCCGTACCTCTTGCGAAACCCCAGCCATCGTTCCTGAATCCGCGAACTCGGCGCCAAACCGCCGCGCCGCCGAACCATCGGCAATACACCACGGGCACAGGCAGTGAGTGAGATAGTGGAACTTTTCCGAGGTGACCGGACCATCGTAAATGTACCCACGAATCCGGTTGCACGACAGGCACGGCGCGTCTTCATCCCGGACTACCACTCCGGTCGCAACCGGATCCGGATGGTATTTGAACGTCGGCAAAGCCACTGTTTGTTCCATCAATCAGACCAGCGCAAACGGAGTCTCAAATCTCTCACGACACCGGAAATTCTTCCGCATCCTTGAGTTCCGTTTCAGCGAATCCATCCAGCACCAGCCGCCGGAAACTGCCAACAAGCGGATTGCTGGCGTCCCTTCGATAGACAAGGTCCAGGTGCGTCGCGCCACCCGGTGGTGTCAGTTGCAGGCACACGACGTCCGCATGAGCAATGCCAGCCACGGAGGCCGGCGCCACGGTCACCCCCAGGCCTGCGCCCACCAGGCGCAGGACAGTGAGCCATTGCTCCGCCTCCTGGACGACCTTGGGCTGGAACCCATATCGTGCGAAATTCTCCATCGTCCGCTCCCAGGCCGTCTGCCCCGCCGACCGCTCGAAGAAGACCAGCGGCTCGTCCTTGAGCAGCGTCCACGGAATGGCAGGCTCTTTCGCCAGTCTGTGGCCCACGGGCACGACCGCGATATAAGGTTCGATTACGACCGGTTCCACCTCCAGCCACTCCTCTGTGCCCGCGTCGCGTGCCAAACCGGCATCCACCAGCCCGTTTCGCAGCGCATCCACCAGTTCGCGTGTGTGGAACTCGTGCAGACGTAACTGCACCTTGGGATAGACAGCCCGGTAGCGGCCCAGCACCGCCGGCAGCCGGCTGAGGATCGCGGATTCGACAAACCCCACCGTCAGCGACCCGTCCTCACCGCGCCCCACCCGTTGAACCGCCTCGACATCCTCCTGGACTTTGGCCAGCGTACGCCGCGCCCTCTCCACCATTACCTCACCGGCCTTCGTCAATTTCACAGATCGTGAAGTGCGGACGAAGAGGTCATGCCCCAGCATTCGTTCCAACTGCCGGATCTGCTGCGACAAAGGCGGCTGGGCGATGTGAAGCCGCTTGGCCGCCTGCCCAAAATGCAGATCTTCCGCGACCGCCAGGAAGTAGCGCAAATGACGCAGCTCAATCTCACTATTGATACTCATAGAGTCTGAATCCGTATGAGCAATATATTGGACGTTCTGATCTATTTTGTCTAGATTGAAATCAGGACTCTCATGGACCAAACTCCAGATGCTGTCTTCATTCGACCCTTTCAGTCCGGCGACGAGCGGGGCTTCCGCATACTCAACGAAGCCTGGATCGCTACCATCTTCACCATCGAAGAGAAGGATCGCGAGGTCCTCGATCGTCCCGTCGAATCGATTCTGGCTCCCGGTGGGCATATTCTGATGGCCATCGCCGGCGGCCGCGCGGTGGGCTGCGGAGCGCTGCTGGCTATGCCCGATGGCGGCTACGAGGTGGCGAAAATGGCTGTGGACGAGCGCCTGAGGGGGCAGGGCATCGGACGCAAGGTGCTGCTGGCACTGATTGAGCTTGCCCGCCAGTTGGGCGCGCCGCGGCTCTATCTGGAGACGAACCATCGGCTCCAGAACGCCATCCATCTCTATGAAAGCTGCGGGTTTGTCCGCCTTCCACCGGAGCGCGTGAAGCCCTCGCCCTATGTCCGGTCCGATGTCAGCATGGAGATGCTTCTACCCTCCGGCCAGGAACTCCTGCGCTAATCAGTTTGCCCGGATGGCGTCCACGGGTGCTGCAACCTGCTGTTTCTTGCGGTCCTGCAGGCTGTCGATGACCTCGGCCAGTTTCTTGGGGTTAATCGGCTTGGGCAGATAGGCATCCATGCCGGCGGCCAGGCATCGCTCCGCATCCCCTTCCATCGCATGCGCCGTCAGCGCGATCACCGGCAGGTGGCGGCCGCTGCCCGACTCGCGCGCGCGAATCTCAGCCACGGCGGCCAGTCCATCCATGGTCGGCATCTGGACATCCATCAAAACCAGATCGTATGGTTTTGCTGCGACGCTCGAAACGGCTTCCAGACCGTCGCCCACCACGTCTACTTCGCAGCCGAGCTTCTGAAGCAGGCTCACCGCCACCCGCTGGTTGATCTTGTTGTCTTCGGCCAGCAGGATGGCCAGCGGCATCAGCCCTGGCGTCGCCAATCGGGGCGTTTCTTCCACGGCCTCCACCTGCGCTCCGGCCCTTTGGACGCACATCGTGAAATGGAAGCAACTGCCGCGGCCTGGGATGCTCTCCAGCCAGATGCGGCCTTTCAGCGCCGATACCAGGCGCGCCGAGATTGCCAGCCCGAGTCCGGTTCCGCCAAATTGCCTGGTCGTCGAATTGTCCGCCTGCCGGAACGGTTCGAAGATCATCGACTGCTTCTCCGGCGGGATCCCGATGCCGGTGTCGCGCACAGAGAACTTCAGTACGATCTCATTGGCGTCCACGAACTCGACGCCGGCAATCACCTTAACCCAGCCTTGTGACGTGAACTTAATCGCATTCCCGGCCAGGTTCAGGAGAATCTGTCTCAGGCGCACCGGATCGCCCACGACAGTCGCCGGCAGATCCGGGTCGATTTCAAAGCTCAGGTCCAGGCCCTTTGCGGCGGCTCGCGGGGTGAGCACCCCCAACGAGTCCTCAACCACCTGCTTCAAGCAGAACGGTGTGGCCTCCACGGTCAGATGGCCCGCATCGATCTTCGAGAAATCCAGTACGTCGTTCAGGACGTGCAAGAGCGCCTCGGCCGATTCCTCGGTCAGGCGCAGAAACTCTTGTTGCTCCTTGTTCAGGGGGGTCTGTAAAGCCAACCCCACCAGACCCAGAATTCCGTTCATCGGGGTACGGATCTCGTGGCTCAGATTGGCAACAAACTCGCTGCGCGCCTGGCTCGCATCTTCCGCCTGGGTCCGCGCGATCTCCAGTTCCCCGATGAGGGAGCTAAGTTCTTTGTTTGCATCCTCGAGCCGTGATGTGCGCTCCGCCACCCGGGACTCCAGTTGCTGGTTGACCGCGGTCAGGTTCTTCATCCGCCGATTGTGCAGCAGCCAGGCACTGGCGCAGCCAGCCGCCAGCAGCGCCAGGAGAAAAGCCCGGGTCTGGTAGAAGTGCGGATGGAGGGTCAGTTCCAGCGCGGCCCCTGTCTCATTCCAGACCCCATCGTTATTCGACCCGATCACCTGGAACTTGTACGAGCCGGGGGAGAGATTCGTATACATGGCGGAACGCCGCGAGCCGGCATCCACCCAATCCTGATCGTAGGGCAGCAGGCGGTAGCGAAACCGTACCTTGTCCGGCGCCACCAGGCTCAACGCCGTGTATTGGATCTCGAGATTCCGGCTGCCGGCCGGCAGGTCCACTACGCCGTGGGGCGCATACTCCTTGCCATCCGCCTGGAAACGTTCTACTTGCACGGGGGGCGGCAGGGGGTTGGTCACAATCAGGCTGGGTTGAACAAACGCCAGGCCCTTCATGGTGGGAAACCACAACCGGCCGTCTTTAGCCATGTCGCCCGCGGGTTGTCCGCCGTTGCACTCGCGGCTGATCAGGCCGTCCGCGATTCCATACGAAAACGACTTGATCTGAGCCCGTCTCCCGTCGAGGACCTCGTTCAACTGGCTCTTGTTCATCCGGAAGATTCCGGTGCTGGACGAGACCCAGAGCCCGCCCTGGCGGTCTTCGAGAATCTGAAAGACAGTCTTGGCCGGAAAGCCGGCTGATTCTGGGACCGGCACGAACTTTCCGTCGCGCAAGCGGGTGAGCCCGCCGTCGAACGTGCCAATCCACATCGTGCCGTCGGGGTCATCCCGCATCGAAAAGATGAACTCGCCGGAAAGTCCGTCGCTCTTGTGAAAGGTCTTGAATTTGCCATCCGCCCAGAGACTCAATCCCTCGCGGGTCCCAATCCAGATCCGGCCCTGCCGGTCTTCATGAACAATCCGGATATGGTCTGTCGGCAGTCCGTCGGAGGTTTTGTAAACCCGCGCGCTGCCACCACGCAGCACAGCCAGTCCGCCGCTGATCGTCGCGACCCACACCGTACCCTGTCTGTCTTCCTTTACGGAAAGGACCGGATTCCCCGGCAGGCCGTTCTTCCGGCCATAGCTCTGCCGCCCGTTCTTCGTAATATGCGCCAGCGTCCCATCGTAGAAGCCGGCCCAGATCCCGCCTTCCCGGTCTTCACCCAAAGCCCAGGCATCGTCGGAACTCAGCCCGTCCTTGCGATTGAATGTCTCCAGGACTTGGCCCTGTTGAGACATATGGGAAATCCCGCCCCCATTCAGCCCCACCCACATTGTGCCGTCTCTCGCCGCCAGCACCGTCTGGACCTGATTGCCGCCGAGGCCGTCATCCGTGGTGAGTGTATGAAAAGGTACAGAACGCAGCCGACCGAGTCCTCCACCGCTGGCGCCAATCCAGATGGAACCCTCGCGATCTTCATACAGGGCCGTGATAGCCTTGCTGGCCGCCTTTCGGGGATTCTCGAACGCCTGTGTATTCTCATGGAGATAGCGGATAAGCCCGCCGCCCAGCATGCCGATCCACAAAGCTCCGTCCCGGTCCTTCAAAAACGACCAGATTACGTGGCCGCGCACCTTGCCCGCGTCCAGGCCTTTCGGCAGTTCCTTGAGCAGCTTGCCCTCACGGGCGCAGACCAACCCGGACGCCGTGCCGATCCACAGGACGCCGTCCTCTCCTTCATGGAAGGCAAGGGCCCGCTCGTCGGGTAATCCGTCCTTGAGCGTGAGTTGGGTGAGTTTCTGTGAGCCGTACACAAACAGCCCGGAGTTTGTGCCAATCCACACATTGCCCCACCGGTCCTTGAACAACGACCTGACAATGCGGTTGTCCGGGCCAAAGGGTTGAAGCTTCCCGTTTTTCAGCAGGAACGCCCCTTTGCCGGCTGTTCCAATCCAGAGTTCACCGCCTGGCGCGGCGAGCAGGTACCGGATGGATACGTGATCCAGTTCAGGCAGGGAAACCCGTTCCAATTGCCCGTTCCGCAGCCTCAACAGACCGCTCGCGCTGCCGACCCAGATTGTCCCGTCAGCGTCCCGCTCCAGACGCCAGATCTGGTTTTCTGTGAGTTGTGGGGTATTGGCGTGGTCAAATACGTCGAACTTTTTGCCATCAAACCGGACAAGACCGTAATAGGTGGCGAGCCACAGATAGCCGTCCGTGCTTTGCGCGATCGAATTGATGCTGTAGTGAGGCAGTCCCTCCGCTTCTTCCCAGGCATCGTACCGGTATTCGTCGACTGGTTTCGCTGGATCCAGCGCGAAGGCGCACGTCAGCCACACGCTCATCAGAGAGGGAAGTCGGACCCACTTCATAAGAACTGCAAATAGCCGCACGGGTGGACTCTGTTTCCAGTATCGGCAGGCTAGTCTTGAGTCTATACAGGGAATCTGGGAATCATGTGGGAAGCGCGAGAGGCACGGTCGGGTTCGGGCTTTGCCAATCGATGCAGAGGAATCCGGGAAACCTACGCCTTCGCCCCGTTTCCGCTCACTCGCCGTCCCACAAGCGGACACCCGAAAGCTCTCCCGGAAACCGGCTGGCAGCGTAACTGTCTCTAGTTTCACCACATGCCCTGCGGTCCGGTGCTTGGTATGCAACATGCCAATATGCTCTGCGAGGTTCCCCATGGACGTTCCACGCGAAGGCGCGAAAAGAAAAAAGATCATTCGCCGAGCCATTATAGTCACCGTGATTGTCGCTGCCATCCCGCTGATTACCTTTGGGTTGTCGAGGCTGAAGCCGGCTGCTCCCTCTGTCGAAGGCGGAACGCTCTGGACCGACACTGTCAAACGCGGGCCTATGATTCGTCAGGTCCGTGGCCTCGGCACCTTGGTGCCGGAAGACACGTTATTGATCCCGGCAATCAATGAAGGCCGCGTACAGAAAATCGTCCTCCGGCCGGGTGCGCTGGTGAAGGCCGACACCGTGATCCTCGTTCTGGCCAATCCGGAACTGGAACTGGCTGCCGAGGACTTGAAGTGGCAGGTCAAGGCGGCCGAAGCCACGATGCGCGATCTGCAGGTGAAACTGGAAACCGCCAAACTGGACCTGCGTTCCGCCGTCGCCCGTGTTGAGAGTGAATTCGTCCAGGCCAAGTTGAAAGCCGAGCGCGATGACGCCCTGGGCAAGGAGGGACTGACGCCCGACCTGACCATCCGTCTCTCCCGCGCCGCTGCCGATGAAGCCGGCAAGCGTTTCGACATCGACAAAAAGCGGTTGGAAATCAGCAGCGCGTCTGCGGAAGCCCAGATTGCCGCGCAACAGGTGAATATCGAGAAGTTGCGCGCCGCCTACGTCCTGAAAAAGCAGCAGGTGGACGGCTTGCGGGTTGTTGCCGGCTTCCCGGGGGTGCTGCAGCAGATGGCCGTGGAAGAAGGCCAGCGCGTCGCGCCTGGCACCATTCTGGCCAAAGTAGTTCAACCCACCCACCTGAAAGCTGAAATCAAGATCCCGGAAACACAGGCGAAAGACATTGCAATTGGCCAATTGGCTCAGGTAGATACGCACAACGGCATCATCCAGGCTAAGGTTTCGCGCATCGACCCAGCGGCGATCAACGGCAATGTGACCGTGGACCTGCGGCTGGAGGGGGAATTGCCTCTCGGGGCCCGTCCCGATTTAAGTGTTGACGGAACTGTGGAACTTGAGCGGCTCTCAGACGTATTGTATGTGATGCGTCCGGTATTCGGTCAGCCCAACAGCGTCATCGGCCTCTTCAAGGTATCTCCCGACGGGAAGGAAGCCTCCCGAGTCCAGGTAAGAATCGGCCGCGTTTCCGTACAAACAGTTGAGGTTTTGGATGGTCTAAAGGTGGGCGACCGAGTGGTGCTTTCAGACATGGCCGCCTGGGACGGCCACGACCGCCTGCGGCTGAATTAACAAAAGTATCCGTCCGGCCGTTAAATGATGAGACGACAATCCTAGCCAACGCGAGCAAAACAGGAGATTGCAGTGCAACTGAGCGACCAGTCGATGATCAAACTTGACGGCGTCACCAAGGTATTCACCACCGAGGACGTCGAAACCCATGCCCTCTCTGGCATCCACCTGGATATCAAGAAGGGTGAATACGTCACCATTGCGGGACCGTCTGGCTGCGGTAAGTCTACGCTGCTCGCCATTTTGGGACTGCTGGACTCGCCCAGCGGCGGCACCTATACGCTCAATAACCAGGCGGTGCAAAGCCTGAAGCTCAGCGACCGGGCGCGGATCCGCAACCGGGAGATCGGTTTCATCTTCCAGGCGTTCAATCTCATCGGCGACCTGACGGTGTATGAAAACGTCGAGCTTCCGCTCACCTACCGTGGAATGGGCTCGGCCGAACGCAAGAAGCGCGTGCATGAAGCGCTGGAGCGCGTCGGCATGTCGCACCGTGTAAAGCATTACCCCTCACAGCTTTCGGGCGGTCAGCAGCAGCGTGTTGCCGTCGCTCGTGCCCTGGTGGGCAGCCCGTCAATCCTGCTCGCTGACGAGCCTACCGGAAACCTGGATTCCGCCAACGGCGAATCCGTGATGGAACTCATGACCGAGCTGCACCGCGGCGGCGCGACGATCTGCATGGTGACGCACGATCCTCGCTATGCCCTGCTCGCGCAGCGCACGGTTCGCCTGTTTGATGGCCGCATAGTCGAAGAAAGTGTGGGCATGGCGTCATGAAACTGAAGTTCGCCTCATTCCTGCGCACGAACCCTGACGTCGTTGCGCTGGCGTTGTTGCTCGCCGTGTGTCTGCCTATGTCGGCAGTCGCCCGGCCGAAACTCCATCTGACCTTCGCGTCCGACCAGCAGCATGAGCGTACTCTGAACAAGCTGGAAGAACGGGGTCAGCGTGTCTGGCAGCGCCTCGAAGACCGCATGCGGCGTTTGGAGGAGAAGTTCGACAAAATGTCCATGCCGCGTACCAAGTCCACCTACTGTGATGGAGTAGAGTCAGACTGAAAAAGTAGAGGTTTGACATGCTCGACGACCTGCGCGGCGCACTCCGCCGTCTGTGGAAGAACCCGGGTGCGAGCGCTGCCGCGGTGCTCGCCTTGGGCATCGGGATCGGTTTCAATACCGCCATCTACTCCGTGGCGGATGCACTGCTCTTAAGACCGCTGCCAGTTCCGGAAATCGATCGCGTCGTCATGCCGGCGGGCCAGAACGAGGGCGATCCCCGCAGCTTCCGCTCCATTTCCCCCGCCGACTATCGGGAATGGCGTACCTCGGCTCAATCTTTTCAGAGCCTTGCGGTCTCGCATGGGTGGTCGGCCAACCTGACAGGGGCTGGCGATCCGGTCCCCTTGGAAGGTTCTCAAGTCACAGCCAGCCTGTTCGATGTGCTCAAGGTTCAGCCCCTAATAGGCCGGACATTCCTGGCTGAGGAGGAAGAGCCGGGCAAGGACCGCTCTGTCCTTTTGAGCTACAACCTCTGGCAACGCCAGTTCGGTTCCGATCCGGCCATCCTCAACCGTTCCATAGAGTTGAGCGGGCGCAAGTTCACCGTGATTGGCGTCATGCCGAAAGGCATTACTTTCCCACAGCCCAGCGAATTCTGGGTGCCGCTGCCAATGAAATCGGAAGACTGGAACGAGGCCGGCAGCTTCTACCTGAAGGCGGTGGCCCGGCTGCGCCCTGGAGTAACCCTGGAAGCTGCGCGCGCGGAACTACAGGGCATTGCCCAGCGAATGACGGCTCAGTACCCCGTGAATCACCGCAAACTGGGTGCCCGGGTCGAGTCGTTGCGCGAGCGGGTTTCGGGCGATCTCACCGCCAGCTATACCCGGGTGACGGTGGTGGCCACTCTGTTTCTCCTGCTCATCGCCTGCCTGAATGTCGCCAGCCTCCAGTTTGCTCATGTCGTCTCCCGTACCCGTGAAATGGCCATACGCGGCGCCCTGGGTGCGCCTCGCCTGCGTCTGGTGCGCCAGGTTCTCACCGAAAGCGTCCTGGTCGCGCTGGCCGGTGCCGTGCTCGGACTGCTGGTGGCGGTCTGGTCTCTCGATCTGATAAAGGCAAACATGCCCGCCGAAGTGGAGCGCTGGCTTCCCGGCTGGCAGAAGTTGGGCTTGAATGGGTTTGTTTTGGCCTGCACAACCGTGACCGCGATGGCGGCGGGGCTCCTGTCGGGCCTGGGGCCGGCATTGTGGCTGAGCCGCACCCCGATCCTCGGAAACCTGCACGATGCAGGGCGGAGTTCCACCGGTTCGGCAGCCCGCCAGAGGCTGCGGAACCTGTTGGTGGGCGGCGAGATCGCCCTGGCGACCGTTCTGCTTGCCGGCGCGGTGTTGGTCGTCAAGGGCTTTCATTCCATTGGCCAGTTGCCGTTGTCTGTCGACCCCTCGCGGATCCTCACGTTGCGTGTGAACCTGCCCCAACAACGCTACCCGGACCATGCAGCCGTGGCGCGTTTTCAGCGGGATCTGCTCGATCGCCTCGCCGGCACCCCCGGTGTCTCCAACGCAGCGGTCACCTCAAACCTGCCTTACTCCGATCTCATGAACCGGTCTTACGTGACGTTCGAGAGCCGGGCCGATGATGGCCGGCCGAAGGCTGTCGCCCAGATCCAGAATGTCTCGGGGGGCTTCTTCGGGACGCTCGGCATTCCCATTCAGGACGGGCGGGCCTTTGACGGGTCCGAAGCGGACGATTCGCAGAAAGTGGCGATCGTCACCTCGGCGTTCGTCCACCAGTACTTTCCCGGTCAGAACCCGATGGGCCGCCGTTTCCATCTGGGCGATGGCAAGTGGTGGACTATTAAGGGTATAGCCGGCGATGTGGCGCACAACTTTACTGAGCGGACGCCGCAACCCCTGGTCTACCTGCCTTATACCCAATCGGGGTGGGGGACATTTGATCTGGCCATCCAGACCGCCGGTGAGCCCATGGCGATCCTGCCGGCCGTGCGGGCGGCTGTCCGGGCCATTGACCCGGCACAACCGCTGGCGCTGATCCGATCGTTCCGGAAGTTGATCAACGACGCGATTCTGGGCATCGGCCACATGGCTGCAATGCTGACGGTACTGTCAGCCGTGGCTTTATTCCTGGCGGTGCTCGGGATCTACAGCCTCATGGCTTGGTCTGTGCGCGAACGGACCCGGGAGATTGGCGTGCGCGTCGCGCTTGGCGCCCAACGCGGCCAGATTCTCCGGATGATATTGAAAAAAGGCGCCTGGATCGCCAGCTTGAGCCTGCCCATCGGAATCGCCGGAGCGGTCGCCCTCGCCCGGTTGCTGAGCCAGTTGCTCTTCGGCGTCTCCGCATTGGATATCCTGGCATTCATCGGCATGCCACTGGTTCTCGCACTTGCGCTGACGGCAGCCTGTCTGGTGCCGGCGCGGCGGGCCACCCGCACAGACCCGCTCACGGCATTGCGACACGAGTAGAAACAACATGATCTCCTTACGAAATATCGAGAAGTTCTATCAGCAGGGCCCAGACCGCTTTTATGTACTGCGGCGCATCAACCTTGAAATCAAGGAAGGCGATTTCATCGCCGTGATGGGGCCGTCAGGCGCGGGCAAGTCGACGCTGCTCCACGTGCTGGGGATGCACGACACATCCTGGACGGGCGAGTATACGCTCTTCGACCACAGCATCCACCGCATGGATCGGAAGCAGCGGCTGGAGGTCTACAAGAAGTACTTTGGGTTCGTTTTCCAAAGCTACCACCTGCTGGACGACCTGACCGTGGCCGAGAACCTCGATGTTCCGCTCTCTTACCGCAATATCAAGAAGACGGAGCGGCAGGCGATTGTGGCCGACACCCTCGACCGGTTCCAGATGGTGGGCAAGAAGGACCTGTTCCCCAGCCAGCTTTCCGGCGGCCAGCAGCAGTTGGTGGGTGTCGCGCGCGCCATCATCGCCAATCCCAAGGTGATTCTCGCCGACGAACCAACGGGCAACCTCCACTCCTCCCAGGGCATCGAGATCATGGAGATGTTCAAGAAGCTGAACGAGGGCGGCGCCACGATCGTGATGGTCACGCACTCTGAGACGAATGCCGCCTATGCCCACAAGATCGTCCGCATTGTGGACGGCTGGATTGAAGGCGACCCGAGGAGTTAGGCACAGGCACGGAACCGGGTTCGCCGGAGTGGACCCGGCCCCTGCTTTGCGCTACGAATAGTAGTTCCGCAATGTCATCCTATCGAACCCAAACCCGGCTTCTGGTGGCCGATGACCAGGAAGACGTCCTGGCCGCACTCAGACTCCTGCTGAAGCCGGAAGGCCTTGCGCTCGATTGCGTTACCTCGCCCCATGCGGTGTTGTCGGCGCTCGACCAGAAGGAATACGACCTGCTGCTGATGGACCTGAACTACACCCGCGACACCACGTCGGGCCAGGAAGGGTTCGAGCTGATGAGCAAGGTGCAGCAGGTAGACTCCATGCTGCCCATTGTCGTCATGACTGCCTGGGGTAGCGTCGAAGTGGCGGTGGAGGCCATGCGGCGGGGCGCGAAGGACTTCATCCAGAAGCCCTGGGACAATGCCAGGCTGCTGGCGATCGTCAAAACCCAACTCGAGTTATCCGCCGCGCTGCGCCGCGGGGCACGGCTGGAAGCGGAAAACCGCCTGCTGCAGGCGGATGGCCGGCCGGTGATGATTGCCGAGGCGCCCTCTATGCAGCCGGTCCTGCAACTGGTCTCCCGGGTGGGGCCCTCTGACGCCAACGTATTGATTACCGGAGAGCCTGGTACCGGTAAAGAGGTGGTAGCCCGCACGATCTTCGCGATCAGCGAGCGGTCCGCCCAGCCAATGGTCACCGTGAACATGGGTGGACTGGCTGAGGGCATCTTCGAAAGCGAACTCTTCGGCCACGTGAAAGGTGCGTTCACCGACGCGAAAACCGACCGCGTTGGCCGCTTTGAACTGGCCGACGGCGGGACCATTTTCCTGGACGAAATTGCCAACCTGCCCTTCAACCTTCAAGCCAAACTGCTGCGCGTGCTGGAGACCGGTGAAATGGAGCGCGTGGGTTCGTCGAAGACCAAGCGGGTGAACGTGCGTGTCATCTCGGCGACGAACGCCAACCTTCATCAGGAGGCCGCCGAGAACCGGTTCCGCCAGGACCTGCTGTTCCGGTTGAATACGATCGAAATCCACCTTCCTCCGCTGAGGGAGCGGAAGGAAGACATCCCCCTGCTGGCGGCGCATCACCTGTCGCTGATGGCCCGGCGCTACCGCAAACCGGTCAGCGGCTTCGATCCGCCGGCGCTGCAAGCGATGCTGGAGCATCCCTGGCAGGGCAACGTCCGCGAACTGAACCATGTGATCGAGCGCGCCGTTCTCATGGCGCAGGATCAT
Organism: Acidobacteriota bacterium; assembly: GCA_017307505.1. Taxonomy (GTDB): domain Bacteria; phylum Acidobacteriota; class Terriglobia; order Bryobacterales; family Bryobacteraceae; genus Paludibaculum. Next base: position 54,976 of record JAFKEE010000048.1, on the reverse strand, counting down.
GTGATCCGCAGCAGTGACCTGGCTCTCCGCCCATCCCGCGAAACCGGCGGCCGGCTGGAAGATATGAGCCTGGAAGAGGTCGAGGCATTCCTCATCAAGAAGGCCCTGGCCCGTTACGGCGGCAACGTGAGCCAGGCCGCCGGCGCCCTGGGGTTGAGCCGTAGCGCGTTGTACCGGCGCATCCAGCGTTACGGTCTATGAACCCATTCCGCCGCATCTCCTACTGGTTTGCCTCTCACGAGAATCGCGTCCTGTACGCCTCGTTGATGGCCGGTTCGGTGGCGGTGATTTTCTCCATGGTGGTGTTGTGGTCGGGCGATACGTTCTCGGCCAAGGTCCGCTGGACCATGACGGTCCTGATTGTGGGTTTCTGGCTCGGTTTCGCTTTCTCGGCTCGTGAGCGCGTGGTGTCGCCGCTGCGCACGCTCGCCAACCTGTTGGAAGCCATGCACGAGGGCGACTACTCCATCCGCGGCCGGGGCGCGCGCCAGGACGACGCCCTCGGCGAGGTGATGATCCAGTTGAACGCCATCGGCACCACGCTCCGCGCACAGCGATTGGGCGCCGTGGAAGCGACCGCCCTGCTCACCAAGGTGATGGAGGAGATTGAAGTCGCGCTCTTTACTTTTGATGACCAGGAGCGCCTGAAACTCGTCAATCGCGCCGCCGAGCGCCTGCTCGCCCTGCCGGCCGCCCGGTTGCTGGGCCGTACCGCGACTGAGCTGGGGCTGGACGAATTCCTGCACTCGGAAGCATCGGAAACCATCGCCCGCTCGTTTCCGGGCAGCGCGGGCCGGTGGGGCATCCGGCGCACGTCTTTTCGCGAGAGCGGGTTGCCGCACACCTTGCTCGTCGTGGCCGACCTGACGCGCGCCCTGCGCGAGGAGGAACTCCAGGCCTGGCAGCGGCTGGTGCGTGTGCTGGGTCACGAGCTGAACAATTCGCTCACGCCCATCAAGTCGATCGCCGGCAGTCTGGCACAACTTCTCAATCGCCATCCCAGGCCGGAGGATTGGGAAGACGACATGAAAGATGGGCTCAACGTCATCGCCTCGCGTTCGGAATCGCTCAGCCGCTTCATTGGCGCTTACTCCCGCCTGGCTAAATTGCCGCGGCCCGTGCTGGCGCCGGTGGAACTCTACCGGCTGATCCATCGAGTCGCGAATCTCGAGACGCGCGCTCCCGTCAAAGTTCTGAATGGCCCGGCCATCACACTGCAGGCCGACGCGGATCAATTGGAGCAGATGCTCATCAACCTGGTGCGGAACGCGGTGGACGCCTCGAAGGAGACCGGCGGAGGCGTCTCCGTCACCTGGGAGCAGGAAGGGCCGATGGCCACGATTCTGGTCCTGGACGAGGGGTTGGGGCTGTCGAACACGGCCAATCTGTTCGTCCCCTTCTTCACCACGAAGCCAGGCGGATCGGGCATCGGCCTGGTGCTTTCCCGCCAGATTGCCGAGGCGCACGGCGGCACGTTGACGCTGGCCAACCGGACGGATGTGCGCGGCTGCCAGGCGCGGCTCCAATTGCCGCTTTCCCAGAGCTACCAGCCATAACCTGCGAATTCCCCTAATTTCAGGTAGGATATTCACAGAACAGGGAGTGGAGTGTGCGAAGTCTGTTTGAAGATGTGCGGTACGCTATCAGGCTGCTATTTCGCCAGCCTGGATTTACTGCGGCCGCGGTGCTTTTACTGGCACTGGGCATTGGCGTAAACAGCGCTATTTTCAGCATTGTCGACAGTGTTCTGCTGCACCCGCTCTCCTACAAAGAACCCGAGCGTCTTTACGTGATCTGGACGAAAAACCAGATTCGAAACAAGATGCAGGGCGCTTTCGCGGCCCCTGAGTTCCAGGAATATGCCGGGCGGCAACGAAGTTTCTCCCAGTTTGCCGCCTATATGCACTATCCTGCCACTCTCACTGGACGGGGTGAGCCTGCCCGGGTGGCCACCGCCCTGGTGAGCGCCGGATATCTTGAGATGCTGGGCATCTCGCCTTTCCTGGGCCGGGGTTTTGCCGCTGAGGAATACCAGGTTGGCAGAAACCAGGTTGCGCTGCTGACCGAACAATACTGGAGAGAGCGCTTTGGCGCCGATCCTGGCATCGTCGGCAAGGTATTGCGGTTGGACAACGAACTTCATGTTGTCGCTGGGATATTGCCGAGGACAAAAGGCGAAAATCGCCAAGTCGACATGTATCTTCCGCTCGCGCTTTCTCCGGATGCCGCGGCGTCCTGGGACTCCCGTTTTCTCTATGTCACGGGTCGATTGAATGACGGGGTCACCAGCGAACAGGCCTCGGCGGAGCTAAAGTCGATCGGGGCAGCCATTTCCGCGGAGCATCCGGAGACCAACGTCGGCACGGAGCCCTATCTTGTTCAGGCGGAACGGGAAGCGCAGGGTGATGCGCGCCAGCCCCTGGTGGTGCTGTCGGCGGCGGTCGGTCTCGTTCTGCTGGTCACCTGCTCCAATGTGGCGAATCTGTTGCTGGTCCGCGCCGCCGCCCGCCACAAGGAAGCCGCCATCCGCAGCGCCATGGGCGCGTCGCAGAGCCGCGTCTTCCGCCAGATGATCACGGAAAGCCTGACGCTGGCCCTGATGGGCGGGACCGTCGGGTTGTTCATTGCCTGGTGGGGCGTCCGGATCATCGGGCAGTGGGGCTCCACCACCATGCCAAACCTGGCTCAAGCGAAGGTGGACTGGCTGGTCGTCGGCTACACTTTCCTGATCTCCGCGGCGGCCGGCATCCTTTTCGGCGGGCTGCCCGCGTGGCAGGTGTTGAGGCTGAACCTGGCGGACACTTTGCGCGACGAGACCCGCGGCAGTTCGGGCGGCGCCAGGAAAGGCCTGACGCGCTCGCTGCTGGTTGTATCTGAAGTCGCCCTTTCCGTTATCCTGCTGGTCGGCGCGGGCCTGCTGCTGCGCACCTTCATCGAACTCAGCCGCCTCGACCTCGGCTTTAAATCGGACCACGTGCTGACCCTGCGTACTACGCTGGCCGAGACCGCGTACGCGACGGACGCCGCCAAAGCATCCTATGTGCGGCGCATCATCGAACGGCTGGAAAGGGTGCCCGGAGTGGTTTCGGCTGGGGTGAGCACCGCGCTGCCGATGATGCAGGTGAACTGGCTGACCGATTTCTCGGTGGACGGTCGGCCAGCACAATCGGCCCAGAAGGAGTCGGCAACCTATACGGCGGTGACTCCACGGTTTCTGGATACGATCGGCGCCCGTCTGGTGAAGGGTCGCATGATCTCCGAGACTGACAACGAAACGGCCCCTCCGGTAGTGCTCGTCTCCGAAGCGCTGGTGAGGCGTGTGTTCCCGGGTGAGGACGCCGTGGGGAAGTTCATCAACATGCGCGTGGGCCGCTTCAAGACGCATGTCCAGATCGTGGGGGTGGTTCACGATATCGCTTATGCCAAGCCGGATGAGAAGCCGCGTCCGGTGATCTATCAGCCGCATGCGCAGCGCTCCTGGCCGTTCCTGGCCTTTGCCATCCGGACCAGCGCCGAGCCGATGTCCCTGGAAGGGGCTGTGCGGCGTGCCTTCTTCGAGGTCGATTCCGAGTTACCGGTGGAGAAAGTACAGCCCATGAGCGCCCTTATGGACAAGGTGCTGGCCCAGCAGCGCCTGGCCCTGGTGCTGCTGATCGTGTTTGCCGGCTTGGCCGTTGTGCTGGCGGCTGTGGGATTGTTCGGGGTCCTGGCCGTCGCCGTGGCGCAGCGCAGCCGGGAACTGGGCATCCGGATGGCGCTCGGCGCGAGCCGCCCCGACATTTTGCGCCTGGTATTGACGCAGGGCATGGGCCTCACCACGGCTGGTATTTTCGCCGGCCTGCTCGCCGCGCCTTTGGCGAGCCAGGTCATGCGTCAGATGCTCTACGGCGTACAGCCACTGGATCCGATCACTTTTGCTGCTGTGGCCTTGCTCGTCCTGGCCGCTTCGCTGGCTGCCTGCATCCTGCCGGCATTGCGGGCCTCGAAGGTGGATCCGGGGAACGCTCTTCGCGGAGATTGAAGCTGCTCCGCATCAGCCCGCGGGAAGGCCTCGCCCCCTGAAGCAAGACAGGTGATCTGCTCGAGACCCCCCCCGCGGTGGCCCGGCAGGCGGAACTTCAGAGTTGTAGGCCAGCCCGCCGCCGGACAATCTCCCTGGCGCGCATCCCGGAAAGGAACTGCAGCCTGGGACAGGGAGTATGACAGCGGGCAGGCGCGTCTGGAACTATTTTTTTCCGCTCCGGTCAGGCCAGCTCCTCGAACATTCCGGTCTGGCGGTTCTTTCGCACTTTGCCGGCTTGGAAGAAGCGGCCGTTCATCGCGACGTATACGCCGGGCGGCAGGGTCTGGGCGAAGGCGAGTGCGCTGCCCAGATTGAACAACCCATCGGAGCTCCCAAACTTGTATGGCACCATGGCGCCCGTCAGCACGACGGTCTTGTCCTGGATCTCGCCCGCCAGCAATTGGGCGGTTTCGGTCATCGTGTCCGTCCCATGCGTAATCACGATCCGATGCTCGGCGGCGGAGCGGCATTGTTCCACGATCAATCGCCGGTCCGCATCGGACATCTCCAGGCTGTCGATCATCATCAGGGTGCGAATCTGCAGTGGTAGTCCGCAGCGGCCGAGTTTCAGCATCTCAGGCAGGTGCGACTCCTGGAAAAAAAGCCGGCCGGTGAGTTCGTCATATTCCTTGTCGAACGTTCCGCCGGTGATCAGGATGCGGATCGGACCGGCGTCAGCGGATGTGGCCATGGCTTCATTGTGGAGCAATGCGCCGGCCGTTGCTGGCCTGGGCCGCCCCATCCGGTTTCCAGCTTCAAATCCCGGCCCCGGCGTGGTACATTCGCCTCAACTTATGCTGAAGTCCCTCGCTTTCCTCCTGACGGCCCTCGCGGTATTTGCGGCCGACGACCCGTGGACCAAGGTGCGCGCGGTGAAGAGTGGTACTGAGCTGCGCATCCTGAAGAAGGATGCCCGGCAGCCGCTGCTGGCAAAGATGGATGAGCTGACGGAGAACAGCCTCCTGGTGATCGTCAAAAACGAACAGGTTGCGATTCCGAAAGAGGAAATCGAACGTATCGACGCCAGGCCGCTCCAGACCGGTAGCCGCGTGACCAAGGAGACGAAAACCGGCAACACCGGGACAGCGCCGCGGGATGCGGCCAGCCCGAAACCGAATCGGGATGGAGGTCCTTCCAGTTCCACTTCCAGTTCGGTTGCCTTTGGCTCGAAACCCGATTTCGAGACGGTCTACACTCGCCTGGCCCCTGCTCCGGCGAAGCGTTAGGAAGACGTGGCCGCGTCAGTTGCCGCGGAGAGAATTGCGTAGATGCGGTCGAGCCAAGTCTCATGCTCCGGCTTCATCAGCACGGAGCGCAGGCAGACGATTGTCGGCTGATCGGCGTCAAGATCCGGCCAGGCGGCCCGGAAGATTGAGGCCGGCAGACGAATCAACGCCAGGTGAAGCTGCTGTTCGGCCGCAAGGTCGAAGATTCGCTGGGACAGTGCCGAAACCTTCGAGGCGGAAGCCGCGCGCGGAGCCCACACGACAATGTCGAGCTCGGGGTCGAAGGGAACAACGAAGCGTGAGTCCGCTTTCAGCCGGCCCGCGAAAGTCAGTGCGGCCCGCCGTGACGCCTCCAGTCCCTGCGCAAATTCTCCGCCCGGCACCGGCGGCAGCAGGCGCTGCGTGGCCCACAACGCAACGGCCGATGCGCCGGGCCTCGAACATTCCAGGCTGATCTCCCCCAGATGCAGCTCATGCGAAGAGAAATATGTGTACGGGGATTCGTGCTTGTACAACCGTCCGACGGCAGGATCGCGAAACAAAACGCAGCCGCAGCCATAGGGTTGCAGTCCGTGCTTGTGGGGATCGATCACGATCGAGTCGGCCTCCCCAATTAGGTCATAGGCGGCGCGGGCTGCCGGCGCCAGATTGCCGGCCAATCGGAAGTAGCCGCCGTACGCGGAATCGACGTGCAGGCGGAATCCATGGCGATCCCGCAGTTTCAGGATCTCCGGCAGGGGATCGACCGCGCCTACACCGGTAGTGCCGAGAGTCGCAACGACACAGCCTATGCCGCCCTGGTCCAGTTGCCGCTCCAGCGATTGGCAGTCCAGCCTTCCATGGTCGTCCGCGTCCACCTTGGCGAACGGCAGCCGCAGCACACCGCTGATCCGTTCATGCGTGTAGTGCGCCTGGCTGGAAGCGACGATCGTCTTGCCTGGCTGCAACTGGCCCGCCACCCACAAGGCTTCCAGGTTGGCCATCGTGCCGCCGCTGGTGAGGTGGCCCAGGTGCCGGCTCCAGCCGAACATCGCCGCCAGTTCGGCCACGGCTTCCTTCTCCATCGCGGAGCTGGCGCGGCCGCCGTCCAGCGCGTGATTATTCGGATTGATCCAGGTGGCCAGCGCATAGGCCGCGCGCGCCAGCGGATGCGGCGGTTTCAACATCTGGCCGGCATACAGTGGGTGGAAGTAAGGGAAGTTATCGCCCAGCCGGGTGGCCGTCTCGCACAGGACTGCCTGCATGCGATCCTCACCCGGCACTGCAGCCTGAAACTCCGGCAGATGGGCGAAGAGACGGTCCAACTCCTCCAGCGCCGCCTTCAGCGCGCCAGGCGCGAGTTTCTCCAATGCCATCTGTCGGCTTCCTCCACTTTCTCTGAGGGGCCCGCTTCCGGAGCAGGCCCCCACTCGTATCATGCTTGATAAGGCGCTTCTTAGGCGGAAGGGGCTGGAGTGATGCTGAGCGTTGCCGGGCCCGCCGGCGGCAGGTTAGCGGGCAGTTCGAAGGACGTGCCTTCGCCCTGCTGCTTCCACGCAACGGCGCCGCCGCCCAGCAGGTGAACCTTGGTGCCCGAGGAGAGCGTCAATCCGGTTACCGTCGACACCCCGGAACTCTGCCCGAGCAGGAACGCATAGAGTGTGTCGCCCTTTCTGGTGAAGCGGACATCGCCACCCGAGGCGGTCTTGGCGGAAGGCCGGATCCACGGCCGGGTGTCGTAGATTCCTTCGCCGTTTGTTTTGAGCCATGCGCCCAGCGCGTTCAGGCGGTTGAGCTGGATCTCTGAGATGCTCCCGTCCGCCTTCGGTCCGATATTCAGCAGCAGGTTGCCATTCTTGCTGACGATGTCCACCAGGAGTTCGATCAAGGCGACCGATGCCAGCACATGCTCGGGCCCTTCCACCTGGTTGTAGCCGAAGCTGAAGCCGAGCCCGCGACAGGACTCCCACTTTTTCGGTGTGATCTTGTCGTACTTGGCGTATTCAGGCGTAGTGAAATCCGCATACTCCACGCTGAAGCGGTTATTGATCACGCCCTCGGGCACGGCGTTGTAGTAATCCGCAAAGAGCGCTTCGGGCTTGCCCAGCTTTGGATAGCCGATGTCGTTCCAGAGCACGGAGGGCTGATACAGCCGGATGAGCTCCCGCCAATGGGCATTGGCGTATTGGGCGTACTCCTCGGTCTGCGGAGCAGTCGTCCGGAGATCCGCCATCTTGGCGATGGGGCGGGATTCGAAGGTCCAGTCCAGCCCGCCGGAATAGTAAAGGCCCATGTGCAACCCGGCGCCGCGCACTGCTTTGGTCAGGTCGCCGACGAGATCGCGGGGCGAGTTGATGCCACCTTGGGGCCGCTTGGGGTTTGGCACCTTGCTGGGCCACAGCGTGTAGCCGTCATGGTGCTTGGTGGTGAGAACAACATACTGCGCTCCGGCGTTTTTGAAGAGCGATGCCCAGTTCTGCGGCTTCCACGCGCGGTTTTGCTGTTCGAACATCGGGCCAAAGCGGTAGTAGTCGAAGTCCGCTCCGTACTTCTCGGCGTGATGCCGGTAGCTGGGTGAATCCTTAAGGCGAATGGAATTCAAATACCACTCGGCATAGGCGTTCTCATAGAACCAGCGGCTCATGTCGACCTTGCCCAGTTCGCCGGACGGCGGAGCCCAGGCGGGTACGGAATAGAGGCCCCAGTGGATGAAGATGCCGAATTTAGCGTCGTCATACCAGTTGGGGACGGTGTGCGTCTTCAGCGAAGTCCAGTCAGGTGAATATTTTTGCGCGAAGGCCACGGGCAGGCAGGAGCCGGCGGCGGACAAAGTGGAAAGGAAGGCTCGGCGATTCATGAGTACTCCGAATTCAGGCCGTAAGCCCTTGCGGCACATAGGCTGCCGTCTGGGCGGTTTCATTGTATCGAGATCCTGACCGGGTGCCGCTTTACCTTCCCTGCACAACCTTTACATTAGTTAACGCCTTTGTGTCCGTAGGATTGTACGCTGCGGCTCACCGCGGCGCGTCCACCTCGTATGCCCGAACGGAACTGGATTCGTGAGGACCAATGATCAATCAGAAACGAATCGCCGTGGTTCTCCCTGCCTACAATGCTGCCAGGACCCTCAGGGCCACCGTGCAGGAGCTGCCGGACATCGTGGACGACCGGATCCTGGTGGACGACCACAGCACCGACGATACCGTCGAAGTGGCGCGCAAGCTGGGGCTCCACGTCGCTGTGCACGACCGCAACCGGGGCTACGGCGGCAACCAGAAGACCTGCTACGCGCTTGCGCTCAGCCGTGGCGCCGACATCGTCGTCATGATCCATCCTGACTACCAGTATTCGCCGCTGCTGGTGTCGGCCATGGCCAGCATGGCGGCCTACGGAGTTTATGATCTGGTGCTGGGATCCCGGATCCTCGGTGGCGACGCGCTCAGCGGCGGCATGCCGCTCTACAAATACGCCTCAAACCGGGTGCTGACGCTGTTCCAGAATCTCGTTCTGGGCGCCAAACTCTCCGAGTATCACACCGGCTTCCGCGCCTACACACGCGAACTGCTGGAAGCCCTGCCCCTCGAGAGCAACTCGGAAGACTTCGTCTTTGACAACCAGTTGATTGCGCAGAGCATCGTGCTTGGCGCGCGCATCGGGGAAGTGTCCTGCCCCACACGCTACTTCCCGCAGGCTTCATCCATCAGCTTCCGCCGCAGTGTGACCTATGGGCTCGGTGTCGTCCGAACCACGCTGCAGGCGCGGCTGGCGAAATGGGGCCTGTTGCGCGCGGCGGTCTTTCCCTCGTCCCGCTGGCCCATGCGGCCGCCTGTGTTCCTGCCCTGGGCCGAGACGGAAGAATGACGCTGGAGGGCAGGCGCCGCTGGCTCAACTGGCCCCTGGGCGCGCTGCTGGCGTTGTGTATCGTCAGGTTCTGGCTGCTGCCCCTCAACACCAGCTTCTGGGTCGATGAGACGGTGACGGCGTTCGTGGTGCGCCAGGGTGGCGACCATCCTTCCCTCACGGTCGCGCCGCAGGTGCCGCAGTCCATCTACTACGCCTTGCCGGCCGCCGTGCAGTCGGAGGCGGGCTTCTCTGAAGCGGGCTACCGCCTGCCCTCGGTGCTGGCGATGGCGCTGGCTCTCTTCCTCTGTGCCCGCATCGGCATGCGGCTCATCCATCCGGATTGCGGCTGGCTGATCGTTCTAAGCAGTTTTTTGCTCCGCGGGTTCAGCGACGCTGCGACCGACGCACGGCCGTACGCATTTGGACTGTGTGTCGCGTCTCTGAGCGTTTGGGCCCTGATCCGCTGGCTGGATCGCGCCGCCTGGCTGGATGCATCCTTGTTCCTGCTCTTCGGAGCCTTGCTCTGGCGGACTCATCTCGTCTACTGGCCGTTCTATCTCGTCTTCGTGTCCTACACGGCCGCACGGCTCTGGCGCAGGGATACCCCGGTGGGATGGATCCCAGCTTCCGGTCTCTTCCTCGTGCTTGCTTTGTTGCTGCTGCCTGTGGCGTGGAGTGCCGTGGCATTGGCTCGGGAGGCGCAGGCGCACGTGATCCAGGCGCCGCCCGGCTTGCGCCAGCTGAAGTATGCACTGAAGTTCGGGTTCCTCCTTGGCACGCTGCCGGCGGCATGGATGTTCAGCCGGGTAAAGAAGCTCAGGCCGGCTTCGCTTTGTTCGGCCACTGGGGTGCTGCTGCTCGGCTGGTGGTTCGTCCACCCGATCGCGCTGTTCGCCTACTCGGTGGGCACCGGGAATAGCGTGTTTCTGCCTCGCTACCTGTCGCTGGCCTGGCCGGGCATCCTGCTGGGCTCAGCCTTCCTGCTGAAGCGCTATCTCCCGGCCGCCTTCTGGCGCCCCCTAGCCGTGCTGGTTGGCGTTTGGGCGTTGGCCCAGTCCATCGGGCACCCGTCCAACGGGCCTGCGCACGTCTCCGACTGGCGGGGCGCGACCGAGGCCATTGCGGCGCTCCATGATCCGGATCTGCCGGTCCTCTGCCCCAGCCCGTTTGTCGAGGCAAAGCCGCCCGCCTGGAGCCCGGATTATCCCCTGCCTGGCTTCCTCTATGCTCACCTGGCCACTTATCCGGTAGTGGGCCGGCCCTTCCTGCTGCCCTATACGCCCTCCGCTGAGGGTTTGCGATATGCCGCAAGCCTGTCCTCCGTGCGGCTGCCCGCTGCCGGCCGGTTTGTCATCTACGGGGGCGATCGCAATGTCGAGTTTTGGCAGAGCTGGTTTGCCCGGCAGCACGAATTGCAAGGCTGGACCGCACGGCAACTGGGCTCCTTCGGAGACGTCAAGGCCGTGCTGATGGAGAAGGGACTGAGCAGCGGCGCCTCCACCCGGCTCGGCAGCAGGCTGCGGCGGCCGCCCGCCTGACGGCTTATTCCGCTGGGACGGTAGTGTTTTTTTCTTCCCACTGATCTCTTTCCGCAGCCGTCTGCGCGAGTTTAGGTAGACCATCGCCTACACCTGAACTGCCGGCGGTCCGATGTGGCCGCCGGCGATATTTCCACTGCACCGGCCGCAAACGGCCGCCCGGACTGGTGCGCGTCTGCACCGGAGAAGTTAGCCGTGATCAGTAAATCACTATGGACATTAGGGTTGATCGTGTTGAGTCTGCCCGCTTTCGGGCAGAACCCGAACGCCCCCTGCATCGCCATCCTGCCGGCCGATTCGCCGGCCGCTGCCGGCGCGGACTTCGAGACCGCCCGCCAGTTGCTGCGGACTGAACTTGCGGCCCGAGGCGTCGACGCTGCACTCGCTCCTGGCATCCAGGAAGCCCGCGAAATGGGTTGTAACGTCGCGCTTACCCTCACCCTGAAACGCAAGGACAAACCGGGCCTGGGCAGCATTCTGCGATCCGCGATACCCCCTGCAGGGCCGGAACCGGGAGCCTCCACTTACACACGCGCTCCGCGGTCCGGCAACGGCTCCGATTCGGCGCAGCGGCGGACGCAGTGCCGGGCAAACGAGGAGGTCCGTCTCGATATCCGCGCCACACCTCTCACATTGGGCGAGTCCGTTGTCCGCCGCACTTTCAAGGCGAAACCTGCCCAGGATGGGTCTGATGTGGTCGACTCGCTCATTCGTCAGGCCGCCGCGGTGAACTGGTAGACCGCCCTTCCGCCTCATTCGGATTCAGGTCACAATCAGGGTGGGCCGCCGGGAGCCGCATCAACGCCCCCGCGGCCGTCCGCCGATGAAGTACCTGAACGAGTTCCGCAATGGCGAAGCCGCCCGCCGGATTGCCGGCGAAATCCGCCGCCGGGCGACCCGGCGCTGGGCCATCATGGAGGTCTGCGGCGGCCAGACCCACTCCATTATTCGCAACGGCATCGACCAGATGCTGCCTGCTGAGGTGGAACTCATCCACGGGCCCGGCTGTCCCGTCTGCGTCACTCCCCTGGAGATCATCGACAAGGCCCTTGCCATCGCGGCCCGGCCTGAGGTCATCTTCTGCTCCTTCGGCGATATGTTGCGCGTTCCGGGTAGCGCGCGCGACCTGTTCCAGGTGAAGAGCGAGGGCGGCGATGTGCGGGTCGTCTACTCCCCTCTGGATGCCGTCGCCCTGGCCCGTCAGAACCCCGGGCGCGAAGTCGTCTTCTTCGCCATCGGCTTCGAAACCACGGCGCCGGCCAATGCGATGGCCGTGCATCAGGCCAAACGGCTGGGGTTGGAAAACTTCTCGCTGCTCGTTTCTCACGTGCTGGTGCCTCCGGCCATCGAGGCCATCCTCAGCGCTCCGGCCTGTCGTGTCCAGGCCTTCCTCGCCGCGGGCCACGTCTGCAGCGTGATGGGCCTCTGGCAGTACCCGCCGTTGGCGGAGCGCTACCGAGTCCCCATCGTCGCCACCGGCTTCGAGCCGCTCGACATCCTGGAAGGCATCCGCCGGGCGGTGGTTCAGTTGGAAGCCGGCGAGGCCCGGGCGGAGAACGCGTACGAGCGGGCTGTCACCCAGGAAGGCAACGCCGCCGCGCGCAGGATGCTCGACGAGGTCTTCGAGGTGACCGATCGCACCTGGCGCGGCATTGGCCTGATCCCGCGCAGCGGCTGGCGCCTGTCTCCTGCCTATCGCGCCTTCGATGCCGAGCAGCGCTTCTCGGTTTCCGGGATTCAGGCATCGGAATCGCCGCTTTGTCACGCCGGCGAAGTCCTTCAGGGTGCGATCCGGCCTCACCAGTGTCCTGCCTTTGGACGCGAGTGCACTCCGCGCACTCCGCTGGGCGCAACGATGGTCTCCACCGAAGGCGCCTGCGCGGCGTACTATCACTATGGACGCTTCCTCGACGATGAGGCCCTGGCGTCCCATTAGGGCGCCCGCATGGCCGATACATTGCATTTTGAAGACTGGTCTTGTCCTCTCCCGCTCAGGAACTATCCGCGCATCGTGCTCGGCCATGGGGGCGGTGGCAAGCTCTCGGAAGAGCTCATCGAGAACCTCTTTCTCCCTGCATTTCGCAATCCGGCGCTGGAGAGTTTAGGCGACGCCAGCGTCGTCGGCCTTCCGCCCGGCCGCGTGGCGCTCACGACGGATTCCTTCGTGGTCCGGCCGCTGATCTTCCCGGGCGGCAGCATCGGCGAACTTGCCGTGAATGGAACGGTGAACGACTTGGCCATGTGCGGAGCGCGGCCTCTCTACCTCACGGCCGGCTTCATCCTGGAGGAAGGACTGGAACTCTCGCTGCTGGCCCGGTTGGTGGGCCGGATGGCTGCGGCGGCGCAGACGGCGGGCGTCCAGATCGTGGCCGGCGATACGAAGGTGGTGGAGAAGGGGCACGGCGACGGCGTCTTTATCAACACGGCCGGGGTGGGCCTTGTCCCGCCGGGCCTGGTCCTGGGTCCTGCCTGTGCGCGCCCGGGCGACCGGGTGATGGTCAGCGGAACCCTGGGCGATCACGGGGTCGCCGTCATGAGTGTCCGAGCGGGCCTGGAATTCGAGACGACGATCCAGAGTGATTGCGCTGCCCTGCATGGTCTAGTGGCGGAGATCCTGCAAGTGGAGGGCGCGGTGCACGTGATGCGCGATCCCACGCGCGGCGGCCTGGCCGCCACCCTGAACGAGATTGCCCGCGCCTCGCGGGTCGGGGTGATGCTGGACGAGTCCGCCATTCCGGTGGATCGTCAGGTCCAGGCCGCCAGCGAACTGCTCGGGCTCGATCCGCTCCAGGTGGCTAACGAAGGCAAACTGGTGGCGATCGTGGAGGGCGAAAGAGCGCCGGAGGTGCTGGCTCGCCTGCGAGCCCATCCGTTAGGCCGGCAGGCCGCGATCGTCGGGGAAGTGACCTCGGCGCGGCCGGGCCTGGTGGCGGCCCGAACGACCATGGGCGCCATCCGCGCGATTCCGCTGCCCTTGGGCGAGCAGTTGCCGCGCATCTGCTGAGGTGCGTCAGGAAGTTGGAACGCAGAACGCGGGTGTTCGCGTCTGAGGGTCGATGATGCTGCGCCTGGCTGCTAGGCCGTTCCTGCCCTGGCAAATCGTTCGAGTCGCTGACAGGCGGATTCCGTCTATGTTTTGGCCAATGATGGCCCTGCTTATCTCGGCGAGCGTCTTCGCCCAGACGGGTGGGTCGATCGAGGCCCGTTTCACTGATCGGGCAGGAGCAGCCGTCGTCGCGGAAGTTAGGGTTCTCGATCTCAAAGACGGCGCCGAAGTGTTCCACGGCAACACTGAGCCCGCGGGGACTCTCCTTGCCTCCGCATTGAAGCCGGGAAGCTACCGGTTGATCGCGAAGGCTCCCGGCTTTCGCCGGGTGGATCTTCGCCCAGTGAGGGTGAAAGCCGGCAAGGTGGTCCATTTGGGCTCATTCCCAATGGACTTTTCTGGTTGCGACGCGCCCGGAATGAGTTGTTCTTACTACGGAAGCAGCACTCAGCAGATCGACTGGCGCCTCGAGGTCGGAGACCACCGCGGCTCCGTTCTAGTGCAGCGCCAGTGCGGTGTGGATTTCGACAAGGAGGCCCAACTCGCCTGCCCGGAACCTGGTGAGGGGCGCAACTGGCTAAAGGACAGCGGAGTCGACTTGCGGTTGGTAGAGTCGGGTGGGCACCTCTACCTGGAAGCCGTGAATGGCGCCGCAATCTCCGTCCCAAATAAGTCGGATAGCCGCTGCGGCAACGCCCGGTATACCGGATCCAGGCTCCTTGTCGACAACCTGGGCGCAGGGTCGATTTCTGCACACAGAGCAGGCAAGGATCCGTCGCCCACGTGTTCTTCACGGAAGAGGTAAGGCCCCGCGGCGAAGCGATCCCGTTGTGGGTCGTAACCCGAAAACACTAAGGCTCTTCGGCGTCAGAACGAATTGAATTGTAAGGGGATTGGTGGACCTGGTGAGATTCGAACTCACGACCTCTTCCATGCCATGGAAGCGCGCTCCCAACTGCGCCACAGGCCCACAGACTCGACTTCCCCAATATAACATCGCCCATCGGCTGTTCGCTACTATGGACTCAAGATCTCATGAATCGCGATCAAGCTTGGTCCATCGTTTGCGAGTTCATCCAGAACGACGCCCTCCGCCGCCACTCCCTCGCCGTCGAAGCCTGCGTACTTGCCTACGCCCACAAGTTCGCGGCCGAAGGACACAACGTCGACCTCGAGACCTGGTCCGTCACCGCCCTGCTGCACGATTTCGACTGGGAGATCCACCCTCAACTCCCAGACCACCCGGTCAAAGGGGAGGCGATCCTCAAGGAACGCGGAGTCAACGACGAGATCCGCCGCGCCATCCTCTCCCACGCCGATTTCACCGGCGTACCTCGCGAATCCCTGCTCGAGAAGACCCTCTTCGCCTGCGACGAACTGGCCGGATTCCTCACGGCCATCTCCTACGTCAAACCCACCCGGTCGATTCTTGACGTGGAAGTCAAAGGCGTCCGCAAGAAGATGAAGGACAAAGCTTTCGCCCGGGCCGTGAATCGTGAGGATATTATCAACGGTGCCGCGGGGATGAATGTAGATCTCGATGCCCACATTGAGTTCTGCATCCAGGCTATGCAGGCGAGGGCGGACGAGCTTGGACTCGCTCGCGTAGCCCCCTGATCTGTCAATAAGATAGCTATCGTTTAGTCCCTGTTCCCTACGATCAAACCAATCAAAATTATTGATTGGCACTCCCTACTTTCCTTACCTAAACTGAGAAACCAAGCTGGCCAGTTCATCCAGCACAAGCCACGTAGCGCTTGTTGACCCCAACGCCGGGTCTCCCGTCACGCTCGCGAAATCCCAGTTGCTCATTGGAGGTCTCTCATGGGTGCCAACCCAACCCAGGCGCTCGCGTTCCTTCTATTTCTCGTCGCCTTTGTCTTCATTGGCGCTGGCCTCTTCAGTGGAGGCAGTGTGTTGTTCATGCTGATCGGTCTGGTGCTGCTTGGCGCCTCGGTCGCTGTTTTCCTGAAAGCCAAACCCCTCGAACACCTCGAAGGCTAGCCGGTCGGCGGAAAGGACACAAAGGAATCCCACATGGTTTACGTTGGTCTTCTCATCACTTTGGCCGGCTTCGTGCTGAGCCTTCTCAGTCTCTCATTGGCATCCTCCACGGGCGCCAGGATGGGCATGGTCCTCGCCGGAATCGCCATCAGTCTGGTGGGCATTATCGGCGTCATCAATCAGGCCTACGTGAAGAATGCGATCTGGAAGAGGTAACCGCGGAATGAAGAGAAGCCTGCTCACCCTTGCCGCAACGCTACTCGTTGCCCTCACCGCCGCAGCGCAGACTCCGGCTGCCCCCGCGGCCGCGCCTCCCGCCGCGGCTGCATCAGCCGCACCCGCAGCGGTCCCCATTACCGATGCCGATCTGAAAGGAGTGGAAGCGCCCAAGGCAGAACTCCGTGCCAAGGGAGATCCCGATGGCAATATAACCGGCACGGTCGCAGACGTGGCAGTGTCCGACGCCAAGAAAGGCCTCACCATTTCAGACCTGGTGAACCAGGTGGGCCAGAACAAAATCGGCATCAACTTCGTCTGGACGCTCGTCGCCGGGTTCATGGTCATGTTCATGCAGGCCGGATTCGCGATTGTGGAAACCGGGCTTTGCCGCGCCAAGAATGCGAACCACACCATGATGATGAACTTCATGGTCTACGGTGTCGGTATGTTGGCGTACTGGCTCATCGGTTTCGCCCTGCAGATGGGCGGTGTCGGCGCCGTCGGCAACCTCGGGGGCTCGCCCGTCCTGAACTCCGAATTCAGCATCACCCTCTTTGGCAAGAGCTTTGGCCTCTTTGGGCAAAACGGCTTCTTTCTGATGCACAACGGCAGCTACGACGTTGCCGTTATGGTGATCTTCCTGTTCCAGATGGTCTTCATGGACACTGCCCTCACGATCGTCACCGGCTCCGCCGCGGAACGCTGGAAGTATGTCGCATTCCTGGTTTCCTCGTTTGTGTTGGGCGCTTTCATCTACCCCGTGTTCGCGAACTGGGCCTGGGGCGGCGGCTGGCTGGCGACTCTCGGCACCAACTTCGGACTCGGTAAGGGCTATGCTGACTTCGCCGGATCTGGTGTAGTTCATTCAGTCGGCGGACTCACGGCGCTTGTCCTTGCCATCATCGTCGGACCGCGCATCGGCAAATTCGACCGCGACGGCCGGCCGCACGCCATGCCGGGGCATGACATCGTACTGGTTCTCACCGGCTGTTTCATCCTCGCCTTCGGCTGGTTCGGCTTTAACCCAGGATCTTCGCTGGGTGCTTCGGGCAGCGGCAATCTTCGCATCAGCAGCGTGGCGGTCAATACCATGCTGGCAGGCATGGCCGGCTCCTTCGGCGCCATGTTCTATATGTGGATGCGCTACGGCAAGCCCGACTCCTCGATGTCCGGCAACGGCTTGCTCGCGGGGTTGGTCGCCATCACGGCGCCCTCCGGATTCGTCAACCCGGTCTGCAGTGTGATCATCGGGCTCATTGGCGGCGTCCTTGTGTGTCTCTCGGTCGAGTTCGTCGAGCGGGTGATGAAGATCGACGACCCGGTGGGCGCCATTTCGGTGCACGGTGTCAACGGGATCTGGGGTGTGATTTCCGTCGGGCTGTTCGCCGACGGCAAATCCAATTACGGCGGCTCCTGGAATGGCGTCACTGGCTCGGTCACCGGCCTGTTTTATGGCGATCCGGGACAACTGGTCGCGCAGTTGATGGGAGTCTCCGCCCTGCTCGGGGTTGTCTTCACCGTCGCCTTCGTGGCCAATCTGGTCATCGAAGTTCTGGTGGGCCAGCGCGTTTCGGCCAAAGCTGAAGTGGAAGGGCTGGACCTGCCGGAAGTCGGTGCAGTTGGTTATCCGGAGTTCGAGCTCAAAGCGAGTGCACACTAACATGAATACCGCGGTCATTCCGTCGAGCAGCGAGCGGGCGCCATTGGCGCCCGCTCCCCTGCCTGCCTTGCTGCCTAAGCTCTGGCGCGACCCTCATACCGTGCCTGCCGAGGAGATCAAAGCCATCATCCAGCGCTTGCAGGAGGCCTGCGCCGCCTACCCGGATTCGCCCGACCTCCGCACGTGTCTCGGCATGGCCCATGCCGTTAACTACGATGCGTACCGCTCCATGGACGCCTTTGAAGAAGCACGGGCCATAGCTCCCAACTACTTCTGGGCACAGTATAAGTTTGCTGAACTGCTCTATCGCCTTCGGGCGCTGCCGCGGGCCGAAGAGGAAACCGCCCGGGCACTCCAACTCGCCGAAGATGGCTACCAGATCGCGATGGCGCGCAAACAGCTTCAGGAAATCCGGCGCCTCATCCGGGAAGGCACACAGAAACCGGCCTGGACGAAACCACTGGATCGGCCCGCCTCCTGGTTGGTGCTTATGGCAGCCGCCTTGATGCTCGCCGTTAAGATATTCCATTGAGTTGCTGGAGACTCCCATGAATTGGCTCTGGTTCAACATCGCGGCCTGCATCGCCTTCTTCGCTCTGGTGATGCACGGGGCGCCCTTTCTGCCCGTTCTCATCGGCATCGCCGGCGCTGCGCTGCTGAATCTTCAGAAGAAGCGCAAAGCTCGCATCGCCTAGTCGAATGACGCATCCACCGGAGTTGACCCTCCCCGTCCTGATGCTCGTGGTCTTTGCGTCCGCGAAGCTCTTCTCTGAGATCTTCGAGCGCCTCGGCATGCCTGGCCTTGTCGGAGAAATTCTCGCCGGCGTCGTCATTGGCCCGAGCCTGCTGCACTGGGTGGCCCCGGTGCCTGTCCTGCAGGACCTCTCGGAACTGGGAGTCCTCTTCCTCCTCTTCAACGTCGGGCTGGAGGTGAAATCCTCCGAACTGCTCAAGGTAGGCGGCACCGCCTTTCTCGTGGCCATCATCGGCGTCCTCGTACCGTTAGGCATGGGCTGGGTGATTCTGCGAGCGTGGGGGTACGGTCAGATCGAATCGATCTTTGTCGGAGCTGCCCTGGTCGCCACCAGTGTCGGCATCACCGCCCAGGTGCTGAGCGCCAGGAACAAACTGCACGAGAAATCCAGCCAGATCATCCTCGCCGCCGCTGTCATCGACGACGTCCTGGGCTTGATTGTCCTCGCGGTGGTCAGCAGCATGGCTCGTGGAGAGATCAAGGTCGTCGATATCGGTCTCACCGCGGTTCTGCCCATCGTCTTCATGGTCGTCATGGCGAAATGGGGTTCGCATACGGTCAGCAAGGCTGTACCTGCCTTGCAGGCGAGACTCCGCGCCAGCGAGGCTCAGTTCCACCTGGCGATCATTCTCCTCTTTGCGCTCTCCGTCGTCTCCATGTATACGGGCGTTGCGGCCATTGTTGGCGCCTTCCTGGCCGGCATGAGCCTCGGGGAAAGCGTCAGCAAACGGGTTCATACCCTCGTCCACGGCACCACTGAACTCCTGGTGCCGTTCTTCCTCGTGGGTATCGGCCTGAAGATCGACCTCTCGGTCTTCAAGGACTCGTCCATGATTCTGCTCACCGTCATCGTCCTGCTGGCCGCTGTCGTCTCCAAGCTTCTTGGCTGTGGGGCCGGCGCCATCCGTCTTGGGCTTCGTGACGCTGTACGCATCGGCTTCGGCATGGTGCCGCGCGGGGAGGTCGGCATGGTCGTGGCTCAGCTGGGCTTGGCCATGGGCGCCGTCTCCAGGCCAATCTACGGAGTTGTCGTATTTACGGCCCTCGCCACGACGCTGGTGGCGCCGCCGCTGCTCAATCTCGCCTATAGACAGACGCCCGCGGTGGGCGATTGAGGTTGCAATGGCAGTCTCTGATCTATACGTTGCGCAGTTCCTTCTTGATGCGACGCAAGCCGCCCAGCCGCCTCTCGAGTGGCAGTTGGAGGACGGCGGAGTCTATTCCGCCCATCTGAATGGAGTGCGGCTCAGCCTCTTCCACGCCCGCACCATGGGCTGGTCCGGCCTGTGCCTCAGCTTCTCCCGGGGGGACGAAGTGGCCCATATTGAAGAACCTCGCCCCGTGGCTCTATTTGGCCGCAAGTTTCGCAATGAAGATGAGGAACGCCTCGCTGGTGCGCTGAAGGAACTGGCCCGGGCTATCAGCTCCCAGTGCCACCTCCGGAAGATGCGGGCCTGGGACCTGCGCGACTCCATCCGCGAGAGTCTCTATCGCCGCATCCTCTTCCCGGACGCCGATCGCGGTTGAGCCGCTGCCGGAATCCAGGTTTCACTTTCTATCCTCCTCCGTGTCGATTTCCGCGCCCTTCAATCGACTACAAAGTGACAGCGCAACTCAAAACGAGGAGAACAGAGCATGAAATTTCTGTGCATGGTATTCGTCGACGAAGCGAAACTGGACGCCTTGTCCCCCCAGGAGTCCCAGGCTTTGGATGACATCAGCCTGGCCTACGACTTCACCCTCCGTCAGCAGGGACATTTCCTGGCCGCCCAGGCGCTGCAATCCGTCCGCACCGCTGCCGTGGTGCGCATCTGCGACGGTAAGGTGAAAGTCACGGACGGACCATTTGCCGAGGCGCGCGAGCACGTGGGCGGCTTCATCCTCATCGAGGCCAGGAACCGCGACGAAGCCATCGAGGTGGCCTCGCGCATCCCCGCGATTCAGTTGGGCGGAATCGAGGTCCGCCCCGTGAAGGAACTGGTCGCCAGTACGGACCTGCCCCGTCCGGATCCTTCCCTTTAGTCGCTAGCCAGGTGGCCGGATAGTCGGGGGAGAGGACCGTGTGAACCGCTGCTCTCTCTGGCAGCCGCTGGCCCGGTTGCGCTCCGCTTCCCGCGGGCCCGTCACTCCTTGTGGAGACCGTGTTTTTCCATGCGGTAGATCAGGGTGCTGCGCGAAATATCGAGGAACCTCGCGGCTCGGGATTGGTTCCACTGGAACTTTTCCAGCGCCCGTAACAGGAGTTCCCGCTCCACTCCTTCCAGGCTGATGCCGTGCTCTGGAAGTTCCAGCAGCAGCGATTCACGCTGCGGCGCGGCCGGCTGGATCGACTCCGGCAGGTCGCTCTCCGTGATCTCGTCCGTTGTGGAGAGGACCACCATCCGCTCGATCGCGTTCTCGAGCTCCCTTACATTGCCAGGCCAGCGATAGGCCTGAAAAGCGGAAAGGACCGGAGGCGTCAGGCGCAGAGCAGGCAGGTTGTGCCGGGCCTTCAGCTTCCGGAAGAGATGCTGGGTGATCTCCGGTATGTCTTCCTTCCGCTCGCGCAGCGGCGGTAAGTGAAGTGGAACAACCGCGAGTCGATAGTACAGGTCTTCCCGGAATGCCCCGTCTTCGATCATCGCCGGCAGGTTGCGATGCGTGGCCGCAATCACCCGGACATCGACGATGGAGCCCCCGGCCGAACCGATCTTCTCCACTTCGCCTTGCTGGATGAGCCGCAGCAATTTTACCTGCAGCTCAATCGGCAGCTCACCAATCTCATCCAGAAACAGGGTGCCGCCGTCAGCCAGTTCCACTTTGCCGGCCTTGGCGGCCGCCGCGCCCGTGAACGCGCCCCGTGTAAAGCCGAACAGCTCGGACTCCAGCAGGTCTCGTGGGATCGCGCCGCAGTTGATGGTGACGAAGGCCTGATCCTTGCGCCGGCTGTTGTGGTGAATCGCCCGGGCCAGCAGCTCTTTGCCTGTACCCGTTTCCCCCTGAATCAACACGGTGGAATCGCGGTTGGCGACCCGCGAAGCCATCTCCAGGACCCGCAGCAGCGCCTTCGATCGCCCGATGATGCTTTCAAACCCATACCGCTCATCCAGGGCGGCGCGCAGCTTCCTGACCTCCTCAATCAGGTTCTGCCGCTCCATCGCACGATGCACGACCAGCACCAGGGCGTCGTAATCTATCGGCTTCGTGACGTAATCGTAGGCGCCTGCCTTCATGGCCTCCACCGCGGTTTCGACACTGCCGTATGCGGTGATCATGATCACGGTGGTCTCACTGTGCTCGTTGCGGATGTGGCGCAGTAGTTCCAGGCCGCTCGTTCCGGCCATCCGCAGGTCTGTGATGACGAGCTTCGGATTCCTTCGCTCCATCACCCCCAGCGCTTCTTCGCCATTGGCTGCCAGTGTGACTTCGTAGCCGGCCTCCTCCAATTGGAGCTTCATGATGCGGCGCAGGCTCGCATCGTCGTCTACGACCAGGATGAGATTGCGGTTCATTGCGTTGAAGCTGCTTTCAGCGGCAGGTCGATGGTAAATGTCATCCCCCGGTCTGGGTTATTGGCGCCGGTAAGGTTTCCTCCGTGTTGCTCGATGATCTTGGCCGCCACCGCCAGGCCGAGGCCGGTTCCATTCTCCTTCGTGGTGAAGAAGGGATCGAACATGCGGTCGAGCTCCTGCTGGGGAATGCCGCATCCCTCGTCGTGCACGCTGATTCGGATGAACCCGTCCGCCTGCCGCGCCCCCAGTTCCACTGCGCCCGGTCCGCTCGTAGCCTGTATGGAGTTGATGATCAGATTGAGCAGCACCTGCTTGATCTGCTCCGCGTCACACCGCACCTCCGGCAGTGGCTCATCGATCACCTGGCGCAATTCCATCGTGGTCGCTCCAGCCGCGTGATGGGCCAGCGAGATCACCGATTCAAATACATCCTCCAATCGCACCATCTGAAACTTTGGCGCGCGCGGCCGGGCAAAGTCCAGGAAGCTTGTCAGCAGCCGGTTCAGCCGCTGTGTCTCCTTCTCGATGATGTCGAGGCACTCCCGGCAATTCTCAATCGAGCCGTGCCCGCGCTTCAGGATGCCGACCGCACCGGTGATGCTGGCCAGCGGATTCCTGATCTCGTGAGCCATGCCGGCGGAGAGCTGTCCAGCGGCGTAGAGCCTTTCCGCCCTCTTCAGTCGCTCGAAGTTCTGCTGCAGCTCCCTGTAAACCTGCTCCAGTTCCCGCTTGGTTGTCTCAAGGTTTGTCTTCTGCTTCCGCTCCCTCTCTGCAAGATGGCCGGTAATCACGCCGGCCAGTCCGAATACCGGCAACTCCAGCAGGACATCCGTGGTGTAGAACGAGAATTGACCAGAGCTCAGCCATATGTGCGGCGCCTGCGCGGCCAAGGCCGCCAGAGTGGACAGGACGGCGCCCTGCCATCCAAACAGGAGGCCCGCCAGCACGATCGGCAGGAAGTTCAGATGCTGCAGGAAGCTATGGAAATAAAGGAAAGAGTTGGGGACGGCCCAATGGAGAGCCGCCAGACCCGCAATAACGGCTCCAACGCCCAGCACCTGCCTGCGTGGATCCGTCATACTGCTGGACCGCTCCCTCATCGAATTCACATTCTGGCACGCCAGTGCTTCGGCTCGCTGTTCCAGGCGTGAGAGCGCGGAGGCTGGTGGGGCGGCACTCATGGCTGAGGCTCCCCCTGCAATTCGCGGGCCTCCGCCTGCCGCCAGCCCTGGCGGGTGCGAACTGTCTGTTTTCAGACAATCGGCTCTGCAAGGCTGTGGTATAGCGAACAGGTGAATTCACGTAAGCCTCCCGAAACAGGGACATACTGAGACGGTCTTTCGATTGCTACGGTTCCGGTCGTGAGACGAAGTGTGACATGGGCGGCATTCGCCGGCATGACGCTGGCGCTGGCTTCGCCCGCGGCCGGCCCCCTGACCCTCGACCAGGCGTTGGAGCTTGCGGAAAAGAACCACCCGCAGTTCCAGGTCGCCGCGGCAATGTTGGAAGCCGCGCAGGCGGGCATCACCACGGCCAGGGCATACCCGAATCCCGAGGCTGGGATCCTCGCCGGCCACCAGCGGGCCAGGGTCCCAGGAACCGTGCCCGGCCCCGTTCAGGTCTACAGCTTCTCCCAGCCCCTGGAGACACGCAAAGTTCGCGAGACTCGTATTCTCGCCGCCGAACTTGGGAAGTCGGCCAGTGAATTCGCTCAGGCAGAAGCGCGGATCATGGTTCGTTCCCTGGTCCGGCAGGCATTCTTCCTCGCGCTCCGCCGCAAGTCGGAGCTGGAACTGGCCGCCGGCAATCAGAAGCTGGTGGAGGACTTGAAGCGGCGTATCGAAGTCCAGGTGTCTGTGGGTGAGGCCGCCCGCCTGGAATTGACCCGGGCCGAAGCGGAGGCTGCAATCGCCAGGACCTCCACCAAGAGCGCACAACTGCGCCTGGTCACCGCCCTGGCCGCGCTTCGCGCCGCAATCAATATTCCACAGGATGAAGAGATCGATCCCGGCGGCCAGCTGGACCCCGCGGCAAGCCTGCCTCCCTTGAGCGCCCTGCGCACGGAGCTGGAGCAAAACTATCCGGCCCTGCGGCAGTCTGAGTCCGAGATACGCCGCGCTGACCTCCGGCTGCAGAACGAACTGGCCCTGCGGACGCCACAGCCCACCCTGCGCAGCGAGTACGAGCACCAGCCCGATGTCGCCACCTACCGGGTGGGCGTCTCGTTGCCCGTACCGCTCTGGAACAAACGGCAGGGGCCTGTTGGGGAAGCCGCCGCGGCTCTCCGGTTGGCGAATTCCACGCTGCGTCTCCGCAGGTTGGAGCTCTTCGCCCAGTTGGAAAGCGCCTACGGCCGCTATCTGGTAGCCAGCCAGCAGCTGGCCATCTACGAAGAGGGCGTCCTGAAGCAGGCGGAGGCGGCGCTTCAGGCGGCGGAAGCGGCTTACCGCTTCGGAGAACGGGGCGTAATCGAGGTTTTGGATGCACAGCGCGTTTTGCGGGGAGCGCGTCTCGACTTCCTCAACGCACAGTACGATCGCCAGGCGGCGCTGATCGACTTACAGCAGCTGCGCGCCGCGGATTTACGGGATACACGGCCATGAATAGCAAGACCTCAGTTCAACTCTCCTGTGCGGCGGCTCTCGCCTTCGCCTGGGCCCTGTCGGGCTGCAATGCCGCCGGCTCGGGCGCCGCCCGGGAGGCCGCCGGGCAGCAATCGCCGGTACCCCAGGACCCGCTGTCCATCAAGGTCTCTCCTGCCTTGCGTGGCCAGATTCAGGTAGGCCTGCCGTCCTGGGAAATCGTCAGCGGGAATCTGAATGTGGCCGGACGCGTGGAGGCGGACGAAACCCGTCTGTCTCGCGCCGGCTCTCCCGTGGCTGGCCGGGTTGCCTCGTTGGAGGCGGTGGAAGGCCAGAAGGTGACCCGCGGGCAGGTTCTGGCGACGTTGAACAGTACCGACTTGGCGGACGGGCAGTTTGGCTTCCTGCGGGCGCAGTCCCAGGAACAACTGGCGCAACGAGCCTTGGTGCGCGCCAGGCAACTGGTCGACGCGGGCGTGATCGGTGTCGCAGAGCTGCAGCGCCGCGAGGCGGAACACGGTCAATACACCGCCGAGCTCGCCACCTGGCGCGACCGCCTGCGCGTGATGGGCATGCCGCCCGAAGAGGTCGCCCGCCTTGAACGGACACACACCGTGAACTCGCTTTCGCAGGTGGTCGCCAACATCGACGGAGTCATTCTCGAACGGAAGGTCACCACAGGCCAGATCATCCAACCCGCCGACACCCTCTTTGTCATCGCCGATCTCTCGCAGGTCTGGTTGGTCGCCGATGTGCCCGAACAGGCCGCTGGCCTGATTCAGGCCGGCAAGGTGTTGGAAGGGGAGATCCCTGCCTTGCCCGGAAGAACCATTCATGGCCGCCTTTCCTTCGTTTCAGCCCTGGTCAGCCCGGAGACACGCACGGTCCGCGTTCGCATGGATCTGCCGAATCCGGGTCTGCTGTACAAGCCCGCCATGCTCGCCAACATCCGCCTGCAGGACCGGCCGGAGCGCAAGCTGGTGATTCCTGCCACGGCCGTGGTCCGCGAAGGGAATCAGGATCACGTCTTTCTCGAAACGAAAGCGGACGAGTTCCTGATGAAACCCGTAGTCCTGACAGACGAGTTCCAGGACAAGCGGGTGGTTACGGAAGGGGTTGGGCCTGCTCAGCGCATCGTCCTCGATGGCGCGTTCCATCTGAACAACGAACGCAAGCGGGCGAGCCTCCACGGGGAATAATCGATGCTGCATCACCTGGTTCACGCCGCGTTGCGCCAGCGCCTGGTTATCGCCGTGGGCGCACTCATCCTGCTTCTCTTCGGAATCGACGCGACCAGGAATCTCTCCGTCGACGCGTTTCCTGATGTCACCAACGTGCAGGTGCAGGTAGCTACGGTCGCGCCCGGGCGCTCGCCCGAAGAGGTGGAGCGCTTTGTTACCGTCCCCGTCGAGATCTCCATGACAGGGTTGCCGGGCATGACGGAGATGCGCTCTCTCAACAAGCCTGGCTTATCCCTCATCACTCTCGTCTTCACCGACGAGACGAACGTCTACTTTGCCAGGCAGGTGGTGATGGAGCGTCTCGCCGAGGTCCGCGATGCTCTGCCGGAAGGGGTGAGCCCTGTCCTTGGTCCCGTCGCCACCGCCATGAGCGAGGTCTACCACTACACCCTCGAAAAACCGTCCGATGGGCAGAAACGGCTTTCTGATGAAGAGCTCGTCAAGCGCCGGACCATTCAGGATTGGGTCGTGCGCCCGCTGCTGCGCTCCATCCCGGGCGTGGCCGACATCAATTCCACCGGTGGCTTCATCCGTCAGTACCAGGTCCTCGCGGATCCGGCTAAACTGCGCCACTTTGGAGTCACGTTGCAGCAGGTGTGCGACGCCCTCTCCCGCAACAATGCAAATTCCGGCGGCGGCATTCTGCCCAACCACGCGGAACAGTTTCTTGTGCGCGGCGTCGGCCTCATCCGGACCCTCGATGACATCGGGATGATTATCCTGAAGGAAACAGGCGGAACCCCGGTCTATCTGCGCGACGTGGCCGCCATTCAACTGGGTGCGGAAGTACGCTACGGTGCCATGATCAAGGGCGGCTACACTGAGGCCGTCGGCGGCACCGTCTTCATGGTGGCGGCCGGCAATGCCAAGCAGGTCGTCACACGCGTCAAGGAACGCGTCAACGAGATCAATCAGCGGGCCATGCTGCCCGACGGGCTGCGGCTCGTGCCTTACTACGACCGCTCTGAACTCGTTGATGCGGCCCTCAACACCGTAAGCAAGGTGCTCATTGAAGGCATCATCCTCGTTGTCGTGGTCCTCTTCCTGTTTCTCGGGGACCTCCGCTCCAGCCTGATTGTCATCGCGACTCTCCTGCTGACCCCTGCGATGACTTTCATGGTGATGAATCGCTACGGCATGTCAGCAAATCTCATGTCGCTCGGCGGCCTCGCCATCGCCGTGGGGCTCATCGTCGATGGCTCCGTCGTGGTGGTGGAGAACGCCTTCGCCCGCTTGGGGCGCACGAAGCATGAGAGCCGCGTCAGGACCGTCCACGAGGCCGTCATGGAGGTCGGCGTGCCGGTTGTCTTCGGCATCAGCGTCATCATCATCGTCTTTCTGCCCTTGATGACGCTGCAGGGCATGGAAGGAAAGATGTTTGCGCCGCTCGCTTACACCATCGCCATCGCCCTGGCCATCTCTCTCGTGCTTTCCCTCACTCTCTCGCCCGTGCTGGCGTCCTACATGCTGAAGGGTGGACGCGAACACGATACCTGGTTCGTCGCTGTCATCAAACGCCCCTACCTGGCTGTACTCGATTGGACGCTCACTCATTCGAAAACGACGATCGCCGCGGCCCTCGCTCTCTTTGCCGGAGCGGTGCTCCTGTTTCCTTACCTCGGCACTTCCTTTATCCCTGAACTCAAGGAAGGCTCCATTTCGCCGAACATCCACCGCGTGCCCAATATCTCCCTGGACGAGTCGATCCGGATCGAGATGCAGGCCATGAAGATTGTCAGCGCCGTGCCGGGCGTCACCCGTGTAGTATCCCGCATCGGCCGGGGCGGCTCTCCAGCAGATCCGGTGACACCCGACGAAGCAGAGGTCATCGCGACACTCGCCCCCCGCGATCAATGGCAGAAAGGGTGGACACAGGAGACGATCGCGGAAGAGGTTCGGCGCCGCCTGCAACACATTCCCGGCGTCAATCTCGTCGTGGCGCAGCCCATCTCGGATCGCGTCGACGAAATGGTGACCGGCGTCCGGGCTGACGTGGCCGTCAAGTTGTTCGGCGACGATGTGGATGTGCTCATCGAGAAGGCGAACGAGATTGCCCGCGTCGCCGGCACAGTCCGCGGCCTGCGTGACTCGAAAATCGAAAAGCTGGGCGGTCAGCAGTATCTGAACATCACGATCGATCGCCAGGCCATCGCAAGGCACGGACTCAACGCGGAAGAGGTCCACGATGTCATCGAAACCGCCGTGGGCGGCCGGGCCGTCACCCAGATCTATGAGGGCGAGCGCCGCTTCCAGGCGGCCGTCCGCTTTCCCGCCAATCTGCGCGATAGCGTGAGCGAGATCCGCCAGTTGGAGGTAAATACCCCCGCTGGCGGCAAAGTCCTGCTCAAGGACGTAGCGCACGTGGAACTGGCCGAAGGGCCGGCCATGATCAACCGGGAAATGGCCAAACGCCGCATCGTGGTCGGTCTCAACGTCCAGGATCGCGACCTCGGCGGCTTCGTTGCCGAGCTTCAGCAGAAGGTCAGGAGAGTGAATCTCCCTGCCGGCTACTACATCACCTGGGGCGGCCAGTTTCAGAACATGGAGCGGGCGCTCAAACACCTGCTGGTGATCGTCCCGGTGACCATCGGCATGATCTTCTTCCTGCTGTTTCTCCTCTTCCGCTCTCTCCGCTACGCTGCCCTCATTATTCTCGTGCTGCCGTTCGCATCCATTGGCGGCGTGTTCGCGCTCTACTTCAGTGGCGAATACCTCTCTGTACCTGCATCCGTCGGCTTCATCGCACTGTGGGGCATCGCCGTCCTGAACGGAGTGGTCCTTGTCTCCTACATCCGGAACCTGAGGGAGGGGCGCATGGAGCAGCGGCAGGCAATCCTGCAGGGCGCGCGCCTCCGCTTCCGGCCCGTGATGATGACCGCGACCGTCGCCGCGCTTGGCCTGGTGCCGTTCCTCTTCGCAACCGGACCCGGCTCCGAAGTCCAGCGGCCGTTGGCTATTGTCGTCATCGGCGGCCTGATCACTTCGACGCTTCTCACCCTGGTCGTGCTGCCCACCCTCTACCAGCACTTCGAACACGCAAAGCTGCCGGAAGAACCTGCCGATCTCGTCTAACCGCTGCCCTGGGCGCGGCTACCGGCCACTGCCGGCATCGGCTCGCACCAGCAGGTAACTCTCGCCCGGTTTTGTAGCGAACTCAATCAAGCCGGGTTCCGGTCGCTGGACCACCACGGGCCTTCCTCCGCTGGAAACCGAGTAGGAACCCGGCGTACGGATCCGGCAGGTCTTGCCGAGATGCGACACAAGGGTCGCCCTCTCCAGTCCCCCCGGCTTCCACTGGAACTCCACCTCGAACCCACCCCTGGCGCGCAGGCCCGTCGCTGTTCCGGAGCTGAGCGCCTGCGTCAGCGCCGGTAGAAACCGGATCTCTCCGCCATCGGACTGCAGCAGCATTTCCAGAATCGCCGCGCTCACGCCGAACGATCCGTCCACCTGCATCGCATTTGAGCAGAGGGAGAACAAGCTGGTGGTCGTATAGTGGCCTACCGCATAATGCACGTTCTCCATCGCCTTGGCTCCATTGCCCAGCCTGGCCCAGCACGCCGCTTTCCAGGCCGAGGACCACCCATTCCCCGGCAGTCCGCGCTGCTCCAGCACTACCTGGCTCGCCTTTGCGAACTCCGGAGTCCCGCGTGGAGAAATCTCGTGTCCCGGATACAAACCCCACAACCCCGAGATATGGCGGTGGCTCTTCTCCGTCTCATCCCAGTCTTCCAGCCACTCCTGCAGGTTCCCTTTCCTGCCCACCTGCAGCGGCGCAAGCTTGGCGCGAGCCGCCAGCAGGCGCCCTCGCAACGCCTCGTCGACACCCAGAATGCTCGAAGCCTCGGCCACTTCGTCGAAAAGTTCTCGCAGGATCTCCATGTCAATCGTCGACCCCACCGTGAGGCTCGTGCCGGTCTTCATGGTCGTCACCTCATCAAAGAACTTCACATTCGCTGGGCCCGCCGGGAAGTTCTCCGGCGAAGTGGATGGGTTGGTGACCAGCCACCCCCGTTTCGGTTCCGGCCGCAGAAAATCCAGATAGAACTCCGCGCTCCCTTTCATCACGGGATAGTATGCCCGCAGAAATGCCTCGTCCCCCGTGTAGCGGTAGTGCTCCCATAGATGCGTCACCAGCCATCCTCCGCCGGTGGTAAATGCGCCCCAACTCGGCCCGTCCATCGGAGCTGTCACCCGCCACAGATCAGTGTTCTGGTGCTGCACCCAGCCGCGCGCTCCATAGAACGCCCGGGCCGTCTCCGTCCCCTGGTCGGTCAGTTCCCGGATCATGCGGAACAGCGGCTCGCTGCACTCGCTCAGGTTGGCGGCCTCCGCCATCCAGTAGTTCATCTGCGTGTTGATATTCGTGGTGTACTTCGAATCCCACATGGGATTCATGTCCTTGTTCCACAAACCCTGCAGATTGGCCGGTTGACCGCCCGGCCGCGACGACGAAATCAGAAGGTAGCGCCCAAACTGGAACAGCAGGCCCGCGAGCGCAGGATCGTTAGACCCGTCAAACGCCTTCAGCCGCTCGTCGGTTGGCAACTTCGAATTCTCCGTCGCTGGCAGTGTGAGGGACGCCCGCCGGAACAGCCGTTGGTGCTCCCGGATGTGAGCCTGCTTCATGGCCTGGAAGCTCAGCCCCGACGCTGCGTTCATCGCCGCATCGACGCGCGCCGCCGGATCCCCACTCACATCCTTGTAGTTGACGAAGTTCGTCGCCGCACCGATCACCAGCGTCACCTCATCGGCTCTGGTCACGCTGAGTACGTCGTCCTCCACCCGAACCGTCCCGCCCTTCGCCATCGCCCGCAGCCGTGCCTCATAGCGGATTTTCCCTGCCACCCCCAGGTAATCCGCCGACTTTCCGCGCAGCACCAGTCCGTCAGTCCCGTGGCTGCTCATCTGGAAATAGTCCGTAGCGTAATTCGAATGGGCCGTATTCCGGTACCCGCGCAACTGGGCGGTGAACGAAATCCGCCCTGGTTGGTCCGCGCTCAGCCGCACCGCCACCACTTGGTGCACCGGACTCACCAGTACCTCGCGGGCGAATCGCACTCCACCCTGCGCATAGCTCGTCCTGATGACGGCGGTGTCCAGGTCGAGTTCGTGCCGGTACTCCGAAATCTCGCCCCCACCGCCGAACGACAGCACCAGGTTCGCCAGTGCCTGATACTTTTGTTGCTCCACCGGGTAGCCCATCATGCGCCGCCCGAAAAGCACATGAGCCTGCTTATACTGCCCTTCAAACAGGAGCCGCTGGATCTCCGGCAGGGCCTCCCGTCCGCCTTTCACCACCGTCGAATAGGGCCCGCCGGACCAGTAGGTGGACTCGTTGAGCTGGATCTGCTCCTCCGCTGTCCCACCGAATACCATGGCGCCCAGCCGCCCGTTTCCAGCGGGAAAGGCATTCTCCCACTTGTCCGCCGGATGCGTGTAGAACAGCACCGTGTCCGGCCCCGCCCAGGCATGGACCGGAAGAACCGCCCCCGGAAGGCACAGAATCAACCCTGCTGCGATCCTGATTGCGCCAGCTCGGCCTACCTTTGTCATTCAGTCATTATGGAGGAGGCCCCAGCCCCCGGGGGACCCGCGTCCTGCTTGATGTTGCCTCATCCCGCCGCGGACCCTGCCATCACCGCCGTTTTCCTCGTGGCCGTCGACACTGACGGCCCGCCTCGCCGGCCGGACGGGCCGCCTAGAAAGTAATCCCCACACCGAGTGAAATCCGCTGGTGGCGCATCACTCCCTCCTTCACCAGCGGAGGTAACCCCAGGTAGCCGCCGCCGCTGAATTGCAGGGACAGCAGGGATGGATATGATTTGGTCCAGAAGTCGGGCTGCGCCGATAGGGTCTCCCGGTAGTCCGCGCGCAGCACCAGCCGCCGTGACGCGTGATACTTCACCCCCACCCCATAGTGCGCCGTCGGTTGAAAAATCCCCCCGCCTTCCAGCGGGGGGAGACTGCCGAATCGGAACGCACTGTAGATAATATTCGCGTCTTTGAAAAAGAACTTCAGATATGGATTGCCCTCCTCGGCCGCCTCCGTCAACCGGACCGACTGCATGCCTCCACCCACCGCCAGGTAGGGCCTCAGCCTGGCTCCATTCGGCCTCGCATGGATCAGCAGCGCGTAGTGGAACTGACGGATCTGCGCATCCTGCTTCAGAACACTGCGGGAGTTGATTACAGGAACCTGAAATGTGATCGCGAACTTTGTCGCGTTCAAGGCGAAACCCAACTCATGGGAGAACCGCCTATGGGCGTTGAACGTGGTGCTGCCTGCGATGTTCCAACCCGGACGCAGCGCGGAGACACCTTCCGCGCCCGCCTGCGCCAGGAATCCTTCAGGCAGAACGAGATTCAGGACAATCGGTTGCGTCGAAAAGCGCGAATTGCCGAAGCGGGAGTAGCCGCCGCTGGCGCTGAACTCCAGAAACGTGGCCCAGTTCTCCGGTTGTGCCCGGGTTGTCTGGAATGTCGATCCACGCATCCCGGGTTCTCGCGGAGCCCCATGCGCTGGCGCCAGCTTCTGCGCTCCCGCCACGATCTTCCACGACTGTCCGGCATAGTTGAACGCCGGCGGCTCGGCGGCTGGATTCTTCTTCGTATTCCTCGCCTTTATGACATGGACGCTGGACCGGATCCCCTCATACCCTTGATAGACAATGTTCCCGCGCAGTATGTCGTTCCGCAGGGTCAACATGGTGTTGCGGGTGGCCCGGCCCGGCAGATTAGGCCGTGTGCCCACCGACTCGGCGCCGGGTGCTGGCGCATCCGCACGGATGGGATTCGTGCACTCGTTCAAGCGGATCACGGCAATGCGGCCGTCCGTCACCAGTTTGTCGCCCGTCGAGTTGGATGCGTCCAGCGGAACCCAGGGTCTCGCAACAATTTCCACCCCGGAGACGCACCCCGTCAGAATCATGTCGTTGACAACCTTGTCCCGTTCCTCGTCGATATTCTCATCAATCAGGTGGATGAATGTCTTCTGCCCCACCGAAAAGCCGATGCCGGAATCGTGGGTCGAGGAGGAACTCCATACGGGCTGCCCTTCAAACACCGGTTCCTGCGCAAACACCCGCAGGTGGTGCCGCTCAAAGAAGGTATTCAACGTTTTGGAATACGTGACCGCCGGCGGTTTCCCGTCCAGCAGCAGGGTCGACATTGGTGCTTCCTTGTAGCCCTGGTTCTCAACAATCGAGCGCATGGCGCCAATGGAGGAACGTGCGTCACGAACGTCGGTGATCACCCATCCCGCCGCATCGAACGCGGCTTTCACCGCCTTCTCCGAGCCCAGGAAGGCAAGGTTGGTCAGGTCCGATGGAATGTTGGCGCCCTCCGTGGTTGTGCGGAAAGGCAGCCCCTTGATCACAGCCTGCAACCTCTCGCGCTGCTCGTCGGAGCGGGCCAGTGGCGGCGCCGCCGGGGGAAATGTCTTTGTCAGCGATACGGGCTCCGTCGTCTGGAAGCGCAGTTCCGTCCCAGTCGGCAGCACAATCTCCGACTCGGGGATTCGAAACATCGAGAGTGACGACGCAAATCCAAAGGCCAGCAACATCGGATCCAAGGCCGCCGCGGACAGGGCAACCCCCGACAGAACACTCGACAGGCTTGCTGTCGCACGAATCCCCTTGATACGCCCCTGCGCGTCCACCGCTTCCCTGGAGTTGTCGATCTTTGCGATCCTCCCGGCAAGGGCCGCATCTCGTTCGCCCGGCAGCCGCAAGGCATTGAACTCTACCCGGATCCACGCCGCCTCCCGCGCAAAGCCCAGGCCGACGCGCCGTGTATCCGACACCGTCCCGAGGATCTCGGCACCCAGGGGGATGACCACCGCGCCCTCGGCCATCACCGGGGCAATAACTACGGCTCGAATCTCATCCCCCTGGCGGGATCCAAACGAGGACAGAGTCTGCCGCAACCGGATCTGTATCTCCGTGCCGCTGGGCAACGTCTGCGCAGTGAGCGTGAAAGAGGAAAACAACGCGAATACAGCCGCTGCCGCGGCAGAGCGCCGGGCACATTCGACACCGAAGGACATAACAACTTCCCTTGGAGATCTTCGACCCAGAGTCGCCAGGACGAGTGGCGAAGCGGATTCCTATCAGTATCGCCCGGGTTCGCCGTATTCGATACCAGCAAAATAAACAGTTTTGATCAGGCTGAATGTGGCCGCACTCACACTGAATTCAGAGCTTGCCTGCTCCATGGCGGCTTCGCAGAGGCGGGATTGAAGGCGCTCGCGCATGGAACCCATGCAAAGCTCGACGGCCGCAAGTGTACCTGCGGAGCCGAGCAGACTCTACCGGCGGCACGGTTCAATCCCGCCCCGGAATCTACTGCCCGGCGCCGCCCCCAATCAGCTCCAGTTCCGCCAGAACCGCCGCTGGAATCTCCAACCCGGCCGCCGCCAGATTCTCCCGGAGATGCCCGCGGGAGGACGTGCCCGGAATCAGCAGCACATTCGGAGCCCGTTGCAGCAGCCAGGCCAGCGCCACCTGCATCGGCGTAGCCCCCAGCGTCTTCGCGGCCTCATCCAATCGGGCCGACTGCAGCGGACTGAACCCGCCCAGCGGGAAAAACGGCACGTACGCGATCCCTTGCTCATCCAGTGCATCGATGAACGCTTCATCCGTCCGGTGCGCCAGGTTGTACAGGTTCTGAACGCACACGATCTCAGTGATCTTCTGGGCCTCCGCCAGTTGCGTGGGCGTCACATTGCTCAATCCAAGGTGGCGGATCAGCCCTTTGCTCTTCAACTCGGCCAGCACCGTCAGCGGCGCTTCAATGGATCCTTCCGCCGGCCCCATCACCGCGCCTACCCGGAGATTCACGACATCCAACGCGTCGACTCCCAGGTTGCGCAGGTTGTCATGAACGCCGCTCGTCAGTTCCTCCGCGGAGAGCGCAGGAATCCAGGACTTGTCATCCCCCCGCCGCGCACCAACCTTGGTCACGATCACCAGCTTCTCCGGATAGGGATGAAGCGCCTGCCGGATGATCTGATTCGTCACATGCGGGCCATAGAAATCGCTTGTATCGACATGATTCACGCCGCTGGCCACTGCCTCGCGCAGCACGGCAACCGCCTCCTCCACATCGCGCGGCGGTCCCCACACGCCTGGACCCGCCAGTTGCATCGCGCCATAGCCCATCCGGTTCACCGTCAACGCGGCCGCGGCAAGGGGAAATTGGCCGCCGGGTAAAATCTGCGTCGTCATAATCGTTTTCCTCGGTCTCCTGTTACCTGAAGTTCAGCGAGCACATCAGATTGGATGTGGCTTCGCGCCCAAAAGGAGTTCGCATTTGCCCCAACGTCCGCCCACTGTCCTGGAGCCCCGTAAAACACCGGTTCAGGCACGTTCCACCGCTAGTGTGGACGCGATTCTGCAGGCCACTATTCAGGTTTTGCTCCAGGTCGGCAAGGAACGTCTCACCACCACCCGCGTAGCCGATCGTGCGGGCGTCTCCATCGGCACCCTATACCAATACTTCCCCAACAAAACTGCCCTCCTGCAGGCGGCCTTGAAGCGCCACCTCGCCGAAGTAGTGGCCGCGGTCGAGCATGTTTGTAGGGAACAGCAGGGGAAGACCGCGCGCGAGATGGTGACCGCGCTCATCACCGCCTTCCTCAACGTCAAAATACGGAAGGTGAAAACGAGTGTAGCCTTCTACGCCGTCAGCTCCGACATCGATGGAGCCAGCGTCGCGCTGCAAATGCAGGCGCGGATCGACAAGGCCATCGTCCACATGCTCTCCACCGCCTGTGACGCGCCCGGTGCCAACCTCCAACTCATCGCCGATACGCTCCAGGGTGCGCTGACTGGAGTGACCCGCCGGCTCCTGGAGGCCGGTGCTTCCGAGCAGCAGTTCGAGGCGATGAAGCTCGAACTCATCTTCCTCGCCTGCGCTTACCTGGATGCCTCTTCTACTCGCGCTTCGTCCGTCTGCGCCGGTCACTGATCCTCAAACCGCCGCCCCGCGCTACGCTACTCCTCGCGCAGGTAGGCCGCCGGATCCACTTCCGCCGCTCGCTTCGCCGGCCCGTACATCGACGCCATCGCCGCTGCGCCGACGAAGCACAGCACGAACAGGAAGGCCGGCGGATCATAAGGACTCAGGCCGTAGAACGACCCCATCAGAAATCGCGCCAGCGTCGCCGCGCCAAGCATGCCCAGCCCCAGTCCCACTGCCACAATCCGGAACCCCTGGCGGAACACCATCCTCAGGATGACAGGCTTACTCGCGCCCAGCGCCACGCGAATCCCAAACTCCCGCCTCCGCTGGCTGACCAGGTAAGTCATGACGCCGTACATCCCGACTCCGGCCAGGCACAGCGCCATCACGCCCAGGCACATCGCCAGCGCCGAACCTGCCAGGGGCAGCAGCCGCCAACGGTTCAGCACTTCGCTCATCGACTCGATCGAAACCGGCAGTTCCGGATCAATGGCCCGGAAGCTGTCCGTCAACTCGGTGCGGGCCGCGGGCGTGTCTCCATCCAACTGCACCAGCAGGGCATTCGACTCCGGCTTGCTCGGCTCGAACGGCAGGTACACATAGTTTTCATCTACCCGCGAAAGCCACACGCTCCGAGTATCCTCGGCCACGCCCACCACCTCCCGCCAGGGCTGCGGCGTGTCGTCCTGAATGCGAAAGCGTTTTCCCACAGCCGGCTCGCCCGGCCACAGCCGCCGCGCTGTCGCCTGGCTGACAATCGCCACCGGCGCCCCCGCTGCAATCTCCTGCTCTGTGAACACCCGGCCCTCCCTGATCGCAATCCCGAACAGCCGGAAGAACTCCGGGGACACCCGGTTATACGGACTGCTCGCGCGCCGGTCGCCCCGGGCGTCGCCGGAAACCAGCATGGAAATCATCGGCCGGTCGGACAACGGAGGCGACGAGGCCAGGGCCAGGCTGCGCACGGCCCGCGAAGAGCGCACTCTCATGCCCACTCGCTGTTGAAATGCCGCCGCACGCTCGGGGGTATAACCCGCGCTGGCCAGATCGTAATGAACGGCCAGCACCCGGTCCGTCGTGAAACCCGGATCCGTCGCTAGCGATTGCTGGAAGCTGCGAATCATCAACCCGGCGGCGCACAGCAGCACTGAACACACCGCCACCTGCGCCACCATCAGGGCGTTCCGGGTCCGCGACCCGCGCGTCCCCCCGCCCTCCT
The DNA here is from genome assembly GCA_017307505.1 of Acidobacteriota bacterium. Taxonomy (GTDB): domain Bacteria; phylum Acidobacteriota; class Terriglobia; order Bryobacterales; family Bryobacteraceae; genus Paludibaculum. The sequence continues at coordinate 18,148 of JAFKEE010000048.1, read as the reverse complement.
GCCTCACCGCCGCCGCCAGGTCCAGCCGCGTCGCGTTCAGCGCGGGCGTGATCCCGCAGGCCACCGCCGCTACCAGCGAAATCCCCAGCATGAACGCCCACACGCCCGCATCCAGTTGGAGTTCAGGCAGCACCAGGCCCATGCCCGACGCCTGTGCCCCCAGAAACTGCGACGCGCTCCGCAGCAGTTGCGCGGCCACCAGCGTGCCCGCCAAGCCCCCAAGCAGCGCCAGCAGCACACTCTCCGTCATCAGTTGCCGTACCAGGCGCCCGCGCCCTGCGCCCAGCGCCAGGCGCGTCGCCATCTCCTTGCCGCGCCGCGAAGCCCGCGCCAGCAGGAGATTCGCCAGGTTCGCACACGCAATCAACAGCACCATTCCTGTGGGCGCCATCAGCAGGAACAGGAACGGCAGCATCTCGGAATTGAGCGGGAAGAGAACCGCCGGCCGCAGCTCGATCGGAAAGACACCTTCCTCCTCGGCCCGTCGCTCCGGCACCCGCGCCGCGATCGCGGACAACTCCTCCTGCACTTGCCGCCGGGTGACAGCCGGAGCCAGCCGGCCCACGAGAATCAGCCGCCGGTTCTCCGCATCCTTCCGGATGTCATACCCGGGCCGCAGTAGCCCCTCGTCGCTGAGCCGGATCCAAACGTCCGGCAGCATCACGTCGGGCCCCCGGAACTCCGCCGGCATCACACCCATCACCGTGAACAACTGCTGATTCAATCGGAGCGTGCCGCCAACCGGATTCGCTGCGGCTCCGAAGTAGCGCGCCGCCATACGCTGGCTCAGAACAGCTGCAGCCGCGGGCGCCGCGCCGCCGGGCTGGAATACTGAGCCCATCGAAGCGCGGGCGTTCAGCACCCGGAAGAAATTCTCCGACACCAGCGCCGCCCGGGCCTTCCCGCCGGTGGCTTCCGCCGTACTGCCCACCTGCACCGTCGCATAGGGATCATAAGCCGCGACGTCGATGTGCTCCTTGCCCTGGTCCCGCAATGCCTCGAACAGGTTGTACGGCAACACGCGGTGCCCCCGCGTAATCCCGGCAATCCGCTCCGCGCCCGGCAGGGGTAGCGGGCGGTAGCACAACGCCCGCACGATCGACACCAGGCCGACATTCAGTCCAATCCCCAAACCGAGCACGGCGATGGCGGTCACCGTAAATGCCGGAGCCCTCCGCAGCCCGCGCAGCCCGTACCACGCATCCTTCCCAATCGACTCGATCAGCGGGAATGTCATCCCGTCGCGGTACTCTTCCTTCGTGCGCGTCGCGCCCCCAAGCGAGCGCGCCGCCTCCCGCCGCGACTCGTCCTCTGTCATGCCCCGGGCCCGGTTCTCCTCGATCAGCGCCTCGAGGTGGAACTCGAGTTCATCGTCGATCTCGCGGTCGATCCGGTTCCGGCGCACCAACCGGCCCAGCCGGAACAGCAGCGCTCTGAGCAGGTCCGGCATCATTCAGAGCCCTTCAGGAGCCGCGCCATCGTGCCCGCCAGCACATTCCACTGCGCGGTCTCCACCGCCAGCTGTTTGCGCCCCGTGCGCGTGATCGAATAGAACTTCGCCTTTCGATTGTTCTCCGAAAGCCCCCATTCCGCCGCGATCCAGCCCTTCTCCTGCAGCCGGACCAGCGCCGGATAAATCGTGCCCTGCTTCAACTTCAGGGCCTCTTCGCTCACCTGTTCCAGCCGCCGCGCGATTCCATATCCATGCAGCCGCCCCATCGAATGCAGGCACTGCAGCACCATCACGTCCAGGGTTCCAAGGGGGATATCCGTCATGTAGAGGCTCTGCAGGAAGCCTAACACTCACTCCTGCAGAGCGTCAACAGGAGAGCTTGACGCCCGCTCTGTCGCCCCAGGCCGCTGGACCGTGCATCGCCTCACCGTCAGCGACACCGCGCGCCGGGTCGCGCTGTGCGGTGCAGCTGCCACACCGCATCACTCTCTGGCAAAGCCCATACAAACAGGATCTGCCCGGCCTAAACCACGGTGGCTGGTTTAGGCCGGGCAGCGGCAATAGCCGGGCTGCTCTCTCAGGGAATGGCCTTCCCTGGGAAACTGGTTCGCCTTCCCGGCGGCCGGAGCCGGCGGCTATCGCCTGCTGGTCGGAGCGGTCACGCCCCCTGGGCTGCCGCTTCACCGGTAGAGGAGATATCCTCTGCGCCCGAATGCTCCAGCAGGTCCTTCGCCCTCGATACCTGCTGCGACGTATCGCAATGAACCGAGAGCAGCACACCTCCGTCCTTGACTCGGCCTTCATACCGTCTGGCCTCGTACTCCGGAATCCCCATGCCCACCAGCGCACCAATCAGGCCGCCTACGGCCCCGCCGACCCCGAGGCCTGCCAGCGCGCCCATAATCGGGCCGGCTGCGATGAATGGGCCCACACCAGGAATGGCCAGGGCCCCAATCCCCGCCAGCAGGCCCAGTGTGCCGCCCAGTGCGCCGCCCGTGGCGACGCCCGTCGTCGCGCCTTCAGGCGCCTTGGTGCTCTTCTCGTGCGCAAACTCTTTCGAGCTCTGCACGTCCGGCAGCAATACCGAGATGTCGTTGTTCGAGAATCCCGCCGCGATCAGTCGATCCACCGCGTTCTCGGCCTGAACGCTGGTCTTGTAGATGCCAAAAACTGCTGTATTCTTGCTTCCCATTGGTTCTTCCTCTTTCTGTGGACTCGAACGTTACTGCTTCACCGAAATCTGGTCTGTCACTTTGCTTGCATCTCCCGTGGCGTCGACGGCCAGGGCCACGATGGTTTTCTTCTCTTCTTCGGACTTGACCGGACCCTTCAGGGTCACCATGCCGTGCTGGCTGATGATCTTGACGTTGTGCGCGTAGGTCGAAAGCGATTTGTCCGCCATGACCGCCTGCCGGATCTTCTTGGTCAGTTCCCGGTCGCTGGCATTGCCCTTCTGTTGATCGGCGGTTGCTGCGCCCGAGCTTCGGTCCCGTTTGTTGACCTTCGTGTTGTCCGCCTTCGGATCGCTGGCAGGTGGCGTCTGCCCGTAGCCGGCGGCGGTCACGGCACAGAAGAGAACTGTGATAACTGCTTTTTGATATTTCATCGAGTGTGCACAGCCCGGAATCCCTCGGGCATTCCGAAGCCATATCCCTTTCTCTGTAATTTCGCTTACCAATCGTCTTGGAACCTGGCAATGGTGTTGAAACAGCCTCGGAAGGCGCTATCTCATCAGAATCCAGAGAATAATCAGAATCCCGGGAACTCCAAGCGCCCAGGCAGCTAAATATTTCATGGGTGTTCCTTTCCGCTCTCTTCAGCCTGCTGAAAGAAGAGCCTTTCTTTTGCCCTCAGCGCCGCGTCCGGAAAAAGTACATTGCAGCCGGCGCTGGGCGTTTCTTTGGTGTGGAGTAGTCTTACCTGCTCCACCCCACGCGAACGAAACCATGCCGGAAACGAATCATCGCCGGCCTCTCGCTATGCGTCTCGCGTGGACAGATCCAAACATCCCTCGGCCCCGCTGGTTGCTCGGGCACATCCTCCGTGCAACCGCCTGCGCGGCCTGATGGCTATCGGGCACCCGCCGCCGCTGGCGACGAGCGCTTGTTATGTCCGGCTGAGCCGTTGCCGGCGCTCCGCGTTCCCTCTTCCACCTGCTCCAGCTCCTGAAAGGCCGGCGCCGAAACCAGTTCCCAATCGCCGCCCTCGTTCCAGGGGCCGCGCGCGTTTGGCTCGCCCCGGTCGCCGGTTCCAGTCGAGCAGTCGAAGTACTGGTCCACCAGGCCCGGCGTGGGCGGAATGCTTCCGATGGAGAAGCGGTCCTTTCCCAGGCTCTCCAGCGCCGCGCTGAACGCCTTCATGTGCGTAATCTCCCGCGTCATCAGGAACTGCAGGGCGTCGATCGTGCCCGCATCGTCGCTGAAGTGGATCAGGCGTTCGTAGACGATTTTTGCCCGGGCCTCGGCTGCGATGTTGCTTCGCAGATCGACGTCCAGTTCGCCCGTGATCTTCAGGTAATCGGCCGTCCAGGCGTCGCCCATCGAATTCTGCAGCGCCACACCGCCGCCGCCCGCAATCGCGATCAGAGGATCGGCTTCCGCTGCGGTACGGTTGTTCTTCAACGGTCGCAAGTGCATGCGGGCGAGCGTGCCCACAATCTCGAGATGGCTCAGTTCTTCTGTGCCGATATCCATCAGCAGGTCCTTGCGCTCAGGATCGTCGCAATTCAACCCCTGGATGGAGTACTGCATCGCCGCTGCCAGTTCGCCATTCGCCCCGCCAAACTGTTCGAGCAGCATATTCCCGAAACGCGGGTCCGGCGTACCGATGTGAACCGTATACATCAATTGCTTAACGTGGTGGTACATAGGTGGTGTTGGCCGGAACCGTCTTCAGGCCGTCTGCTTTCTTGTCTTTTTAGACTTGCTCTCCGCCAGATTGCTCTCTGAACAGGCCTCCTGCATCAGGGGCTTGCTTAATTCGGTGAGAAGAAAATCAGCGCTTTCCTCTTCTCCTAACGTTTGCGTGAGCAGCTTGGCGACATCCGGTTCGCCGATCTGCCGGGCGAGGCTGCGCGCTGTCCCATACCCTGAGATCTCGTAGTGCTCCACTCTCTGGGCGGCCGCGATCAGGGCCAGGTCGGCGGCAATACGCTCCCTGTCCGTTCCCTCCTTGATCGTCTCTGCGCCCTCCTCCACCAGCCCCGTCATCGCCTTGCAGGGCTTCGGCACGGCCTTCTCGCCTAACAGGCCAAACGCGGATTTCAACCTTCCCACCTGACCCTCCGTCTGCTGCAGGTGATTCAGGAAGGCTTCCTTCAGCTTCGGATGATGCGCCGCCTCCGCCATCTTCGGCAGGGCCGTTAACAGCTGGCCCTCCGCATGGAGAAGGTCGCGTAATTCGTCGACGAGCAGTTCTTTTAGTTGGTTCATATCGTTTGATTCCTTGCCCAAAGTCTCTAAGGCTGCTGCTATCCTACACCGGCACTCTCGCCGCTCTTCCGGCAGTTCCGCCCGGAAAAGACGCGTTTTCAGGCGCACCCTCTCCTGCCTGTTGCGATTGGAATCGCGTGGTTGATCTGGAAAAGAACGCATGGCGATCGCCATGCCGGAATCCTTGTCGATGGCATTCCGGGACCACAGGGCTTCGTCGGAATGCTGGGATCTCCAACCGGAGGCAGCAAAGCGCCCAGTCCGGCTGCTTACTGGTCAGCCCTCAGGCCGGCCGCCCATCGGACCTGCCAACGCCCGGCAGCGCGGCTGCGAAAAGGACGCGCGCCGAACTCTCACGCGGCCCGTGGGCGGCCGCACGGAGCTTCTGTTTGGTCCGGCCACCTGTCCTGCGCCCGGTCTCCGGCACTCTGTTCCGGGACCAGCGTTGGAGGCTTGTGCTGCTTTGTTCCGAGTCGCCGGAATTCTTCGACCGTTTGGTCATCCGATAATTTCGGGCAAGTATTCCGCAAAAATCGCTCCACGCAAAATACAATGCACGCACAGGGCCAAGCCGGAGCCCATTGGCACGGGCGTGGCAATGCGGTCCGTTACCTGCCACAGGACGAAATGTCCTTCCGGAAAATGAATAATGCGTTGCCTTTCCTTCGCGGAAAGGATCCCCAGCGCGAGTCAGCTTTCTCTGTTGTTTGCCCTCCGGCCAGGGTTGAACTTCCTGTGTTTGCAGTTCGAGCCTTCCAATTGGCGAAACCTGCCTTGCGCGCTGCCGGCCCCACCCGTTGGGGTAGTAATTGTTACCTGCCTTTGGCTTGGAAGGTGGAACTGAATGGTCACGCAGATCATTTCCTGTTAGGCCGTCGCCTTAAACTCCTGCAGCCGCCCACTCTCCTTCGAACCTCCCTTGTTCCTCCGCCCGCTCAGTTTCTGCCCGGTTTTGGCCCCTTTCCGGAAATCAGTTCACAACTTCGAGATTTATCTTCGCTTTCGAATCAGAAAGTTGCGAGCGGATTCCTGGAAATCGCTTGGTCCGCTCCTCGATAACTTTTCGTGCAGGCAACAACAGGGAGGATTTGCGATCGCACTGTGGCTCGCCGGACCCGGACACACCGTGGTCCGGCGATCACTGGAGCAGGGAACTCACCCGGTCTCGAGCGCGGCTCGGACAACCGGGCCAATTGCCTCGCGGCGCTGGCCCGGGCATGGTGAGAACCCGCAAGGAAGGAAGAGAAAGACAATGACGATCGTGAGATGGAATGACAGGACAGCGGCACGCTTTCGCTACTGCCCGCCCGCCGGCGAAGAACCCGGTGGCCCTACGCAGGCCGCGTCCCAGGCGGACGCCCTTATTCTGCCTTCGCAATGGGTCCGCGAGACCTTTCAGTTCACACCGGACCCCGCCCAGGCCGCGGTCCTCGACACCCCCGCCCGCCGCGTCCTCCTCTGCTGCACGCGCCAGTGGGGCAAGTCCACCGTCACGGTCCTCATGGCCCTCTACCACGCCTTCAACGCCCCGGAAACCCTCACGCTCTGCGTGAGCCCGTCCCTCCGCCAGAGCCGCATCTTCCTTCAGAAGGCCGCCCGCTTTCTGCGCCGCGCCGGAGTGCCTTACACTCGCGATCCTCGCGATCCGCTCTCGCTCCTCCTCCCCAACGGCTCCGCCCTCATCGGCCTTCCGGCCCGCGAAGCCAACATCCGCGGCTTCGACAACGTCTCGTTCCTCATCCTCGACGAAGCGGCCAAAATTCCGGACAAGGTCTATGCCGCCATCCGGCCCACCCGCGCCATCTCCGACGGCCGCCTCTGGATCCTCTCCACGCCCGCTGGCCAGTCCGGCTTCTTCTTCCGCGAATGGCACGACCCCTCCGCCGGCTGGGCCCGCTTTACCGTCAAGGCCACCGCCTGCCCCCGCATCAGCCCGGACTTCCTCGCCGCCGAGCGCCGCGCTCTCGGCGAGCACGACTTCGCTCAGGAATACCTTTGTGAATTCCGCCCTTCCGAATACCAGCTCATCCCGCGCGACCTCATCGATCAGGCAGTTCTTCCCGGAGAGACATTCTTCGGAGCAGAGGACGACGCTCTACTGGCTGGCCCGGGCCCAGACGCCGAACCCGAAGCCGCCGAACGGGAGGAGCCGGCCGCCTGAAGCCCAGGCTCACGCGTGCCAAAGGTAACCCCATGCGAAAACCAAGCCCCCATTCCACCTACCATCTCGGGCTCGATCTCGGCTTCAGCCGCAACCCCTCGGCTCTGGCCTGTCTGGAGGACCTCACGAGGCCCACGGGGGAGTTCGACCACATCTACCGTGTGCAGAAGACAGAGACGGTGTTGATCCTCCGAGCGATCTTCCGCCTGCCCTTGCGCACGCCGTATGCAAACATCCCACCCTTCCTGGCGAACTATCTGGAGCGGCTGGACGCCCGAACGCCGCACTACCGCTCGGTCAAGCATCTGGCCATCGACGCCACGGGCGTAGGTCTGCCGGTAGTGGACCACCTCCAGCGTGCGGCCCTGCCCGTCCGCCTGGAGCCCATAGTGATCACAAGCGGAGAATCCGTAGGCCAACTGGGCCACGCAGTGTCGGTGCCCCGAAGTGCGCTCCTCCACAATCTGCGAGTGTTGTTGGAAACCCAAACCCTGCGCATCCCGGCCGGCCTTCCCAACCTCCAGGACCTCTACGCGGAATTGGGTGGCTTAGGTGATCCCAAATCCACCACCCCGGACGACATGGCCTTCGCCCTGGCCTTAGCCGCCTGGAGCGCCCGTCCCCAGCCCTACGTCGGCGAGCGCAACCAGGCCCTGCCCGTTCATTTGGGAGGCCCCAGACCCAGGCTGTACTGAGCCAGGCCGCAGCACTAAGTCCTCATCCGCACGGGCACCCTCCAAAGCCCAATGGTCAGCTCCACCAAGCGAGGTGAACCCCATCCGCTTGTGGGGTGGGCTTCAGCCTGCAGAGGGCTTCAGCCCTCCTCTTCCAGCCGGAACGACGCAACCAGCCCCACCCCTGCCCAGTCGGCCCGAACCCTCCCGACCGATCGCCGGGGCAGACAGCAATCTACGTCCTTGCCGGAACTCCCCAGCCACCCACCGGCCCCGGCCTAACTCCAGTCCAAGCGAGACAGCCGGGGCGACAGACTCCAGCGAAGCCCGTCACCCGAGGCGTCCCCACCACTCCCGCTGGGCCATCACCAGTGACGCGAGCTGAGGCGGCTCGGTGGATCGCAAAGTTGTGACACTCCATCTCAGCCCCGAAGAACCTCCGCCAGAAATGCCAGGGGATCGCCTCGGCCGTTTTCGTGCTGGAGGCACACGGGCTCCAGGGCCCCGGGGCCCCATGCCGGCTTACAGCATGTACGCCCGAAGGGTCGACAGGGCATCCAGAGTTGCCAGCTTGTAGAGTTCACCGAGGGTGGGCACGTTGAAGCAGGCTTCGTCGAAGATCGTTCCAGCGGAATCCGTCAACATCGCCATCATCCCGATATGGACCAGGTCGGTCGCCTGCTCTCCGATCGCGTGCACGCCCAATAGCTTCATATCCTCGCGCCGGAAGAGCAGTTTGAGAAAGCCGTGGCGGTCACCAATGATGCGCCCGCGCGCATTGTCCTGGTAGGCTCCGCGGCCCACGATATAATCGACGCCCTTGGCCTTCAGCGAATCTTCTGTTTCGCCGATCGTCCCCACCTCGGGAATCGTGTAGATGCCTGTGGGCAGGAGGCGGAAGGAATCGGGCGTGACCGTCGAACCGACGGCGTGTCGCATGGCAATTCGAGCCTGCTGCATACTGGTCGAGGCCAGGGCCGGAAAGCCGATCACGTCACCCGCCGCATAGATGTTCGGCACCTGCGTGCGGAATTGGTCATCCACCTGGACGAGCCCGCGGTCGCTGGCGGTGACGCCGGCCGCGGCGAGATTCAGCTTCTCCACGTTGCTTCTTCGCCCCGCGGCGACGAGGATCGCATCGACCTTGAGCTGGTCGCCGGAGGAAAGGTCGAGGCTCAACTGATGACCGTCTCGGGCGCAAGCCACGACCCGGGTCTTCCAGAGGAACCGGATGCCCGATCGCTGCATGGCCTTCTCGAGCGTTTGTGAGATCTCGGAATCGAGGTAGGGCAGCAGTTTCTCCCGTCCCTCAATGAGGTGCACCTGAACCCCAAGGGCCGCAAATGTGCATGCATATTCGCTGCCGATGACACCGGCTCCGGCCACCGCGAGGCTCTCCGGCATTCGATGGAGGTCCAGGATGGTGTCTGAGTCATAGACACCTGGCAGCTCAAAAGGAAAGGATGGTGGGCGAAAGGGCGATGAGCCGGTCGCAATCAGGATGTACTTTGCGCGCAAGAGCACCGCTTCGCTTTCCTGTCGCGGATGAACGGCGACGGTGCCGGCATCCACGAACGAACCAGTTCCGACGTAGACATCGGCCTTGACCGCCGACAGGCGGTGCAGAACGCTGGCGTTAAGCCCGTCTTTGACACGTCTTTCGTGGCGCAGGAAGTCGGAGACCGTCGTGGCCCTTCTGAGGGAGAGGTCGACACCGTACAGCTCGCGAGACCTGGTCCCGGAGAGGGCCAGAGCGGTTTCCCGCAGCGTTTTACTGGGAACGGTGCCGGTATTCGCACCGGCCCCGCCGAGATCCGGGCTCTTGTCCACCAAGGCAACCTTGGCGCCGAATCCCGCCGCGGTAGCCGCTCCGACGATCCCCGCCGGTCCTCCGCCGATCACCACCACGTCATAGGGTATGCTCATCGTGTTCTCCTGGACTTCTTTTCCGGCGGGGCCGGTTCACATCATCGGGCTTGGACGATGAAAGTAGTCAGTTCCCACCGGAGTCATTCAGATTGCCGAGCCCGGAGCCAACAGCTGCGTCAAAAGCTAGCCATCGCGGCTGAGCGCTGTTGCAGGCATGGTTGCACCTGCTTTGGTGAATGAATCTTTCAAAGGCTCTGCAGACACGGGTTACTGTTGCCCCAACCGTGCAAGTTGCCCACTTGCTACTTTGCGGGATCACCGTGCCTGGATGCGCCCCAATATGCAGTGGTTTGCTCGTAACCCCTACGGGGCGTGCAGCGATACCCCATAGTAGGTTTGCGATGGGGGATTGGTGCCCGGCCCCCACCCCCCGGAACGTAAGTGACGGGCTAAGGCTGGACCAGGCCGTCGCCCGCAACCCGCGCGTCCACCACCCACGCACCGGCCAACTTCGAGGGAACCCCAACCCACTGCAATAAGTGCCATTCCAGCGCGAATCGCGAACCCGGCAAGTTGCCCGCCGGGACGCTTGACTCGGAAGGGGCTCCTGGCCAGAATGAGCGCAAATCGATCTCCGCGAAGGGAGCATGCGGAGTCGTCTCTCCTCATTCCAAGTGCCTGCGCGGGCGCAGGGCGAGGGAAGTTGAGCTTATCAACGCTTGGGTGCCGGAGTCTGACCGGTAGAGGCATCTCTCCATGTTGAGAGTCATTGTTCTCATCGCTTGCCTTTTCTTAGCGGGAGCCAAGGCAGATGCGCAAAGTCCCGCGCATGTCCTGTATGGCGTCGACTTCAGCCCGTACTTGACGGGGCAGAATCCAAACTTGGGGTCTCAAGTCACTACGGCCCAGATCACCGACCGGATCCAGTTGATCGCTCCGTATACGCAGTGGATTCGGTCGTTCAGCACCACGCACGGTCTGGAGAACATTCCGCCGGTTGCCAGGCAGTATGGGTTGAAAGTCGCGGCCAATGCATGGATCGGCAACAATACCGCGCAGAACAACCTGGAGATCCAGGCGCTGATTGCCGCAGCCAACGCAGGCCAGATCGACATCGCGATTGTCGGCAGTGAGGCGCTGCTGCGGAACGACCTGAGCGAGAGCCAATTGATCGCCTATATGAACCAGGTCCGGCAGGCGATACCGCCATCCATCCCGGTAACTACAGCAGACACGTACCGGACACTGCTGGACCACCCATCCGTGATTGCTGCGAGCGACGTCGTCTTCGCAAACTTCTACCCCTACTGGGAGGGGATCTCCGTGACCAACGCAGTCTGCGCCATCGACAAACAATACCGGCAACTGGTGGCCGCAGCCGGAGGCAAGCCAGTCATTGTCTCTGAGACGGGCTGGCCAAGCGCCGGAAACGCAATCGGCGCGGCCATTCCATCAATGGCCAACGCGGCCCTGTTCTTCCTGCAGTTTGTGACTTGGGCCACTTCCAGCAAGGTCCCTTACTTTTACTTCGAAGCCTTCAATGAGGATTGGAAGAGCGCGTACGAGGGCCCTCAGGGTGCGCACTGGGGAATCTGGGATTCCGCCGGCGGGATGAAGCCTGGCATGGACGCTGTCTTCGCCGGACAGACGGCCCCGCTCGCTTGCGATGGGACCATCGATGGCCCCGGCACCCCAGCCCTCAGTTTTGTCTTCGTGCCCCCCTACGGTTTCGATCTCCCGCTGCAGGGCCGGGTCTCCCATGTCAGTCCCGCATCATACGGCGTGGCTGTTTACATCAAAGTCGCGGGGGGGTGGTGGACCAAACCGACCTTCGCGCAGCCGGTGACGCTCATCCTGGGCGATGGCACCTGGTCCGGGGATGTGGTCACGGGCGGTTCTGATGCACAGGCCACTGAAATAGCCGCCTTCCTCATACCCTCCAACTTCACACCCCCTCAGATGGCGGGCGGCGGAACCCTGCCCGATACCCTGTTCTCAGCCTCGGTGGATCATCTGCAGATCCAGAGGACGCCGAACTCGATCAGCGGAACCGTGCTGGATTCAGCGGCTCATCCACTCGCCGGCGTCGCGATCGCCGATCCCAACCTCGGCACTGCTTCAACGGCTCCGGATGGACGGTACTCCTTTTACAATCTGCCTGCCTCCGGCAACGTGACCTTGACGCCGGCTTACCCAAACTTTGTATTTACTCCTCCTGCGGCCAGTCTGGTCATCACCAGCGGCAATCAGACCGCAAACTTCATTGCCTCCGCCAATTCGGACCTTGCGATGGCCGGCACTCTGTCGCCGGGTTCTGTTCAGCAAGGCTCCGGGTTTACCGCGGCCATCGTCGTATCGAACGCCGGTATTGCTGCCGCCGCCGGCGCTTCTGCCACGATTACGTTTCCCGCTGCCACCAGCATCCTCTCGTTTTCAACCACCCGGGGTGTGTGTAGCGTGGCCAATCACCAGGTGATGTGCAGCGTGGGCGGTCTGGCTCCTGCAGCCTCGGCCACCATCACGATCCAGGCGGCCGCAAATATCGCTGGATTGTTCTCCGTTGCAGCTTCCGTGACCGGGCCGGACTCCGATGCGGACCCATCCAACAACAGCATCAGCATCCCATTAACCATCCAGGCGGTCTTCTCCATCAGCGGCAACGCAGGGATTGCCGGAGCCCATCTGGCTCTGACGGGATCGTTCGCCGCTTCCGCGACGTCGGCAGGCAATGGCGACTATTCTTTCGCCAGCCTGGCCGCGGGTGGGACCTATACCGTTACCCCATCTCTGCCCAATTACAGTTTTGAGCCACCCAGCATCACCTTCGCCAACCTGCATTCGAATGAGATCCTGAACTTCACCGCGAAGCTGTCTTCCATTCAGTCTGTCGCTCTGGCCGTGGCTCCGGCCTCGGGCGCCGGTTCTCAGCAGGCGTTCCAGGCATCCTACAGTCACACGCAGGGCTATGGACAGTTCTTGTGGGTCCAGTTCCTGATCGCCGCCGCTCAGAATGGAGGCGGACAGCCATTTTGTTTCGTTCACTACGACGTCCGCGGCAACGGGTTCTGGCTCTACTCCGACTTGGAGGGGTTTTTTCGGGGCCCCATCGCGCCCGGTCTCGCTTCCATCGCCTTGCAGGGCTCGTCTTGCGCCTTGAATACCGCAGCCAGTTCTGCCGCCGGCCTCGGTTCCACTCTTTCGCTGAACCTCGCATTGGTCTTCAAGACAGCCTCCGACCGCAATATCTACATGAGAGCCATGGATATCTCCGAAGCAGACACCAGGTGGCTTCAACGAGGCACATGGACGCAGTCCTCGGCGCCTCTCCCCAACCTGTCGGTCAGTCCACTGAACGGCACTGCTGCAGCCGCGTCCTTCGTGCTGACCTTTCCGGATCCTCCCGGCTTTGGAGGGACCTCCTTGGGGTGGGTGCAGTTTCTGGTCGCGGCGGCGGCCGATGGCGGCGGGCAACCGTTCTGCTTCGCCCACTACGACAGAGCGGGTAACGGCTTATGGATGTACTCATCGGACTTCGGATTCTTTCTGGGCCCGATCTCACCCGGCGTGTCGTCCGGTATGTTGACGAGTTCGGCCTGCACGCTCAACCCCGCGGCCACCACCGTCCAAAGCAGCGCCCAACAGTTGGTCGTGACTTTGCCCGTGACCTTTAAGGCGCCAATGAAAGGCGCCAGGACGACATACTTGCGAATGTTTGATCCCCTCAGCCGGGATACGGGGTGGCAGGCTGCGGGTTTGTGGACTGTTCCCTAGCAGACGTGGCAACAGCCCCTCTGCGTCTTGCTCGCAGCCGTCCGCCTGCCTCCCTCCATCCACAGACGGCGTCAGCCCGGTTCTTTCATCAGGACCGCTTGGCTGGAGTGGGCCTCTACTGCGCGGCAACCCGGCCCTCAGCGTGCATTGATGCCAAGTACTGCCCCATGCATGGCGGCGATCCAGGGCGCGCTGCCTGACGTAATACTGGGGTCTGGGAATAGGAACGGGCCTTCCACGGAAACGGACCCGGACGCTCCGGAGTACAACCCCGTCCCATTGGCAATCGTGCCGGTCTCATGCAGGTTGTAAAGGCCGGGCGTGGCTGCTGGCGTGCCTTCAAAGCGGGCCTGAACCTCAAACGTGCCGCTGCCATCGGTAAAGGTGAAGGTGATCACCTCCGTGCCGTAGATCGCTCCGTTTTGCCTCTGATCAAAGGAAGTGTTCCGGTCAACGAAGGTAGCGGTCTTGGCCGGTGCCTCTCCAAGTTTGACCAGGGCGAACCCTACCCATGCGCCAGTGCCTTCAAAGCCGTAATCGTACGCACCGTAGATGGTGGCCGAGATCTGCGTAGCGCGCGCGAGTTGCGTTGCCGTCGCATTGGTGCGCATCTGCGCCGCGGCGCCTTGTCCCAGCACCAACAGGGCGGCCGCCCCGATCGTGGCCAGGATGGCTATCGCCTTCCTCGCTGAACTTCTGATTGCCCCTGCAGCCGGGGTCGTATATGTACTTTGTTGTCTCATGGTGTCTTGCCTCCGTGGGCAGACCCATCATTACGCCGGCGATCCCAGCCGGCGTTGATGTCCGGCCGATATTTCGCCGATATTGCGAGTCGGGAGCCTCCTCACGCTGCCCGGCCCCCAGATCCCTTGCGGCACGCCGGCCGCGCTGGTACGTTTGGTGCGGAGCGCGTCGGATGGATTTCAGAATTGGACCCTGGCTTGTCCGTTCCTCCCTGAACTGCATCGTGCGGGATGGCCGTGTACATAGCGTTACCCCAAGATCGATGGATGTCCTGGTCTTCCTGGCGAACCGCCATGGCGAGGTGTGCTCGAAGCGGGAAATCTTCGAGGTCGTTTGGAGAGGCGCGTTCGTAACCGATGATGCCTTAACCCGCTGCATCGGGGAGTTGCGCCGCGTGTTTGGGGAGACCGGTCAGCAGGCGTCAATCCTTGTCACCGTCGCCAAACGGGGCTATCGCATCGCGCCGGCGGTCACGCCCGAGCCTGCCAATACCCTTGCCCCGCAATGGGGCGGCAGCTCTGCTCGCGCCCGCTCGATGGTGGTTCTCCCTCTTCTCAATCTTTCCGGCGATCCGGGACAGGAATACTTCTCCGACGGGATGACGGAGATCCTCACCTCGAACCTGTCCAAGGTCGGAAGTCTTCGAGTCATTTCGCGAACCTCCGCCATGACCTACAAGGGCTCCCCGAAACAACTGCGGGAAATCGCCGGAGAACTGAACGTGGAACTGGTGGTCGAGGGCTCTGTCGTGCGCTCCGGCCGGCGCGTCCGCATCGTGGCCCAACTCATCGACGCAGCCACCGACACCCACTTGTGGACGGAGACGTTCGACAGGAATTGGGAGGACGTTCTGAGTCTTCAGGCCGAACTCGCCGAGGCCATCGTCAGGAATGTCAGCGTGGTGGTCACCCCGGAGGAGAAGGCCCGTTTGACGTACGGGCCACGCATCAGGTCGCAGGCTTACGAGGCATATCTGAAGGGAACCTTTCACCTGAACAAATCGACGCCCGAAGGCTTCCGGTTGGGCCTCGCTTATCTCGAACAGGCAGTGGCGGACGATCCTTCTGACCCCTTTGCCCACGCCAGTTTGGCCCTGGGCTTCGCCATCATGGGCCACGAGAGGTTTCCTGACGCTTCGCTAAAAGCAAAGGCCGCGGCCCTGCGGTCCTTGACCCTGGGCGGCCCTGTTGCGGAAGCAGTGGCTGCGTTGGGTATGGCCGAACTGTATTGGGACTGGGATTTGGACGCCGCAGGCCGCGACCTGGAGCGGGCACTCGAACTCAAGCCCAATTTTGCCGAGGTGCTCAGGAACTACTCGTGGTATCTGCGCCTGCGCGGCCGGCCGCGGGAAGCTCTGTCGGTAATGCGGCAGGCACAACAACTGGAGCCGCTCGTGCCGCTGTTCTCTGCTGATCTGGCCTGGCAGTGCTACGAAGAAGGAGAGTGGGAGGAAGCCCTGCTGGAGGCTGCAAAGTCCATCGAGCTGGATCCTGATTTCGCCGAGGGACTGGCCGTTGCCGGCTGGGTGTTGACGGAACAAGGCAGAATCGAGGAAGCTCTCCCCTTTCACCGGAGAGCCGCCGCGGATCCCTCCTGGAAATGGCCCCTGGGGCGTACTCTCGCGCTGATGGGTCAACCGGACGAAGCAAAAAAGATCGCGGCGCAGTTGCAGGACTCACCCGGCCCAATGGAGCACTGGGGCTTGGCCGTGGTCTATTCGGCACTCGGCGAAAACGACCTCGCATTCCACTGGCTTGAGACCGCTTATCGGTCGCGCTTCAGTTGGATGCCCTGGCTCTCGGACTTCTCCCTTCGGCCCCTGGATCTGTTCACGCCCTTACGGGACCATCCTCAGTTTTTAGAGATGATCGCAAAAGTTGGAATACCCACCCGCAACCACTGCTGACCCGCGGGCCCCCACGGAGCCGCCCTGCCAGGCAGTCCGTTGGATCTGGTTTGACGCACACAGCCAATCCGGAGCGCCAAGCCGCCGCAAACTCTGTCCTCGAACCCCTTCAATGCGCATCGTGGTTTTCCCTCCTTCGCCGTGATCCCGGCGCCAAAGGAAGCTCCTGGTTTCGTTGCTGCCGTGGGAACCTCTGTCGGGCCGCCGCCCCCTCGCCCGGTACGATCTCCAAACCGTCATTTATCAACCCTCGAGCCCCGGTTTTCCCGGAATTCAGCCTCGCCCCCAGCGCGGTCACACGCTTTCAAAATAAAGCCAAATTTCCCATAACCATATGACTGGAAATAACTTGCGAACAGCTACCTCATGCCTCAATGGCGGCTGATTTGGGTTTCGACCAATATAATCCCGGCCAAGGAGATTTATGAAGAGAAGAACAGAGCTGGATCAGGCGGGAATGGATGGAGCGATCGCCCATCGAACTTCCACGCCAGAGGACAACACGCAAGGTGTAGCGGTCGTGTTGCCCGTTCAGACCCTCAGGAGCAAACCACGCTGATGCCCAGCGCCGGGAACTACTGTCATGACGAAGCAACCCATCTCCGAGCCCCGCCTGGCCGCCAATCGCGCCAACGCCCAGAAATCGACCGGCCCTCGCACGCCTGAAGGCAAGCGCCGCGTCTCTCAGAACGCACGCCGTCACAACCTATACTCGAAGTTCCACCGCCTGCCCGAGGAGATCGAGGACCTCCTCTATCGCAAAGCGCTGGAGGAAACCGCGGACATCGCTGACCCGCGCTTCCGCGCCCTGTTCGTCCATCGCCTCATGCTCCGCGGCCACGAACGCCGGCTCCTCCAACTGGAAGGCAAGCTCTGGGCCGAAGCCCTTCGTGTCAACAGCGGAGTTGTCCCCTATGCTTCCCTCTGGATCCGGGAAAACCACGCCGAAGTCATTCAGGCCTTTGGCCGCTATCACGCCTGGATCTGCGTCCGCATTCGCGCCATTCAGAAGTCGATCTTCCCCTACATCATCGGAGACGAAGCGCACCAGACCGCCATCCCCGCTCGGACCCAAGCTCTCCTGGCCTCCGCCGCCGGCTCCAGCCGCCCCATCGAAATGGCAGCCAATTCCGGCACATCCTTCAGCATGGACAACCAATCCGAATCCATCGGGTCGTGGAACCCCAGCCCGTCCAGCCAACCGGACGATGCCGGCTCACCCTCATCCGCCGTCTCCACGAACGGAAACCACCCGCCGGCCGGAGGCTGCTCATCCCTATTCAGCACGAGAGCCGGCTTCCGACCGGTCCGCCCCGTCCCAGCCCCGCAGGCCGTCAAGGCAATCCGTCCCCCCACAGTCCCCGGCCTCAGCCTCCGTTTCCTAAACCGGTCCCGCAAACCAGGCCCCTCCCCCGCACTGCGAACCGCGCACGTTAGTAAGCGGGCGCCTGTCCCCCTCGCGTCTTCCACAGAGTGGGCCACGGAGCCCCAATCCACTCTCCCGGAGGGATCAAACCCAACGCCGGCAGCGCAATCCCCCCACCAGCCAAAGCTCAGCCCCAGCACCACCCCAAACCGTCGCGTCCAATCCACTCTCCACGAGCGAACAAACCCAACTTCGGCGCCCAAACCACGCCCAGATCGCAATCCACCGTCTGCCGCCGAGTCCTCAACGAAGACACGAAGCCAGCAGACCACCACCCCGAGCCGGCCCGCCCAATCCAACCCCCACGAGCAAACAAACCCAACCCAAACAACCCGCAAACCTCAGCTCCGGAGCCTCACCGGCGGGCCACCCGTCCACTCCGAACCCCACACGCACCCAGCGCCAAGCACACGAGGCCGAGGCCCACCCGGTCCGTAACAGCGCAAAGCCCGGCCGCCCCTCTGCACCCAATCCAGGGACAGCCCAATCACCGGCCAGAACCGGACTCACGAACCCAACCCCGGAGGTAGGACGCACCCCAAGCGTCCAATCCTTCGAGGCTATGATCTTTGCCTCGTGAATTAATCTCCGAGGGTGCCGGGATCTGTTCTCTTGCGAGCCCTGGGCTTTCGCCGTGAACGTTCTAAAGCTGTTTCGGGTGTCGTCGCAGTGGACGGCTTCCCCGGTGGTTCTTTGATAATCAAATGTTGTTT